>CADAOD010000005.1 GCA_902789415.1 uncultured Prevotellaceae bacterium
GATTGTTGTACCTTTGCAGGTGGTTCTGGGAACCATTAGTGATAAACTTAAAACAGCAAAAGCATGAATCAACAAAGTAAAGCAATCAGATTATTACGGTTGGGCGTCACCTATCAGGTGGCGCCCTTCTTAGGGTTCCTATCGTTTAGAATTATTATTAACTAAAAAAATAACAAGATGAAGAAACTAATCATTGATGCAACCATGCATCTAACAGAGCATTTCACGCTGGGCGAGATGTGTTACTCAGCAACAGCCGAAGCTAAACAGATTCCTAACATCCCCCTGAAGCAGCACATCACGGCGATGCAGACCCTTTGCAAGCGCGACCTGGAGCCCGTGCGTAGCCAGTTGGGACTGCCCATCAAGGTGAACAGTGGCTACCGCTGCCAGATGCTCAACCAGATGGTGGGCGGTGTGCCCACGTCGCAGCACCTGAAGGGCGAGGCTGCCGACATCACCATTCCCCGCAGTCACCGTCCGTTCGGTCACCCCACGGATGAGCAGGTAGCACGCCTGATTATGCGCTATGCCGAGCAGTATGCCGACTTCGACCAGCTCATCCTCGAACACCGTGGCAACAGCTGGTGGGTGCACATCAGCTGCCGCATTAACTATCGACTCAACCGACACCAAGTGATTAAAGATTAGAAAATGAAGAATAGGGGTTTTATTAAGTTATACCGCAGCATGCTGTCGAAGCCTGAGATGACCGACCTTGTTAACGAACAGGGTGCGGTCGGCTTCGGCGTGTACCTGATGATAGTGCTGCACCTGTCGCAATGTGATGATAACGAAGGGATGTTCACCAATGGACAGCTCAGAGCTTTTGCTGCCCAAGCGAAAACGACCCGACGAAATGTGCGCCATATTATTGAGGATTTCGGTCTGTTCGAGATCAACGGAAACCGATTTAAAACCGCAACAAAATCGGAAGAAAGTAGCAACAAAACCGAAACAAAATCATCACACTCACATGCGCGTACTAATAGGTACGCACGCGAAGAAATAGAAATAGATATAGAAAAAGAAAATAAAGAAAAAGGCACGAAGGTTCCCGATATGATCGGACCTTCGGCCTACGAGATGGTGACGCGCGCGGGCCTGCGACAGGGTGGTCATGGCGAGCCCGTGCCTTGGTGGGCACCGCCACAGCGCGATGTGTACATGGTGTGGAGCCTGGTGGCCGATGCCTGGGTGCCGCCATCGCAGATAGATGTCAAGGCCGAACGCCGGCGCCATGATGAGATGCAGCCAGCCGACTTTATGATGAAAACGGCCTGGGAAGTACTAACCGAAGAGGAACAAACAAGAATACAAGACGATGCAAAACGACAACTTTAAACCACAAAAGCAGTGGCAGCAAACCAGCACAGGCTACTACATAGTGCCCATCGAGAAGCTGGACGTAAAGGGCGCCCAAAAGGATAAGGACAACAAACCCAACCTGAAGGCGCTTGGCAAAACGATAGTGCGTTGCAAATGTCCCGACTGTAGCGACACGCGCAAGCACCAGGACGAGCACTGCGTAAGGCTCGACACATTGACCGGCATGGGCAAGTGCTACAACTGTGGCTTCCACTTCATCATCAGCACTAAAGTGGCCGACTACAACAAGAAACGTGGCTATCAGAAAAAGAAATTCAAGTTGCCCGATACCAGCAAGCTGCGACCGATCGACGCCATCGGTATCGACTATCTGCTGAAGCGCAAAATTCAGCCGCAAACGGCCGCGAAGGCTGGTGTGCGCTCGGCCACCCGTACCATCGATGGCATTGAACGCTCGTGCCTGGCCTTTACCTATCGTGAGGGTAACAAGGTGGTAAACATCCAGTATAAAACCACCAGCAAAGACTTTGCTGTTGAGAGCGACTGCGAGCTGATACCTTGGAATATTGATGCGGCCATCGGACACGACACGCTGATTATCACCGAGGGGATGATGGATGCGCTGGCGCTGATGGAATGCGGGTTCGACAATGTGATATCGGTATCGAACGGCGCCGAGAGCGATGTGCGAACCTTCGACCGCTTTCGCTACAGTCATCTGGATGGCATACGCACCATTTATCTGGCTGGCGACATGGACGATCCTGGCGTGGAGCTGCGCAACAAACTGGCGCTATACTTTGGCGAGGCCCGCTGTCGCATAGTGGAATGGCGCGTAGGTGAAGACACAGCTAAGGATGCCAACGAGATGCTGATGGATTACGGCGTGGATGCCGTGCTGCAGTGCATTAACCACGCCCAACCGTGCCCGATTGTGGGTGTTGAGACTATCGACGACTATCGTGAGCGGGCTAAATACATTTGGGAGCACGGCATCGAACCAGGCAAAACCGTAGGGTGGGGTGAATTCGACGGGTACATACAGTTTGAGCCAGGGCGCACGGTGATTATAGTGGGAGAGCCTAACACGGGTAAAAGTACCTTTGCCGACGACCTGATACTGAACCTGGCGTTGCAGCACGGATGGAAGGCTGCACTGTATTCGCCCGAGATGTTTCCACCCGAGCGCCACATTGAGCGATTGGCCACCACCATAGCCGGGCGCAAGTTTCGCAAGGAGCTGGTGCAAACCGAGCGTGGCGTAGATTATCACAAGCCGCAGATACCGGAGCGCATGGCCGACAGGATTCTTGACTGGCTGAGCGAGAACATCTTTTTTATTACCGAAACATCGGGCCGAACCATCCACAAGCTACTGCATCGTGCCGAACAGCTGCAGCAGCGTTACGGCATACAGCAGTTGCTATTGGATCCGTTTAACTATATACAGCTGCCCGAGGGGGCCAAGAGCGATACGATGAAGATAGGCGATGTGTTGGCCGAGATTGAGTTGTGTGCCCACCGCACGGGACTGCTGATATTTGTGGTGGTGCACCCATCGAAGCCGCAGAAGGGCGAGCAGATTGATTCGCTTTACAATGCCAGTGGTTCGGCTGAGTTCCGTAACCGTGCCGACTATGGACTGGTGCTGGTGAACGACGACAAGCAGGGTACGCGCAACGGATATCACCTGTTGAAGATCATCGTGGATAAGGTGCGCGACGATGCCATGGGGCATAAGGGCACCTGTCATGTGTCGTTCAATCCCCAGAACTACCGTCATGGCATGGTGCAAACCATCCATCAAACGGAGCAATATAATACTTACAACATCCTGGATATCAGTCCTCACTGCTGGCTCGACCAAGGTGTAGAGCAAACCATTTTTTAATTTATTGTTTAATGGAATACATAACTTGTACGCGTTGTGGGCAAACGTTGCCGCGCAGCAAATTAGAACGCATGAAGACGGGCACGTACCGTCGGGTGTGCAACCACTGTAAGTGGCTCTACTACGTAAAGCCATCACGCGATCGGCGCATCCTGCGCGACCTGGAGGCCCGCCACCATCCCGACAAAAAGTAGCTTTTCGCCCTCCGAAAAGTAGCTTTTCGCCTAACGGGAGTTTACCTCTCACTCATCAAAAAGTAGCTTTTCGTGCACCAAAAAGCTACTTTTTATTTTTGCCACTGCAAGAGCTGATTCTTAGAGCCCTGCCAGGAACCTGTCCCCTGGCAGGGCTTCAGTCAATCCTTCTTGCCAGATAAGATGAAGTCAGCCTATTGTGATTTGCTACGAAAACGAATAAGCAGATTATAGCGTACAAAGTAGCCTTTCGCAAAAAGTATCGTTTTTTTTTGAGTTAAATTAGCATAAATTGACACTGAAATTGTCAATGCATATTATGAATGCGTATAATTGCAAAATAAATATTTGGTAGTTTCAAAACTTCTTTCTATCTTTGCAGCAGAAAAAATTTAAACTCATAAGAGAATTTCTTCTCAATTGAAAACGTATTTATGGCTTCGCTGCATATAAAAAGTTTTGGTCCAATAGTGGACTCAACTAGAATTGAGTTGACACCCTTAATGGTTCTCATAGGGCGTCAGAGTGCTGGTAAGAGTACTTTTATGAAGGTGCTCTGCTTTTGCCGTTGGATAGAGAAGAAGATCATGGTATCTACCGACGACATAGTTAGCCAGTACACCCACTACAACCGCTTCGTCAAGGAACTCAAGCTGTTCTATCGCTTCAATGACGAGTTTTTTACAGATGACACCCACCTCATGTATGATGGCGATAACATCACTATTAATTATCATGGTGTGAATGGCAATGCCCAAATCCTTCGAAAGAAGTCATTTGCCGAGAAGAGGTTTAATACTAAGTTGTGCTACATTCCTGCCGAAAGAAACCTTATTTCGGCCATCCAGAATGTCGATAAAACCTACAAAGCTACTGAACGCGATGTTTTGTTCAACTTCATCTACGAATGGGATGAGGCAAAGACACCTTACACCAGCGAGCATCCCTTTAAGTTGGCTGCAACCGGAGGATTCAGTTATGTGAATAAATCAGGTGCAGATGTGTTAGTTCGCGAAGATGGCACTGAGACTCCTGCCTTTTATGCATCGAGCGGCATGCAGAGCGTAATGCCTATGGATGTAATGGCTAACTACGTCACAGATTGCGTAGGAAATAATGCTTCGCTGTCGATGCATGAGCGCAATGAGATTAGCAAGACAGATAATGGTCATTCGTACAGACGGCTTGAATATCAGTCGGCTCAGTTGTTTATCGAGGAACCAGAACAGAATCTGTATCCCGAGTCACAAAAACTGGTGGTTTTGAGTTTGGTGCGTTCATTAAAGAAAGCCTTGGTGAACGGTTCGGAGCAGAGTATGACTGTTGTGACCACTCACAGCCCGTATGTAATGTCGGTGGTGAATGTATTGCTGGCAGCTTCTATTGCAAAAGAAAAAGAACTGAAGCAGACTGTTGTTTCGGACGACTGCATTCTTTCTTCAAAGAGCATCTCTGGATTTTATATCGATGAGAATGGAATCTTCCAAAACATCATGGACAGCGAAATACCTATGCTCAGTGGCAATGATCTGGATGGAGTGTCGGAATGGGTGGATGAGAGCATAAGTAAGTTGAACGAGATTCATCGGTAGTATATGCAGTAGATGGTAACATCGTGACTGAAGGCCAACGTTGCGACAAGTTGGTACTTGTCAGGCGAACGGCAAAAGATGTTACGCCCGAGCAATGGACGGAGTCCTTTGTAGAGCTGAAGGGGGTGGATACAAATCATGCCATCGATCAATTGCGACAGACTTTGAAGAAGGCGCTTTTCAAACATCCATCAAATGATGATGTGCGTGCCCGCATTGTGGCACAATCTTTTCCTTCCAACAAGTCTAATCCTGCGATGGAGAAGGCAAAGCAAGAGTTTCGCAAAGATTACAATTGTGACCTCCGCGGCATGAAAACCGGTCAAGAGGATAAGCTATAACAAAGCAAAGGATTCCCCGCTAAAACCGGGCAGTGTTGCGAATCGCGACGGGATCACCGTTTTGTGTACAAAAAGTCCTCAAAAACTTGGAACTTTCAAAAATAAACTCTATCTTTGCAACCGAATAGCAAGAAAGGAAAATATTATGTCGTATAGTGAATTAGCACAAATGGAACTCATGAATGCTATTAATAGCATTAAATCCGAATCGGAACTGATTGAGTTCAGAAACATGTTAGCGAAATACTTCGCCGACAAAGCCCAAAAAGCGATTGATGCTTTATGGGATAATGGTGCCATTAACAATGACACTATCGAAGAGTGGGGCAAAGAACATATTTGATTGTGCTATTGCTGCCAATGCAGAGTATATCGTTACTAACGATAAGCATTTCGATGTACTGAAAAACATCCCCTGGCCAAAGCTTGCAGTAATAACCATTAAAGAGTTGGCATGCCTGGGGACAGGTCCCTGGCATTTTTTGTCCCCTGGCATATTGGGGATCAGCCTTTTTCTTTGAAATAAAGTTAAAATAGTAATATTTTGCACAGAAAACAAAGAAAATATTTGTTTTGTGTACGAAATATAACTATATTTGCACCATTCAAGCACTATATGTATTTTGATGACACCGTTTGAGAACATAGGCAATATCCCCTTTTATGTTAATGTGCTAAGTGCGTTTTTTCCGAACCATAAGCATATTAACGAAAAGGCGCGCGCGCTCGAAAAGAATGGCCAGATTATACGCTTAAAGAAGGGAATGTACGTGGCCAGCAAGATGGAAACCGGTAAGGAACTGTCGAAGGAACTGATAGCCAATCACATTTACGGACCATCGTATGTGGGCTGCGAATATGCCTTGCGCTATTATGGGTTGATTCCTGAACGTGTGTATCAGGTAACATCAGTTACCACCAAGCACTCCAGAGATTTTGAGAATGCTGTAGGCCGTTTCAGTTATCAGAACTGCTCGCCAGAATACTTCGCTGTTGGCGTTAGAATAGAGCAGGTCGATGGTGTTAGTTTCTTGATAGCTACCCCCGAGAAGGCACTTTGCGATGTGATTAACTTTAGCAAGTGTCTGAATCTACGTTTCATGAAGGATGTAGAGACTTATCTTGAGGAAGACATCCGTTTTGACACTGACGCACTTGAGAACTTTGATATCGAACTTCTTGAACGATGTGCATTAGCAAGCCGCAAGCAATCGAGTATTAATACGTTAATAAAGTATATTAAGCATGTCAGACATCTTTGAACAGATGATAGCGCAGCACACTATCGCAGGCGCTAACGATAGGAAGAATGCACTCTACGAGGTAATGCAGCAGGTGGTGTTGAGTGGCCTTTATCGTGGCGGTTTCTTTAAGGAGGCAGCCTTCTATGGTGGTACTTGTCTCAGGATATTCCACGGATTGAGACGATATTCTGAGGATATGGATTTCTCTTTGCTGACGAAGAATCCGAATTTTACGCTCGAAACCTATTTTCCAGCCATTATAGAAGAGGCTCGACTCTTAGGACGGACAGTTACGATTACAAAGAAAGACAAGCGTACCTTTGGCAAGGTGGAATCAGCTTTCCTAAAGGATAATACTGATGTGTACAATCTGACGTTTCAGACCGAAAAGACATTGAAGATAAAGATCGAGGTAGATATCAATCCTCCTCTTGAGTTTTCTACGGAGCAAAAGCTGTTGATGCAGCCCTTCTCGTTTACCACACGTTGTTTTACGTTACCCGATTTGTATGCCGGTAAGATGCATGCTCTAACATTCCGGGCTTGGAAGAATCGCATAAAGGGGCGCGACTGGTACGATTTCGAGTGGTATGTACGAAATCGCGTGGCGTTGGATTTTGAACATCTAAAGGTAAGGACAAAGGAATTTAATGATATCGACCTTACTAAGGAACTCTTCATGGAACTCCTAAAGAAACGACTTTCTAAAGCAGACATTGATGTTGTAAAGGCCGATGTTATCCCTTATATCATCGACAAGCGCGAACTCGACATCTGGAGCAACGATTACTTCCTGCAACTGGCCGATATGATTGTGTTTAAATAAAATAATCACGGGGGCCGCCACGTGATTATTTTTCTATAAGAAATTTGGAAGTTATTAAAAATTTCTTTATATTTGCGGCGTGATACTAATAACAACAAGTAAATATTAAAGTAATACCATTATGAAAACAAACCTAAAACAATTGATGCTATTGGCATGTTTCATGCTGAGTTTTGTGGCGTGCACTATCGATAGTGGTGATAACCCTGCGAAAGGAATCGACACCAGGATTGTGGGCAACTGGTTCTCGGATGTGTCGGGGATGACCTATGCCAAGTGGAACTATGGTAAGACATGGCAGAACACCGAGTTTAAAGCCGACGGTACGGGCAGCACCCGTATCTACTACATCTTTGAGGATGATGCCATCGGTTGCGAGAAGATTGACTTTACGTACACGGCATCGGCCAATGGCGTGTTGACGATGAACCCGAAGGATAGGGAGAAGATGTACGCTAACTGGCAGCTGGTGGGCGACGAGCTGACTCTTGGTGATGGCGATATCGACCTGAAATTTAAGAAAACCACTAGTGACATGGCTGCTAAGTTCGATACCTGGAGCAAGGACGATGAGATGATAGATGTGCCGCAACCCGCCAAATACACCGTGTTTGTATATGGCAATGCGGGTGGCACCATGGATTTTATTATAGAACAGGGCTTATGGGAGAGA
Source organism: uncultured Prevotellaceae bacterium (assembly GCA_902789415.1). Lineage (GTDB taxonomy): Bacteria > Bacteroidota > Bacteroidia > Bacteroidales > Bacteroidaceae > Prevotella. The sequence continues at coordinate 8,091 of CADAOD010000005.1, forward strand.
CTGCAGCAGTACCTGACCGACCACAACAACGTGCGCGTGGTGTGCATGTATAAATATGGTAAGAATCAGCCGGATCCAGATAAGGCCTTTACGGGCAAATATGCAGCGCCTGGCGATATCGTGTGGTTTGAGCTGACTGGCGAGACCGACCTGAACACAATTAAGGAACAAGGTATGCAGGCTTTCGGCATGGGCGAGGAAGCCAAGCAACTGAAGATTTGTGACCCTAACACCATGCGCATGTTCCTGGAGTTCAGCAGTCTGCTGTGCCCTGCCGATGATTACGTAATGGGCATCTGGGGGCATGGATCGGGCTTTGATGCCATGTACGATGTGCCTGGTAAGTACGAAGTGCAGCAGGCTCGTGCTACCCGTGGTGTGATGGTAGACGAGTGGGTGGATAACGAGTGGATGGATATGTACGAGCTGAACGATGCCATGAAGGCTGCGGGCATTGAGAAGTTTAACACGCTGATGTTCCACAACTGCTTTATGGGTAATATCGAAACGCTGACACAGGCACGCAGCTTAGCCGACTACATTTTTGCCTCAGCCCATATACTGAGTAGCGGTGGTGAGCTGATGACGGAGTTTATACGCGGACTGGCGGAGACTGGCGATGCCCAAAAGGCTGGCAAGCTGATGTTTGAACGCTGTACGCCTGAATGGCAGAACAGTTATGTAGACGTAGCCAAGAATGCTTACGCCAACGGCGACTACAAGATGATTCGCACCGATAAGTTCGAGCCTATCATCGATGCTGCCAAGCAGCTGTGCGACCGCATTCTGGCACTCTATCCCACACAGAAGGAGGCCATCGACCGTGCTACCAAGAGCGTGTATCGCTTTGAGCCTATCGATGCGAATAAAAACGAGTTTATTTACCCATTCTTCGACATCGCTAACTATGCCCAGCTGTTGGCTAAGGAAACCGACGATGCCGAGCTGAAAGCTATATCGGCAGCGATGGATAAGGCCTTCGACGAGGCTTTTGTATGCTATCGCGATGTGAACAACAGTAAGGAGCATCTGGATCACTACACACTGAGCATCTGCCTGATGAGTAAACTCTTCTACACCTTCGACTACATGACGAATGTTCCGGATTTAAAAGCCTTGAACAACTACAATGAAGGCTACGAGAAGTGCGACTTCCACAAGCTGACGGGGTGGGGCAACTGGCTGAAAACCAACGAGCAGTTCTTGAACAGCAATCCACAGAAAGGTGGAGGCGGTAAATTAGAATAACACTTGATTTCAAACGAAAAGCAATAGCAACTGCTACTGCGAGGCAACTGCAAGGGCTGCTGCAATCGACTACTGCAAGGTCAGTAGCCCCAAGAAAAACGTCCTGTCTCGGAGGCCGGAACACAAATTCTTCAAATCACTCAAAGAACTCGCTACGCTCAAACAGCTTTTCGTATTTCGTTGTTCAGATTGCGTTCCGCAATCCGAAACTCAATATTGATTCAAAGAATTTGCATTCCTCTAACGACCTCCTCGTGCGGAATGTTTTTCTTAGGGCTACTGACCTTGAAAAATATGGAGCACCGTGCGGTTACGAGCTTTGCTCGCTTGGCTTGTCCAAGAATGTTTTTTCTTGGGGCTACAGCCCTTGAACAAGGGGTTTGGGGGCTTGCCCCCATTAAGCAAGGAATGGCGAACCCTATTTAGGGCAAAGGCTCGAGAGCCATACCAAAATTTTGATGGAGAGGGTTTTCCCTCGGAATCAACTACATCCCCTCCATATAGGGAGGGGCTTGGGGAAGGTGGATGTTTCTTTTAGTTCTTTTCTTTGCGCCAAAGAAAAGGACAGACAGGGAAACGGGGGTATCCCCCGGCTGGGGAACCCAGCATGATTTTGGCTAACTGCCAAAGGCCAAAACCCTTGGAATAGGGCGAAAAATGTTGTACCTTTGCAACGTGTTCAGGAGAATCCTGAGCCTGACGAAAAGTCAGAGTGTTTAACGCAGTAGGGATGAGAATCCCGAGTAAAGAAAGGAGGAGCAATATGTCTGTATTCTACAGATTATCGCAGGTAACGTCGCCTAAGGCCAAGGGCTATGGCAAATGGTATCCACGTGCCGTAATCACTGAGACCATCGACACCGACAAGTTGGCTGAAATCATGCAGCGTAACTGTACCGTGAAGTCAGCGTCAGAAGACCTTTATCACTGGTTGCAGTGTGCAGGAGGCGCCTAAGAACGATGTTGACACCACTAAGTCTGCAAGCAACAGCAGCAACGGTGGCAACACTGGCGGCAACACCGGTGGCGGCAACGAGTCGAATGGCGATTAAGGTTTGGGGCTTAGGCCCCAGCCTTATTAAAATGTAAAAAGGTAAAAATGTAAAAATGAAGGAAGGAGGAATTATGATGAAGAACTGGAGGACAATCGCGAAGATTGTGGTGGCGGTGATCACTGCTTTGTTAGGTGCAGTAGGTGCAACTGCCGCAGGCGTTCAAATCGTGTAGCGCCAGAGTGAAGAAAGAGGCGCGAATTACGCGAAATACACGAATTTTATTATTAATCCGTGTTAATCCGTGTAATCCGTGCCAATTTTTTTGTACTTTTGCAACCGAATCGCGATGAAGATAGAAGAATTAGAAAAGGTTTATGCCAAGTTGCCGCAGGTGGCAGCGCTGGCTCATGAGATAGAAAATGCGGCTACACGACGTATTTTCCTTGAGGGGCTGTTGGCCTCGAGTGCACCCATGTTGTTTGGTACGTTGGCTGCCAAGTGTAATAAGCCCATTCTGTTTATACTGCAGGATGCCGAGGAGGCGGGCTACTTTTATCACGACCTGACGCAGCTGTTGGGCACCCGACGGGTGCTGTTCTTCCCAAGCAGTTACCGTCGTGCCATCAAGTACGGACAGCTTGATTCGGCTTCGCAGATTCTCCGTACCGAGGTGATGACACAGATGGATAAATCGGTGTTCATTGTTACCTACCCAGAGGCACTGGCCGAGATGGTGGTGCCTAAGCAAACGCTGAACGACCGTACGGTGGTGATTGAGAAAGGGCAGGAGGTGCCCGTAGGCGATATCACCAAGCAGTTGCGCGAGTTGGGCTTTAACGAGGTGGACTACGTGTACGAGCCCGGACAGTTTGCGTTGCGTGGTTCTATCCTCGACGTGTATAGCTACAGTTGCGAGTACCCGTATCGTATCGACTTTTTTGGCGACGATGTGGAGAGCGTGCGCACCTTCCAGGTTGAGGATCAGCTCTCGCTGGATGCCCGTGACAGGGTAGAGATAGTGCCCGAACTGGAGGCCGACGAGGCTGCCCAGGAGCCGTTCCTATCGTTGTTGCCCAAGGATACCATCATTGCTACCAAGGATTATCTGTACGTACGCGATGCCATCGATGCCGCCTTCCAGGAGGATATGCCGCTGGTAACAGGCGTGCAGTTTATGCATCAGGCTGAGGGCTTCCGCAGGATTGAGTTCGGTCATCGTGCCTCGATATCCGACTGCAGCATCATCCGATTCAATATCACCATTCAGCCTCTGTTCCACAAGAACTTCGAGATGCTGTTTCAGGCTTTCGACAACTATCTGCATAAGGGCTACCAGGTGTATATACTGGCCGACAGCGCCAAGCAGAACGAGCGCTTGAAGGATATCTTTGCGCAGCGTGCCGAAAACGAGGGCGAGCATGCACAGATACGCTTTACACCGGTAGATAAGACCCTACACGAGGGATTTATTGACGACGACCTGAAAGTGTGCTTTTTTACCGACCACCAGATATTTGACCGTTTCCACAAGTATAACCTGAAGAGCGACAAGGCCCGTAGCGGAAAGATGGCGCTGACGCTGAAGGAGATTCAGCAGTTTGAGATTGGCGACTACGTGGTGCATGTGGATCATGGTGTGGGTAAGTTTGGTGGACTGGTACGTATGCCGCAGGGCGATGGCTATCAGGAGATGATAAAGCTTACCTATCAGCACGGCGATGCCATCTATGTGAGCATCCATTCGCTGTATAAGGTGGCCAAATATAAGTCGCAGGATGGCGGCGAGGGGCCACGTCTGTCGACCCTTGGTACGGGGCAGTGGGAGCGTCTGAAAGAGCGCACCAAGGCACATATCAAGGAGATAGCGCGCGATCTGATAAAACTGTATGCTAAGCGCCGCAAGGAAAAGGGCTTTGCCTTTAGTCGCGACTCGTACATGCAGCACGAGCTGGAGGCCTCGTTCCTGTATGAGGACACGCCCGACCAGTTGAAGGCTACGCAGGATGTGAAGGCCGATATGGAGAAGGCACGACCCATGGACCGACTGGTGTGCGGCGATGTGGGCTTTGGTAAGACCGAGGTGGCTGTACGTGCTGCCTTTAAGGCCGCTGTGGATGGTAAGCAAGTGGCTGTGCTGGTGCCTACTACGGTGCTGGCTTATCAGCACTTCCGCACGTTCAGCAACCGACTGAAGGACATGCCTGTAACGGTGGATTACCTGACGCGTGCACGTACCACTAAAGATACCAATCGCATACAAAAGGACTTGGCCGAGGGTAAGATAGACATCATCATCGGCACACACCGACTGATTAGTAAGAGTGTGAAGTTTAAGGACCTGGGCTTGCTGATTATCGACGAGGAGCAGAAGTTTGGCGTATCAACCAAAGAAAAGCTGCGCCAGATGAAGACATCGGTAGATACACTTACGATGAGTGCCACACCTATACCACGTACGCTGCAGTTCTCGCTGGTGGGCGCACGCGATCTGAGTGTAATACAAACGCCACCACCTAACCGTTACCCGATACAGACCGAGATTCATACCTTTAGTCCGGAGATTATTGCCGAGGCTGTGAACTACGAGATGAGCCGAAACGGACAGGTGTACTTTGTGAACAACCGTATTTCAGATTTGCAGCATATAGCCGAGATTATACAGAAGTACGTGCCCGATGCGCGTATATGTATCGGACACGGACAGATGAAGCCCGAGGAGCTGGAAAAGATTATCCTCGACTTCTCGAACTACGATTACGACATACTGCTCTCTACCACTATCGTTGAGAACGGTATCGACATACCTAATGCCAACACCATCATTATCAATGGTGCCCACAACTTCGGACTGAGCGATCTGCACCAGATGCGCGGACGTGTGGGACGTGGCAACCGCAAAGCTTTCTGCTACTTGCTGGCACCACCACTCTCGGCATTGAACCCTGAGAGTCGCCGACGACTGGAGGCCCTTGAGAACTTCTCCGACTTAGGTTCGGGCATTAATATCGCCATGCAGGATCTGGATATTCGTGGTGCCGGAAACCTGTTGGGCTCGGAGCAGAGCGGCTTTATTGCCGACTTGGGCTACGAAACATACCAGAAGATACTGAATCAGGCGATGAGTGAGCTTAAGAACGAGGAACCAGAGTTTGCTGCCATCGAAAAGGCCGAAGCCAAGAATGCTCAAGTATCAACTGTGGGCTCTCAACTGTCGTGGGTTGACGACTGTGCGCTGGATAGTGATATAGAGATGTACTTCCCCGATCAGTATGTGCCGAGCGATTCGGAGCGCATGCTGTTGTATCGCGAGCTTGACAACCTGGCAAACAGCACCCAGTTGGAGATGCAGTTGGATGCCTATCGCAAGCGCCTGGTTGACCGCTTTGGAGCTATACCTGCTGTGAGCGAGGAGCTGATACTGGTAGTGCCGCTGCGTGTGGCCGGTAAGCAGCTGGGTATCGAGAAAATCATGCTGAAGCAGCAGAAGATGTACTTCTACTTTGTGAGTCGCGACGACAGTCCTTACTTCCAGAGCGATGCCTTTGGTAAGATACTGCAGTACGTGTCGCGTTATCCCCGTAAGTGCACTTTCCGCGAGGGTAAGGGCAAACACTCGGTGGTAATATCCGAGATACCTACCGTAGCATCGGCTTTGGCAGTATGTAAGGAGATTCTGGCTGTATAATGTGGTTAATGTATGTTAACCGCAAGCAACTTTGCCGAAAAATTCTTATCTTTGCACATTGAAACCTAAAAGTTAGCAATATGAATTGGCAGACAGTTATCCTGATTACGATTGTGATTTTGTTTACGGGGTGTATTTTCCTTGTGCAGTATTATTATCGTACGCGTTTGCATAATGAGATTAGTCGTGCCCAGCGTAGCGAACGCATTAAAACAGTGTTTATGGCCAATGTGAGTCATGCCTTGCGTATGCCATTGAATGCCATTATCAACGACAGCAAGAAGATGCTGGATCATGATGGGATGGACCGCAAGCAGATGGTGCCTGTGATCGAAAACATTAACCAGCATGGCAAGCAGCTGTTGTACTTTATATCGCAACTGTTAGAGCTATCCAGTTTTGATAGCAATATGAATACCTTTACGATGATAGAGGTGAATCTGGCCGAGCTGATGGCATCGTATCGCCGTGAGGCACAGCGCGATGCCGGAGCCAATGTAGATGTGGTGGTACGCTCGCCATTGTCGCCCCACTGTAAGGGTACGTTAGATACCAACCTGATGTATCAGTTGATGACACACCTGTTGCACAACGCCTTGGTGCATACCCAGGAGGGCACCGTTACCATCGACTATGATTACCAGGAGAACGGTTTGCGTATTGAGGTGATTGATACTGGCGACGGTGAGGCTCAGGATTTCCAGACCAACTTTGCTATGCAGATGCAGAGTAGCGATTCGCTTACCCTGTTTAATCAGCGTTCGGGTCTGGGCTTATCTATCTGCAAGTCGATTGTTGAGGGTCTGCATGGCACCATCGAACTGAAGTCGGAGAAAGGCAAGGGTACCCATGTTACGGTTTGGATACCTTGCAAGATGCGCGACATGAAGAAGGGGCTGGTAAAATAACCAACTTTTTTATCGTACGGTAGGATTGAGGTTACGGCGCAGGAAGAAGGCGCGCGTAGCCAGGAAATATGTGGCTACACCTGTACCGTTAACGAGTACTACCGTCCAGAAAGCTGCGCTGTAGCTAATCAACTCGGCTACGATACCACCTATCAGGATACCTAATCCCATACCGATATCCCACGAGATAAGGATGGTGCTGTTGGCAGTGCCACGCTGGTTGTTGCGTGCCACATTGATGGTCATATTCTGGAATGCAGGCCACATGTGTCCGTTGCCTAAGCCAATCAACAATGCGGAACCGTAATAGCCGATGACCATTGACCATTGACCATTGACCATGGAACATTGAGTTAGCGTTGGCATTAAAATAAACAATGTGTAACCTACGAGCGAGATGATCATGCCAGTGGCGGCGTTATGGGTTACACGTCCGGCACGGAGGGCTTTGCTGCCCTGCAAGCGGCTAAGGATAAGACCTACCGAGCACAGCAGAAAATAGGTGCCTGTACCGCCTGTAATGCCCATTACCTCCTTACCATAAATGGCCAGGTAATTGCTAAGCACACCAAAGCTAAAGCCGAAAGCCACCATGTTTAAGCCTAACAGCCAACCGCGTGTAAGGAAGAAACGATCGAGCGAAAGCGTGGATTTCTGGCGTACGATATCTTTATGGGGCAGTTTTACCGTAGAATCGATGAGCCAGCCTGCGCAAGCCACAATGAGCGCCAACCAGAATAGAAACTCGAAACTGTTGGTAAACTGGTAAAGCCAGATGCCGATGGTGGGGGCGGTGGCCATAGCCAGGTTGTTACTCAAACCGTAATAGCCGATACCCTCGGTACGGCGACTGCTGGGAAGCACATCGATGGCTACTGTGGCATTGGCCGTGGTAACTGAGCCAAAGGGACCGCCATGCAGTGTGCGCACAATGGTGAACAGCAGTAGGGTAGAGGCGGCCAGATAGCCTGCAAAGAAGATGGCAAACAAACCGAAGGCTATCATGAGCACCGTTTTGCGGGGGAACGTATCTACCACATAACCACTGAATGGACGCACCAGCAGGGCGGTAATGGTATAGCCCGAGAGTACCAGTCCGATTACATCCTTAGTAGCGCCGAAATGCTCGCTCAGGTAGAGCGGCAGCAGCGGTGTAAGCACGTAAAAGGCAAAAAACAACGTAAAGTTGGCTGCCATCACCTTGCAGTAGTTTCTATTCCAAAGTCTGTCCATCTTATCTTCCAATCTTTCTACTTTCAAAATGCAAAGGTACGCTTTTTTGGGCGGTTATCGGCAGAACTAACGTTAACGAACTATAACGCGGCTTAACTTTTGACCTCGGCATGCGTCATAACAACAAAAAAATAATCATTATCAACTATAAGTATGAAAAGAATTGTAATGCTTTCGGCCGTAGCCCTGCTCCTTTCATCGGCAGCTATGGCTCAGAACAAAGAGGTGAAGATTGGTGATGTAACCATGACTATCAACCCCGAAAAGGGCGCCAAAATCATGTCGCTCAAGTATCAGGATCAGGAAGTAATTTCGCAGCTCAAGTGGCCCGAAAGCTTCGGTAGCACTTTCTGGACAAGTCCGCAGAAGGAGTGGAACTGGCCCCCCGTATTCGAACTCGACAAGGGCGCTTACGAGGTGGTAGAGAAAGACGGTCACCTGGTGATGACCAGTCCGGTGTCGGAGAAGCTGAAGTACCGTGTGCGCAAGGATTTCAGCACCGATAAGAAGGATGGTGCCATTGTGATTACCTACAGTATTATTAACGAGAGCGGCGAAGAACGCAAAGTGGCCCCATGGGAGATTACCCGTGTGCCTAATGCCGGTGTGATTAAGTTTGATGCGCCTGTTGAGAGCATATGGCCTGCTGGTGTGATGACCTTTGAACAGCGCGACGGTGTGGCTTGCTATGCTGCCGACGAGGCGCCGCAGAACCGTAAGGTAAATGCCGACGGTAAGGGCTGGCTGAGCTACGAGAACAACGGCTTGGTATTGACCAAAAAGTTTGCCGACCTGAAGGCCGATGAGCCTGCTCCTGGCGAGGCTGAGATACAGGTGTACGTGAACCGTGGCAAAACCTATATAGAAATAGAGAGCCAAGGTGCTTACACAACCCTGGCTCCCAATGCTGAGCTAAGCTGGACGGTACGCTGGTACCTGCAGCCTGCTAAATAACGTGCAAGCCTAAGAATACCATCAGACCGTTCATCAGTATCCAGAAGATAGCGAACGGCATGGTCTTACGCATAATGTCGCCATCCTGACCCTCCATGTCACATGCTGCGGTTGCGATGGCGATACTTTGTGGCGACAGCAGCTTACCACCTTCTGATCCGGCACAGTTGGCGGCGGCCAGCCAGTTGGTTTCGCTACCACTCACACCAAAGAAGGTGCCCTGGTTAACCAGTCCTAAGTCGCTGGCGGCAGTGGCCTGTAGCTTACCAAACAGAATGTTGGCATTGGTGGCACTACCCGTTACAAACGTACCGATACTACCAATGAGCGGTGCAAAGAATGGGAAGGCCACACCGGTAAGCATTACCAATCCCTTAGCGATATCGTTAGTCATACCCGTATTGTTCATGAGCATGGCCATGGCTACCAGACAGCAGATGGTAACTACCGTCTTCTGCAGGTTCAGTGTGGTTTTGGCCAGCAGCTTCATCAGCGCACCAAAACTCATGCCCTGAATCAGTCCACCAATCACGGCACCCAGGAAAATCATCAGTCCGGCATTCGACAGCCAGCCAAACTTAAAGGTGTTGCCGATGACAGGCAGATCGAACTTGGTTACCAGTGTGCTGCTTAACAGCTCGTTGATGGGCGGTACAATCTTACTGCTGATGAGGATAAAGAAGATAATCAAGCCGTAAACACTCCATGCCTTGAGCGTTTTAACCAGACCGAAGTTCTTCTTCTCAACCTGTACCTCATCATTCGGATTCTCATCGTGTATAAACAGCTTATTGTAGATGAGCATGGCGATGATAGCGGCTACCGAACCAAGGATGGCGGGAGTCTCAGGGCCGATGAAGTGGGCACAGCAGAACTGCACGATAATCGAGCATGTGCCTACAAACAGGGCAATGCTGATGTTCTTGAGAATCTTGGTCTTATCGGTAAGCATGAGGATAAGGAACGGCGTGATAAAGAACATGAGCGACAGCTGCAGAATAATAAAAGTGGCCACTTCGCAAAGTTCCTCGGGGGTAGCGGTACCGCTGGCAGCTACCTGGTTGGCCAGGGTGGTGGCAGGCAAGCCTACTGCACCAAAGCCTACAGCTACGGTGTTGGCTATCAAACAGATAACAGCCGAGAACATGGGCTTGAAACCTAAGCCGATGAGGATGGCTGCCGGAATGGCCACAGCCGTACCAAAGCCTGCCATACCTTCTAACACACCACCAAGACCCCATGTAAGCAGCAGTACCAACAGACCCTTATCGGAGGTCATCTGTATAAACTGCGCCTTGATGGTCTCAATCTCCTTGGTTTCGCAAAGGATATTGTAGCTGAAGATGGCGCATATAATAATAAGTATGATAGGGAAACAGGCCTTGAGCAGGCCCTCGACTACCGACCAAAGTGTAATACCAAAAATGCTTGCATCGGCATACTTATCGGGCACAATACCCATGGCAGGGACTGCAAACAGGGCTAATACAACGGTTACAATCAGCGTAACAATGGCGCTCTTGTAGCCTGATACCTTGAAACCCATCATTAAGATAATGAGTAATAGAATGGGGATGGCAGAAACTAATGCTGTCATAGGCTTTTAGTTATTAGTGAATATTTATATAAGTTCTGCCGACAAATATACGAAAACTTTTGATACGTACCACGATTTTTTTTGTGAAAAAATCAAAAGAGTCAAAAAAACGTTGAAAAAGTGTGATGATATCGAAAAATTTTGTATATTTGCTCACAAAAATCGAGTATAACTAAACCCAAGAGCCCTATGCTGAACGAATTCTTATCAGAGCTGCGGCGCTTTATGCCTGCCGAGCGTATTTATACCGACGAACTACGTACCTTAGGTTGGGGTATCGACGCCAGTTTTTATCGCCAGATTCCGAAGGTAGTGCTTCGTAGTGATGGTGAGGAAGAGATATCGAAGATTGTAAAACTGTGCGAAAAGCATAAACTGCCCTTTACCTTCCGTGCTGCTGGCACATCGCTCTCGGGGCAGAGTTGTACCGACAGTGTGCTTATTGTGGCAGGTAAGCATTGGGAGAAGTACGAGCTGGGCGAGAACCAGGAAAGCATTAAGTTGCAGCCGGGTATCGTGGGTGCTCGGGTTAACCAGATACTGAAGCCTTACGGGCGTGTGTTCCCTCCCGATCCGGCTTCAATCGGTGCTGCCATGGTGGGCGGTATCGTGGTGAACAACGCCTCGGGAATGAACTGCGGCGTGCATGCCAATAGCGACCGTATGCTGCTGTCGGCACGTATCATCCTGACCGATGGTACGGTGCTGGATACCGGCGATGAGCAGAGTAGGGAGGAGTTCAAGAAAACGCATCCGGCCTTTATCGCCCAGATTGAGAATTTGCGTGATAAAGTGCGGGCCAACAAGGAACTGACCGACCGCATTACCAAGAAATACAGCATTAAGAACGTAACGGGTTTGAATCTGCGTCCACTGGTGACCTACGACAATCCGTTTGATATCATCGCTCACTCTATCGTAGGCAGCGAGGGTACACTGGCCTTCCTGTCGGAGGTAACGATGAAAACACTGAAGGACTATCCATTCAAGGCATCGGCCATGGTTTACTTTATGACCATGAAGGAGAGTTGCGAGGCTGTGGTGGCCCTGAAGAAGATGAAGGCTGGCGAGGAAGACCTGGAGTATAGTGCCGAGAATCTGGTGGTGAAGAGTGCCGAGATGCTCGACTATAAGTCGCTCTCATCAGTCGACGACCCCGTTTATCTGCAGTACAAACAGGATGTGGATGCCGGCAAGATTGAGGGCGTAAAGCCTGGCGATTACCACAACCTGACGGCTATACTTACCGAGACCAAGGGTATTACCCACGAGCAGCTGCTGGATAAGATACAGAAGATTAAGGAATGCTTAGGCGCGTTCCGACTCTACATACCTGCCGAGTTTACCGAGGATCCGGCTGTGTACGGCAAGTACTGGGCCATCCGTAGTGGTATATTCCCATCGGTGGGCGGTACACGTCCGATAGGTACCTCGTGCCTGATTGAGGATGTGGCATTCCCCATCGAGTGCCTGCCTGAGGCAACAGTAAAACTGCAGAAGCTGATAGCCGATCATGGCTATGATGATGCTTGTATCTACGGTCATGCCTTTGAGGGCAACTACCACTTTATCTTGAATCAGAGCTTTGCCGATGAGCACGAGGTGGCCCGTTATGCCGAGATGATGCGCGATGTGGCCAAGCTGGTGGTAGAAGGCTACGACGGCAGCTTGAAGGCCGAGCACGGCACTGGTCGCAACATGGCACCGTTTGTAAAGTACGAGTGGGGCGCTAAGGCCTACGAGGCTATGAAGGAGCTGAAGGCTATCTTCGACCCGAACGGTTTGCTGAACCAGGGTGTGATATTCAATAACGATCCCGACTGCTTTATCAAGTGCCTGAAGCCGCTGCCAGAGTTGGATTACGACTATAGCAGTGTGCCTGATGGTGGACACTATCTGATGGACCCAGAGCTGAGCACAGCCAAGGAGACTATCGAGCAGGCCAAGCGTGCCAACAAGTGTATAGAGTGTGGATTCTGCGAGGTTAACTGTATGTCGTGCGGACTCACACTGTCGTCGCGTATGCGTATCGCCGTGCAGCGCGAGATTTGCTATCTGACTAATACCGGCAAGGACGATGCACGCCTGGAGCGCCTGCAGAAGCAGTATAAGTACTATGGCGATCAGACCTGTGCTACCGATGGCTTGTGTTCTACCTCATGCCCCATGAAGATTAATACGGGCGAGCTGACGCACCTGATACGCCAGTTGGATATGAACACACGTCCGTTGGGCTATGGGGTAGGCGAGTTTGCTGCCAACCACATGGCGGGCATCAAGAGCGGATTGCGCGTGGTGCTGGATGTGGCTCATGCCGCCCACGTCACACTCGGTCCTACACTGATGACTACCGTGTGCCGTACCATGAACAAGATGGGACTGCCACTATGGACTACCGCTATGCCTAAAAAGCACCGTCAGCCCAAGAAGAGCGATCTGACGCAGTTTATCATCGAAAAGTCGATACCGCATCACGACGAGAATGGTAATCATAACTCTCAACTGTCAACTCTCAACTCTCAACTGAAGGTGGTTTACTTCCCCAGCTGTATTAACCAAACGATGGGACAATCGAAGAGTGGTGGAAAGATTCACGACCTGGTGGATGAGGTAATTCAGCTGATGGCAAAGGCCGGCTACGAGGTGATATTCCCAGAGGGTATGGAGCGTATGTGCTGCGGACAGATATGGGAGAGTAAAGGTATGCTGGACATTGCCGACCGTAAGAGTGCCGAACTGGAAGCTGCCCTGTGGAAGGCCAGCGAGGAGGGTAAGTATCCCGTGCTGTGTGCGCAGAGTCCGTGTCTGCACCGCATGCGCAAGGTGATGCACAAGATGCACCTGTACGAGCCTGCCGAGTTTATTATGAAGTACCTGGTGCCACGACTGGATTTCCATCCTATCGACCGCCATATAGCGCTGCACCTGACGTGCTCTACCCGACACATGGGCGTGGATAAGGATATGATAGCCTTGGCTAAGCTCTGTTCGAACAACGTGTTCCTGCCCGAGGGTGTGGGCTGTTGCGGCTTTGCAGGCGACAGAGGCTTTACCTTCCCCGAGCTGAACAAGTACGGTTTGCGCAAGCTGCGCCCACAGATTGAGGCTAACCAGATAGAGGTGGGCTACTCTAACAGTCGTACCTGTGAGATCGGTCTCGAAACCAACACAGGCATACCGTATATGAGCATCGTATACTTAGTAAATGAATGTACTACAGCTAAAAAATAAAAATTAAAGAAAAGTGATGAAAGTGTTACTTAGAAAACTGTTGCTGGTTGTCGTGGTTATGGCAGCTAGCACTGTTGTGCAGGCGCAAGCGCTCCTGACAACACATGTTGAGACTGGTGATGTGAGAGGTGTACTGGACGACGGACTGGCAGTATATAAGGCCATCCCATACGCAGCACCTCCTGTTGGTAATCTGCGTTGGCGCGCTCCACAGCCTGCTAAGGCTTGGGAGGGTGTGCGTGTGTGCGATGAATTTGGAAAAATGCCGCCACAGCCCACACGTCCTGGTCGTACGGCCGAAATGATGAGCGAGGACTGCCTGTACTTAGGTATTGCCACCCCAGCTAAATCGGTTAACGACAAGTTGCCTGTGATGGTATGGATTCACGGTGGCGGATTCCAGACCGAGTGGTATGGTGGCGACCTGTGGAAGCACCTGGCACAGCGTGGCGTAGTGATTGTGAGCATAGAGTACCGTACTGGTGCCTTAGGCTTTATGGCCCATCCTGAGCTCACTAAGGAGAGTAAGGACGGACACTCGGGCAACTACGGTCTGCTGGATCAGATTTATGCCTTGCAGTGGGTACAGCGTAACATTGCCCAGTTTGGTGGCGATCCTAACCAGGTAACCATCTTTGGCGAGAGTGCCGGTGCCATCAGTTGCAGCATGCTGTGTGCATCGCCTTTGGCACGTGGTTTGTTCCACCGTTGCATCAGTCATAGCGGTGGCTCGTTTGCGCCTTGGAGCGATGCGCCACGTTCGTTAGGTCTTGATGCCTCGCAGAAGGGTGCCGAGCAGCAGGGTGTGGCCTTTATGAAGCATCTGAAGAAAAAGAACCTGAAGCAGTTGCGCGCCATGGATGCTATGGCACTGTGCGATGGCAACGTGGGCTTTGCCGGTTTCTGGCCTTGTGTGGATGGCTACGTGATTTGCGACGACCAGTATCGCCTGTATGAGCGTGGCGAGTATAACGATGTGCCTGTAATCGTGATGACTAACAGCGACGAGGGTGCACTGTTTGCTCCAGGTAACATAACAGCCGAGGACTATCATAAAACAGTGAAGAACATTTTTGGCTCGTGGGCCGACGAGGCACTGAAGTATTATCCTGGTGCTACTAACGACGAGGCTTGGCACGGCTTTGGCGATGCCTTCCGTGATATGGGCTTTGCATGGCCATCGTACGCATGGGTTAGCCTGCAGGCCAAAACGGGTAAGAGTGCGGCTTATGCAGCTTATCTGGCTCAGCCCTCGGAGATGAGCTTTTCTCGTGATCCGCGTCGTAAGGGTGTGGCACATGCCGATGATATCATGTACCTGAATGGTATGTTCCTAGACCAACCTCAGAAGTATCCTACCGAGAGTGCTGTGGCCGAAATCATTCAGCAGTACTGGATAAACTTTGCCAAGACGGGTAATCCTAACGGCAAGGGTTTGCCTTACTGGCCAACCTTCGACGAGAGCAAGCCCACCACCATGCAGTTCAGCAATGGAGCTTCGCTGATCAATGTGCCCAACCGTGAGCAGATTGATTTCGTGGACCGTTACTACAGAGCTAAGCGCGAAGAAGTGGAAGCAAACAGGCATTAACACTTCTGCTGTCGAGTTCTTGTGTACGTAAACGTTTCAAATACGGAAACGTTTACGTACTTTTTTACGCACTTTCTTAACCCTATTTTTTGGTATTTTGGAAAAATTATACTAAATTTGCACCAATTTAACGACTAATCTCTAAAAAGTGAATAACTTACTATTATAATTAATAACTTAAAGATCAAAGTATGAATCAAGCAATGAGAAGATTGTGCAAACTATGTCTCTTAGCTGCATTCTTTGTGCTGGCTCCACCTGAGGTGTTGGCTCAGACGATTGCTAAAGGACAAGTTTTTGACTCAACGAACGAGCCCGTCATTGGTGCCACAGTTGTGGAAAAGGGTAGTCCTAAGAATGCTACCGTAACGGATTTCGAAGGTAATTTCGAATTGAAATTGCAAAACAGCAAGCAGGTTGTAATTACTTTTATCGGCATGAAGCCTAAAACAGTTTCCGCCAGCACTAACATGAAGGTGATGATGGAAGACGACAACAACACACTGAACGAGTTGGTAGTTATCGGTTATGGTGCCGTTCGTAAGAAAGACCTGACAGGTTCTGTTGTAACCGTTGCCGGTCAGGATCTTGCCAAGGTGCCTGTATCAAACGTAACCGAGGCACTGACAGGTAAGATGGCCGGTGTTAACATTACTACTACCGACGGTTCGCCAGATGCTGAGGTACTGATTCGTGTACGTGGAGGTGGTTCTATCACTGGTGATAACAGTCCATTGGTTGTTATCGATGGATTCCAGGGCGGTAAGCTGACCGATCTCTCGCCAAACGACATCGAGGATATAACAGTACTTAAAGATGCATCTTCGACAGCTATCTATGGTTCTGAAGGTGCCAATGGTGTTATCTTGATTACTACTAAGAATGCAAAAGGTGGTAAGACTCAAGTTAGCTACAACGGCTATTTACAGACCAAAAAAGTAGCAAAACGCTTGGATGTACTTGACACCTATCAGTATGTAATGTCGAACTATGAGTATTCTGCATTGCGTGGCGAGAGTGCACTGAACTCGTTCTACAAGCAGTTTGGAGTATTCGATGACTTGTATCTCTACAAGAGCATTGAGGCCATCGACTGGCAGGATGACCTGTTTGGTGCTAACACCATCTCACAGAGTCATAACGTTAGTTTGCAGGGTGGTACCGAGAAGACAAAGTTCAACCTTTCTGGTACTTACGACTATAATGCTGGTTTGATGCCAAACAACGATTTCTCGCGTTTCGCATTCCTCTTAAAGTTAAATCACGATATTAACAAGAGTCTGAAGTTCTCGATGACTGCTCGTGTTAACGATCAGACTGCCAACGGACAGGGTACTCAGGGTGGTACTTACAAGGTACGTACCGAGCAGGCACTCTATGGTGTTGCTACAAAGGGTCTGTCGGGCATGATTACACCTGACTTCTCAACTATGTCGGACGATGAAATCGTTGAATGGCAGCGTTCTAACATGTCATTGGCCGAGCAGTCGGAACAGTACTGGCGCCGCCGTAATAACCGTGGTTTCGTATTCAACGGAGCTTTGGATTGGAAAACACCTCTGAAGGGACTTACTGCTCATCTGGAGGGTGGCTATACCTATGGATTTAATGAAGTAAAGAACTGGTATGGTTCTACCACTACTCAGGCTTCGTATGTTGGTGGTAAGCCTTTGGCTGATTGGACTAAGACTAACACAAGCAGCATGCGTGAGAGTTTTAATCTTACCTACGACACCAAGATTAATAAGATTCATCATCTGAACGTGATGGCTGGTCAGGAGATACGTTCAAGCCGTTCTAACTACAGTGCTATGAGTGCTAACAACTTTAGCGAGGCATTCACGGCAGAACAGGTTTTTGCTAACTTCGGCTTAGGTATGATGCAGACCATGACTGGTAACGTGGCTGCTAATCAGAATAAGGTATCGTTCTTTGGACGTATCAACTACACCTTGCTCGACCGCTACTTGCTTACCGTTACCATGCGTGAGGATGGTAGCTCGCAGTTTGGCAGTGGGCACCAGTGGGGTTTCTTCCCTGCAGCTGCTGCTTCATGGCGTATCATCGACGAGCCTTGGATGGAGGCTACACACAGCTGGTTGTCGAACCTCAAGCTGCGTGTATCTTATGGTAAGGTTGGTAACGATAAGATTGGTAATACACAGTATGTTCAGCTTTACGACACAAACAGCGGTTCTAAGCGTTATGGTGTAGGCGAGGTAGCTGGCTCGCATCAGGCCGTTTCTACCACTCTGGCCAATCCTTTGCTTACATGGGAGAAGCGAACAACACGTAACCTTGGTTTAGACTTCGGTTTCCTTAATGAGCGCTTCTCGGGTAATATCGATCTTTACTGGAACAGCACCGACGATCTGCTGATTAACCACAATATTGCTGCTCCTGGTTATACCACTGTTTGGGAGAACTCTGCATCGACCAGCAACAAGGGTGTTGAAGTAACCCTGAATGCTGCTATCATCCAGAATAAGAACTTTAAACTGAATGCCAACTTCAATATCGGCTTCGATAAGTCGAACGTTAAGAGTCTGGCCAACGGTTTGCAGGAAATGACATTTGCTTCAGGTTGGGCTAGCACCGACAACAAGAACCAGCAGGACTATATTGTACGTATTGGCGATCCTATCGGACTGGTTTATGGTTGGTTGAGCGATGGTTACTATACTACCGACGATTTTGCCAGTTACGACGAAGTGAAAGGAACTTACACTTTGAAGGATGGTGTTCCAACAACTTCACTGCTGGGTGGAACTATCGGTATCCGTCCTGGTACTATGAAACTGAAGGATTTGAACGGTGATGGTGTAGTTGATGCCAAGGATATTACTGTGATTGGCGACACTAACCCCGACTTCATGGGTGGTTTCGGATTTAATGGCGAAATCTACGACTTCGACTTCAACGTGAACTTTACATATAAGGTAGGAAACGACATCTATAATGCAAACAAGATTCAGACTTCATCGCGTTATCGTGCTGGTACCTATCCTAATATGCGTGCCACTATGAGTCAGAGCAATGCTTACTCTTACATTAACCCAGAGACAGGTGTGCTGCTTACAAGCCTTGAAGATTTGAAGTACTGGAACGAGGGTGGTAACGGACTTACTCCTAAGGCTATGTGGAGCCCATTCTCTACTGGCGACGCAGTAGTTGTTCCTACCGACTGGGCTATGGACGATGCTTCGTTCCTGCGTTTGCAGAGCTTGACCATCGGTTATACCATTCCTAATAAGATTACAAAGAAGGTTGGTATACAGCGCCTGCGCGCTTATGTAACAGGAACTAACTTGTTTGTCATCACAAGCTACCCTGGTTACGACCCTGAAGTAAGTTCGTATGCCCGTAACAGCAGCTACTCTGGTTTGACTCCTGGTATCGACTTCTCTTCTTATCCAAAGAGCCGTGCATTTACCTTTGGTTTGAACGTAACGCTGTAATATAACAACAAACAATCCGATTTAGATATGAAATTCAAGAATAAATATATAGCAATTGCTGCTCTTGGAGCATTCGGTCTGACATCGTGTAACGACACACTCGATGTAGAGTCGCCATCACAGATGGACCAGACCATGGTTTACAGCTCTACCGAGTTTGCAACCAACGCCATCAACGGCGTGTATGTATTGTTCTGCGAGGATCCATTCACAAGCCGTATGTGCGGTGTTTGGATGCAGAATACTGACGTAGAAGCGATGGGTGTCAGCGCCACGGCAGCCACCAATCACCGAAATGCCATATGGCCACTTCAGAGCGCAGGCAACGTAGGTTGGAGTGACGTCAAGAAGGTGTGGGACAACAACCTGCTGGCCATCGAGCGTGCCAACCAGGTACGTGCTGGTATAGATGGTAGTTCTATTGGTAATACCGATGAGATGCAGCAGATTAAGGGCGAGGCAACCTGTCTGAAAGCCTATCGCTATTATCTGATGTGCAACTTCTTTGGCGACGTGCCTTACTACGACGTAGCAGCCAAATGGGGTGATGAGATAGACAAGCCACGTTCCGACAAGAATGTTGTCTATAGTCGTGTGCTACAGCAGTTGGTTGACATTGAGCCCAACATGAAGTGGAGTGACGTCAACACAGGCGGAATAGAACGTATGAACCGTGATTTTGCCATCGGTCTGATAGCTCGTCTTGCCCTGTTCCGTGCAGGCTATGGCATGACCAAGGATGGAACCATGAAACGTGCTGATGACTATCTGGATGTTTCTGCTGACTCACTAACAGTTACATATAAAGATGCCAGCGGTGTAGAGAAGACTGCTCAGACCTACACACAGTACTACCAGATGGCCAAGGACTACTGCCAGAAACTCTTGCAGCTGAAGCCACGTGAACTGTATCCGAATTTCGAACAGTCGTTCATCAACGAGATGAACTATACCTGCGAAACCAATGCTGAGGTACTTTATGAGGTAGCATTTGTCCAGAACTATGGCGGTGATATCGGTTGGAGTTTCGGTGTTCCCAATACTGGCACATGCGCAAACGGAACCACTACTGCCCAGGTGGCAGTTACCCCAACCTACTACATGTCGTTTGCCGACAATGATAGTCGTCGCGACGTGTGTGTAGCAAAATATCAGCATGTTCAGGACACAGTGCAGGCTGTTGCTTCAACAGGCTTGTATGCAGGCAAGTGGGATCGCTCACGTGCTGCCAAGGAACTGGGTTCAGGCTCATCTAAGGGTACAGGTATCAACTTCCCATTGATGCGCTACTCTGACGTGCTCCTGATGCTGGCCGAGGCAGAGAATGAGCTGAATGGACCAACAGCACTTGCCAAGGAGATGCTGACTAAGGTTCGTGCCCGTGCCTTTGCTAACAGCGCCACTTATGCAGACGATGTTACCAATTATGTCAATGCCCTGACCACAAAGGATGCCTTCTTTAATGCCATCGTTGATGAGCGCGCCTGGGAGTTCGGTAGCGAGGCACTGCGCAAGTTCGACCTGGTTCGCTGGAATCTCTATGCCAAGAAGATTGAGGAGGCCATGTACACCGCACTCTGCTGGGGTATTGCCTCTAACGAGGACCTTATGAATGATCCAAATGTGCTGGCCAACTATCCAGAGGCCGCCAATTACACCACATGGGCCAACAAGCTGTGGTATGTAAAGACAGGTAAGAACAATCTGAAGAGCGACATCAAGTGGTATAACGAGAAGTACAAGATTGCCGAAGACGACGCTACCATGCAGGCCGATGGATGGCAGAGTGTGAACTGGGGCAGCAATATGCTGAAACGCACACGTACCTATATCTATGGAGGTGTGGACTATGGAACCACCACTCCAGCCAAGGTTGTCAATGCCGATGGCAGCTCTACCTACACATTAGGTACGGCTCCAAACACTAAGGTTATCACTGTTGCCGAAGGTGAGGATACGGGTATCACACGTAAGGATGTATATGCTGCCAGCGACTATTTCACACGCCTGTATCGTGGCTACTCTAACGGTGCTCTCAAGGGCGACGGTGTAGTGCCCTATCTGCTGCCTATCACCACTGAGACGATTTCTGCAAGTACTGTATTGAACAACGATGGTTACCGCATTTTAGATGGCAACACAGGTGACGGTATCAATGTAGAAGTTGCAACTATCATTAAAGAAAATTACAAATAACGAGGAGACGCATTATGAAAAAGATAATTAAGACCATGTTGCTGTTTGCAGCAGTAACAGCAGGAACAGGAACGTTCATCAGTTGTAGTGATGACGATAACCTCACCAAGGCCGATGCGTTGTTCCGTCCTATCATCAACAGCGACGATAATGTAGAGCTAGGTCTGGACGACAACGACGTTCCCTACATGAATGTGAAATGGGACAACTATACCGATGCTGACCAGTACACGGTTAGAGTAGTGCCTGTAGATGGCAGTGTCGCTGAAAAGACAGTGACCACCTCTGAGCTGAATTGCTCGTTCACTGGACTGGAGTACGACAAAGAGTACTTTATCTACATCAGTGCAACCAATACCAGCTCTGGCCTCTCATCTAAAGAGTACTCTATCACAACCACTACCCCCGACTATCCTACCAAGCTCATAACACCTGCCACTACCGACATCATCGATATTCAGGCACGTATCAGCTGGCCGGTGGGTGTCAGCTACGACAAGATCGTTATCAAGACGGATGCCGACGATGTCATAGTAGCCGAGTATGACGTAACAGAGGCCGACAATGCTGCAGGTCAGAAGATTGTGGGCGGCATGGAGCCAAAGACCACCTACAAGGTGGAGGCTTGGGCCAACGGCACCTATCAGGGTAAGAAACGCATTACTACTACTGCCGAAGAGACTTACGAAGGCACCGTGGTTGACCTGCGTACCCTGGACGAAAAGGAGAGCTTGAAGTGGGTGAGCACAAACAACATCGACTCACTGGTTCAGCTCTATCCTAATCAGGATATCACCATCGTCATGCAGGGTGGCATGGACTATCGCTTGGAGACTGTCAAACTGCCTTCTACAACAGGTAACATCAAGTTTGTGACAGGTCTCAGTCTGAAAGGCTATGCTGTTTGGCACGTAACAGGCAACTTCGACCTTGCCAATGGTGTAGAGCTGGGTGGTATATACTTCGAGAAGATTGACTTCACCGATGACGAGACCAAGCTAAAGACAAGTAGCAACTACGGTGGCACATATCTCTTCAACCCCAGTAGCAGTGCTAAGATTGGTACCGTATCGTTGAAATCCTGCAACGTCCGCTACAAGCGTGGTGTGCTCCGCGTACGCAGCACTAACGAGGTTGAAAACTTCATTGCCGACGATTGTATCTTTGAGTACATCGGTGGATATGGCATTACCAACGTTGATAACAACGGAGCTGCCATCAAGAACATCAAGGTGACCAACTCTACATTTGCTAACTGCGTTCGTCTGTTTGTCAACACCAAGAGCAAGAATATCGCCTGCGGTAGTGTAGATATCGACCACTGCACATTCGTTTACTTCTCTGGCAACAGCCGTGGCTGTATCGAACTGCAAGAGAAGACCTGGGCTGGTGGTATCAATATCAAGAACTCTATCTATGGCTCATGCGGTGAGGTTCACACCAAGCCACAGTCTGGCATCAAGGGATGGACAGGTACTGTAGTTCCTACTACGGACAATGTATTCTTCACCAGCGATCTGGAATGGGCTATCAGCGAGGCTGACGGCACACCTGTCAATCCGCTCGATGGTACGAAGTTGGGCACAGAGACCAAGAAGACCTTCAAGGATCCAAATCCTGCAGGAAGTCTGATGCCTGGCGACTATACATTAACAAACTCTGACGCAATCAAGGCTAAGGTTGGCGACCCACGCTGGTTGCCATAATAGTCGCAACAGAAACAGTATCATTAAGGGGCGAATGCTATCATAGCGTTCGCCCTTTCAAAAATAAAAAGCTATTTAGGAATGAGAATTAGAAACTATATCACAGCAATCATGCTGCTTGCTGCCACACAGACAGCCCATGCCGATGTGAGTTTCAGCATGCAGGCGGAAGCCGAGGCGCAGAACACGCCGCAGGGCTGGAAAGCGGTAGAGCTGCCACAGGGGCTGCCTGCGTTCACGGCAGCCAACACGTTTGATATCACAGATTTTGGTGCTGCCACTACCTCGACGGACAACACCGCTGCCATCCAGGCCGCACTCGACGCTGCCCACCAGGCTGGCGGCGGCATGGTGATCGTGCCTGCCGGCGAGTGGCTCTTCGGTCGTATCACCATCGGTTCGCACACGGTGCTGCATCTCTGTGCCGGTGCTACCCTCAAATTGCTGGCTTATGCCGACCAGCCCGACCACACCACCAAGACACCTTATATCACCGATAAAAAAGGAGCGACGGATATCGTCATCGAGGGCGAGAGTGCCGAGACTTCTGTCATTGAGGGTCAGGGCGGTCCCTGGTGGGATGCCGTCGAGGCCAAGGAGTCGGGTTTGCAGCGCGGCTCTATCATCCGCTTCTATCAGGGTGAGCGTCATCTGTTCCGCCATTTCCGTCTGCAGAATGCGCCAGGCACCAATCTCACCTTAGGGCAGTCGGGCAAAGGCGCCCATAACACGGTGCACGATGTACATATCTATGCCCCAGCATCATCGGCCAGCGATCCCTCGCACAATACCGATGGTATCCCCATCTGGACCCAATACTGCAACATCTACAACTGCACCATTGATACAGGTGATGACAATGTAGTGACCGATTCCGATGCCCAGTATATCCACGTATGGAACTGCGATTTCAAGGCCGGACACGGCGCCTCGTTAGGCAGCTATACCAAGAATATGCACCATATCATATACGAGAATTTGACGTTCGACGGTACCGACTGTGGTTTCCGTCTCAAGTCGAATACCGACCGTAGTGGCGATGTTCACGATATCATCTTCCGTAACTGCGCCATGCAGAACGTAGCCACACCTATCCAGATTACTGCTTGGTACGATAAGGTGCCCGACAGTCCTGAAGAAGCCGCTGCTTCGCCAGAGACGAAAATTAGCACCACACCCGAATATCATAACATTCTGATTCAGAATGTAACGGTTACCGGCTATAACACCAAGAAAAGTAACGAAAAGAACTACAACGGCATTATGATTTACGGACGTCCTGAGAGTTACGTTTACGATGTAACCTTTGATAACGTCAAGATATCACATCGTAATGGTGTACGCCTGTTCTTCTGCAAGGACATCAAGTTTATCAATGGCTGCACCTTTACCAAGACCTTCACAAATACAACCGTAGAGGCTACAGCCAGCGATTTGAGCGAAGTGATGGAGCATTCGTACGAGGCTGCCTATACTTGGAATAAGGAGTCGACAGGGATAAAATCTGTTACATCGGGTAAACCGTCATCAAGCGATGTTTATCACTCTTTGAACGGCCATCGTACCAAGAATCCGTCAAAGGGCATATATATCCATCAAGGTAAAAAGGTAATTATAAAATAAATAAAGGTCATCTCATTGCGAGATGACCTTTGTTTTTAGTTTAACGCTCGAGTTCAATCCGCTTGGTACGGGCTGCCAATCGGCGTAGGTGGCTTTTTTGTAGTTAATATCTACTACGTTTATCTCGTTGAATTTGCGCCACTGTACGCCCTTGCGGTCCAAATCGGCAATGCGATTGGCGGGCAGGTTGGTAACCTCGATACGTATCAGGTTCTTACCCTTGTGCAGGGTGTTGCCACAATCCAGAATGAAGGGCACTGCCCAGGCACAACCTATAAACTGACCGTTGATATACACTCGGGCCGATTCGCGTACATCGCCTAAGTCAATCTGCCAATGCTGTTTGGCTTGCTTGGCTGTGAGCTTAACGGTGGTGGTGTAAACGCCTGTTCCCATGGTAACGGCTGCACTATCGCTCAGCGACTCCCATGTTTGCAGGGTATCGAGCTTAAACGTGCCATCAACACGTGGGGCTTCGTTGGTGAACGATAGGGTCCAAGGACCTTGAAGGGGTATCTCTTCGGTCTGGGCTGTTTCGGTAGCCATAGATGCAGCAGGCTGGCTTGATGTCTGCAGAATGCGGCTCTCGCCTGATTTGAGGTCGATGTGCAACTTGCCGTTACGTACTGAGGCTGGCTGTATGTCGCCGTTCATGGGGTTGAACCACGTTGCACTCTCGAAGGGAACTGCTAACGTTACATCGCCTTTGATATCCTTTGGCGTAAGGTTCACCACGAAGTAGTGCCAGCCATCAGCTGTATGGCGACGGATGGCGCGCAGACCGTAGGTGGTCTTCAGTTGTTCGGCCTTGGCAAACTTGGCCATATCGGTAGCCTGCTCGCCACGGATCACGTAGGCGTGCAAGCGGTTAATCTGTGCTTGCAGCGAGGCATCGATAGTGGTGCCGCTGGGAATGATAAGTGCCTTATAGCGGGTGCCACCCTCGGTTACTAACTTGCCATCCTCAATGCGTACCTTAGCTAACTGACGGTCGCTTATATAGTCGCAATCGTAACCTAAACTGTCAATTGTCAGAATGCTGCGGATAAACTGGGGCGCTTTCTTGGCCATTGAGTGGATATCGAACTGCATGAGTAGCGTGTTGTTGTTATCGCGCTGATGCCACATGTCGCGTACGGGCAGATATACCAGAAAGTCGTTATCGGGCTCTCCTAACTGCAGGAAGCTCTGGCAACGCTCGATATACTTCATGAGGTAAGGTGCATCGTGCCAGATAGAGTTGGTTGGACTCATATCTACCGAAGCATAGAACTTCCATCCTGGCCAGGCATCGTTCTGTGGGGTGTAGCACGAACCGTGGAAATACACGTGGTTTACACCGCAGGTGAACATCAGGTCGAGATCTGGCTTCATCTGTGAGAGCGACGTGCGAAAATGCTCGGTGAGCCAGGTAAACGTTTCGCTGGAGGTGAAGGGCTTACCTGTAACGTGAGCAGCCGATGAGGCGTATTTGAGCATCGATACATCGCTATCGTTCTTGCGCGTTTTTCCAGGATCGGTACGTAAGCCGCGGATGCCGAACTCAGAAAGACCGAATCCTTCGATCTCAGGGATATCTACTGCGGCATAAAGGTCGAGCAGGTTGGCAGGTGAGCCGTGAGCCTGATTGCGCACTTTAACGCCATGCTTATGTGCCCACGACACCCACTGTTGGGTGAAGTTCTCGAGCAACATGTCGCTGAGTGTTTCGCGATAGTCGGCCAGTGTCTGGTTGCCATCATCTACCTTGCCTAACAGTTCGGGTAGTTTGGTACGCAGGTCGTAGCCACGACGCTTCTGGAACTCATCGAACAGGGAAGGGGTCCAATCGGCCTTATACACCTCGTAGCTGTCGTTAAAGAACGTGTGAGGGTAGGGTACGCCCGATGTGGCAAACGCCTGCTCAAAGCGATCCAGATAATGTGCTACGGCGTTGCGGTCGAAATGATCCACTACAAAGCCTTCGCCACCAGGAGCAGCACGCTTTACTTGCTGCTTGGTGCGACCAATCTCAACCTCGTACTGGTGCTTGCCGTTGATGATGGTATCCTTGATAATGGCTCGACAGGCAGCCTGATCTAATGAGATGTGCGGACCGCCAAAGGGCCAGCCTGTACCACAGTTCATGTCAACCTGGATACCTAACGGACGGGCAATATCCTGTACCGATTTCAGGGCCTGCATCCATTTTGGTGAGAGGTAAGCGATGTTGTTTGCATCGTTGCCCTTTACACCATAGATAGGCGTTATCTCTACAGCGCCAATACCTGCACGGGCATACTCTTGGAGGTTCCACTGCAGGTCGCTCTCATTAACGGCAGAACCCAGCCACCACCAACGGGTGCCGGGTTTAGCTTCGGGTTTGGGCTGCGGCCATGCCTGGGCAAAGGTAGCCGAGGCATAGCAGCACGCCGCGCATATTATGGTTAAGAATTTCCTCATTATCTGCTAAGTTTGTAATATTCGCTGGCGCCAAGCAGGAAACAGCCTGTGCCGTAGTCCTCAAAGTCGGGCACGCTATCAAAGGTAACAGGCTGACCGGCTGAGGGCTCCTTACCTGTGCCCTGGTTCCAGCCTAAGAAACCATCGTTGTGTACGCACGATGCGAGTGCCTGCCAGGCTTTATCGCATGCTGGGCGATAGATCTTATCTTTGAGCAATCCCTGCTGGATGCCCCATGCCATTCCGTAAAGGAACAGGGCGGTACCTGTCATCTCGGGTGTGGGATAGTCGGCATCGCTTACTAAGCTGGCGTGCCAGAAACCATCCTCGTGCTGACAGCTGAGCAAGCCTTTGCTCATCAGCAGGAAGTCCTTCTTCAGCTCCTTATATTCCTTACTCTTAGGACTCAGCTGGTTCATGCAGCGTACAATGGCGGCATATACCCAACCATTACCACGACTCCAGTAGCAGTCCTTACCATCCTTTTCCTTGTAAGGTGGTACGTAGTCGGCATCACGCCACCACAAGCCATCCTTGGTATTGAACAAGCCACTACCACACTCGTTACGTGTCCAACGATACATCTGCATGGCGTGGTCGCGGTATTTCTGTTCGCCTGTAACGTTTGCAATCTGCATATAAAGCGGCATAGCCATCTGTATGGCATCAATCCAGGTCCACCAGCCATAAAGCGAGTTGACGTTGGTCTTGGCCTTTGGAGTAGAAGTCTGCTTCTTTGAATTAGGAGTTACCATCTGGTGATCCAGATTGGCTATGACGTTAGCTAAGAGCGCTTTCTGATCACCACCTTTCAGGGCTGCCAGCTCTACGTAGGTCTGACCGCAGCACTGGTCGTCGGCATCGAGGGTGTTCACGCCGTTGCGTGGGGTCCACTTATGGAAGTCGGCCCAGGTTGTGGCGTAGTCGATGTAGCGCTGCTGTGGGTCGATGGCGTTCAGGGCCATCAGTCCCTCGTAATACACGGCGCGTGTCCAGAGTGATGATGGACGTACCTTCTTCACGTTGGTGGGAAGGGTAGGGTCACTATACTTCATCATGAAGTAATTGTTAGTTTTCTGTGCTGATTCTAACACATTGTTCTGTGCGGTAGCTGTGGTTGTGAGTCCCACGAAGGCTACGAGTGCAATAATAGATTTCTTCATTATTATGTAGTTTATTTAGTTTCAAACTTGTTGATAACAGTCTTAAACCCGTTGGCCGATGTCTTCAGCGTTACCTTTGATGGCTTGCAGCCTGCACGCAGGATGACCATAGCTGAACCGTGCCACAGATGGCGATGGTTGGTAACGTTGAGTTCATCGCTTGTAATATCGCCATTGGTTACGGCTACAATGCGTGCATCGCCTTCAACCTCAAACTTAAGTTCGTTGCTGGCATCGGGCACACGGCGCCCTTTGCTATCTACGGCGATGATGCGTACATGCTGCAAATCCTCGCCATCAGCCTGCCAGTTGGTGTTATCAGGGATGACCTGTAGTTTAACAGCCTTACCTGTAGTTGCGAGCGTGTGGCGGGCTATTACCTTACCATTCTGGTAGGCTACGGCTTCTAACTTGCCTGCCTGATAGGTGATGCCTTTCCACATGATGCGATTGCGCTTTTCGGGGTTGGTGGAGTTGGGCTGTTTGCCAAGACTCTTACCGTTCAGCAACAATTCAACTTCGTCGCCATTGGTATAGGTAACGAGGTTTACTTTGGTTCCTGCTGTGCGGTTCCAGTTTTCTGACTGGATATCGTTACCTGTCTGTATGCCGTTCCACTCAATGTTGGCTTTGGCGTCCTCGATGATGGCGATGTGTACCATTGGGGTATCTGTCAGGAAGCTCTTCATAAAGTAAGCTTTGGGCTTTGGCTCTAACGAAAGATCGAACACACCTTGTGCCCAACCTTTGGCTGGCCATCCCTGACTCTCGCCTAAGTAATCGATAGCACCCCAGTAGGCCAGACCTATCACCTTGTTCAGATCCATCTCAAACCAGTTGGGGCCCATCTTGTTGGTGCTGGCCTCGCTTTGGTAGAAGGTCATCCAAGGGAAACGGCGACCATCTCCAGGGAAGTACATATACCTATAATTATAAGCCTGTATATCGGTATGCATGGCCAAATCGCAGGGCAGCGAGTCGGTCTCCCAGTTACGGTAGCGTGGGTGCATGGCTACGGTAACCTTACGTGTTGAGTCGTAGCGGTTCACTACGGGGCGCATCATCTGGTAGCATGTTACACCAAAGTCGTTAAACGGCTGGTTGGGGTCCTGCTGCAGCTCGTTGCCTAAGCTCCACATCACTACGCTGGGTGAGTTGCGGTCGCGTTTGATCCATTCGGTAACATCCTGTGCCCAATGGTTCATAAACGGCACACGTCCGCCTGTATGCTGCTGGGTCCACTTGTCGTACAGCTCATCAACCACCAATATGCCGTATTTGTCGCACAGACGGATGAAATCGCGACTATAGGGATTGTGTGATGTGCGTATGTGGTTAATGCCGAACTGCTTCATGAGCTGTAGGCGCTTCTCGATGGCGCGCGGGTAGGCGGCAGCACCTAAAGCTCCTAACGTGTGATGGTTGGCATAGCCTTTAAGCAATATCTTCTTGCCGTTGAGTTTCAGACCGAAGTCGGGACCGTACTCGATGGTGCGGATACCGAACTGTTCGCTTACCTCATCAGCTACGGTACCGTCGGCATACAGCAACTGGCACACTGCTTTATACAGGGCAGGGTGCTCGGTATCCCAAAGCTGTGCATTGGGAATCTCAATCTCGGGTGCCTGTATCGTGAGTGTACGTGTTTGTGGGTTGCTGCCACGTTTAGCCGTCTGTTCAGTTACCAGTTTTCCCTGAGGGTCGTAAATACTTACCTTCATAACTGTTTGACGGTTCTTAGTGCGATTTGTAAAATCGGCCGATACATTTATGTACTTATTTTCGCGTGTGGTGATGTACAACGGATGGCGCTCGAAGTACAAATCGGCTGGGGTATCAATCAGCGATACGTTGCGGAACAAACCGCCACCAGTGTACCAACGTGAGTTCTTTTCGGTCATGGTATGCGCCTTAACGATAATCTCGTTATCTTCGCCGTAGCGCCACAACTTGGTTACATCTATCTCAAAACCTACATAACCATAATCGGTACCACCTATATGCACACCGTTCAGCCATACATCGCCTACGTACATAATGCCCTCGAAGTCGAGTAACATACGTCGGCCCTGACGGACCGCCGATGTGACCGTCTTCTTGTACCATCCTGCACCCATCTCCTTAAAGCCTCGGGCTGAGAGACGGCTTTTTATGTTGGCTGCTACATCGGTGTTGTCGCCACGTTCGTCGGCACTCGGAGCAACCCAAGGCTGTTCAATCTGAAAGTCGTGAGGTACATCTACCTGACGAGCGTTGGTGAACAACGAGTCGCGAGCAAACTCCCAACCCATGTTCAGCGATTGTACTGCTCTAGGTTGAGCCCACATGCCCGTTGCCATGCATAGTGGTAATACTAATGCGGTGATGCGATTTGTATTCATCTTTTTTGTTCGTTTTTAGTTTTCTGCTGCAAAAGTAGGCAAATGTAAGGTGTTGATACATATACGTTCGTTCTGAAATTAGCAAATTTGTACAAGTTTGATAGTTTACGGACAATAATCAGCCGTATGACAGTAATAAAGGCTGTACTTTTGCACCAGCTAATTAATAACTCAAGATGAAAAGACTAATAAGTTTAACTGTGGCTATGGTTGCCACATTGTGCCTACATGCACAAACCATCGACACCTTATTATATAAAGAGGGTGTTGCTCCAATCGATTTTTCGGTCCGTGTACCCGATGGCAATTATCGTGTTACTGTTACGCTTGGTTCGAAGAAACGTGCTGCCCAAACGGTGGTTCGTGCCGAGAGTCGTAGACATTATACCGATGTTATCAGCACCAAGAAGGGCAAATACCAAACTGTAAGCTTTGTGGTAAACAAGCACGAGCCAAAGATTGATGCTACTACAAATGTGAAACTGAAGCCTCGTGAACTGACTTACAAGAACTGGGACGATGCCCTGAACTTGCAGTTCTGTGGTCCGGCTCCTGCTGTAAAGCGCATTACTATCGAGCCCGATACCACAGCTACTACGGTATTTCTGTGTGGTAACAGTACTGTAGTTGATCAGGAGCAGGAGCCCTGGGCTTCGTGGGGACAGATGATTACACGTTGGTTTAACGATAAGGTGGTGATAGCCAACTATGCCGAAAGCGGACTCTCGGCTACTACCTTCCTGGCACAGTTGCGTTTGGATAAGATTCTTACCCAGCTGCACAAGGGCGACTATGTGATATGTGAGTTTGGGCATAACGACGAGAAGGAGAAGAAGGCAGGCGATGGTGCCTGGTACAGCTACACACGTAATCTGAAGATATTTGTGGATCGCGTGCGTGCCAAAGGTGGTAATATCATCTTTGTAACTCCTACAGCCCGTAGATTCTTCGAGGCCGACCAGAAAACATTGCGTAACACCCATGGCGAGTATCCTGAGGCTATGCGTACGGTGGCTCGTAGAGAGAACGTGCCAGTGATTGAACTGAACGGTATGACTACCACTCTGTACGAAACGTTAGGCTTTGAGGGCTCAAAGAAAGCGCTGGTACACTATCCAGCTAACACCTTTGCCAATCAGCCCGAGGCTTTGGCCGATAATACCCATTTTAATCCCTTTGGTGCCTGGCAGGTGGCTAAGTGTATTGTGATGGGACTGAAACAAATACACTCGCCATTAGCTGAATGTCTGCGTACAGATTGGCTGGATTACGATCCAAAGCATCCAGATAATGCTGAGGCTTTTGTGTGGTATCCTTCGGGAAACACCAATCTTACAAAGCCCGATGGCAATTAAAAATGTACGGTTTGTACAATAATGATAGTAAACGAACGATTTTGTAATATGTAAAATAGGCGAAAACATCTACTTTTGCAGCAAAACCAAATTTTTATTTAAAACTATAAATTCAAAAAATTAACACAGTATGAAGGACATTGGTCAATCAAGTCTGAACAACAGCTGGAGCATGCTCCAGAGGTTGATGTTCACAGTTCTGTTTGCGGTGTTTGCTATTGGCGCATTCGCTCAGAACAAAGTAACCGGTACTGTAGTCGATGCTATGGGCGAGCCCATCATCGGCGCAAGTGTCGTTGTTAAGGGAACCAGCAATGGTACCGTTACCGATTTCGACGGTAAGTTCACAGTTGCTAACGCTCCCGCAAAAGGTAACCTTGTTATCAGCTATGTAGGTTATCGTTCACAAACTATCTCGCTTGCAGGTAAGAGCGACATTAAGATTACCCTCGAGGAGGATAAGCAGTTGCTCGACGAGGTGGTAGTAGTAGGTTATGGTGTTCAGCGTAAGAGCGATGTAACAGGTGCGCTCACACGTGTAGGCGAGAAAGAGCTGAACGCTAAGCCTGTTAACAATGCATTCGAAGCTCTGCAGGGTAAGGCTGCCGGTGTAGATATCACCACCAGCGAGCGCCCAGGTACCGTTGGTAGCATTGCTATCCGTGGTCAGCGTTCTATCTCTGCAGAAAGAGGTCCACTTTACGTTGTTGACGGTGTGCCCTTGATGTCATTCAGTCTCGATGCTCTGAACCCTCGTGATATCGAGGCAATCGACATTCTGAAGGACGCTTCTTCTACCGCTATCTATGGTAGCCGTGGTGCCAACGGTGTTGTTCTGGTAACAACCAAGCGTGGACAGGAAGGTAAGATGCAGGTTAGCTATAACGGATCGCTCACTTTCGAGAAGATTGTAGATAAGAGTCCTGCTATGAGCGCCAGCGATTATATCACATGGCGTCGTTGGGCTTACTATAATATGAGTCCCGATAAGTACACACCTGGCGATCAGCCTACCATGGAGCAGGATAAGAATTTCTTTGGTGGTGATGAAACCGCTCTGGCCAACGTGATGAAGGGTTGGGCCAGCGGCACATGGGACGCTTCGAAGGTTACCGATACCGACTGGACCAAGTTTGTAACCCAGACAGGTCTTACCCAGGAGCACACCATCAGTGCACGTGGTGGTTCGAAGAATCTGACAGGCTTTGTATCGTTCGGTTATCTGCGTAACGAGGGTACCCAGAAGGGACAAACCTATGAGCGTTACAACTTCTCGGCCAGTGCCGATATAAAGGGTAACAAGTGGTTTAAGGCCGGTGGTTCGTTCAATGCTTCGTATGGCGTTCAGCAGTATGGTTACTCTAAGGCTTATGGTACCAGCTCTGGTCCTACCGACCTGTACGGTGCTGCTAAGGCTATCCTGCGCTACACTTTGCCTTACGATGAGGATGGCAACCTGATTACACAGCCTGGTGGTTCGACCACTAATACCTATTCTATTATTGATGAGTGGACCAAGAGTACTGATGAGCGTAAGAACTTCCGTCTGTTGGGTAGCTTCTATGCTCAGATTGACTTCGGGCAGATTTACGAGCCTCTGCAGGGTTTGATGTGGAAGACACAGTTCGGCCCTGAGTTCCGTTACTATCGTAATGGTAACTTCCTGGATGCTAACTCTATCAGCCGTGCCGGTGGTAACAACACCGTAAGCCGTAGTGATGGTCAGCAGTTGGCTTGGACATTGGATAATATGCTGATGTACAACCGTACATTTGGTGAGCATAATGTTGGCGTTACTTTGTTGCAGAGTGCTTCGAAGTATACTCAAGAGAGTAGCAGCATCAGCGAGGAGAATGTGCCCATTCCTTCGTTCCTTTGGAACAATATGGGTGCTGTTGATGTAACTGACACTAAGTATAAGGTAGGTATCGGTTCGGGCTATACAGGTCATCAGTTGGTTTCTTATATGGCACGTGTTAACTACTCGTTCATGGATCGTTATCTGCTCACAGCTTCAGCCCGTTGGGATGGTGCTTCGGTGCTGGCCGAGGGTAAGAAGTGGGATTTCTTCCCATCAATGGCCCTTGGATGGCGCATGGAGCAGGAGGAGTTCATGAAGAACGTTACATGGGTTGACCAGTTGAAGGTACGTTTCGGTGTGGGTGTTACAGGTAACGCAGCCGTTTCGCCTTATGGAACACTGGGTATCATTAACTCTTACTGGCAGCCATTCAGCACAGGAAACTCTCAGATTCTGGTTACTAATGAGCCTTATTATTCA
Organism: uncultured Prevotellaceae bacterium; assembly: GCA_902789415.1. Lineage (GTDB taxonomy): Bacteria > Bacteroidota > Bacteroidia > Bacteroidales > Bacteroidaceae > Prevotella. The sequence goes on from CADAOD010000005.1 coordinate 42,138, forward strand.
AGCAGTCAGGTTCAGATGCCTAACAAGAACCTTGGATGGGAGAAGACCACTCAGTGGAACCTGGGTATCGACTTCAGCTTCCTGAAGGGCCGCATTGGTGGTACTATCGATTTGTACACCTCTCGTACAAACGATCTGATTCTCGATATGAGTATTCCTTCACTCTCTGGTTATCCTTCAATGAAGACCAACGTGGGTAAGACAAAGAATAAGGGTATCGAACTTACTTTGAACACTATCCCTGTAATGACTAAGGACTTTACCTGGAACTCTAACCTGAATCTGGCTTGGCAGAAGGATGAGATTGTTGAGCTGGCAAATGGTAAGGAAGACGATTTGAGTAATGCCTGGTTCATTGGCGAGTCAATCAATATCTACTGGGGATACGCCGCCAATGGTCTCTGGCAGGAGAGCGACGCCGCTGAGATGGCTAAGTTTAACGAGAACGGTGAGAAGTTTACTGCAGGTAGCGTTCGTCCTGTTGACCAGAATGGCGACTACAAGATCAATGCTGAAGATCGTGTTATCTTAGGCAACCGCAACCCACGCTTTACCGCTGGTTGGAGCAACAGCATCAGCTGGAAGGGCTTTGAGCTCACACTTGATCTGCAGGGTCGTTTCAAGTACATGGTTAGCACTGGTGGCGAGGGTCAGCTGGGTATGTATCAGCAGCGTGAAATCAGCTACTGGACACCAAACAATACTGGCGCTGAGTGGCAGAAGCCTGTTTATAGCCAGGCTGGTGGTGACCCATATTCTGGTCTGCTCGGATTCAAGGATGCATCGTTCATCAAGATCCGCAACCTCTCTCTGGGTTATAACTTCAATAAGAAGATGCTGAAGAGCATTGGTTTGAACGGCTTGAAGCTCTATGTTCAGGGCCGCAACCTTGGTATGCTTTACTCTTCAATCGACTTTATGGATCTCGATACCGGCAAAACCTACTTCAACCGTGGTGTAACTGCTGGTGTGCAGGTTGATTTCTAATCACTAACATTAAGACATTACAATTATGAAATATATCAATAGCAAAATAGTTTGCGGTGCGCTGTCGATGCTTACCCTTCTGGGTACAACTTCATGTGGTGATAGCTTCCTGGATGAGGATGCTGGACACCTTTATTCGGATGCACTGCTGGAAGACGAGGCTGGTGCCTTGAAAATGGCTGCTGGACTCTATTCAAATATCCGTTGGCACTTTGGTTACGAGTGGGCTTACGGTATCACCATTTATGGTTGCGACGAGTTTACCAATGGTGCTGACCTTACTTCTGAGTGCTGGAACACTTATGATAACCGTTTGAATCCTCAGGACTGTACTACTGCTTTAGGTGCAGCTAATAAGAACTGTCCTGCTGTATCTGCTCTTTGGGATCAGATGTACTATGGTATCTCTACTGCCAACCTGATTATCAGCAAGGCCGATAACGTAACTAAGGAGGATTCGCGTAATAAGGCTCTTGGCGAGGCTCACTTCCTGCGTGGTTACAACTACTATCGTTTGTTCTGCCAGTATGGTGGCGTAGTTCTTGAGACCGAGCCTGCCAATGGTAATGTAAAGAAGCATTTTACACGTGCTACCGAGGAGGAAACTCTGAACCTGATTATTGAGGATTTCGAGAATGCTTATAAGATGCTGCCAAAGGATAAGTGGCGTGGTAATGGTACTTGGACCAAGTACACAGCAGCCCACTTCCTGGCTAAGGCCCTGTTGTATCGTCAGAGTGAGCGTTGCGCTTCTTGGGCTTCAAAGTACGACAAGGCAGCCGATTTGAATCGTGCCATCTCTCTCTGCGACGAGGTGATTGCAGCATGTCCTCTGGCTCCCGACTACTGGGATCTGTATGCTAAGTGGACTGGTGTTGACTGTCCTAACGAGGGTCTGTCAGAAATCCTGATGGCTGCCGAGCACAATGAGGATAAGACTACTCAGGGACGTTTCGGTAACCGTACCTATAACTACTTCGATCCTCAGTTCTCTAACTTCTCAGGTGGTTGGGTTCAGCGTGGTCAGTACATCGGTGGTATGGACTTCCAGCGTTGTCGTCCTACCGAGTATGCTTACTCTGTTTACGACAATGTGAACGATGCCCGTATGTGGAAGACCTTTAAGACTGTTTATGGTTTGAACCATGCAGCTAAGAAGGACGCTGACGTGATTGCTACCAATGGTATCACAGCCGATCAGGTGCCCGATCTGGGCGATGAGGGTATCATCTTCATCCTGAACAAGAAGAGCGACACTCGTTTCGATGGTAATCCTTATGGAACATTCGGTCGTGGTGGCGATGTACACAACTTTGTTAATCCTCTTACTGGTAAGTGGGTACCCAATGCCTTCGTTACCTTCCAGGATGGTAAGTACGTGCTCAATACCTATACTGGTAACCCCTCAGCCTCGAACGTATTCTGCGGTATCAACAAGACTGCCGATGGTAGCCGTACCGCTGAGAAGGGTGATGCTCACCGCGATGTAATCATGGCTCGTACAGGTGAAACCTATTTGGTAAAGGCCGAGTGCCAGGTACGTATGGGTAACTACCAGGATGCCATCAACACTGTAAACGTGCTCCGTGCCCGTGGTCAGTGGAAGAAGGGTGAGGATCGTAGCTACTATACCGATGGTTCGATGGCATTCCTGAAGAACGATGGTGGTATGACCGATAACTCTACAGCTGCCAACATCACACCAAAGAAAAATAAGGATAAGAGTGGTAAGCAGATTACCTGTGCCGAGGCTTATGCTTTCTCAATGACTCACACCAACACCTATTATCTCTCAACAGGTATTGCCAAGACTACCGATCCTTCTGATCTGCAGATTAAGAGCTACACTCAGCTGCCTGCCGAGGATGAGGCTATCCTGAAGGAGATTGGTGCAACAAGCGACTACGACCGTATGCTTAACTTTGTATTCAACGAGCGTACACGTGAGCTGTTAGGTGAGTGGAACCGTTGGGATGAGCTGGCTCGTACAGGATTGCTGGTTAAGCGTGCTAAGGCTTTCAACCCCGAGGCTGCTCCTAACGTAAAGGATTACCACATGTATCGTCCTATTCCTCAGAAGTTCATCGATACTCTGCAGAACGAGGATGGTAGCAACCTGAGCGATGCCGAAAAGAAGGCTTGGCAGAACGAGGGTTATAAATAATATCGACTGCATAATTTGATTCATACATATTAAATGTTAGCAGTTAAGGTTAGTTGTTTTATTTGAAAACCGCCCCGCGAGAAGCGACTCGTTGGGGCGGTTTCTTATTTTATTTGCAAAAAGTAGCTTTTTGATATGTGAATACTAACTGCTGTTTATTTGGAAAGAAGCTTTTTGGAAGGCGAAAAGTTACTTTTCGCCCTTACCGAATTTGCTGGGGGGTACGCCGTACTTTTCTTTGAAGCACTTGTAGAAGTAGGTGGGTGATTGGAAACCTACTTTGTAGCTCACTTCGGTTACGTTCAAATCGCCTTCGATAAGCAGTTCGGCGGCACGTTTCAGTCGCTCGTTCTGCAGATAGCTGTTGGGCGACATACCTGTAAACTCCTTCATCTTACCATAGAACTTGGTGCGTCCCATTTTTAAGAGTGAGGCGAGGGTATCCACATTAAAGTCGGCATCGCCTAAACGCTGGGCCACGATGGTTTCCATTTTTTCACGGAAACGCTGGTCGGCCTCGTCGGTGATGATGGGGACTTTGACATTGACCATTGACGATTGACCATTGACCATTGAGTTTTCATCTGTAGGCTGTATACGACTATACCACTTAATTAATTGGGTGATGCGCAGTACCAGCAATTCAAAGTTACAGGGCTTTACCATATAGTCGTCGGCACCAGCCTTGTAACCACGTAGCAGCTGGTCGTCGCCATCCAGGGCTGTAAGCATAATAATGGGGATGTTCTGGGTAGTTTCGGCAGCACGCAGTTGGCGCACAATCTCAAAGCCGTTTACGTCGGGCAGCATCACATCGCACAGTATCAGACTTGGTTGCTGAGTGCCGATATCGCTCAGCGCCTTCTGTCCCTCGGTGTAGCTGATGGTACGGAAATAGCGGCCCACACTCTCACGAATCTGGTCGAGCATATCGGGATCGTCCTCAATGATAGCCACGGTATAGTTCTCGTTAAAGGCCACGGGAGCTAACTCGCGGATATGGTCGGGCGTAGGTTCTGGCTCGTATTGGGTATTCACAGCGGTGGCGCCAGCATAGTCGTCGGCACTATACACATCGGCGGTGGCGGGGATGGTAACGATGAAACGCGAACCTCCTTCGGCAGAGATACGTTCGTAGGCTAAACGACCTTTATGGAGCAAGGCCGACTGATAAGCGGTGTACAAGCCGATACCCATACCACCTTGCGATACATAGCCGTGCATAAAGGGCTGGTAGAGTTGTGGTATCTGCAAGTCGCTGATGCCAGGACCGCTATCCTCAACAATCAGCTGCAGTTGCTGCTGATCGTTGGTTAGTTTTGCCTTCAGACTGATGCTGCCACCCTGTGGGGTGTATTTGATAGCGTTGGAGAGCAGGTTGTACAGGATGGTCTCGATGAGATGCGGGTCGAAGGTCAGGCGATGCTGATGGGCGAATGGGGTAAACGTAAGCGACTGATCCTTGCGGGCTGCCACCTCGCGGAACTCGTCGCAGGTGGTGCGGGCCAGCTTGATGATGTCGTCCTCAACCACAGCCAAACGCTGATTACCCGTGTTGATACGGCGGAACTCCATCAGCTGGTTAACCAGTTTGGTAAGACGCAGCGTACCTCTACGCACCGTCTGCACGGCCGAGCGCGACACTTGCGGGTCGTTGCCCTTCTGGGTAAGCTTATCCGCTGCACCACTAATGATGGCCAATGGTGTGCGGAACTCGTGGGCGATATGGGTGAAGAAGTTCAGGCGGAAGGTGGTGAGCTCCTTTTCCACGCGAATCTGCTGGTCGAGCTCGAAGTTGCGTCGCCATGAACGGTAGAAGTACCAGCACAGCACGCCGATGATGAACAGGTAGATGAGCCATGCCCACCAGGTGTTGTACCAAGGCTGGCGTATCACCACTGTGAACACATACTCCTCGCTCCACTGGTTGTTCTTGTTCAGCGAGCTCAGGTGGAATTTATAGGTGCCTGGTGGTAACCCGTTGTAGCGGGCACTGTTGTCGCTGGTAAGCTGTCGCCAGTCGTTCTCAATGCCCTCCATGTAATAGCGGTACTGGGTAGAGGCGATGCCGGCATAGTCGAGGTTCGAGAATCCCAGTTCGATCGAGTTCTGGTCGTGAGCGAGAACCAGTCGTCGGTCGTTGGTGGTCAGATAGCGAGCCACGCCGTCGATGTTCACCATGGTAATGATGGGTCGTCCGGCTTTTTCGGGTGTGCTGGCATTCAGTCGCTCAGGTTCCAGAATCATCATGCCATAGGCGGTGCCAAACAGCAGTCGCCCGTCGGGCAGCATGGCTGTACTGTTTTCGCTGTATATGTTGCTTTCGAGTGTATGTCCGAACTGATACGAGTTCACCTTCCCGTCCTTGCGGATGCAGGTGATACCATTGTCGGTACCAGCCCACACATTGCCTTGTCGGTCGGACGTGATGCTCAGGATATTGTTGGTAATCAGTCCGTCGTGTGTGGTGTAGCCCTGCTGGATGCTGAACTTGCCGTTCTGGTAGCGGCATTTCTGCAGTCCGCCGCCGCGTCCGCCCACCCAGATGTTGCCTGCCGAGTCGGGCATCAGGCACGAAATCTCGTCGAAGGGGAAGTCGCCATGCTGGATGTTATGACAGATCAAGTCGTCGTCGGTGAGCGATTTCTTCATCATGTCGATATGATAAACGCCGTTGTTGGTGGCCAGCCAGTAGCGGTGATGGCTGTCGGCGCGGATGATACGAATCAGGCTCTCGTTGTACGAGCGCTTCATCAGGTGCGTGATGTTCAGCAGTCCGTCGGCCTCCAGTCGCACCACAAACAGTCCGTCGCCCCAGGTGGCAATCCACAGGCGCCCTAAGGGGTCTTCGGTGATGTCGTAGATCTGTGTGGATGGGAAGTCGATGGGTTTGCCATCGAAATACAGTCCACCGCCGCGAGTGCCCATCCACTGGTGTCCGCGACTGTCCTTGAAATAGGCATAGACGGCAGCCGGCAGCGAGCTGACGGTGGTGGTTTGCCACGTGGTGGGGTTCACCTCGTAGAGCATGTTGTCGCGTGTACTCAGCAGCACGCGGCTGCCTCCCGTAAAGTTCACCATGCGCACAAAGTTGCTCCAGTCGCCTTTGCGGTTGGGCTGTGGGTAGATGTAGTCGGCATTGGTTTTGTCGGGTGGCAGGATGCAGGTGAGTCCTGTTGATTCCTCGCTCAGCCAGATGCAGCCGCTACGGTCGATAAGGATATTGTTCAGATAACTGTTGCCCACGATGGCCCATGGCGATGTGGCCGAGTAGTGCTGCAGGCGGTCGTGCTGGATGTCGTACACAAAGAGCCCGTTGCCGTAGCTGGCGATGTAGTAGAGTCCGTCGTTACCTTTCTTGATATTATATCGGCGAAAACGCTCCACGGTAGATTTCACGCCTTGCATCAGGTTCAGCACGCGCATGTCGCCCTGTGCCGGAAACACGTAGAGTATGCCGGTGCTGTTGCTCACAAAGTAGTTGTCGTCGTTGGTCAGTCCTTCCATCAGTGCCCCTCCGCGCACGTGATACTTCTCGGTGGCAGCCGCCGTGCCCAGCTTGGGGTTCACCATAATCGTCTGGTTGTTGGTCATAATCATCCAGCAGCCGTGCCACTGGAAACTGGCCGAAACCATATTGATATTGTTCACGTCGGCAGCGATGGGTATGCGTCGCAATTCGCGACCCTGCCCATCGAAGGTATAAACCAGTCCGGTGTTGGTCAGTGCCAGCATCTGTCGGCCAATCTGTATGCCGCGACGGAAGAAGATGCCCTTGCCGATGGTGCGCGCCTTGCCTTTGGCATCGATGATGGTGATGCCCGATGAGGTCATGGCCCAGAGCCGTGCCTGCGAGTCTTCGAAGGCATCGTTCACGTGGTTGATGGGCAGTCCGCCGTTAGCCTTGGTATAGTCGGTGCAGCTCACGGTTCCGTCGGCGTTACCCTTTACACGGCGCACGCCGCTCTCGTCGTCGAACATCCACACCACGCCCTGCTTGCCGCGGATAAATCGGCGATAGGTGCGTGCATGGTCGCCCTTGTTGGTAAAGTCGATAAAGCCTCCCGCCTGCAGGTCGTAACAGCAATACACATAGGTGCTGGTGCGCATCCACAGGTGGCGCTTGTCGTCGTCGGGAAACACGTAGCCCACCACGCCGTGGATAGGGTCGGATTCGGGCCCTAAGTTGTAGATATTATAAAAGTGGTAGCCGTCGTATCGGCACAGGCCGTTGGCGGCAGCCATCCAGATGTAGCCGTCGGCATCCTGCGTCATGTCGAATATCTGATTGCTGGGCAATCCGTCGGCCGAACTGATGTGGCGACTGTTGGTTAGAATCTTGTTTTGTGCCGATAGCATGCTGCTGATGCTGAGCAGGCACAGTATGAGGGTTTGTTTGAAGTTCATCGTTGTTAGTCGTTATTTGGCGCAAAATTAACGATTATTTCCGAGAAACGTGCATGTAAAACGTACAAATCTATAGTTTTTCGGATAAAAAGTCGCGTGCACATTATAAATGAGGTGTAAATTTGCAGCAAAAAAGATAATAAAACAAGATATGAATAGGAAAACTATTATCTCGATTCTGATGGCGTCACATTTCGTTACCCCATCTTTTGTGCAGGCCCAGCCGCGTTACGACATGCAGCATATCAACCGCGAACAGTTGAACCGTGGCGTGGTGGCCATCCGCAGTGGCCGTCAGGTGGTGGTCAGCTGGCGCACACTCACCAGCGATGCCGTGGGCGAAGCCTTTGATGTGTATCGCAACGGCCGGAAACTCAATACCGAGCCCATGCGCCAGGGCGGCACTTTTTTTGTGGATGAGGCGCCGCTGCCCGGTGGTGCCACCTACGAGGTGCGTGGTGGCGGCAAGAATGGCAGTTGCCAGTTGCCTGCCGATGCTCCCGATGGCTATCTGCCCGTGAAGCTGCAGAAGCCTGCCGATGGCGTAACCCCCGATGGGCGCCCGTTTGGCTATACCGCCAACGATGCCAGTGTGGGTGATGTGGATGGCGACGGCCAGTACGAGATACTGCTGAAGTGGGACCCCACCAATGCCCACGACAATGCGCACGACGGCTATACCGGACCGACGCTGCTGGACTGTTACCGACTGGACGGCACGCTGCTGTGGCGTATCGACCTGGGTATCAATATCCGCAGTGGCGCCCACTACACACCTTTTATATTTTATGACTTGGATGGCGACGGGCGCGCCGAGCTGATGGTGCGCACCAGCGATGGCACCCGCGATGGGGTGGGGCACGTGATAGGCGATGCCACGGCCGACTACCGCCACCATGCGCCTGCTGCTGCCGAACAGCCCCAGCCCGAACGCGAGTGGGGCAAGTATAACCGGCAGGGTCGCCCAATGACAGGCCGAATCCTGACGGGCAACGAATATATCACCGTGTTTGACGGACTGACAGGAAAAGTCCTCGACAGCCAGCCTTACGTGCCAGCGCGTGGCAACCTGAGCGATTGGGGCGACAACTATGCCAACCGTTCCGACCGCATGCTGGCAGCTGTGGGCTATCTCGACGGCAAGCATGCCTCGGCCATCTTCTGTCGCGGCTATTACACCCGCACTGTGCTGGCAGCCTGGGATTGGGACGGCAAACGGCTCAAGCAGCACTGGGTGTTCGACACCAATAGCGAGGGCGTGGGCAAGGATGGCAAACCGCTGCACAGCTATGCCGGCCAGGGCAACCACAATCTGCGTGTGGCCGATGTGGATGGCGACGGTTGCGACGAGATTACCTACGGTTCGATGGCCGTGGATCACGACGGACAAGGCCTGTATAGCACCGGCATGGGTCATGGCGATGCGCTGCATCTGATGTGTTTCGACCCTCAGTCGGCCGAGCTGCAGGTGTGGGACTGCCACGAGAACCGCCGCGATGGTAGCGACCTGCGTCATGCCCGCACTGGCGAGGTGATTTTCCAGATACCATCGACCAACGACGTGGGCCGCTGCATGGCAGCAGATATCGACCCCACCAATCCTGGTTTGGAGATGTGGAGCACCGATAGTCATGGCATCCGCAATATCAAGGGCGAGGTGATTTTTACTGCCGACGACCCCGACGACCCGCAGCACAAGCAGCATCTGAAACTGGGCGGCCGCCACTTGTCGGTGAACTTCGGCATCTGGTGGGATGGCGACCTGCTGCGCGAGCTGCTCGACCACGAAACCGTGAGCAAGTACGACTGGCAGCACCATACCATCACGGATGTAACCAAGTTCGAGGGTGTGGTGTTCAACAACGGCACCAAGTCGAATCCATGCCTGGCAGCAGATATCTTAGGCGATTGGCGCGAGGAAGTGATGGCCCGCACCCCCGACAGCAGCGAACTGCGCATCTATGTATCACCCATCCCCACAGCCCATCGCATCAACTGCCTGATGGAGGATATCCCCTACCGCCTTTCGACCGCAGCCCAGAATGTGGGCTACAACCAGCCTTCGGAGCCCGGATTCTACCTCGGTCCCGATGAGACCGTCCAGCCATTTTTGAAATAGACTTTTTTACATATTATAACAATTTGAGTAATTTTTCTGGTGTAATTTTGCATTATATCAGAAAAATTACTTAATTTTGTGCCCGGAAAAATTTTGGAACAATTTGTTTTTACTAACAATAATAATTAACTAACTCATCAAAAAATTAAAATGTACAAAATGAATCAATTGTCAACAAGGCGCGTGTGTATAACATCGGCCTTGGCTGCGTTGCTCTTAGCTGGTGCGCCAGTAAACTATGCGATGGCGTATGGTGGAGTGACTGGTATTCAGCAAACTGCAAGTGTTAAAGGTGTTGTGGTTGACCAGACTGGCGAGGCCATCATTGGCGCTACCGTCAAGGTGCTGGGCAGCCAGAAGGGTGCCATCAGCGATTTTGAGGGTAACTTTACCATCGATGCCCAGCGTGGCGATCAGCTCGAAGTGAGCTACATCGGCTACAAGACTCAGGTTATCAAGGTCGCTGGTCAGCATGTAAAGGTAACCCTTTTGGAGGATTCAAAGGCTCTCCAGGAGGTGGTAGTAGTAGGTTTCGGTACTCAGAAGAAGGTGAATCTGACGGGTGCTGTTTCTGTTGTTGATGGCGACGAGCTGGCTCAGCGCCCCGTAGCAAATGCCGCCCAGGCCTTGCAGGGTGTTGTTCCTGGACTGCAGATTGCATCAACCAGCGGTTCGCTCGATGCATCACCCAGCATCAACGTTCGTGGTACCGCCACTATCGGTGAGGGTTCAAGCGGTTCGCCTCTGATCCTGATCGACGGTATGGAGGGCGACCTGAACACCATCAACCCACAGGATATCCAGAGCATCTCGGTTCTGAAGGATGCTGCTGCCTCTTCTATCTACGGTAGCCGTGCACCTTTCGGTGTGATTCTGATCACTACCAAGAGTGGTAGCAAGGACAGCAAGGTGAAGGTGAACTATAACAACAGTTTCCGTTTCAGCAACCTGATTCGTGGCAAGCACATGATGAACTCGGTTGACTATGCTTCGTGGTTGAACGATGCCAAGACCAATCAGGGTCAGTCGGTATTCTTCGATGCCGAGCGCATGGCAGCCATCAAGGAGTATCACAATGCCACCCCAGTAGGTCCTGGCACCCGTCGCACAGCCGATGGCAAGCTGGTTTACGCTATCGGTTCGCAGAACGGCGTGACTTGGGACGACGGTTACGGCTACGGTATCGACGATGTGGATTGGTACGACGTGGTTTACCGCAACTCAGCCTTCTCGCAGGAGCACAACGCCAGCGTGAACGGTGGTTCCGAAAAGTTTAACTTCTATGCCTCAATCGGTTATCTGGACCAGGGCGGTTTCATGAATATGGGTAGCGATGGTTACAAGCGTTACAACGGTACCGCCAAGATGAACATCGAGCTGGCCAAGTGGATTCGCATGAACTACAACATGCGTTTTGCCCGCACCAACTATCATCGTCCAGCTGGCCTCACCAGAAGCCTGTATAACGATATGGCCCGTCAGGGTTGGCCTATGCTGCCTCTCTACGATCGCAACGGCTATCTGTACTCATCACCATCACCAGCTCTGGGTTTGGCAACAGGTGGTGTGGATCGTACGGAGCGCGACGTGCTCAACCACCAGCTTGGTTTCGTGATCGAGCCTATCAAGAACTGGATTACTCATATCGACTTCAACTACAAAATAGATAATGCCATCCGCCACTGGGATAGCCAGCGCACCTACAACCACAATGTGGCTGGCGAGGCTATCATCTACAACCAGAACTCGAATGTTCACGAGGATGAGTATAAGGATAACTACCTGAACTTCCAGGCCTACACCGAATACACTTGGTCGCTGGCCGAGAAGCACAACTTCCACGTGATGGGCGGTTTCCAGACCGAGCAGCTCAAGCGCACTCAGTTCGGCCTGCAGCGCAACGGTATCCTGGATCCTACTAAGTCGGAGGTTGACCTGACCAACGGTCTGAGCTACTCGGGCCAGTCTATCGTTCCTGATGTGAACGGTTCGCGCAACCAGTGGCAGACAGCCGGTTTCTTCGGTCGTGTGAACTACAACTACGACGAGAAGTACCTGTTCGAGGCTAACCTGCGTTACGATGGTACCTCACGTTTCCGTAGCGACAAGATGTGGAAGCTGTTCCCCTCAGTATCACTGGGTTGGAACATCGCCCGCGAGAAGTTCTGGGAGAATCTGGCCGGTACTGTCAACACCCTGAAGCTGCGTGCTTCTTACGGTTCGCTGGGTAACCAGAACATCAATAACTGGTATCAGACCTACCAGACCATCGCCTACAACTCGGTGGCTGGTTCTTGGTTGCAGAATGGCGCTAAGCCTAACACCACCAGCGCTCCTGGACTGGTTTCGGCCCTGCTGACATGGGAGAAGGTGGAGAGCTACGACCTGGGTCTCGACTTCGGTGCTTTCAACAACCGACTGACTGGTACTTTCGATTACTATATCCGTAACACCAAGGATATGGTTGGTAACGCTCCTGAGCTGCCTGCCATCCTGGGTACAGGTGTGCCCGTGACCAACAACACCGACTTGCGCACTGCTGGTTGGGAGTTGCAGATTAGCTGGCGCGACGTGCTCAAGAACGGTCTTTCTTACGGTGTTACCTTCAACATCTCTGATGCCCGCACCAAGATTACCCGTTATCCTAACAACCCCACCGGTTCGATCAACAACTACATCGAGGGTCGTTACATGAACGAGATCTGGGGCTTCGAGACCATCGGTATCGCTAAGAGCGACGAGGAGATGAACGCTCACCTGGCAACAGCCGATCAGAGCTCACTGGGCAGCAACTGGGCTGCTGGTGACATCATGTACCGCGACCTGAACGGCGACAACAAGATTTCGCGCGGCGCTCAGACACTGGCCGACCACGGCGACCTGAAGGTGATTGGTAACTCAACACCTCGCTACCTGGTTGGTTTGAACCTGAATGCAGCTTACAAGGGCTTTGATATCAGCGCCTTCTTCCAGGGCGTGATGAAGCGCGACTGGTGGATTGGCGGCTCATGGGGCGGCGGTCTGGAGTATCTGTTCGGTACCACCAACTCATGGGAGTGGTGGAGCGTAGGTATCACCGACGTTCAGGACTACTATCGCGATGCCAACACCTGGTCGGTACAGAACGGTTACCAGCAGGCTAATCAGGATGCCTGGTTGCCACGCGTACAGTTCAGCGACAAGAACGAGCAGGCCCAGACACGCTACCTGATGAATGGTGCTTATGTTCGCCTGAAGAACCTGCAGCTGGGTTACACCCTGCCACGCCAGATCACTCAGCCTTGGGGCATCAGCAACCTGCGTGTATTTGTTTCGGCCGAGAACCTGTTTACTATCACCAAGATGCCTCACCAGTTCGATCCTGAGCTGATGTCGAACTCGGTTGATCAGAACAACGGCTATCCTTTGCAGAAGACATTTGCATTCGGTCTTAACGTATCATTCTAATGGTAAACATTCACGTAAAAAAAAGATTAGGAAAATTATGAAACTCTATAAATCATCATTCATAGCATTGGCTCTCGCAGCTGGCGTTACTTCATGTACCGACTATCTGGAGCAGGAGCCACCATCATCGCTGACACCAGAGAATTTCTACACCAGCGAGGATCAGGTGCAGGCTGTAGCTAACCGTTTTTATCAGGACATCATGCCTGGTCATGGCGGTTGGGACTACGGAACCTACACTAACGATAACAATACCGACGTTCAGGCAGCCCGCACACCAAGCGTCAAATTCTCGGCCAATCTGTGGCACACCGCCCAGAGCGAGGGCGACTGGTCGTGGGGTAACATCCGCAACGTGAACTATCAGCTGGCTGAGCTCAAGGCCAAGTTGGCCCAGAATGCCATCAGCGGCAACGAGACCAACATCCGTCAGTATGTGGGCGAGATTTATTTCTTCCGTGCCTATGCTTATTTCGAGCTGTTGAAGAAGTATGGCGACCTGCCTATCCTGACCGAGGCTCTGCCCGATAACGAGGCCGTGCTCGTGGCTGCCAGCCATCGTCAGCCTTGTAACGAGGTGGCTCGTTTCATCGTGAACAACCTGGATACAGCCATCACTTACATGAAGCCCGACTTTGAGAAGCGCCACACCCGCATCTCGGCCGACGCTGCCAAGCTGTTCAAGAGCCGCGTGGCCCTCTACATGGGTTCATGGCTCACCAACTTTGCCGGCACTCCATTCGTGCCCAATGGTGCAGGATGGCCCGGTGCTGCCAAGAATCCTGGCTACCAGTTCCCCACTGGTTCGATCGAGAACGAGGCTAAGTATTTCTTCGAGACTGCTGCTGCAGCAGCCGAGGAGGTGGCCGAGAAGTATAAGAACCAGCTGGTTGTAAACAACGGTGTGGTTCCCCAGGCTGAGGGGCAGAGCAATCCTTACCTCGAGTTGTGGGGCACCACCAACTGCGCTGACAAGAGCGAGATTCTGCTGTGGCGCGAGTACAGCAAGTCACTGGGCCTGAACAACGATATCGAGGTGGCTGTTGAGAAGGGTAACATCGGCACAGGCGTGACCCGTTCGCTGGTGGAGCGCTATGTGATGGCTGATGGTAAGCCTATCTACGCTTCGGCCTATACCTACGACGACTCTGAGATTGCCAAGGTGGTTGAGAACCGCGACCCACGCCTGCAGGTGATGCTGAAGGTGCCCGGACAGGTGAACTGCTTTAAGAACGTGACCGACGATGCCGGTACACACTGGACTCAGACAGAGCCTACACCAAACATCACCAACGCTAATGCCGAGGATGGATATATCACTGGTTACGCTATCCGCAAGGGTATGACCTTCGACCGTTCGCTCACTGCCAATGGCGGTAGCTACAACGCTTGTGTTATCTTCCGTGCCACCGAGGCTCTGCTCAACTACATCGAGGCTGAGTATATGCTCACCAAGAACATCAACTCGGGCAAGATTCTGGAGTACTGGAAGAAGGTGCGCGAGGCTGCCGGATTCACCGGTGCTGCCGTTGATCCTCAGGTGACCATCGCTGCTACCGACATGACCAAGGAGACACTCGACTGGGGTGCTTACACCGCTGGTGAGCTGCTCACCGATGCTACACTCTACAACATCCGTCGTGAGCGCAGCTGTGAGTTCCTGGCCGAGGGCTTGCGCGACATGGACCTGAAGCGCTGGCGCGCCTACGAGCAGCTGATCAAGAAGCCTGTTTATGCCGAGGGTATCCACCTGTGGAACACACCGATGGAGAAGTGGTATAACGACCTCGTGGCCGACGGTTCGAGCAGCTCGAACGTATCGCAGAAGAGCATCAGCGAGTATCACTGCCCACACGTGGTTAACATGACCAACAACAACTACGCTAACGGTCTGACCTGGCGTATGGCCTACTATCTGCAGCCACTGCCTCTGCGCCAGTTCCTGCTGACAGCTGCCGACCACGCCAGCATCGACCAGAGCCCGATGTACCAGAACCCATACTGGCCCACCGAGACCGATGCACCTGCTGAGAAGTAAAACAGCTGACATCAAAATAACCTATCAAGGGTCTCCCGCTCTGAGGCGGGGGACCCTTTTTGTTTTTTTCTTGTGCCGTAAAATAATCCATGTTTAATCATTGTTTTTTCTATGTGCTGAATGTGTAATTTGCCGTACCTTTGCAGCGAGTAATTAAAAACATGATAGATATGCAAAGATATAGCAAAGGTTTTCTGTATTTCATCTGCGCCGTGTCGGCCATGGGCGGACTGCTTTTTGGTTACGACTGGGTGGTAATAGGCGGTGCCAAACCGTTTTATGAGTTGTATTTCGGTATTGCCGATTCGCCGCTCATGCAGGGCGTAGCTATGACTACGGCGCTGGTGGGCTGTCTGGTAGGCGCCATGGTGGCAGGTGCTGCTGCCGATAAGTATGGTCGCAAACCGCTGTTGATGGTGTCGGCTGTGCTGTTCACGGTGTCGGCTATCGGCACAGGTTTATTCAACGATTTCACCTTATTTAATATAGCACGCTTTATAGGTGGTGTAGGCATCGGCGTAGCTTCGGCCTTGGCACCTATGTATATCGCCGAGGTGAGTCCTGCCGACATTCGTGGTCGCATGGTAAGTCTTAATCAGATGACCATCGTGCTTGGCATTCTTGGTGCACAGATTGTAAACATGCTGTTGGCGCGCGATACCGCTGTAGCCGAGAGTCAGGCGTGGAATGTAGAGTGGGGCTGGCGCTGGATGTTCTGGGCCGAAACCGTTCCTGCAGCGCTGTTCCTGCTCATGAGTTTCTTTATCCCCGAGAGCCCCGTGTATTTGGCTTTAAAGCAGGGTAAAACCGATGGCTCGCTGAAGCATGAGGCTGGACTGGGCGAGCTGTTTCAGCATAAATACGGTAAGGTATTGCTGTTGGGCCTGGTGGTAGCTGTGTTCCAGCAATGGTGCGGTACTAACGTAATTTTTAACTATGCTCAGGAGATTTTTGTGGGTGCAGGCTTCGATGTGGATGGCATGTTTATCAATATCGTCATCACCGGTATCGCCAACGTGGTGTTTACCTTTGTGGCACTCTACACCATCGAGAAGTGGGGCCGCCGCACACTCATGCTCATTGGCGCTGGCGGACTGGGATTGATTTACCTCACCCTTGGCACCTGCTATTTTATGGGTATGACCGGCATGCTGATGGTAGCCCTGGTAGTAGCCGCTATCTCTGTATATGCCATGACGTTAGGTCCTGTAACCTGGACGCTGCTGGCCGAGATATTCCCACACCGTGTGCGTGGCATCGCTATGGCTACTTGTACCTTTGCCCTGTGGGTGGGCTGTTGCACGCTTACCTTCTCGTTCCCATCCATGAATGCGGCCTTGGGTAGCAGCGGTACGTTCTGGATTTATAGCGGCATCTGCGTGTGCGCCTTTATCTACCTGCTGCGCAACTGTCCCGAAACCAAAGGCAAGAGCCTCGAGGAACTCGAGAAAGAATTAGTAAAATAGTAAATAGTAAAATAGTCAAATAAAACAATGTCTGTAAAAGCTTGGAGAGAAATCGTGACTATTCCTACTTACGAGGTAGGAAAGCCCGAAAAGAACCCGATGTTCCTGGAGAAACGTGTTTATCAGGGTTCAAGTGGTGTAGTATATCCTTATCCTGTTATCGAATCGATGAGCGACGAGAAGGTGGATAAAGAGTACAAGGCCGTATATATCGAGAACGAGTATATCAAGGTGATGATTCTGCCCGAACTGGGCGGTCGTGTGCAGATGGCTTACGATAAGATTAAGCAGCGCCACTTTGTGTATTACAACCATGTTATTAAGCCCGCATTGGTAGGCTTGGCTGGTCCTTGGATTAGCGGCGGTATCGAGTTTAACTGGCCCCAGCACCATCGTCCATCCACCTACATGCCCGTTGATTGCACCATCGTTGAGAACGACGACGAATCAATCACCGTATGGGTAAACGAGATGGAGCGCATGTTCCACCAAAAGGGTATGGCTGGCTTTACCTTGCGCCCTGGTTGTGCTTATCTCGAAATTCAGGGTCGCGTCAGCAATCGTACCAATCTGCCGCAGACATTCCTGTGGTGGGCCAACCCAGCTGTCGAGGTTAACGATGCCTATCAGAGTGTGTTCCCACCCGATATCAATGCCGTGTTCGATCATGGTAAGCGTGCCGTTTCGTCGTTCCCCATCGCCACAGGTACCTATTATAAGATGGACTATTCGGCAGGTGTCGACATCTCAAACTATAAGAATATCTTTGTGCCTACCAGCTATATGGGCGTAAACTCACGCTTTGATTTCGAGGGTGGTTACGAGAACGATACCCATGGTGGCATGCTGCATGTGGCCAGTCACCACTACTCGCCAGGCAAAAAGCAGTGGACATGGGGAAATGGCGACTTTGGTCGCGCCTGGGACCGCAACCTTACCGACGAGGCTACACCCGAGGAGATGAAACAATGGCACATCGACCGCGAGGGCTTCCGTCCTTACATCGAGCTGATGGCAGGCGTTTATACCGAGAACCAGCCCGACTTTACCTGGCTGATGCCTTACGAGGAAAAGCAGTTTGTGCAGTACTTCATGCCTTATCGCGAGGTGGGAATAGTAAAACAGGCCTCTAAGGATTTTGTGATGAATATCGAGCAGCCCGACGCTACACATACCACCTTTAAGATTCTGGCCACTTCGAAGAAAGAGGTTAGTATCGTACTCGAGGACCACGATGGCAACACGTATTACGACGAGGTGTTAACCCTCTCGCCCGAGGAGGTGCTGATTGAGACCGTCGATACCGAGGGCACCCCATTGCACGATTTGTTCCTTACTATCGATCGCGTAGATAACCCCCGCATGAATCCGCTGTTAGAGTGGTATGCCGAAGATGACGAGATTCGTCCTATCCCCGATGCTGCCGAGGCTGCGCTCTCGCCACAGGATACCAAGACGGTCGATCAGCTTTACCTCACAGGTCTGCACCTTGAGCAGTATCGCCACGCCACCTGGAGCGCGCTCGATTACTACGAGGAGGCTCTGCGCCGCGATCCCAAGGATTACCGCTGCAACATGCAGATGGGCTTGTGGTACCTGCGCCGTGCCCGTTTCGATAAGGCCCTGGGCTATCTCGAAACCGCCGTTAAGGTGCAGAAACGTCGCAATCCAAACCCCTACGATGGCGAGGCGCTGTTCTATCTGGGCGTTGTTAATAAGCTGCTGGGCGAGTTTGGTAAGGCCTATAATTACTTCTGGAAATCTACCTGGAACAAAGCTTGGGCCGATGCCGGCTATTTCGAGGCTGCATGCATCAGCATATCTAATGAGAACTGGGAGGATGCACTCGATGAACTCAATCGCGCCCTTATCAGCAACAGTCATAACCACAAGGCACGCGCCATGAAGGCTGCTGTGCTGCGCAAACTGGGTAGAAAGGATGAGGCTTTGGCTTGGATTAAAGAGTCGTATAAGATTGATCCATTCAACTACGTCTGCATGGTCGAGGAGCACCTGCTTACACGCGATAACGCACCGTTAGCCCGTATGGTTGAGCTGATGCATGGCAACGTTTATAACTACCACGAAACAGCCCTCGATTATGCACAGGCCGGTTTAAAAGACGAGGCTGTACTGGTGCTGCAAACCGCCATCAAGCATGGGGTAGAGGAGTCGCCACTCACTTATTACTATCTGGCTAATATTGTTAGCTTGGCCGATGCAAAGGAGTATGTCCACAAGGCTATGAAGGCAGCTCCCGATTACTGTTTCCCCAACCGTTTGGAAGATGTAAACGTGTTCCAGGCCTTTAAGCTTATTAACGACCCCAAGGCCGCTTACTATCTTGGTTGCCTGTACTACGATAAGCGCCAGTACGATTTGGCCATCCAGAACTGGGAACTTTCAGCTAAGCTCGATCCTAACTTCCCAACCGTATGGCGCAACCTGGCGCTGGCACGCTTTAACAAGCAGGGCAATCAGGAACAGGCTTTGGAGTATATGGAAAAGGCCTTCCATCTCGACGAGAACGATGAGCGCATCTTTATGGAGCTCGACCAGCTTTACAAGCGCCTGCACCGTCCACATGCCGAGCGCCTGGCCTTCTACGAGCAGCATGCTGAGCTCATAGAGCGCCGCGACGACCTCGTGCTCGAACACGCCACCCTGCTCAATATGCTGGACCGCTACGAAGAGGCTAAGGCGTTGATTGACAACCGCATCTTCCATCCATGGGAGGGAGGCGAAGGCAAGGTAAGCGGTCAGTATCAGATGTGCCGCCTTGAGATTGCCAAGCAGCTGCTGCAAAAGAATGCCAACGATGCCCGCGCCAAGCAGCTTCTTGAGGAGTGCCTCGTGTTCCCACATCACTTGGGCGAGGGCAAGCTCTATGGCTCGCAGGATAACGACTTCCTCTACTTCTTAGGCCGATACGAGGAAGGCACCGTAGGCCCCACCGAGCCTGCTGCCGCTATGTACTACAACGATGCTAAGCCCGATAAAATCTTCTATGCCGCCCTGTGCTATCGCAAACTCGGTCAGGAAGATAAGGCCCGCTCGCTGTTCCATAAGCTCATCAACTACGGCAAGCAGCACATCTTCGACCATGTGGTGATGGACTACTTTGCCGTATCGCTGCCCGACCTGCTGGTTTGGGAGGGCGACCTCGACGAGATGAACTGCATCCACTGCAAGTACATGCTCGCCCTCGGCTATTACGGCATGGGCGACAAGGAAAAGGCCATGAAATATCTGGCTGAGGTAGAGGAAATGGACAATAATCACCTAGGCGCCCGCCAGTTCCGCACCCTGATGGCCGCCGAAAACAACTAACGTGATATGATTAAAGGTATTGCACGCCTAACACGCTGCAGCCTGCGCTACAAAAGCCGCAGCTTGGTGCAGTATATGCTGAGCGATGCATTCAAGCCCGCCATGCAGCTATCGGAGCAGGATGTGCGCAGCCTGATTCTGGAGAAATCGGTTGACCAGAAGACCGATGCCAACTCGATTTACAACTGATTGCGGTAATCGGTAGGACTCATGCCCATGAGTTTTGAGAACAGGCGCGAAAAATAGAGCGGATCCTCGATGCCTACTTTATAGCAAATCATATTTATTTTCATGTCTGTAGTGCGTAACAGCCTGCAGGCATGTTCTATTTTAAGGTGGTTAAAGTAGGTGATAGGACTAACACCCGTTTTCTTTTTAAACAGCGTGTTGAAGTGGCTCTGCGAGTAGCCCACGTAGCGCAGCACATCGTCCATCATCATGCGGTTCTCGATATTCTCGCGCATGTAGTGGATGGCTTGGTCAACAATGTCGGTTGGTGCTTCGGCTTTGGCGCGGCGAAACTGACCTAAATAGCGCATGGATGCTAAGAAATGGTGCAGCAGACTGCTGGCGTAGCGCATATCCTCAAGCTCCTTGCCGGCGCAGAGTGTGCCTAATATCTCCTCGAAGATGTTCAGGCGTTCGCCAATGCGCGAGTTGATGGCTACGTTAATGCTCTGCGGCGTGGCGGCACCTTGGGCATACACATGGGCTGCCGTGCCTGCAAAGTGTATCCAGTAGATGGTCCAGCTTTGTTGGGTGCCGTAGGCGTGCGGTTTGTGGGCTGGCAGAATAAAGTACTGGTTCTTGCTTACCTGGTGGCGCTTGCCATCCACCTGGTACCAGCCGTCGCCCTCAACACAGTATATCAGCACATACTGGGGAATGGCCTTTTCGCGGGTGCGCTGGTGGTGTTCGGCCTTGGGATAGAAGCCGATATCGGTAATATACAAACTCTGGCAGAGCTCATCGTGCTCTTCCATCTCGATCAACACCGGTGGCAGCACCACCTTCTGTTCGCCCTGGAAACCGTCTTTCTTCTTAATCATCGCCGCAAAAATACGCAAAAGCCGCGAGTTATGCAAGTAATATCGCAAAAAAGTCCATAATATATGATGCTTTTGTCCATGTGAGTAAGATTTTAATGTAGTAATTTTGCATCCAAAATAATAATGAATATGATGAAACAATTTTTCATGATAGCTGCGTTGGCCGTCGGAACTTCGGTTCAGGCACAGCAGGTGTACCAGCTTAACGAGCCTGCGCAGCCTAAGCTTATACGTAGCAACCACCTGCGTATGGGTGGTGTAAACCCGCAGGGCGAGCGTATCGATGTAAACAGTTTTTATATGTCGATGGCAGGCAAGCCTGTTATCCCCGTGATGGGCGAGTTCCACTACAGTCGTTACCCGGCCGAGCAGTGGGAGGAGGAGATCCTGAAGATGAAGGCGGGTGGCGTAACCGTTATCCCCACCTATGTGTTCTGGAGCCTGCACGAGGAGGTCGAGGGGCAGTTCCGTTGGGATGGTCAGCGTAACCTGCGCCGCTTTATCGAGCTTTGTAAAAAGCATGATATGCAGGTGATTGTGCGTATCGGCCCGTTCTGCCACGGCGAGATTCGTAGTGGCGGTTTCCCCGACTGGCTGTTTGCCAAACCCTTGGAGGTGCGCAGTAACGATCCCGAATACCTGAAGATTGTTAAGCGACTCTATACCGAGATTGGTAAGCAGTTGCAGGGCCTGTATTATAAGGATGGCGGACCGATTATCGGTTGTCAGGTTGAGAACGAGATGCAGCATTCGGCTGCCCCATGGGCCATTACCTATGCTGGCGAACCCAAGGATAACACAGCTGCCAGCTACAATGCCGGCGAGGCCATGATAGGTGTGGGCAACCAGGCGCGTAAGGCCACAGGTGCCGAGATGGGTAACCTGCACATGCAGCTGCTTAAAAAGATGGCCGTTGAGGCAGGTATCGATGTGCCTTTCTATACCGCCACAGGTTGGGGTAATGCGGCTGTTATCGAGGGCGAGGCCATCCCCGTTACAGCAGCCTATACCTATCCCTTCTGGGCTAAGCCTCACATGTCTAAATTCCTGATGTTTAAGGATTTAACCAAGGAGGCTGATTATGCGCCTACGCGTTATAACCCTGCCGATTACCCCTCGTTCTGTGCCGAGATGGGCGCTGGCATACAGATGATTTATGGTGCCCGCCCGATAGTAACGGCTCTGGCTGCCGAGGGCCTGATGGTGCGCACCTTGGGTAGCGGTAGCAATGGTATTGGCTATTACATGTATCATGGTGGCAGCACGCCCAAGCAGATTGGTGGTGTGGGCTCGTTCCAGGACGAGCCTATGGGTATGCCCAAGATAAGCTACGATTTCCAGGCACCTATCGGCGAGTTCGGATTGGAAGGTAAGATGTATCGCAACCTGCGACTGCTGCACACCTTCCTGGCCGATTTCGGCCATCTTCTGGCGCCCATGGAGCCCGTTCTGCCCGCCGATTGGCAGCAGATGACACCCGACAACCGCGACCACCTGCGCTATGCCGCCCGTATCAAGGATGGCAGCGGATTCTTGTTTATGGTCAACTTTCAGGACCACGACACCCTGCGCCACGACCAGACTAACCTGCAGGTTAGATTAAACATGAAACATGAAACATTAAACATTCCTGCAAAGGGAGGGTTTACACTCCCCAAGGATGTAAGTATGATTCTGCCTTTCAATCTTGATATGGATGGCAAACTGCTCAAGTACGCCACAGCCCAGCTGCTCATGAAGATTATAGACAAGGGCACACCGCATTATATTTTCTTTGCCCCCGAAGGCGTAAAACCTGAGTTTGTATTTGCTGGTGGCAAAACGTTCCGCCCGGTAGCTGGCTATAAGAGCACCTTTACTTATAAGGGCATCAAGGTTACTACGCTTACCCGCCAGCAGGCGCTGAATGCCGCGAAGGTAAACGGCAAACTGCTGATTACCGATGCCACCGTGCTGCCTGCCGCCGATGGCGCCACGCTGTTAAGTCTTGGCAATCATCAGGTAAGCTATGTGGTTTATCCCAGCAAGCAGGGCTTTAAGGCTCAGACAGCCAGCGTAGCCCCCGTAACTCCTCAGTTCGAGGTCAAAAAAGCCGGTCCCCGCCGCATGAGCGTAAAACTATCAACTGTCAATTGTCCGCTCCAGCTCTGCTGGCTTGCAAGGCAAGAACTGTCAACTATTCAGGAGCTCTTCTTGCGAGTGAATTACGTGGGCGATGTGGCTATGGCCTTCATGAAGGGCCAGCTGGTGCAGGACGAGTTCTATCATGGCGAGCCCTGGACGATTGGCTTGAAGCGCTATGCCAACGATTTGAAGACCGACCCGCTGACGTTCTATTTCCGTCCGCTGCGCAAGAACGCCCCCTTCTTAGGCGATCTGCCCAAAAAGACCGTGCCCAATTTCGAACACGGCCCTGTGGTAGATATCCAGAACGTAGAAGTTATTCCCGAATACAAGTTCAACATTAAATTATGAAGCATTTCAGGCCAAGCACTTCGTGGATTAGTCTGTGCTATAAACGTGAACGCTCGAAGCTTGGGCTGAGGGCAGGTAGTTGATGCCCCACCAGCACATTTGCAGGAGGGCGAACGAACCTACGAGCATCCAGAATGCCAGACGGTTGCGTTGTTGAGGCAGCTGACGGTAGTGTATGTAGATGAGATAGGCTATCCAAGTGATGGCGGCCCAGGTTTCCTTGGGGTCCCACGACCAGTAGTGGCCCCAAGCCTCCTTGGCCCATAGGGCGCCAAACAGCATGCCGATGGTAAGGAAGGCAAAGCTGATATACACAAGATCGTCGACTTTTTTCCACCATGCGATAACTACCGCTATGCCAAGCAGACAGTAGGCAAAGATATACACAAACACGTGGGGTGCAAACCACGGACTCTGCAGGGCAGGCACCAGCGTTTTGGTGTTGTAACTATCAAAGAAGAAATAGGCAAAGAGCGCGGCGCAGACAGCGAAGAATAGGTACCACCCAAGCTCCTTACGCGTAGCTGTTTTTA
Organism: uncultured Prevotellaceae bacterium; assembly: GCA_902789415.1. Lineage (GTDB taxonomy): Bacteria > Bacteroidota > Bacteroidia > Bacteroidales > Bacteroidaceae > Prevotella. The sequence goes on from CADAOD010000005.1 coordinate 66,153, forward strand.
ATCTGCGGCTCAAAACCTCCAGTGTTATGAACGCAGCTCCTGCCAACATCATATAAAAACCTGCATAAACCCAAGGCAGCCACGGGTCGCGTACCAGTTCCAGTATCGTTATCTGACTCTGGGCGCCCATCTGCGTGTCGTAGCCGTACTGGTATATTTTCCAACCATCAATCTCGTAGGGCTTGTTTACCTCAACGATGGTTTCGATGTTTTTGCCCGATTTGGTAAGTATTTGTATTTCGGAGGCATAACGCTTAGGACTGCCATTGTCGTAAGTCTCCATGGTAAACTTCTTCAGTTCGATGGCTATCGGCATCTCCTTGATTGCACCGCCTTGTTCCAACACTCGCCACTCAGGCTCGCCTACGCCACATATCATTTTTACGCGTTGCATATCGGCACAGCCAAGGGTGGCGGTGGTGAGGGCAAGGAATAAACCAAGATGGTTTAGCATAAAAGGCACGTCGCGTTTCAGCGACCCCTCGCCTCTGAATATTTTGCGTAACCGGCGGTGGATAGTAAGGCCGAGTATAACGGTGATATACAGATAGATAAGTACAAAAGGCCAGAACGACAGCATATTGTAAATCCACGTGCCGTGTACCTGCTGGCGAGTCAGTCCCATAATGATGGTGAGCGCTACGGCATACACCATCGCTGGGATGGCTGCCTGATACGTCGTCATCCATTTAAAGGCATACACCTTGTTGCGCAGGTATGCCATTGCTGTTAACATTACAAAGAAGCCCGCTAGCACAATGCCGTTTAAAGGCCACGCAAATGCATCCCAAACTACAGGGCCCACGCTCAATTCAAGCAGCAGTCCTGCAACGATAAGGCCTCCTCCAACGAGGAAGCCTTCTTTCATAGTCCATGGTTTATTCCACATGTTTTAAAGTTCAATCAGTTTACCGTTCTTTTTAGCTTCCTGAATCCATTTGGGTTCAATCTCCTGCAGGAAGCGCTGTTTATTGGCGTTCAACTTCTGCATATCCAGTCCGATGGCTGCCTGAGCCTTTGCCTTGGTGCTATAATCGGGCACAGGGATATCTCCGATATGTCCGTGCTTGGCAGCTACGCGAGCAATGAGCAAGCGGGCTTGCTGGGCATAGTCGACCGAGTGCGAAAGCAAGCGGGTAACCTCCTGCGGAGCGTGGAACGTAGCACCGTGCGATGCGATAGCATAGTCCCAACGCCACTGACTCTTGCGCAGCAGAGCCTGGATAGGCGCCATTTCGGCCTCGGTAGCACCCTTATCGATGATGAACTTAGCCTCGAAGTGGGCACGAGCCAGTTCCTGCTCGGCACGGTTGCGCACCTCGTTACACTTCTCCTGACGGTCGTAAACGTTCTGGCGCAGAACCTCGGCATCCTGACGGTGACAAGTCTGACAGGTACGATCAATCTTAGCCAAAGGCGACTGAATCTGGTGATCGCTGAACTTTACACCACCTTCCTGCTTGTATGGCATGTGGCAGTCGGCACACGATACGCCACGCTGAGCGTGAATGCCATGCTGCGACATCTCCCAACCAGGGTGCTGGGCCTTCAGAATCTTTGTACCCGACAGCGGATGGATATAGTCGTAGAAACCGATAGAGTCGTAGTATTCCTCGGCAGCCTCGCAGGTCAAACCCTTGTCGTGTGGGAATACCAGATAGTTGGCCTTGCCAGGATTCTTTTCGTCGTTAGGCTTGATGAAGTAGTACTCCACATGGCACTGGGCGCACACCAGCGAGCGCATTTCCTGATGGCTGACCTTCTTTACATCCAATCCGCGACGGGCAAATGCCTCGTACAGGGCAGGACGGGCAGGGCGCAAATCCATCGTGCGTGCATCGTGACAGTCGGAACAACCAATGGTATTCACCTCCTCGGCACCCAGTTCGCTCCACTTCTTGGCGTAGAAGTTGGCGGGCGAGAACTGATCCTTACCATTACCCAGCTCACGCATCATGCGTGGTACATCCGGCCCCTTACACGTCCAACAGGTAGCGGGCTGCATGTCGCCAGCGATAGAGTCGCGACCATCGGCGGTCTTCACCACGATGCCAGGATTACCTGTGCGCAGAATCTTACGCATATCCTCAAGGGCGTGCTTGTGTCCGCGAGGGGTGTTGTAGTGGCGCGAGAAGGCGTAGCCTGCCCACAGCACAACCATCTCAGGACGCTGCTCCAGTACATCCACCTCCTGCGACGAGTTGTACTTCGACTTAAAGGTGGTGTCCTCGGTCATCGCCCATGTTTCGTACTCACGCGGATAGTCGGCCTTGAACTTTTCGTTCTGAGCCACAATCTCATCATCAAACATGGTACGCTTGTTGTTAAATACACTGGCCACCTCGGCTCTGCGCTCCATCAGCGACGAAACGAGCAGTCCCAGGATAAAGACCACTGCCATCGATCCTCCGAAGAGAATCCAACCTTGCCATTGTTTCAATTGCTTAGCCATAATATTTCAGTTTTTTCAATTTTCAATTTGTCATGTTCTGCAGCCACTCAGGTACGGGCGATGGAGGCAGCGGCGTTACGCCCTCGGCATTAGGCGTGGCCATCAGCGAGTTCATGCCGCCATGGGGCACGTTGCGATGGCAGTCCCAACACACCTTGCCGCCTGTGGCCAGCTGCTGCATATAGCCCAAGCGTCCTGTCTTAACAAACTCGGTGTTTAGTTGGGTGTGGCAGCGAATGCAGTTATCCATTACCACCTGCCCAGTCAGGGTCTCGGCCTTGATAGCCTGATGCTCCATGTGACCCACGAAATAAGCCGTGTGCTTCAAGCCGTCTACCGCCTTGAAACCATAATAAAAAGCTAAGTTCTGATGAGGCACATGACAATCGTTGCACGTAGCACCGTTTTTCTGGCTGTCGATACGTCCGTGCGAGGAGTGGCTCCATGTGGCGTAGTAAGGGGTCATAATGTGGCAGTTAACGCAGGCCGACGGGTTATCGCCTATAAAATAGGTATGCGCCCTGAGCAGATACATAAATAATCCGCCGAGGCCGCATACGACGCCCGCTATAACCAGCAAACCCACCTTCTGTCGATAAGATAGCCAGTCCTTAAACGCAAGGAAATCTTTCAGCTTCATTCGTTATTGGTATTTGGGGTGCAATATACGAATAAAACTCTAAACTTCCAAATTTTTTTCCACTTTTCGGGCTAAAATGATGATAATTCGCAAATTTTGCTATTCCATACGACCGTATTTGAGTTCGTCGCCCTGTTTGTCGTACTGTTTGCGCTTGCCAACGGGAGGATCGGTCAGGGTGATGCGAACTACGGCTGTATGGTCAAGACTGCGGGCGATGGCATCATCAAACGCATCCATGTGGTGGGGTAGGAATCGCTCGCAGATGGCGCGCAATCCGGCTATCTTCTCTTCGCGGTCGGTCACCAGCTCAGCCTTACCTACGGCAGTGGCCGATTTGAATTGCAGGGTAAAACTGCCGTCCTTCGGTCCTACAGTTGGCGCGCATTTGGTAACTGCCGACAGGAATACCGTCGGATGATGTGCTATGCAATCCAGCTTGTCGCCCTCCAAGGCACAGTGGAAATAAAACGTTTTCTCATCGGTACGCGCCAGCGACAGGGGCAATCCGTAAGGAGTCCCGTCGGGTCGTGTCATGCTTACTGTTACGTATGGAGCCTTGTCCAGCACCTCCAGTGCAAAGGCGGCATCCATCTGTCTGCTTACTTTTCTCATATTTCTTTTATTCTATTGTTGGCATTCCCTCTGCCGCGATGGCACGGGGGAATAGTATTTCGTCTTCCAGTTTAATATGTTCGCCAAGCCAAGCTGTAAAGGCTGTGAGCTTGTTGGTGAGCTGCTTGCCCGCCTCCGACGATGCGAATGGCTCCTGCTGCTGTTTCATGATGCCCATGATGCGATCGTAGCGGTCCAACTCGCCGCCGTGCTCTGTCATCATCACGCGGATGGGGTACTGAACCGAACCGCAATGGAAGGCCTGTACCTCGTATCCGCCATCAAGTGTTATCTGCAACTCGCAGATGTAGGGAAACAGAATGCTCTCTTCCTTCTGAAAGTGGTTCGAGAGGTCTTCTAAACTCTCGCCCAGCAGCGTTGCTACGAGCTGCATATCCACAGCACCCTCCTGATTCTTCAGCATCTCAGCCTCACGGCGCATACTGTTCACACGCATCACACATCCCTCGTGGTAGTTGTCCATAATGTAATCTACCAGCTTGTCCATCGGCCACCCTTGGGCCTCGGTCATTGTTTGCTTAAAATCTTTCATCTTACGTTTTCAATTAATACTTTCGATGGCGCAAAAGTATACCTTGTATGATTATCGTGTGGTAACGTATGTTACATTTTGGGATTTTTAACGCCCTTTTTTTAGTTCTATGCCATCAATCGTGCGCTCTATCACTCCTTCGGCCTTCAGTTCCGACAGTATGCGAGATAGCGACGGACGGGCCACACCAAGCACACGGCTCAGCCAGCCAACGTTGTCGATGCGCTGATGCTGCTGCAGATAGTCCATTACCCTTTCCTTCAGCGATTGCACAGCAAAATCGTTCAGGCGCTCGCTCAGTCGTTGGCAGCGGTTGGAGATAATCTGTATAAAGTTCATCATCAGTGTGCTGTCGCGATGTAGCAGATCCATGAAATCGTGCCTATTGATATACAGTATGGTGCAGGGCGTTTGGGCTGTAACGTTTACTGGCATCACGTTTTTGGTGGCAAACACAAAGGCTGGTGCCAGCATCAGTGGCCCCTCAAACTGCTCTACCACCACCTCCTTGTCGTCGCCGCTCATAGTGCTGTAGGCTGCTCCTTCGACTAATAGCAACACCTCGTCACACTTGTCGCCTCTGTAGGCTATCATCTCTCCGGCATCTCTCCGGCGAATGCGGTGGTGGGCTGTACTCAAAAAGTCGTCAAGCACCATCCTGTCGCACCTCTCAAACATGGGTGCCTGCATCAGTTTATCTACCATATCTGTCATTTTGCGACAAAAATACGAAAAAAATCCCAAAGCATGTAGGTTCTGCCTTGGGATTTTATGTTTTATTGAGAATCTGTAATTACCGAACCGGATGTTATTGTTTAACAAATCGCTCGATATCTTCTTCGACTGTTGTGATGGTTCCGAGACCAAATGTTTCTACAAGAACCTTGAGTACACCTTCAGAAACGAAAGCGGGCAGGGTAGGACCGATGTGGATATTCTTTACGCCGAGCGAGAGGAGCGCCAGCAGCACGATAACAGCCTTCTGCTCGTACCATGAAATATTGAAGAAGATGGGCAGATCGTTGATATCGTTGAGTTCGAAGATTTCCTTCAGTTTCAGCGCGACTACAGCCCACGAGTAAGAGTCGTTGCACTGGCCGGCATCCAATACACGTGGAATACCGCCGATATCGCCCAGATTAAGCTTGTTGTACTTATACTTGGCGCAGCCGCTGGTAAGGATAACGGTGTCCTTTGGCAGAGCCTTGGCAAACTCCTCATAGTAGCTGCGCGACTTCATACGCCCGTCGCAACCGGCCATAACTACAAACTTGCGGATGGCTCCCGATTTAATGGCATCAACCACCTTATCGGCCAAGGCGAATACCTGAGCATGGGCAAATCCGCCTACGATGCTACCCGTCTCAATCTCCTGTGGTGCCTCGCACTTTTTGGCCAGGGCGATAACCTCCGAGAAGTCTTTCTTGCCATCGGCTCCTTCTGCGATGTGCTTCCAACCTGGGTAACCGGTTGAGTTAGTGGTAAACACACGGTCCTTGTAGTTAGCTGTTGGAGCAGGAGGCACAATACAGTTGGTGGTGAATACTATCGGACCATTAAAGGCGGCAAACTCCTCCTTCTGTTTCCACCAGGCATTACCATAGTTACCCACCAGGTGCTTGTACTTCTTCAGCTCGGGATAGTAGTGAGCTGGCAGCATCTCGCTGTGTGTATAAACGTCGATACCTGTACCCTCAGTCTGTTCCAGCAACTGTTTGATATCCGACAAGTCATGACCCGAAATCAGAATACCAGGATTCTTACCTACTCCGATGTTCACGCTGGTAACCTCGGGATTGCCAAAGGCTTCGGTGTTGGCGGCATCAAGCAGCGCCATTACGTTTACACCATATTTACCTGTCTTCATTACATTATCTAACAACTCGCCCATCTCGGCATTGGGATTAGTAATGATGCTAAGTGCCTCGCACATAAAGTCAACAATCTCTTGGTCTTTCTTTCCCAGTCGTGCTGCGTGCTCATAGTAGGCAGCCATACCTTTCAATCCCAGTGTGGTAAGCTCCTTCAGCGATCGCAGGTCGACATTAGCGTTGCGCAGGATTGATTGGCGGTTAGCCTCGGCAGCGTAGTCGGCCTTGTCGCCTGCCCATTTTGTCTCGGCATAATCAGGGAGTGTAAGTCCCTTATCGTGGGCTATATCCATAAGTACCTTCTTGATAGCCACACCGTTGGCTACCTTCTTCAGGATAGCCTCGTCGTCGAAATTGGCATTGGTGATGGTGCTGAATAAGGCATCAACAATAAAGTTGGTAACTTGTTCATCGCAACTCTCGCCAGCCTTTGTAAGCTCGTGCTGGATTGTCCCTACGCCGCGTACCACGCTCAGCAGCAAGTCCTGCCAGCGTGCAGTTTCTGGTTTCTTACCACACACACCCATTAGGATGCAACCTGTACCTTTTGCCGTTTCCTGGCATTGGTAACAAAACATTTTGTTTTCGCTCATAATCATGTATACTTTTGCGTTATTAATTAATATCAATGCCGCAAAAGTATACCTATTCTAACTATCGCGTGGTAACGTATGTTACATTTTGGGTATTTTAACGCGATTTGAGTTTAAAGCATATAGAACTTAGCGCCGATGGAGAGGCCAAGGATATCCTTTAACGGGATGCTGGTCTGAAACATAGAGCGTATGTATAGGTCGCAGGTGCCAACCTCGTAGAATAACGTTATGCGGTTATGATGTTGGCGCTTGCTTTGGGGAATCACATACGTCAGGCGCTGACCGATGGCTGCGTTCAGTCGGAATTTGGTCGACATGAAATCGTAGTATTTATCAGGATAACGCCCAGGCTGGCTCCTCCAGAATTCATGACCGTACACCGTGTTGATATACAAACTGGCTGATAGTGGCTCAAAGTTCCAACGGCCTTTTTTGTTCCAATCGCCGTTGGGGTTCAGACAGATATTCCACGGCATGTAATTACCTTTTATGGTTGAGGTAAGCTTACCGCGGTTCGAGTCGTGTATGGGTATATAGCCAAACATCAGGTCGCATTCCCATTGGTGGCGCTTGCCGTAGCTCCAACCAATACCTGCCGACACGATGCCCATGTTGCCCGCATTCTGTATCACAAGGTGTGTGGGTATCAGCGATGTCCATTTGCTGGTCATGCGTTGCACGTGCTTATCGTAAGTGCTAAGTTCGGGTACTTCGATGGTGTTATCGTTGTCCTCTGCCATCATGGGCAGTGTGCTTGATAGCAGGGCGATACTAATAAGTAATGTGTTCCACTTCATAGCCGTTGGGTGTAATGGTGAATATGCGGTAATTGCGGTGCTGGGCGCAGTCGATAGAGTAGAATAGCAGTCCATCGTTATAGATATCCTCTACCACATCGTCGTGGTTATGCCCGTAAACACAAAACATCAAACCAGGAAAATAATCAAGGTAGTGGCGAAAAGCCTTGCACACGTTGTTATTAAACTGATCGCTGTATGGCGGTGCGTGCATCACTAAGATGGTACGGTCGAATCGGGCCGTGTCCTTTACCATCTCCTCCTCCATAAAGTCGAAGTTGGGCACGGCTGCCAGATAGTCGTACTCGGTAGCGTTGGTGTTCAGGCATACAAATTTTACACGACCGGCGATAAACGAAAAGTCTTTATCGCCATAAATCACACCGTACGACTGGTCGCCGGTGCCCAGATAGTCGTGATTGCCAATCAGCGCCACAAATGGTGACTTCAAGCCCAGCAGTATATCGCGGCTCCATTCGTATTCTTTGGCAGTAGCGGTATCCGTCAGGTCGCCACAGTGTACCACAAAATCCACGTTGCGCTTGTTTACATCTGCCACCTGGTCGCGCGCATCCGATAGCCACAAGTGCGTATCGCTGATAAATGCCACGCGCAGGGTGTCGCTGTTTTTAAATTGGCTCTCAATAACAGCCATTTGCTTTTTATTGATGCCTGTTTCGCCGCTAAACTTCACATCGTACGGATGGATGTCGAACACACCATCGCACGCTGATAGCAGGCACGTAGTTAGTATTAAAACATATTTTTTCATTATCCTGAAATTAATTTTTTCGGCTGCAAAATTAGGTAGAAAAATCGATATGTCGATGTTCAAAAAATCCTAAGTTTTGTTCTAAAATGAATGGTTTAACATTTGTGTTGGAAAAAATCTCAGACATACAATCATGCCTGAGACTTTCATTCGCATTATTTCAATGCTTTATTGTGATTTTTGTGTTAGGCAATAATCTGCTGCGGCTAATGCCTGATTCTTGTCAACATCTACCTTTAGCACCTTGATACGGCCCTCGTACTCTTTTGCCAGACGCTGAAGCATGGGCGACATGGCCTGACAGGGACCGCACCAATTTTCAATGTTTCATCTCCATAATTTTTGTGGGACAGGCCAGGGTGCACTTGCCGCACTTGATGCAGTCGGGGTCTAAGTAGCCCGATTCCTGACCACGTGAGTCGTACGGGGTGAGCTGCATGGGGCATACGCGGGCGCAGCTCTTGCACTTCATCTGGCAGGCACTCGACACGTGTACATTAGTAAATGCCTTGGGCAGCGGGGCGTGCTTGGGCGACACCCAGTTAGAGATGGTGCCCATGGGACAGAACGTGCACCAGGTGCGTGGGGCATAGATGAACGCCAGCGCCACACCTACGATGGTGGTTACCACGATGATGGTCCAGAACACCTTGCCGATGCCGGCCCACATGGCCAGTCCGCCCTCGCTCCAGGGTACAAAACTCAGTTGGATGCCGAACATGGTAAAGATGAAGAACACCATGAACAGGCGGAACCCAAAGGTACGCACAAATTTAGGAATATCCTTGTGGGGCGAGTATTTTGACAGCAGTCGGCTGTACAGATTGCCTCGCGGACAAACATTACCGCACCACCAGCGACCCTTCCAAATGCTGAACAGCACAGGGCCAATCATGCAGATGATAGCCGCCAAACCGATTACTGGGAAAAACCAGCCAAGGATGATATAGGCGATGATAATCCAATATAGTGGTCGCCCCGGCGTTTCAAAGTGGCGATGGAACTGCTTCTTTGTTGTTTTCTTTTTTGTTTCTTCTTGTGCCATAATGAATGTTATTTTTTGTTTTCTCGGTGCAAAATTACGATTAATTTGATAGATGAACGAATAATTTTTTCTATCTTTGCATCGATGTAATCTATTATAAAAGCGGAAACGTATGACATTACAGCAACTAAAGTACATTGTAGCCATCGATCGCTACCGTAGTTTTGCCAAGGCTGCCGACGCCTTAGGCATATCGCAACCCACCCTGAGTGCTATGTTGGTTAAGTTGGAAGAAGAACTCGACGTGCGCATTTTTGAGCGTAGCAACAAGAGTGTTACGCCAACGATTGCCGGCGAAAAAATTATCCGCCAGGCCGAACGTGCCATTGCTGAGGCTGAGCGCATTAACGAGTTGGTGAGCGAAGACAAAGGTGATGTAGCAGGCGATTTGCGACTGAGCGTAGGCCCCACCATCTCGCCCTATATCCTGCCCAAGTTTATCCGTTTTTATACCGAGGATTATCCGCAGGTACGACTGGCCATTAACGAGCTGAAAGGCGATGCCATGCTTACCGAACTGCAGTTGGGGCATATCGATGCCGCTATCGCCGTCAGCGGCAATACGCGCCAGGGCATACTCGAGATTCCGCTTTATACCGAGAAGTTTATGGTATATCTTTCGGCCGACTGCTGGCGCAAGCTGCCCGTGTTCCATCCTGAGAATCTGGAACACGAAAAGATGTGGATTATGCGCGATGCCCAGTGCCTGCGCGATAGTGCGTTCAGCTTCTGCAAGGCGCGCACCAAGGGCCGCAGGGTGTACGAGGCAGGCAGTATCGATACCCTTGTACGCATAGTAGATGAGAATGGCGGGTTTACCATTATCCCCCAGATGCATCTGCCGTTCCTGACTGATGCTCAGCGCGAGAATGTGCGCCCCATCGAGGGCGATTACCTGTCGCAGCGCCGTGTGTCGCTCTACATCCGCGAGGACTACATCCGTCAGGCCATGCTGAATACCATCACAAAAACACTCCTCCGATTCATGCCCGCCGGCATGATGGAGGAGCGCATCGCCAAATATGGCGTCAAACTATAATGATGTTAGAACTCTACTAAGATGCGGAACACCTTGCCAGGAGCCTCGGCCCACTGCTGCATGGCCTGCTCGGCCTGCTCGGGCTTTACCACGTTGCTAATCAAACGATCAACAGGACAGGTGCCACGCTCCAGATAGTGGATAACAGCGCGGAAATCGCTGGGCTGGGCATTGCGCGAACCACGGATGTCAAGCTCCTTCTGTACAAAATACTTGGTCTGGAACGATACCTCGCTCTTGGCATAGCCAATGCACACCACGCGACCGGTAAAGGCCACCTCGTTAACAGCCATCTGATAGGTTGGTACGCTACCTACAGCCTCGATGATTACATCAGGACCAAAGCCCGATGTTATCTCGCGCAGGCGTGCGTGTACATCTTCCTTCATGGTGTTAATGGTGTAGCTGGCGCCCATCTCCTTGGCAAGGGCCAACTTCTCATCGTCGATATCGGCTGCCACTACGGTAGCACCACGCTGGGCCGAGCGAACCACGGCGCCCATACCTACCATGCCACAACCAATAACCACTACCACATCGATATCGGTTACCTGTGCACGACTTACGGCGTGGAAACCTACGCTCATAGGCTCGATGAGTGCGCAGGTACGTGGTGTGAGCAGTCCGGCGGGAATCACCTTCTCCCAAGGCAGGGCTAGATATTCGCACATGGCGCCCCAGCGCTGCACACCAAGGGTTTCGTTGTGCTCGCAGGCGTTTACACGGCCGTTACGGCACGAGGCGCACTTGCCACAGTTGGTGTAGGGGTTAACGGTAACAGTCATGCCGGGCTTCAGACCCTCGGGCACGTTCTTGCCCACCTTTACTATCTCGGCACCTACCTCGTGACCAGGCACTACGGGCATTTTTACCATCGGGTTGCCGCCACGATAGGTGTTCAGGTCGCTGCCGCAAAAACCTACATATTTCATCTTCAACAGTACTTCGTCGTCGCCCATCTGGGGCTCGGCCATATCAATCACCTTCATCACCGAAGGCTCACTAATCTGAATTGCTTTCATCGTATTTTTTATTTTCAATTTTCAATTTTCAATCTTCAATTTTCTTACGAGTTCTTCCAACGTACAAACATCTGGTCGCCAATAATCTGCTGTACCTCCTGTACCAGCTGTTCGTCCATACGCTCGTTAACGTAGCCGATGTTCTTCAGCACGTTGTCGGGGTTGGCGCTGCTGAATAGGGTGGTGGCAATGCGGGGATTGCAACTGGTTGAGAACTGGATGGCCAACTTCTCGATGGGGTAACCCTTCTGCTGACAGTAGCCTGCTGCAAGGGCACAAGCTTTTTTCAGTTCCTTGCTGGCTGGATGCCAATCGGGTGCGCCACGCTGCGAGAGCAAACCCATCGACAGCGGCGAGGCGTTGATAACACCCACGTTGTGCTGCTCAAAAAAGTCCAGATAATCTTTCAGCAGTGTATCGTTCAGGCTGTAGTGGCAGAAGTTCAGAATACTCTCTACCACACCCTCGTCGCAATGCTCAATTACCCACTTCAGGTTCTCGGGCTGCAGGTCGGTAATACCCACGTGGCCCACCACGCCTTTCTGGCGCAGCTCTACCAGAGCAGGCAGCGTTTCGTCGCAAATCAACTGCAGTCCGCCTTCGCGATCGCCCTGAAACTCGATATCGTGCACATTAATCAGGTCGATATAATCCACGTTCAGGCGCTCCATACTCTCGTAAACGCTGGCAGTAACGCGCTTGGCTGAGTAATCCCAGGTGTTTACCCCGTCCTTGCCATAGCGACCCACCTTAGTAGAGAGATAGTATTTGTCGCGCGCAATCTCCTTGAGTGCTTTTCCCAGTACCATCTCGGCCTTCAGGTGGCCGTAATAAGGCGATACATCGATAAAGTTAATACCATTGTCGATGGCTGTGTGTACGGCACGAATGCCCTCATCCTCACGGATGCCATGAAACACACCGCCTAACGACGAGGCACCGAAACTAAGGTTCGATACCTTCATGCCTGTTTTTCCGATTTCGTTGTAAACCATATTATTATTTATTTTGATGACTTAATTTAAACGTGTGATAGCCGTAGTAGGTGATAAAGCTGAAGCACAGCAGCGGCAGGCAGAACGATACGTTAACTGCAGGCCAGCCGGCTACGGTACCCAGGTCGATAATCATGCCCTGAAGTGGTGGCATGAGCGCGCCACCCACGATGGCCATCACCAGGAAGGCGGCACCAAAGGTAGTATCCTCGGCATCCACATCCTCTAAGGCAATACCATAGATGGTGGGGAACATGATTGACATAAACAAGCTGATGCATACCAGACTGTACAAGCCTGCGCGACCATCGATACAGATGGCACCTAAGGTAAAGGCCGAGGCGCAAATGCCGAATATCATCAGCAGGCGGCGGGTGTTAATATAGCGCATAATAAAAGTGCCCACAAAGCGTCCGCACAGATTGAGCGACATGGCTACGATGTTAAACACCTGTGCCGTGGCCTTGTTAATGCCCAGGCGGTCGGCATACTGTATGATAAACGTCCAGCACATAATCTGTGCAGCCACGTAGAATATCTGCGCCAGCACGCCGTAGCGGTAGATATTGTTGTGCCACAATCGGCGCAAGCTATGACTGGCATCAAGCTTGGTGCCATCGCCAGCCACCTTAGGCATCTTGGTTACGGCAATGATAATAAACATCATCAGCACCACCAGTCCTAACATCACGTATGGATCGCGTATCACAGCCAGGTCGTGCAAACGTATGTTAGCTTTCTCGGCCTCGGATAACGAGCCAAAGATAATCTGTCCGGCGGCATCGCGCTTGTCCGACCACAGCTGGGGCAGCACTACAAACGATGCTACTGCCATGCCCGAGAGCGAGCCCATGGGGTTAAAGGCCTGTGCTAGATTCAGTCGGCGGGTAGAGTTGCTCTTATCGCCTAACGACAGGATGAACGGGTTGGCCGTTGTTTCAAGGAATGCCAAGCCGAAGGTAAGGATATACAGCGACACGCAGAAGAACGAGAACTGCTGATACTGCGCTGCCGGTATAAACAAAAAGGCGCCAAAGGCATAGAGTGCCAGGCCGTTAAGAATACCTACCTTATAACTGTAGCGGCGTATAAACAGCGCTGCCGGTATGGCCATAGTGGCATAGCCGCCGTAAAAGGCAAACTGAATCATCGAGGCCTTGGTGGCCGATAGTTCCATCACGGTCTGGAAGGCTGCCACCATCGGGTTAGTAATGTCGTTGGCAAAGCCCCACAGCGCAAAGAGCGAGGTGATGAGAATAAACGTAAGCAGATACTTTTTTTCTACTAAAGGTTTCTTTTCCATATTGGTGATTGTTGTTTTTATTAAGTTATTCAAAAATGTTTTTCTCTGTATTGTTGCGGTGTTATGCCCGCGTTCTTTTTAAACACGCGGTTAAAGTACGAGTAGTCGTCGTACCCCAAAGCACTCGCAATGCTTTTTACCGAGTTGTCGGTAGTTACCAGCATCAGTTCGGCACGCTCCATCTTGCGCTGTATCACGTAAGCATTGGGCGTGTCGCCTGTCTCGCGCCTGAACAGTCGGATAAAGTGATCCTTCGACATACAAGCCCTTTCGGCCAACTGTTCAACATCTATCTGTTCGTGCAGATTTTTGCGGATATAGGCCAGCGAATCGTATATACGGTCGTCCTTTACCTCGGTTTTAGGCGTAGCATATTTCAGGAATCGTGATATCAGTATAAACAGTATGCCGCGCGACTCCACCTTATCGCTAAACGGGCGGCGCATGTTAAGCTGCAGGTTGCTCATCAGCGTTTGGTGGTTATCGTAAACCGTAGGGTCGGATTGCTGCAGTTTTAGGAACGGGTTAATGTAGCACAGACGCTTAACCAGCTCCAGGTCCATCGCATCGGCACTCACCTCAAAGGGCAGATTCCAATCATCAAGCAGTCCCATGCCCGCCATCTGGTCCTCGTATATATGTATATAATAATGTGAGAAAGGCGAGTCGCACACATAGCTGTGCATGGTGTAAGCCGGAATGTAATACAGATGACCGGGCAGTAGCGTGTACACACCCGATGGCAATTCTATCTTGGCTGTACCATCGGTAACGTAGTACAACCTGGCAAATGGACTGCGAACGTTCTTCCAGTTCCAATCTCCAATGTGCTTAGCAAACCCTACGTTCAGGGTAAGCAAATGTAATTTATCGACAGAATACTGCATACGCTGATAATCTTTTCGGCTACAAAAGAACAAAATTTGACTGAAAATTCCAAATTTTTACCAAAAAAAGATGCGATAATATCGATATTGTCCTATATTTGAGCTATATAGTGAGATAAAAGCAACATAAACAAAACATCCCTCAGGCTTCGTTTTTTTTTTTGAAACCTGAGGGATCTTCTTACATAGCGCCCATGCAGCTGGTAGCGCCCAGTGCCGTTACAATCGCCGTTGCTATCGAAGCAATCATCTGCATAATAAACTTAAGTGTTTCCTTCTTCGTCATAGTCTTAATCTCTTAATTCTAAAATCTAAATTCTTAATTGGAGTAGGGCGGGGCCTAAGCCCCAAACCCTTAATCACCGTTCGACTCGTTGCCGCCTCCGGTATTACCGCCGTTCGATGGCTGGGTATTCTCGTTGTCCTCAACGTTACCCGCATCGGTACTGGTAACACGCTTCACCTCCTTGCCATCGCGGTCGTAGCAGGTAATCTGGATGGCGGTATTGGCCAGCTCGTCCTTCAGGTCAACGTTAGGCGTAAAGATAATGCGGCGACTGGTTACCAGTCCGGCCTTAACCTCATCCACCTTGCCAACACTCTTGGCACGCAATCCGAAACGCATGGTTCCCAAACCTGGTAGCGCAACGCTATGACCCTCGGTGGCCCACGCCTTGATTACCTCGCCAGCAGCATCCCAGCAGGCCTGCATAATGCCTTTACTTACTCCGCTGCGCAGAGCAGCCTCCTTAATCACCTTGTCCTGGCTGAGTGAGGTGTACAACTCGGGCATCATAATGTAGCGATAAGTGCCCTCATACTTGCCAATCTTCTGCAACTTTTCCTGTGCTTTAACTTTCAGTGCCATAATGCTTAATTTTAGGTTTGTAAATAAAATTCCAACTCTCAATTCTTAATTCTCAATTCTCAATTTTCGAAAGGATTTTTGCGCCCACACGTGGCAGATTTTCTTAGTGCACGTGGAAAATAGTTTTGCCTCACGCGGCCGCCGTCTGTCTCATTCATTTCAACACTGCAAAGGTACGAAATTTTGATTGCGGTTCACGAATCCCCGCACAGAAAATACAGTGTGACAGTTAAAATTCTCACCCTTCCCCTTTAAATACAACTCTATATTTATATATATTATAATATATATAAATATAGATATAATTCCGCACCTAGTACCCCTTGTATTTTTAACTGTCACACTGTATCACTGTGCACAATTCGATAGAACTAGCACACGCTGAGTCTGTAAAGAATAGACTGCTTAACCTGATGAATTCGTCAGGTTATAAATACATGTCACCAAAGATGTCACCAATGATGTCGGAAAAGATTTCGGAAAAGACCTCTATAACAGATAGAACAATCGAAAATGATTTGGCTAAGCTGAAAAAGTTGGGTATCCTTACTCGAAAAGGTGGCCGCAAGGCTGGTAAATGGCTACTGACAGAATTAGGCCAACGTGTACTTGAAGAGAGAAGTGCAAACAAAACTGTTTGAGTTTAATCATTAGTGAACGTAATTATAGTAGACGGGGGAATGTGAGCATTTCTCCGTCTTTTTTTGCTTTAACTTGCATTTTTTAGCCTTGATGCTACGTTTGCGATTTGATCTATTTTGATCTTTTTTGTTAAGTTTTGATCTATTACTGTTTTTCTCATGTTTTTGCGCTACTTTTGCATCTTGTATGAAGAAGTACAGCATTAAAGTGTTAGAGGTGTTAAGTCGCATCGTTGAAGTAGAGGCTTCTGACGAAGAAGACGCTATCGAGAAGGTGAGGCAGGAATACCGAAAATGCAATATCGTGCTGGATGATTCTGACTACAAATTTACAGAATTTAGCGTGAAAGATGAAAAATCTTGGTGAGTGCTTGTAGTTTTCAGAAGAAATCACTATCTTTGCACCGGATTTAATAAAGAACAAGAAAATGGCAACAGCAATTAAAGCTATCCCAACGCTCAAGGGTAAGGAAGCACGAGAGTTTTTGCATCGTGCAGAGGAAGCTGAGCGAAACTATAAGGGAACGGAAAACAGAGACAACCATTCCTTCTGTCAGATGGCTCATGCCATTCTGAGCAAGGCTGGTATGCTTTAACTTTTGGAATAGAAATGGCGTTTATCACAGATAACTGCACCTTCTACGAGCTGACAGACGAAGTACTTGCCGCCTGTCAGCCTTTTGTTTGTGGCAATGACGACCTTGACGATTTCTTTTGTAATGATGCCACACGCTATGCGCACTTCTTGATGGGAAAAAGTTATTGCTTTCGTTTGAACGACGACCCCACAAAGATTGTTTGCGCACTTACCATATCTAATGATAGTATTCGTATTTACGACCTACCACGTAGCCGTCGCGACTACATGAAGAGTCTTACTCATCACGAGAAACCTCTTCGCCGCTATCCAGGTGTATTGATTGGGCGTCTTGGTGTAAATTGCGAGTTTGCATGTAAAGGCATTGGTAGTGAGGTGCTCGACTTTATTAAGGGTTGGTTTTTCTCAAGTACAAACAAGACAGGTTGCCGATTTGTGATCGTAGATGCTGTTAACAATCCGCAGGTCATAGCTTTCTATCTAAAGAATGGTTTTCATAGTTTGTTCTCTACTGAAGAACAGGAATTTCTTTATACTGGCGGAAAGAAAGGTCAGCCTGTAGTGCTTACTACACGTCTTATGTATTTCGATTTGCTAGAATTGCGCAAATAGTAGTTTTATAAAATAACCATAGTAGACGGAGAATGTTAGCATTTCTCCGTCCTTTTTTTTGCTGCAAATTGCATTTTATCCTTATGCAGAGATAAACTAAAGGATAATGGAACCATTTGGATTTCTGGTACGTATCACAATATTTTTTCTGTGGCAAGCTGTCTTATGCAGCTGGGCTACAAGATATTAAATGTGATAACGTGGGCCAAAACCAACCCACCGCCCAATATCTCGTGCCGATACTTTACTTACTCTGCAGAGTTCGTTATCTGGGCTCGCAAATGCGAGAAGGTGCCACATTATTATAATTACGAGTTGATGAAGCACATCAACGGCGATAAGCAGATGACTGATGTGTGGCGTCTGCCAGCTATTGCTCCATGGGAAAAATCGTGCACCAAGCATCCTACGCAGAAACCTTTGGGTCTGCTGAGTCGTATCATTATGGCTTCAACTAAACCTGGCGAATGGATACTCGATACCTTTGCCGGTAGTAGTACAACAGGCATCGCTGCTAATCTCCTAGGTCGCCGTTTCCTTGGCATTGAACGCGAAGAAGAATATGCTGCTATCAGTAAAGCGCGCCGCGAAGAGATTGAAAACCTGAAAACATTCGCTACGTATAAGCATAAGATTCCAGATATCGTTAAGGCCGAGGACACCCAAACAGACTGCTTTGCTATCTGCGAAGATGTGATTGAGAGCCTTCCTTTCTTAGGTGAGGTGCCTATATCAGGTAAGGGAGGTAAATAAGTCATATTCGATTCTCGATTTTAGGCGATTTTGCTATCTCGGAGATTGCAATTCTGGATTGGGGCAAAAATTTTTTTGTAGAGCGTTTTCCCTGTGTTTCCTTTACAAAATTGGGGTGGCTTTGGCGGGGTGCTGCGATTCGCTTCGAATCGTAGCAGGTACTGTAGAAATATAGCGAATATCTTGGAAAAACCAAGGATTTTAGGCGAAAATTTGTGGTGTTTTTGGCGTAAAAAAGATGCTTTATTGTGCTTTTGTTTACCGGATAATCTATAACTTTGCGTCGTAAACCTTGCACGAAGCGAGGTTCTAACTAACAAACTGTAATGTTATGCAAAAGAAGTATTTAAAGCTGCTACGTGCAGCACAGAATCTCCAATTAGCGCGCGGCCAACAGGTGCCATTGGAGATTAAGTTGGAAAAGCAACTTAGGCGCTTGTTGGCAAACCGAAAGGTTAATAGACGCAGCCCGATGATTCATATCGAGCATGTGCATCTTTGTATTCTTCAGGATGGGAATTCTTCCCCGGTACTTGATCCATCAAACATGCGACAGCATGCTGATGAGGTGATTCTAAATTACGTGGACCGACTGATGCCGGTGGTGCGTAAGGAGTTGGTTGATAAGCATCGCCAGCTTTGGACAGGTATTTTGCGCTTGCAGTCAGTACGCATGCAGGTGTACAACAAGGGCAAGCAGCAAGGCACTACATTCAACCGTAACCTTGTGGCGCAGATTATTCATCAGATAGCACCCCAGGTTTATTTGCCAACCGCCAATACGGTGGTGATGGCCGAACACCTTGAACCAGGCAAAGGGGCTGCTCACCCTGTACGACAGAAGTTGGGTGAGGTACCCGAGATTGGTATCAAAAAATCGGTGGATGAATACCTAAAAAAGTACTTTTAAGTACTAACCTATGAAAGAATCATGAAAGTTGGGCTCCTGCAAAATGGGGCTCAACTTCTTTTGTATCAACACTTTACGAATGTATGAAAGTTTGAGCCAACTTTCTTTCATTTTTTCATCGGCTCAATTCCCGTACTTTTGCACTCGCAATCCTGAGGTTGGCAAGCCTCGAAAAGGGTTGTGAGTTCTATTACATGTTGATACACATACACGCAGGTAGGCCTGCGCTAACATTATTAATAACTATCAAATTACAATGCAAGCAAAAATTTTAAAAGTGGTACGCCAGGGCGAGGCCTTTAGCGTACAGTCGGCTAAGGCCGAGAGTGGTACTATCCAGAAGTGCAACATTGTGCTGCGCGAGATGGGTGGTGGAAAGTTCGAAAACGAGTTTGTGTGCGCCATGCTGGGCAATCTGGCGGCGTGCAGATTCTACGAAGGTGATGTGGTGGCAGCCACACTTCGTTTCTCTACACATGAGTATCAGAACCAAGTGTTCCAGGAAATCTTAGCCACTGACGTGGTGAAGATTTCCAATGTAAAAATTTAAAAATGATATAATGTAAAAATGTAAAACCCATGAGTTGAGGGTGAGGAGGATATTCTCGAGTAAATGGCCAAGGAATCCGAAACTTCTTCTCGCTTAAACAACTCAGAATTATGAAAACAGAAATACAGATATTTACTAGTGAAATTTTCGGCGAGATTCGTACTTGCCAAGTTAATAACCAAATAATGTTTGTGGGCAAGGATGTGGCTCAGGCGCTGGGATATGCTAAGCCACGAAATGCACTTGCAGTCCACGTGGATAAGGACGACAAGAGCACCGCCCCGATTCAGGGCCCTGCCTACGAAACCCGCGTAACACTCATCAACGAGAGTGGACTTTACGCACTCATTCTCTCATCAAAACTGCCACAGGCCAAGGCTTTTAAGCGATGGGTTACGGCCGAGGTGCTGCCGCAGATTCGACAGACGGGCGGTTACATTCCCACCCACGATGCTGATGGTCGTAATCTGTCGGGTAAGGAGATTTTAGAGCGTGCAGATGCCATCGTTGGTCGCGCCTTGCAGTTGCTGAACGAGCCTGCCGAAGATACGCTGACCGCCACCCAGGTGGCCAAGACGTTTAACATGACCACCTACGATTTTAACACCATTCTGCGCGACATGGGCATACAGTACCGTCGCGATGGACATTGGAACATCAGCGACGATCTGACTAATCGCAACCTGGTACGCATGCGCACGCACGTATCCTATAGTTTAAAGGGCCAGAAGAAGATAAAGGTTTATATGACGTGGACGCTCGATGGCCTGCGATTTTTGAACTCAAAACTTGGTTATCCTAATTTCTAACTATGAGTGTACATATGATTTATTACAAGGATGGGGCAAAGATGATGCGCCCCGTCCTGTCGCGTGAGGAGTACTTGCAGCTACGCAACAGCGGCGAACAGAAACAGTTGGTACAGCGCATACGTAATGGCGAAAGAGACTTGAAACATCGCTTGGTGCAGATGAACTACAGCTGCTTGCCCAACGATGATGGCAGCCTGAAGGGCAGCACTCGCATGAGCACCACTGTAGGTATGGATATCGACTTTGTGGCACCTAAGGAGTTATCGCCCGATGAACAGCAAGCATGGCTTAGCGAGCGCATGGCAAAGGTACCCGAGTTGGTGATGAGTAAGAAGGATGAGCTGGGCTTGCAGATGTTTGAGCAATCTGCCACCAAGGGTTATCACTTGGCGTTCCGTAGAAAGCCTGAACTCGACCAAGGGGGCAACTTAAAGTGGGCGAGCGATCTGCTGGGCGTGGCCTTTGATACTCAGGCCAAGGACATCACCCGCGTGTTCTTTACTACCGCCGAGGCCCAACTGATCTACCTCGACGACAGTATCTTCTCCTCGGAAGAGGTTTTAGGCACGGATTTCACGGATTTACACGGATTAAGTAAATCCTCGGATGATAATAATTCGTGTAATTCGCGAAATTCGTGCCAAGAAAAAATCCGTGTAAATCCGTGTCGCTCGGCTTTGCCGCTTGGCTCGTCCAAGAATCCGTGCCAAGAAAAAGATTACAACGGCACACCGTTTACCGAGATTATCGCTAAATACTGGGAGCTGTACAACGGCGGCAAGGTGCCTACGGATGGCGATCGCAATGCGCTAACCTTCGAGTTGGCCGTTACCATCCGCTGCATCTGCGGCTACCAGCTGGAGAAGCTGATGCAGGTGATACCTAACTACTGGGCTGCACCCGATGGCACCTGCACCCAGGCCGATATGGACGAGTATCGCAAAACCATCGAGAACGCCCTGAAAGAACCGCGCAAGGGTATGCCGTATCGCCTTAAACAGGTGCTGCAGGCGCTAAAATCGCAGGCTGGCATCAAGGCCTGTGGCGGCACCATGACCACGCCGCCGCCCATGCCCAAAAAGCTACCACCGCTCATCAAACTGCTTACCAAAAACGTGCCTTGGTACTACAAACCCGCCGTGGCCAGCGCCGTATTCCCCGCCTTGGGTGCCCATCTGCACGGCGTAAAGTTCCGTTACTGGGACAACGTTGAGCACGAAGCCACGTTTATGAATCTGCTGGTTGGTCGCCAGTCAATCGGTAAAGGCTCGATCAAAAAGCCCATCGATTATATTATGGACGACATTAAGCAGCGCGACCAACCCAACCGTGAGCGCGAGGCTGAGTGGAAGCGCAAGAACCCCGCTGGCAAGCAGAAAAAGGACCCGCGACCTGCGGATATCTGCATTCAGATGCTCATCGACAACCTGACCGATGCGGTGTTTAACCAGCGCATAGTGGATGCCCACAACAACGGGCAGCGTTACATTTTTACCATCGTAGATGAGGTGGAGGCGCTCAAGAAGGTAACATCAAAGTGCTCGGTTGATGAGGTGGGCTTGTTGATACGTAAAGCCTTTGATAACTCTCTAGCCGGTCAGGAGCGTGTGGGTGCCGATAGTGTATCGGGTATAGCGCCCTTAAGATGGAACTTCAACGCCAGCACCACGCCGCCCAATGCACGCAAGTTCTTTTATAAGATGGTGAACGATGGTACCGTGGGACGTCTGGATGTGGCCACCATCATACGTAATGATGATGACGACGACGACGATCCGCCCATTCAGGGCATTTATGATGAGCAGTTTGCTGCCGAACTGAAGCCCTATATAGACCGATTGGAGGCTGCCAACGGACTCATCGAGTGCCCTCAGGCCAAGAAACTTTCGCTCGACATCCGACTGGAAAACAAGGAGGCTGCCCGCCTGTTTGAGAGCGAAGCCTATCGTGTGCTCTCTTATCGTGCCAACGTGATAGCGTGGCTAAAAGGCATGCTGCTATACGTGGCCCACGGCTACAAGTGGGATAAAACGATAGCCGACTTTGTGCGCTGGAGCGAGCAGTACAACCTGTGGTGCAAAATGCTGTACTTTGGAGCCCAGTTGGAGAAAGAGTTGCGCGAGGAGCAGGAGATACAGCGCCGAAGCGGACCCCAGAACCTGTTGCGCTTTCTGCCCGATGAGTTTACCCGCGAGCAGTACATGCTGATGCGCCAGCAGCAAGGTAGGCAAGGCGATGGCGATAGTGCCCTGAGGCAGTGGATAACCCGCGGCCATCTGGTGTACGACGAGGTGAGCCACCGCTATTGTAAAACCGAACAGTTTAAGCAAAAATACGCCAACCTATGATTTGTGTAGATAATACCCGTGAATGCTTTGTGCAGCTCTGGCTACTTCTGGAGCGCACAAGGCGCCTGCTGGGCTGCCAGTGCAAGCGCTACTGCATACGTAACGTGCTAAAAGCGTGGTTCGGCCCACAGGCTAACGATGAATTTATTTGGCAGGTATGCCATCAGTGCGATCAGGAAGGCTGGAACCAGTTGCCTGCGCCGCGACTCTATCCCCGCCAGCATCGCGAACTGCTGCGCGCCATCGTAGCCGTGCGCACAGGCATCAGCTATTACAAAATCGACCTGCAAGCGCTCGACTGCGCCTACAGCGAGGCTTTCCCTCATAGTACACCGATTAACATAAACAAAAAGAAAAAACATGGAACCAATAGTACAGTTAAACAGTAATGCAAAGCTCTCCGAGAACTTTAAGCTCGGGGAGTTCACTAAGAGTAATCATCCTGAAGTGTATAACATCCCCAGCCACGAGGCGATTGCCAACCTTAAGCGATTGTGTGGCTGGTTGGAAGTGTTGCGCAAGCGGTATAATGAAAAGTATGGAGTGGGCGAGGAACCTATCCGTATTAACTCCGGCTATCGCAGTGCGCAATTAAATAAAAAGGTTGGCGGGGTGGCGGGCAGTAACCATCTTACTGGTTGCGCCGTTGATATCCGCGTGTTGGGTGTAGTGCAGTTAATACGTTATGCTAACATCCTATTGGATTACGCGGATGAGAGTAATCAGGACTTTGACGAGCTGCTGATAGAGAAGAATCGCTACGGTGCCATTTGGCTGCACTTTGCCGTTCGTCCATTCTCAAACCGACGAAAAGTGAACTTTTTGGGACCAAAATGATAGAAAATGTAGCGATTTAATACAAATTAATATTAAAAATGCATGTATTTTGTCGAAATAACTCTATATTTGCAAACGAAACTTAAAAAGGAGTTTAAACAATCCTATTAACAATTATAATTTTATTAACAACAAAACAAACAACGTTATGAAAAAAATGATGATGATTGCTGCTATGATGATTGCAGCTGTTACAGTTAAAGCCCAGCAGGCTGGTGAAACATTCTTGAAGCCTATGGTAGGTGCTACTTTGGCTACTGTTACTAACAATGGCAACGACATGAAGTTTGGTCTGGTGGCCGGTGCCGAGGTGGGCTATATGTGCACCGACAACTTCGGACTGACAGCTGGTCTGCTCTACACCCAGCAGGGTGCTAAGGCCGACGGCACGAAAAACAATCTGGAGTATATCAACGTGCCTGTACTGGCTAACGTGTATGTGGCTCCTGGTTTTGCCCTGAAGGCTGGTGTACAGGTTGGTTTCCTGACCAAGGCCAAGGCTGAAGGTCTTGACTTTAAGGAGCTCTGCAACAAGACTGATTTCTCAATTCCTCTGGGTGCTTCGTACGAGTTTAGCGACTTTGTCATCGACGCTCGCTACAACCTCGGTCTTACTAATGTAGGTAAGAAGGAGTACACTCCCAGCAGCAACAAGAACAGCGTGATTATGCTGACTCTGGGATACAAGATCCCATTTTAAAAAGTATATTCATTGTTTTAAATTTTAATAATAAGTAAATAGCAACAGAGGCCTGCAGCGATTGCAAGCCTCTGTTATTTTTTTACTGTTTCAGCACAGGTTGATAGGTAATCTTCTGTACTATCTGTCCTGGATCTACTATCGAGAGCGTGATGACATGCTGCCCTCGGGCCTTATCAAGCGGCAACGTAAGTACGAAATCCTTGCGGTTCTCAAGAATCTGGATTTTCCATTCGCGCCCCCATTCCTTGAATTTATTCTCTAAGGTGGCGGCCTTACCCTGGTCGATGCTCACGGCCAAACGGTTGCTGCGATCGGTCGAAACGGGCCACATGGGTACCACCGAGATGCACAGCTGGATGGAGTCGGCACTGGCTGGCAGCGATGGGATAGGGATATTGATGCTGCCCGATGCTTTCTGGTCGAGCGGCTGTCCCATCTGCAGCACCTGCCAGTCGGTACCCATACCGGTGAGCAACCTGAAGGGTGCTTTGACATCGAGACCGCCCAAGTTGATTTGATGCTCGAACTCGGGATGGCGCTGGTTGTCGGGCAGGCGATAGGCCGTGGTGGGGCGGTTGGTAAGTGTGGGCATCTGATGGTAGAGTGCGGTATAGCCAGGTGTAACCTCCGACATCATCTGGTTCCACTTGCCGCCTAATTGTGTGTTGTAGCGCTCCAACAGCAGGTTTATCTGGCGGTTGGCATCCCTGCATTGCTCGGCATACAGCACGTTGCCTGTTTCGTGGTTGGCCTGTGCGTACAGGAACTTACGGTTCATCTGGTAGGCCGAATGTACGGCATAGCCCAGCATCTCGAACAGGGCAGGGCGTTGCTCGGGTGCGAGCGCCTGCTCGATGGCATCGTAGGCAAAGCAGATGTTCTGATAGTCGACCAATCGTTTCTGGGCTGTACCGGTTTCGAAACTGAAGTCGGTATCGTAGAGTCGGGCATACTCGGGGGTGTCCCATTCCATCTCATAGCCCATGAACTCAGGCTTGCGGTCCCACGCCAGGCGGTAGTAGTTGTCGAGGATGTACTGGAACGCCTCCTGATGCTGCTGGCCGAACACTTTGGCCAGCCACTCGGCCTGATAGGCGTTGGCGTTATCGTAGCTGAACTGCTTGAAGTTGTAGGCCATGTCCATGAACATCTGTGTCTCGATCTCCATGGGCTTGATATCGCCTACGTTCAGCAGCCAGTAGCGGTCGGCACCAGCGGTATAGGCCTTCAGCAGCTCCTCGTACATCAGCATGGGGGCTGTTGAGAAAATCCACAGATTGTCGTGGGGCACACCGCAGTAGCTCAGGTGGTAGTACACGCCGCTGCCACCGCTGCGCTGCTGTTCGCGGCTGTTGCTCACGCGTTTCATATAGCCGTAGTTGTCGTCGGGCCATACTAGGGTGATGTCGTCGGGTACGCGCAGTCCGGCATCGTAGATGTCGAGCGTTTCCTTGTAGGGCACGAATATCTGCGGTAGCTGTGTGGCTTTCTTTTCCTTATATTTCTCGAGTATCTCGCGCTGCTTGGCAAACACCTGCTCGAGCGTGCGGGCGCGATCCTTGGGATTGGTACTGCCTTTCATCGCCTCGTCGTGCAATCCGCGCAAGCCCATGGTGTAGATGTTGTCGAAGGCCTTGGTATCGCGAATGCGGTCGTCGAGTTTCTTCAGGATTGTGGCACTGTTGGTTTCGTAGTTCCACTCGCCATCGCGCTGCTTGTTCCACTCCGATTCAGCGGCGTTATTGAACAGCAGGGGCTCGCAGTGGCTGGTGGTGATCATAATGCCGTAGGCATCGGCCACCTGCTGACTCTCGGGATGGCTGTAGAAGGCACCCGTGCATGAGTGCATGGCCGGGGCCAGCATGTTGGCCTTGAGGCGCAGCAGCAGCTCGCAAACCTTGGCATAGGTCTTGGGACCTATATCGCCCAGTTCCTTCTCGAAAGTTTTGGCGGCCCAGGGCTTCAGGCCCCAGTCTTCGTCGTTAATAAAGATACCACGGTATTTCACCGAAGGCTCGCCCGAGGCATAGTAATCGCATTCTACGGCAGCATCGGGGTTCTGGGCTACAGGCACATCGGCCCACCAGTACCAGGGCGATACGCCGATGCGTTGCGACACGTCGTAGATGCCGTAGATGGTGCCACGCTTATCGCTGCCTGCTATCACCAGGCGCGGCTGTTTCTCGTTTGTGATGCTGATAACGTAGCTTTCCCATCTGCCTCTCAGGTCCTTATCCTTCAGTACGCCCTTGGCAATAAGCTGCTTGATGGTCTTACTGCCATAGGTGCCTACGATGATTTGCGACGCTCCGCTACCGGCAGAACCTGTAACCATGGCTATATCGTGCTTCAGGTCGCCGATGGCACGTATTACCTGTGGTGATTCAGTCTTGTCGTAACTTACAGTTGCGTTTGCTACTTTGAATGTTCTGCCTTGCATGCAGAGCGGAACAAGTAGTAATAACCATAAAAATCTTTTCATAACAAATCTAGTATTTGAGTGCAGAGATAGAAAAAAATTAAAAGTAAAGCCCAGACTTTCACAAGCCTAGGCTTTTTTTATCAATTACTAACTAATTTATATTAATTATTCAAATTATAGCCAGGATTCTGTTCGAGTACAGCGTCCTTGTTGGCTTGGATGGCCGATAGTGGGATGGGGAACAGGTCGAAGTGGGCATCGTAATCCTTCTTGTCGGCGCTGTTGGCTGCGTTGAAGTAAGGATTGTACTTCTTGATGCGCTCGGCCAGCTTGCCTACACGCGACAGGGTGAGGCGGCGCTTCTCCTCGCAAACCAGCTCGCGGAGACGCTCATCCAGAATGAAGTCGATGTCCATCTGGTCGGCAGTTACAGCCTTGGCCTTGGCACGGGTGCGCAGCACGTTGATGTCGGCTGCAGCCTCGGCCTTCTTACCCAGATTTACATATGCCTCGGCACGCAGCAGATAGGCTTCGGCCAGACGGAAGAAATACTGATCGGTGAAAGTCTTACCACCGGTTCCTGCCAGCTGGTAGGTGGCCTTGTTCTGATACTGGGCATCGGGATGGTGGAATGGTGTGGTCATCTTGGTAGAGTAGCCGCACATAAAGCGGTTAGGCAGCTGGTTGGTGGCATTTACACCGCCGTCGAAACCTGTGGTCATCGAGTAGCCAGCGGGCAGTACGGTGTGCTCAAGGTCGAAATAGCCATCAGGCATGGCAGCTGCCAGCTCAGGACGGTCGGCCAGCACGTTGGTGCGATGAATCTTGAAACGGCGAGGCCAGTTGAACTCTGAGTTACGCATATCGTTGAAGTCGTCGGCCCAGATGCCGTTATACAGATGATCTACAGCATAGTGCGTACCGATACCACGGCCACCGGTCATATCGCCGATAGGCCAGTTGAACAGCTGCACGTTGGTGCCGTCGGGGGCAATGAGCTGGAACTTGTCGACCTGAGGAGCAAAGAAACGCTCGCCCCAGAAGCTACCGGGATTCCAGAAGAAATGACTGGTGTTGTTACCACCACCATCAACGTTGGTCTCGAACTGAATCACCCAGATACCCTCGGTATTACCAGCCGAACGGTTCTGATTGTTGGGGCGGAACAGATCGTAGAACACGTCGCCATCCTCCTTGGCCTGCGAACCGAAACGCTGGGTCATCAGGGCCAGGTTGGTGTTGTTGATAACAGCCGAAGCGGCATTCACAGCCTTGTCGTTAGCGCCTGTTGCCAGGTAGGCTTCGGCCAGCAGCATGTTGGCGGCAGGTTTGCTGATCTCACCATCCTTTACGGCGTTGATCTCGGGCAGATTGGCTGCGGCATACTCCAGGTCTTCGATCACCTGAGCCCATACCTTGTCTTTCGACTCGCGTGTAAAATCGGTCTTGGGGGCTGTTACCTCCTCAATCTGTAGGGGCACATCGCCATAGAGCAGAACCAGCGTGCGATAACCTAATGCGCGGAAGAAACGGCCTTTGGCTTCGAACTCTTTCTTCTGATCGTCGGTCAGAGCGGTTGCGTTAGGCACACGGCTGATAACGGTGTTGGCCTGGGCAATCAGTTTGTAGTTCTCGTCCCAGTAGAACTTGGCAATGGCGCCCGAGGGAGAGAGATCGGCAGTTATGTTCGACTTGAGCGGGTCGGCAGTAATCCACATATCTGCAAACTTCGAAAGGTCGGTGGTGCGGTCGTATGTGGTGTAGAACTCCTCACGTGTAAGGTAATAGAGTTCGGTGGTAGCAGCATCAAAGTCTGCTTTCGTATTGTATGAGTTGGATGCCGAATTAAAGTCAAGGGCTTTCTCCTCCAGGAACTTGTCTTCGTTGCATCCTGTCAGCGTCAAAGCTGAGATAACGGTGAATAATAATATCTTTTTCATGTGTAATGGCAATTAAAGATTGATATTGAGACCAAATGTCACACTCTTCATAACCGGACGGTTGTCGTAGCAGCTACCGGTTGTACGGTTCTGGCCGTTGATGTCCTGATAGGTCATGTTAGGCTCGGGATCCCAACCATGCCAGCCGGTGATGGTGAGCAGGTTCTTGCAGCTCATGTAAACATTGATGCCGTCGATACCGATGGTGCGCATCCACTGCTTGGGCAGGTCGTAAGAGAGGGTGATATCCTGCAGGCGCAAGAACGAGCGGTTCTCGTAGCGATAAGGATTGATGGCAGGGTTGGCATTGTAGAGCGCGTAGATACCACCAGGATTGCTTGGTGTCCAGAAATTGTCCACCTGTTGGGTCAAGCGGTTGTGACGCAGTGTGTTATCGTTGACGAGCTCGGCAAACGAGTTCTTACCCATAAAGCTCTTGCTGCCACCCAGAACGGCGTTGAGGAAGAAGCTCAGTGTAAGGTCCTTGTACTTGAACGAGTTGAGCAAGCCCATGCGTACCGATGGATCGGTCTTACCGATGATGCTGCGGTCCTTCTCGTTAATCTCGCCATCATCGTTGATATCTACAATGCGGTAGTTACCTGGGTGATAGCCCTCGGGGATATTGTCGCCTACCTGCCAGATGCCATCGATGGTGTAGTCGTAGATAGCCGAGAGCGACTCGCCGATGAACAGTGATGATGAGGTGAGGTCGTCTTCCTTACCGTCGCCGTTGGTGTCAAGACCTGCCAGCTTGTTGATTTTGTTGCTGTTGGTTGAGAGGTTGAACATTGATGTCCACTCAAAGTCCTTGGTCACAATGTTGCGAGAGTTGATGGTAATCTCGAAACCGTTGTTCTGAATCTCACCTACATTCGACATGATAGATGTGAAACCGGTGATTGAAGGAATCTGTACAGCATAGAGCAGATCCTTGGTCTTGGTGGTGTAGTACTCGATATTACCCGAAATGCGGTTGTTAAACAGGGCAAAGTCGATACCAAAGTTGAAACCTGCAGTCTTCTCCCATTTCAGGTTGGCATTCTCCATCGAAGCCAGCTCCTGGCGCATAGATCCGCTAACGCCATCGCCAAAGATGTAGCCGATAGAAGAATTAACACGGGCCAGTGAAGAGTAGCGTGAGGTCTGGTTTCCGCTCATACCCCAACCGGCGCGCAGTTTCAGGTAATCCAGCTGTGGCACCTTGAACCACTCCTCGTTGGTGATAACCCAACCCAGAGCTACTGATGGGAATACGGCACTCTTGTTGTTGGCCGAGAAGCCTGAGTAACCATCGCGACGTACGGTGGCGGTCAGCAGATAACGGCCGTCGTAAGAGTAGTTTACGCGAGCCATCTGGTAGAGCAATGTCTCCAGCCAGGCATCCGAATTTGTATTCTGAGTAGAAGCCAGCTCCAGTGAGTTGTAACCCAGCGTCATACGTGGGAACAGCTTGGCATCGGCAGCAGTGTAGCTGTACTTGCGGCGTGAAGCACCGTAAACCAATGTGGCACCAACACTGTGCTTGCCAAAGTCGTTCATATAATTCAGAATGTTATCAAGCGTATAATCATAATAGGTAGTGTGGTGCTTGTAAGCCTGACCATTGTTGTTCTCGGCAAACTCGCTGGCATAGTTATGCTCGCCAATGCGGTAGTTGTTACCGAAGTTAAGGCGATAGGTGAGGCCCTTCAGAGGCAGCTGCACCTCGGTGTAGAGGTTGGCAAAGAATGAGTTAGAACGATCGTAGTCGTCAACCAGCGAGCCATGGTATGGATTCTCGCGGGCATCGTGAGCGGGATAGTGAATCATATCGCCGTTCTCATCGTAAGGCTTGGTAAGTGGGCTGCACTCGATGAGGAATGGCAGATAGGTTTCCTGGCCATCGCGGTTCTCGAACGAACCGAATGCCTGTACACCTGCCTTCAGCCATTTTACTGGCTGGATGTCTAAGTTAACGCGGATTGAGTTACGGCTGTAGTCGTCGTTAAGCAGATAGTTCTTCTGCTTGGTATTACCCAGTGAGATCAGGTACGACATGGCATCGCTACCACCCGAAATATTCATCTTGTTCTCCCAGATAGAACCATTGCGGGTAAAGTCGCTCCACCAATCGTAGTCGCCAGGAACAATGTTGCCCTGGTCGTCGGTCATCCAGGCATCCGGCATGCGCTCAGAGAGCTTGAAGTTGGGATTCTGCTGGGTGTAGCCCGACTCTGCCGTCTTAGAGTACTGCCACAAACACTCATTGTCGAAGTTCAGCATTTCGCTGCGGTTCATGGTGTGCATCTTTTTGGTAGGTGTCTGGAAGCTGTAACTGCTCGAGAACGATACCTTGGCCTTGCCCTTGGCACCCTTCTTACTGGTGATGAGCAGTACACCATTGGCTGCCTGTGCACCGTAAACGGCTGTAGCCGAAGCGTCCTTCAGTACGTCTACGCTTTCGATATCGGCAGGGTTGATGCTCGACAGATTACCTGTGAAGATGATACCATCGAGGATGATCAGTACGCTGGTGTTACCCGAGATGGTATTGGCACCACGGATAGAAAGCTCGGGACTTGAACCGGCAGAACTGGCCTGACCAACATTCAAGCCTGGTACTGTTCCCTGTAACGACTGCAGAAGGTTAGTGTTAGGACTCTTTTCGAAGGCCTGGATGTTGGCACGGCTCACTGCACCGGTAACATCGCTCTTTCGCATGGTACCATAACCTACTACAACAACCTCGTCGAGCAGCTTCTGGTCGTTCTCCATCTTAATCTCCAAAAAGCTCTTGCCTTTTACCGATACTTTCTGAGTAAGAAAGCCTACAAAAGAAATCTGAATCTCACCTTTTGTGATGTTTTTCAGTTCAAATTTTCCGTCGAAGTCGGTCACGGTACCATTCGATGTACCAACTTCTCTTACAGTGGCACCGATAACGGGCTCGCCCGCATCGTCTTTCACAACACCTTTAATGATGCTTTGTGCCGAAAGCAGCATAGGAGCTGCCAGCAGCGTGAGCATCATTAAGATTCTTCTCATTGTTTTTTCTTTCATACACAAATGATTTTAATTATTAGTAATAATTGGGTAAATCTGCCGCAAAGGTAAGGCAAAAATATGTTTTTGTTGCAAGGAATTTGTTGCATAGCCCTGCGATTATTGTGCAATATATAATATATCGGTATTTTGCAACAAAATCGCAAAATACCGATACAAATGTCACTGTTCTTGCAGGATGCTACTCCTTATGTGTCTCGATATATTCCGAGGGCGACATGCCGAAATGTGTCTTAAAGGCGGTAGAGAAATGGGCCTGATCGGTATAACCTACCTTGAAGGCAACCTGTGAAACGTTTACCTTGCTTTCGCGCAGCAGGCGGGCGGCTTGCTCCATGCGCAGGTTACGCAGGAACTTACCACTGGAGATGCCGGTAATCTCCTTCATCTTGCGATGCAGTTGTGCACGACTGATACCCACGTCGGCAGCCAGCGTGTCGATATTGAATTCGGGATCCGACAGGTTGGCATTGATTGAGTGCATCACACGTTCCATCAGCGCATCGTCGTTGCCTTTAACCTGAATTTTCTCCACGCGCTCCTCCTGTTGCATGGCTCCGCTGAATTTACCACGCAGGCGGCGGACGTTGTCAATCAGATTGTCAATCTGGATATGAAGCTCCTCCATACTGAACGGCTTGGCAATATAGGCGTCGGCACCCGACTTCAGACCTTCGAGCTTGTGCTCTACTTCGGCTTTCGAGGTGAGCATGATTACTGGAATCTGCGAAATCTGAGGATTATCTTTGATACGTTTCAGTAAGGTGAGGCCGTCCATCTCGGGCATCATCACATCGCTGATAACCAGGTCGTACTGTTGGGTGAGAAGGATTTTAAGCGCCTCTTTTCCATTCGGGGCATGGTCGAATTTGTAGTGGTTGCCCAGTTCGTTGTTGATGTAGTCGGCAATCTCCTGATCGTCGTCAACCACAAGGATATGGAACTGGTGGAATGCTTGTCGGGCGCTTGCACCTCTAGACAGAATCTCGCGGGCAGGGGCGTCGGTGATAATCTGTTCAGGTTTCAGATGGCCATATCCCTTTGGAATGGTTACCGTGAAGCAGGCACCTCGCTCGCCATCCTTACGATTGGTGGCTTTTATCTTGCCGCCGTGCATTTGGGTGATGGAGCGACTGAGATTCAGTCCAATTCCTGTGCCCTGCATGCCAAGGTCGTCGGCATTACGTCCCTGATAGAAGCGGTCGAACAGTCTTTCGGCCTCTTCTTCTTTGATGCCCACACCAGAGTCGAACACCTGTATCTCGATTTCTTTCTCCGTTTCGCGCAGAACCACTTTTACCTCGCCGCCGTCGAAGGTGTATTTGAAGGCGTTTGAGAGTAGGTTAGAGATAACCTTGTCGAAGTTGATGCGATCTACCCATGCCAATACATGGTTTTTCTCGTGTTCGAACAGGAAGGTGATGTTACGCTGGTTGGCGTTGTATTGGTATAGCTTACAGATGCCGCTGATAAACTCCACGAGATTAGTCTCCCTGCAGTGCAGCTGCATCTGGTTCTTGTCGATACGTCGCTCGTCCAGAATCTGGTTCACCAGTACCATCAGGCGCTGGGCATTACGGTCGATCGTGTCGATATAAACCTGCTCTTCGCTGTTTGTGGCAATACTTTTTAACTTGGCCAGAGGACCCATAATCAGTGTGAGCGGCGAGCGGATGTCGTGAGTGGCATTCATCAGGAACTTCATCTTCTCCTCGTCCATTCGCTGATGGGCCTTGCGGCGAAGGCTCAACACCAGGGCTACCAATAATAACACACCAACTAACAGATAGAAGATGTGGGCCCAGGTTGACTGATACCAGGGAGGGGTTACCTTAACCGTTATGGTTTTTATCTCAGAGTAAACACCCGCTGAGAGGGCTCTTACCTCAATCTTGTATATGCCTGGTTGCAGATGGTTTAGCTGGATACTGTTCTCGCCCTCGGCTTTCTGTATCCATTTCGAACCGTTGATTTGATATTCGTAAATAATATTGTCGGGACTTACGAAATCAAGCAGCGAGAACTCGAGTGTAATGCTGTTGTCAAGATACGATACCTGATAGGCGTCGGTTTCAATCACGGGGCCGTTGGTCATGGGGTTACCTGCAACGAAGAAACCTGTTAGCTTGATGGGGGGCAGATCTCTGTGGCAGCCGGTTGCACGTGTGGAGTTGAACACCGTTAAACCGTCGTTGTTGGCAAAGTATATCATGTCGTCGCTGGTATGCATGCCAACGCAGTTAATGTATTCCTTGGTGGTAAGTCCGTTACCGATAACATGGCCAATGAAGTTCTTTCTTTGTTGATCGAACTGCCAGATACCCATTGAGGTGGCGCACCAGATGTCGCCATTGTTGGCTTTTACAATATAACCCACTACTTTGTTGGACAGACCCTCGCCATAACCGAATCGGGATACTTGCTGGTCGCCAAGATGGTAGGTGAAAAGCCCCTGGTCGGTGCCGATGAGTATATCGCCGTTTTGGGTCTCACAAAGCGAATAGCACATGGTGCCTTCAAGTAGACTATTCCAACCGTAAGGATGGAAATTGTCGTTTTGTGGGGCGTAGCATGAGATACCAGCAGATGTGGCCATCCAGATATAGCCATTCCTGTCGGGCATCATCGCCATAATCCAGTTATTATGAAGTTGTCCTCTTACAGCATCGTGCTCTGTGGACAGAAATTTGCGTACGGAGTGGTCTTCAGGGTTGTAAATACAGAAACCACGCGAGTATAGGGAAATAAACAATCGCCCATCGCCTAAATCCGTCATGTCGTTCAGCTTGTCGCAAACAAAGGATGCCTGATATTGCGATCTGCCTGTCAGCGGGTCGTACGAATAAAGCGCTTTATCAGTGCCTATCCAGTAGCGTTTCTTTCGGTCGCGGTAGATTAACTCGGCCGATGGCGGTGATGCAGGGTGTGACACAATATGCCCACGCTTGTCGAATCCGTACACGCCGTTGCCTTGTACAACAGCCCAAACCATGTCCTGATCGCCTTTGCAGATGGAGGTAATGGTGGAACTGATGCGATAGCCTTGCGACGAAAAGCTCCATGACGAGAACTGGGGCTGGATGCGTGGTATCATGACCAGACCTTTTGACTGGCAGCCTAACCAAATGTTGCCAATGCGGTCTTCGTAGATACACCAGATCTTGGCCGTGTTCAGATCCAAACCGTTGAGTTGGCATTCAACGCGCTCCAGCTTCTTACTGCCTTTCTTCAGTATGAACAGACCGTCGCCTCGCGTACCAATATAGATGTTGCCATTCCTACTTTGGAATGCACTACTGATAACCACATTGTCGTCTCCAAGGGCTGTGAGGTCGATATCTGCCTTAGTCATTTGTCCTTGGTGATAGCGATTGATGCCATGCTGACGAATAACGAGAATGTCGCCATTGATCTCCACCATCTTGACCACAATGCCTTGTTGGACAAAGAACTGATGTACTTGATGCTGATCCTTCATCGTGATTTCTTCGCCATAGCCACACTTCCAGAAACGGCCGTGACTATCTTCCATCATCTGATTGAAATACCAGTTGCCACTTTGGGTGGTATGCCCATCCGGCACTTTGTGCAGGGTGTTGTCTTTCAGTTCAAAAAGTCCCATTCCTGATGTGCCAAACAGAAATTCGCCGTTCTTACGTTCAAGGACGGATATGATGC
Organism: uncultured Prevotellaceae bacterium; assembly: GCA_902789415.1. Classification (GTDB taxonomy): domain Bacteria; phylum Bacteroidota; class Bacteroidia; order Bacteroidales; family Bacteroidaceae; genus Prevotella. The sequence continues at coordinate 101,457 of CADAOD010000005.1, forward strand.
GTGGGTTGTTTGGCGTAGGAAATGTGTATTGGATGAAATGATTGCTGGCGTAGTCGTAACGCGAGAGGCCGGTTCTTGTCCCCACCCAGAGCTGCCCCTTTTTGTCGCAATAGAGTCTGGTAACGATATTACTGCTCAATGTGGTAGAATCGTCGGGAAGCGACAGATAGGTGGTGAACCGATAGCCGTCGAACTTGTTGAGTCCGTTCTCGGTCGCAATCCAGATGTAGCCATATTTGTCCTGGCACACATCGTTAATCAGACCGCTTGAAAAACGTTCTGACGGGAAGAATTGGCCTGCCTGTCCATGCGCCATCAATGGCATGACGATTAGTAGCAAAGATAGTAATATTTGTCTCATATCGTATCATTTTGCTGCAAAATTAAACAAAATTCCTGGAACTACCATAGGTTTTTGTTTCATAGACATGGAAAAATGTTTCGAACAGCCATGAGTGCAAGTCAATACGTAAAAAAAAGCTTGTTCTGCTCTGTTGCGGGCAAAACAAGCTATTTAAATGTTGAAGAGATTTACTCTATCTTACTCCCAGCCTGGGTTTTGGGTGAGGTTGGGGTTCTTCATTAACTCGGTCTGTGGGATGGGGAAGAGGTACATCTTATCGCTCCACTGGCGAGTTACGGTCTGGCGCTTGTAGGTAATGCTGCCATCATCGTTCTTGGTAAGCTTCATCTCTACGATGTTCTTAAAGAACTTGTCGGCCTCTTTCCAACGGCGTACATCCCAGAAACGATGACCCTCGAATGCCAACTCTACAAAGCGCTCGTTCTGCAGCTTGGTCCAGAAGGTGGTAGCATCCAATCCCTCGGCAAAGGCTGGCATACCTGCACGCTGGCGGGTTTTGCTGGCTGCCTCGCGAGCCGACATGGGGAACTCGGCGCTGGTAGCATCGGCCGAACCAAGATACTTGAATACAGCCTCGGCATAGTTAAGATAGAACTCGCCCATGCGGAAGGTAAGCCAGGTGTGGCGGCTCTCCTTAAGCTTTGAGTTGCTGGCCAGCGAGATGGCACCGTTACACAGCTTCTTCAGGTAGTAACCAGTTGGTGTGGCGCCTGTAAGAGGCTCGCCATTGATACCACCCTGGAAGGTTTCGAGCTTAGCAGCACCCGAGTAGGTGGGCCACTGATCGCCGTTAACAGCTACGGTAGCTGCCAGGCGTGGGTCGCGACCTGCGTAAGGGTTCTGCTCGTCGTAGCCCGAACCAGCCTCGTTGATTGAAAGGCCGGTAGCCTGCATGTCGTAAGCATCAACCAGGTTCTGTGTTGGGCAGTTACCACCATTACCACCCTCGATACCAGCGGGGTAGTTGTTGGTCTCTACAAGGTTGTCGCCACTGGCGTTCTTGTAATAACGGCGTGCAAACAGAATCTCCTTCATGATGGTTGGGGTGTTAAAGCTGGCGGCATCCCACAGGTCGGCGTACTTGGCAGTAAGGCCCTTGCCACGTGCCTCGGCTGCAGCGAGCAGCTCCTTGGTGTAAGTGGCAGCTGTGTGGTAGCGCTCTTTATCGCCGCTGGCGTTGAAGAGGGGGCTTGCCCAGTACAGGGCTGCACGAGCCTTAAGAGCCAGAACGGCCAATTTATCGGCGCGGCCGCTCTCCTCGGTACCTGTGGCATACTGGCCCAGGTTGCTGTAATCCTCGGTAATCTTACCCTGAATGTCGTTACACTCATCGATGATGAACTTAAACACATCGTCGGCGCTGCTGCGCTGCAGGCTGTTTACCTCCTCAGCTGAGAGCTCGGATGTTACCAAGGGCACACCACCGTACTGGCGAACCAGTGCAAAGTAATAGTAAGCACGCATGAAACGAGCCTCGTACTGATAGTGCTCGTAGCGGTACATCTGTGCACCGTAGTCGGCATTCAACTTCAACTCCTCGAAGTCCAAGCCCTGCATCTCGGCCAGGAAGTGGTTGGCCACCTTAATGCCCGAGTACATGCTGTTCCAGATAGAGTTCTTAGCGTTTGATGGGCTCCAGGCACCATTGTAGAAATCGTCGATACCGTTACCCAGCTTGCTATACATGGCCTCGTCGGTAGCCGAAGCCTGCATGGCGCCACTCGAGTAGTTACCGAAGTCGTAATCTACCGTATTATACAAATCGGTCATAAAACCGCCGACATTACCGAAGTTCTTGGTGATGTAGTCCTTGTCGTAGATGTTATACTCGTTGTAATCCATCTTATCGTTACAAGAAGCCATCGCCAGTGTTGCCAGGGCACCGATGAATAATTTATTAGGGTGTCCAGTTTGTTGTACCAATTTTAGCTCACTTTCCTAAGCGTTTTGGTTCGTTCTGTAACCCAGTTTTTGGACAAATGCTCGATTGACCAA
>CADAOD010000006.1 GCA_902789415.1 uncultured Prevotellaceae bacterium
GATAAGTGAAAAATCTGACATGGCAAAATCCTGAGCAACTTTTTGTTGCTCAGGAACTTATAAATAAAGTTAAATCAAAGTGTTGCGGAATTAAGGTTTTAGTTTATTCTGCAAATATATAATATTTCTGCGAACTAACCATCATTCGCTATGATTTATTAACAAATCAGTACGCAACATATGGCGTGAGTCGCTTTATAGCCTCAGGCGAAAAGTCTTTGTTAAGGCGTAATTCGTTTAACGATTTGATGGCACCATGCAGGCGACGATAATCGGTGATGGCCTTGGCCATGTAAAAGTTGATGTAAGGATGACGTTTCAGTTCGTTGAGCGATAGTTGGTTGATATTCAGTTTCTTTGGGGCAGGATTGTTGATGACCAGATACTGCTTGGCTTCAGTCGGAAAATCGTCAATCTCGTCAAGCTGGTCGATGCTGACGTAACCACCTAACCTGTTGCCATACTGCACTATTCGGTGAGCGTAGTAAGGACCTATGCCTGGAATGGTTACCAGCATGGTACTATCGGCAGCATTCAGTACAATATGCTCAGTTGCTTTTATTTTTGTGGGGCGCTGAAAGGTTGTAGTATCCTTGGTGGCTTTAGCGTTATTGTTGGCTGTTTCGTTAACTAACGTTGCTGCTGGTAGGTAATCGCTGGAGATGCGGATATATGGTTCTAATTCGCGATATTGCTTTACTGTTAGACCGTAGAGCTTGGCAAAATCGGTAGGCTTGCGATAAATACCACCTGCAGCGCGATATTTATAGATGTTGCGCACTTGCCAAGGTTGCAGTCCTAAGCGTAGCAGTTGGGTGCTATCGGCCGTATTAGGGTCGAAGGTGAATCGTTCTACCTTCTTTGGAGTGCAGGCGTAGTATTGATTTTTGCGTGTGGCAGATTGGTGCGAGTTCTTTTGCGTAGTGGCTGTAGATGTATCATTTCCGCCAGTTAGACATATTATGGTGAATACCGATACAATGACCACTAATAACGCGAGTATAACCTTGCGGTCGGACTTTTGCAGATAAAAGAATTCGCGTATCATATAATATGGAACTGATGTAGGAATATTAATAGGATACAGAGAGGCACAATGAACTTTACAGAGAACAGATAGGCGCTAAAGAATGTGGGCTTAAGCGAACCATTGTTAGTAAACTCATTGAGTACCAGTTTGCGTTCAACAAACCATCCGATAAGTATGCTGGTGAAGAAGGCGCCAGTGGGCAGCATGATTTGTGCTGTAAGTGTGTCGCAGAAATCCATCAGCGACATACCAAATACCTGTATCTGACTGTATGCTCCAACAGATAGCGAGCAGAATATGGCTATCAGGCTACAAACGGTAGTCAGAATCCAAGTAGCCTTGTTTCTTGGCAGATGCAGCTCTTCGTGGAAGAATGCAGTACCAATCTCGTGCATAGAGATGGTAGATGTTAAGGCAGCAAACACCAAAAGGGCATAAAACAGGATAGCGATGACGAACCCTACAATAGGCATGCTTACAAAAGCCTGACGGAACACATTGGGCAATGTGATGAAAATAAGCGAAGGACCGCTATCGGGCTGTACACCAACCGAGAAGGCTGCAGGGAAAATCATCAAACCGGCTAAGATAGCAATCATCGAGTCGAGTAAGGCTATCTGGCTAGCTGATTTAACCAGGTTGGTATCTTTTTTAAAGTACGAAGCGTAAGTGCACAGGCAGGCCGTACCCAGGCTTAACGAGAAGAAGGCCTGACCTAAAGCCTCGAGGAACACACTACTGCTTACCTTTGAGAAGTCGGGTTTCAACAAGAACTCTATACCCTTTGAAGCACCCGGAAGCAGGCACGATGCGATGACGATAACCACCAGCAGTATGAGCAAAAGCGGCATGAGTAGCTTTGATGCTCGTTCGATACCATCGTTTATGCCTTTAGCTACTACATAGTGTGTGATAAGTATAAAGCCCACCGCCCACAAGCAGGGTTGGATAGGATCGCTTGAGAAGGAGGTGAAGTATTCGATGATATAGTTGGTATCGCCGTTCAGCTTGCCTGTTATCGAGGCAAACAGGTACTGCAGGCACCACCCAGCCACAACAGCATAGAAGCCAAGGATAATGGTAGATGTAAGAATGCCCAAGTAGCCAATATACTTGGCGCGCTTGAATCCTACGTTGCCATAAGCTCTGGCAGCATTGGATTGCGAGTAGCGGCCAACTACAAATTCGCTAATCATACCTGGTATGCCTAATATTAGTACACATCCCAGGTAAATAAGTATAAAAGCAGCACCGCCATTCTGACCCGTCATGAATGGGAAGCGCCAGATGTTTCCTAATCCTACGGCCGATCCTGCTGTAGTGAGGATAATAGCCAGTTTACTGCCAAATGTACCTCTGTTCTCCATTTACAATAGTCCGAATTGGTGAAGGAATATAAACAATATGCAGATAGGGCATACGTACTTTACAAGGAAGATGTAGCAATGAAACATATGAATGTTTCGCAAGGTGCCCATATTGGTAAACTCATCGTGTACAACCTTATGTGGCACATACCAGCCAATAAAAATGCAAGTAAGGAAGCCAACGATTGGCAGGAACAACTGACCCGTTACAAAGTCGAACAGGTCGAAGATGGTCATGTCGAACAACTTAAAGTCCTGCCAAGGTCCGAGCGACAGCGAGCAGACGGTTCCCACCAGAATACACCCGATAGTAACAAGCATAGCCGCACGTTTGCGAGTGGTGCCTAATTCCTCTTCAAGGAAAGCCGTACTAACCTCGTGTAGCGACATGAGTGATGTAAGGGCAGCCATAGAGAGCAAGGCATAAAACAGCAAAGAGATGATATAACCTAAGCTTGCGATACCGCCAAATGCCTGATGGAATACGTTAGGCAGGGTAATAAAAATAAGCGAAGGTCCGCTGTCGGGATTAACGCCTACAGAGAAGGCTGCAGGGAAGATGATAAGACCAGCCAGTAAGGCTACCATAAAGTCGATAACGCTGATGTTGATGGCTGATGATGTGAGATTGGTTTGCTTTGAGAAGTAGCTGGCATAGGTGCAGATACATCCCATGGCTATACTTAGCGAGTAGAACGACTGGCCTAAGGCTGCCAGAAACACATCGCTGTTAAGTTTCGAGATATCAGGCTTAAACAAAAATTCGATACCCTTTTCGGCATTAGGCAGCATGCACGATGCTACTACAATAATAAGCAGCAGGATAAACAGAATGGGCATCATAAGCTTTGATGCCTTCTCAATACCGTTGCGTACACCGTTTTCTATAATAAGATAGGTTGCCACCAGAATAACAGCCGTCCAGAATACAGGCTTAACGGGATGTTGCGCAAACGTGGTGAAATACGATTGGATATAATCTGGATTGCCTAATAATTTGCCTGATGCCGATGCCCAAACGTATTCGAGACACCATCCGGATACTACTGCATAATAGCCCGAAATAAGAAAACCTGTCAGCACACCCATATAGCCAATGAGCGACCAGATGGTATTGCCCGACATGATTCGGAACGCACGAGCCGTATTGGCCTGACCATGACGACCGATAATAAACTCGCTAATCATGCAAGGAATGCCCAGTAACAGTACGCAGAGTACGTAGATAATAATGAAAATGGCGCCACCGTTTTGTCCTGTCATATAAGGAAAGCGCCATATATTGCCTAAGCCTACAGCCGAACCTGCTGTGGCCAGAATAACACCTAATTTACTACCGAAACTTGCCCTTTCAAGCTGTGACATATTCACTTTTCTTTTAATTTGTTGCAAAAGTATAAATTATTTCTTAATTTTGCACCTAAATTGCAAGTAAATATGAGTTTTTTGTTTCATTTCTTAAGAAAGTACCCCCTTTCAATGGTCTGTATCGCGCTGATATGGATACTTTCGCTGGTTCCCTTTTTCCCAGAGACGCCACTCGACAATGTAGAGTTTGCTGATAAATGGGTGCATATTCTGATGTATGGCTGTACGTTTATTGTGGTATGGATAGAGTATACCTGCAAGCATAAGCAGGCAGATTACGAAAAGTTGTTCTTTTGGGCTTGGCTGGCTCCAATTGTGATGAGTGGTGTGTTGGAGCTGTTACAGGAATACTGTACGTTTGGGCGTCGCAGTGGCGATTGGCTTGATTTGGCAGCTAACGCAACAGGTGTTACGCTGGCTGTTGTTATCGGACTGCTTATCTGGTGTTTTCGTCCCAAGAAGTAAAGGGCTTTTTAAGCAGACAAGAATTGTAGTATCTGCGGTCGCCTGTTACTTCTTCGCCTATAAAATCAGGCTTTTCAAAGGCTTCGTCCTCAGCGCCCAGTTCTACTTCGGCCATTACTAATCCTTGGTTCTCGCCATAGAATTCATCGACCTCGAAGGTATGCTTGCCGCAAGGCACCAGATAGCGTGTCTTGTCTATCTTGCCTGGCTCGCAGATGTCCATCAGATGCTGGGCTTCGTCGAGTGTAATCTCCTTTTCGAATTCATAGCGTGCAAGACCATCGTTGCCCGAAGGGCCTTTAATAGTTAAATATCCGCGGCTATCACGGATACGTACCCTAACAGTACGTCCGCGATTGCTGCAGATATAACCTTGACAAATGCGACTGCTACTAGTAGCCTGTCGCTTGTAGTTGTTGTTCTTTACAAGAAATTTGCGTTCTATTTCCAGTCCGCTCATTTACGCTACAACGAAAATAGAGTAAACCACAAACAGTACAGCAAGAATAAGTAATGCGCCGAAGATGTACTCCAGCACTTTCTTGCCACCTTCTTCTTGTTTCTTCTGATAAGCCTCCTTCTTCTGAGTAGACTTTGATGATTTTGCAATTTGAGCCATAGTTTTAATGATTTTATTTGTTATTCGTTATTGTTCGTCGTCGTTAACGGGGAATTCCATCAGGTAGGCCTTGATGAAATCATCAATCTTGCCATCCATCACACCATCCACATCGGTGGTTTGATAGTTGGTACGATGATCCTTTACGCGGCGGTCGTCGAACACGTAGCTACGTATCTGACTACCCCACTCTATCTTCTTCTTACCAGCCTCGATTTTAGCCTGAGCCTCTAAGCGCTTTTTCATGGCACGATCGTAGAGTTGCGATTTGAGCAGCGTCATTGCACGCTCTTTATTCTTAGGCTGGTCGCGGGTCTCGGTGTTCTCGATAAGGATTTCTTCCTCTTCGCCTGTATCAGGATCGGTATACCAATAGCGCAAGCGTACACCTGATTCTACTTTGTTTACGTTCTGACCACCAGCACCACTACTGCGGAAAGTATCCCATGAGAGCTTGGCAGGATCGACATATACCTCGATGGTATCATCAACCAGAGGTGATACAAAGACAGATGCAAACGAGGTCATACGCTTACCCTGGGCGTTGAATGGCGATACACGTACCAAGCGGTGAACGCCGTTCTCGCTCTTCAGATAGCCGTAAGCATAATCGCCGCCTTCGAGCTGCATAGTTACACTCTTAATACCAGCCTCGTCGCCGTCAAGCAGGTTCGAGATGGTTACTTTATATCCGTGAGCCTCGGCCCAGCGCATATACATTCGCATCAACATCGAAGCCCAGTCCTGAGCTTCGGTACCACCAGCGCCGCTGTTAATCTTAAGCACAGCCTCCATGGGGTCTTCTTTCTGGCGGAGCATATTCTTAAGCTCCAGATCCTCGATGGCTTTGATGGCTTTGGCATAGGTATCGTCTACCTCCTCTTCTGTTACCATCTCGTCCTTAAAGAAGTCGAAGGCCAACTGCAGCTCATCGGCTAAGGTGCGAACCTCTTTATAGCCATCCAGCCACTTCTTAATGCCTTTTACCTTTTTCATCTGCTCTTCGGCACGCTTGCGGTCCTCCCAGAAGTCAGGAGCCTGCGTACGAAGATCTTCCTCCTCGTATTCTATCTTTTTCTTGTCGATTTCCAAGTAGCGATGCAGAGCATCAGCTCTCTCTAAAACATCTTTCAGTTGGTCCTGAGTAATCATATATCTTATTCTGCGTACATCGCGTCAATTTCCTTCTTGTAGTTCTCGTTCAGTACGCGACGCTTAATTTTTAATGTATTTGTAAGTTCGCCTTTCTCCATAGTGAAGTGGTTAGGCAACATTGTGAATCGCTTAATCTGCTCGTAGTGAGCCAGCGACTGCTGCAGCGTGTCAATACGCTCCTTCATCATTTGGTTAATCTGTGGGTCCTTGCAAAGCTGCTCTCTGCTCTCGAATGGAATCTTATGCTCGCGGGCATATTCTTCCAAAAGGGAATATACAGGAATAATGAGCGCCGAAACAAACTTGCGCTGGTCGGCAATGATGGCTATCTGATCGATATACTTATCAACCAGCAGCTTCGATTCTATCATCTGTGGGGCAATATACTTTCCGTTTGAGGTCTTGAAGAGGTCTTTGATACGCTCTTTCAGGAACAGCTCGCCATTTTTCAGATAGCCAGAGTCACCTGTCTTAAAGTAGCCATCTTCGGTAAAGGCGGTTTTGGTAAGATCCTCGCGGTTGTAATAACCTCGGGTGATGGTTGGGCCTTTAAGCAGTATCTCGCCTTCATCGCTTATCTTAATGTCGATACCATCAATGGGCACACCTACGCCGCCAACGGTATATGGCTTGCCAAGGTGATTACAGCTGACGGTGGCCAGACTCTCTGTCAAACCGTAACCTACAATCATGTTAATGCCGATAGAGTGGACAAACTCTTCAACCTTTGGGTTTACTGTGGCACCTGCTGTGGGGAAAAAGTGTGCATTCTCTAAGCCCAGTTCCTTTCGAACCAGCGAGAATACGGTTTTGTTTAGTAACTCGTACTCCATATGCAGAAGCAATGGTGGACGCTTGCCTTTTGAAACGTAGTCGATGTTATGTTTCTTGCCTACAGCCTCGGCATGGCGGAACAGTTTGCGCTTGGCCAAACCAGACTTTTCAATCTGTTCTTGTACACCCATGTAAACCTTCTCCCAGAAACGTGGAACAGACGACATACATGTGGGGTGTGTCTCCTTCATCGACTGCTGAACCTCTTGTGGATAGGTGTTTACAATGAGTGTAGCGCCCTCGGTAAGGCACAGAATCTTCCAACCCTTCTCAAAGATATGGGTGAATGGCAGGAAGTTAAGCACTCTATCGTTCTCGCCAACGGGTACGCACTTGTCGTTGGCCACTATAGCGGCGTGATACTGTCCGCAGGTAAGGATAACACCTTTTGAATCGCCTGTGGTTCCGCTGGTATAAAGGATGTTGGCTATATCGTCCATCGAAGCCTGAGCCTGAAGCGACTCTACTTCGGTTTGACGGGGATAATTCTCGCCCAACTTCAGGAAATCATCGAAATACATCGAACTGAGGTCGAGCGAAGAAATATGTACGTTCTTATCGAATACAATGATACGTTCGAGTGTAGGACAGGTAGAGAAAATCCGACGTGCTTTGTCGTACTGTTCCTGCTCGCCTACAAAGAGGAATCTGATTTTAGCATCGCTAATCATAAACTGGATTTGCTGCTCTGAGCTGGTGGCATAGAAGGGGATGGTAACAGCACGCACTCCCCATGCACCAAAGTCGCAGAACAGATACTGTACAGAGTTCTGAGAGAATACTCCTAGATTTTCCTGTACCTTTACACCCAGGTTGAGTAAGGCATTAGATACTTTCTTGACCATATCCGAGAACTGATTCCACGAATATGATTTCCACTCTGACCCGCCAAAGTCCTTGTAGATCAAAACCTCACGGTCGCCATACTTCTTGGCCTGGTCATGAATTAATCGCGATAAATGACTTTTCGTCTGCATAAGCAATTGAATATGTTATAATTCGCTGCAAAAGTACGAAAAACGTGGCAGATAGCCAAATTATATTGCAAAAAACCGCTCAAATAGAGCGATTATCTGCCATTCGTTTCCATTTTTTGTAGCCAAAAATGGCAATTATTACATAAAGTGCGTAAAGACTGCCCTTGAAAGGAATGTCCTTATAGAAGTAAAGAATGCAGGTCACAACATCAACGGCAATCCAGATGAACCACTGTTCCAGATACTTATGAGCCAAGGCCCAGATACCTACAATGCTGAGTGCTGTAGTAAAACTGTCGGCTGCAGGAACATTACTGTTAGTAAAGGTAATCAGCAGCCAATAAATAATGCCCCAAACGGCCAAAATAACAGCCAACCAAGGGATTATCAGTCGGCGGGGGAATCGCGTGATAGGCAGCTCTTTCTTCTCGGCCGAACCGTGCACCCATTTCCAATAGCCGTAAACGGTCATCGAAAGATAATAGAACTCCATGCCGCAATCGGCATAGAGTCCTTTTTGATAGTATAGCACAATGCCTAAGGCTTGCATCAGAAAGCCTACAAACCACAGCCATACGCTGGCGCGATACTCGAACAGGATATAAAGCAGTCCGAGTAGCGTGGTAGTAATGTCGAGCCAGTGTGCTAATAAAAAATCTGTCATTAGAATCGGAGTGTTACATTACCCATCATTGTAAAGCCTGCCATAGGAATGAATCCAATCTGGTAGTAACGGTTCTCGTTGGGATGACCGTATTCCTCAACAATACTTGAATATACCCAGCCATTGGCGGCATAGCGACGATTGAAGATGTTGTTGAAATTCAGACCGAAGATGCACTCCTTGATGGCTTTATTGGGCTTCCAGGTATAGCTGATGTTAGCATCAGAAGCAGAATAACAAGGCAGCGAGCGATCGGCATTCTCTGTATTATCCAGGTACTGACGGCTTACAAAATTGGTGTGCCATACAGCCTGCAAACCATTCCAGTGTAGGTTTACAAAACCATTCAGGATGGTTGATGGTGAGAAAGCGAGAGTAGAGTTGTCGTAGTGGATAGTGCGGAACGACTCTTCCCAGTTTACGCTGGCCACCTCGTCGAAGTCTTTAATCTTGTTATGACTGAGTGCAGCATTACCCTCGATGGTAAGCCAAGAGGTAACATCTACCCCACCCTGTATCTCTATACCCATGCGGTAAGAATCCTTGATGTTTGTGGTCAAGTTTTCGCCAATATCACTCTTCTCGCCAGTCTGTACAAACTGGTTGGTATAGTCCATATAATACAGGTTTACACCAAAGCGGAAAATATCGTTGTTGAAGGTGTAGCCCAACTCGTAATCCATCAAGCTTTCTGCCTTAGGATATGGCTTTGCACCGTTATCAGTATAGTTATTACGCTCAGGCTCGCGATGACTCAAGGCAACCGAACCATATACGCGATGATTGTTAAGGCTCCAAGAGAAACCTGCCTTTGGGTTCAGGAAATGATAGTTCTCGTCGATGTTCAGCATCTGATTGTAGTATCCGCTGGTTTCCTCGTAGAACTTGTCGTTCTTACCATTGGTTTCATACTGAACATAGCGATACTGCAGGTCGCCGAAGATATCCCACTGCTCGTTGATGTGGTAAGCAGCCTTTACAAAGGTGCTACCATCGAACTTGGTGGCATCCGAATCGTAGTACTTATAATCGCCTGTGGCCATATATTTCTGACGTACAGCATCGTTGGCAATGTAGGTGAGATAACCATAGTGGTTGCCATCGAACTCCTGAAGCGACATGCCTCCGATAACATCCCACGAATCATTCTTATAGTTGGCGTTCCATATAAATCCATAGGTGTTCTGTGTCAAACCCTTTTTGCGAACAAAGTCGGTCTTCTTCACGCCGTCGTAGGTCAAACCAAACTTCTTGAGTTTGTTGTTATAACGGAACTCATTGTAATAACCGCTTCCGTAAGTGTAGTGCAGCGATGCTGTGAGCGACCAGTTGTCGTTGATGTCGTAAGCGGCTGAAAGGATGTTGTGGTTCTGCCAGAAGTTATCGGTGGTCTTGTCCCAATAGCTGCCGTCGTTCATCTGGTAGCGAGCTGTGGGATAGTTGCCGTTGGCATCTTTTTCGTATGAGGTCAGATACTCGTAGAGTGAATTGTATTTACCTAAACCTGCATTCCACATATCCTTGTAAGTCTTGATACCTGTGTTGCTACCATAAGTGCCGTCCATCAGACTCATATCGTTGTCGCCGGCAGTTACACCGTTCCAAGCTTGTCCTGTCTTTTCGAAGTTTCCGATATTCTTATAGCGTATCTGGAACTTGTTGCCAATCCAGGTTAGTCCGCCATAGTAAGAACCACTGCGTCCGCTGGTTCCATGAATAAAACCATCTGTGTTTGTTTCGTGATAAGCACCATCAAAAATCAGATGGTTCCACAGTAAACCTGTTGAGAACTTTCCTCCTACATTAAATGTGTTAAACTAGCCATACGAAGCAGATACCTCTCCCCCTGCCTTCTGACTTGGAGTGGCTGATGAAAGGGTTATTGTTCCACCAAAAGCACCATCGCCGTTGGTTGATGAGCCTACGCCACGCTGAATCTGTACAGAGCCCAACAGCGAACCATACGAGTTCATATTGGCCCAGAACACGCACTGGTCTTCGGGCGAGTTAAGGGGCACACCATCTATGGTTACGTTGATACGTGAGTCGCCAGCGCCACGAATGCGCATATAGGTGGTGCCTGTGCCAAGTCCGTTTTCACTCCAGGCAACAACGCCTGGGGTCTGAGAGAATAGGAAAGGTAGCTCCTTTCCTGTTTTTGAGAAGGCATTAAGTTCCTGTTTCTTGATGTTTGCGACGGCAAAAGGAGCGTTTTTCTGTGCTCTAACACCTTTTACCACAATCTCCTGAAGCGCTTCTACCTGTGTAGAATCGTAGAGTGCTGCTTTGTTCTGTGCATTCATGCTTACTGCACACGCCAATGCAGCAGTTTCTAAAATTAATCTTTTCATACTTCTTTGTACCTTTATAAATGAAAGGGGATATAAGTCTGCTATCCATCCCTACGCTGGCATAATCCAGATCAGGTTTTAGGGTATTAAATTGTTCCCGCGTTGGGAACATAATATTCCCACGTTGGGAATAAAACGTTCCCAGCGTGGGAATAAATCCTTTGCTTATGGGCGATTATCTCAGGCCCATTCGAGCTTCGACGACGTTGACCACATAGTCGCCCAACTTCTCACACTCATTAATCAGGTCCATATAGATGGTTCCTACGGCGTAAGTGTATTCGCGGTTGTTAACATCGTTGATATTCTGCGACTTCAGTTGGTCGCGGAAGTTATTGATTTCATGCTCGATATTGAAGGTACGGTTTACATCGAACGACTCTTTGCGACCCATCATCAGTCGGTTCATTTGCGAGAGCGACTGATCGGTGAGTTCCATCATCTGATGGATATGGTCGTACTGCTTCTCATTAAAGTGGTCCTGCTTACCGTTGTACTTTCTCGAAATGGTACGAGCCATATTGAAACATGCATCGCCGATACTCTCTAACTCGCTGATTTCGCGCAACATAGCACGAATCTTGGCCTTTGAGTCGTCCGATAGGTGAGCATCGCTCACGGAGTTAAGATAGTTGGCAATCTCAATTTCCATGTTATCGCTGATACCTTCGTATTTCTCAATGCGGGTGTAGAGTTTGTTAAACTCGGAGTCGCGATTATCTTTCTTGTTGTTTGAGCTTGATGAGAGTGTGAGCAGTTCGCGAACCATATTAAACATGCGCTGCATACGTTCAGAGAACGACTGAATTTCTTTTTGTGCCTCGAGTACTGAAAGCTCAGGGGTTTTCATGAAACCGGCAGTAATAAAGTGCAAGCGGAAGTCCTCTTCCTCGTCAACCTTCTTAGGCTTGATAACCCAGCAAACAAAGCGCTCAATCTGTGGGATAAACCATATAAGAATAAGGGTGTTTGCAACGTTGAAGCAGGTGTGGAAGGCTGCCAGCACAAAGCTAAGTTTGGCGGCGTTAGCCAGGAATACGCTTGTGGCAACGGTGCCTTTAGTCATGGTTACATCGTAGCCTACCATGCCGCAAACAGCATCGATAAATGGACGGAACACAAACAGAATCCAAACCACACCGAATACGTTGAAGAACATGTGGGCGAGGGCAGCTCTGCGGGCCTGAGTGTTGGCCGATAGGGCAGCGAGGTTTGAGGTAACGGTAGTTCCGATATTCTCACCCATAACCAATGCGATACCTTGATAGATGGGCAGGGCGCCGCTTGAGCAGAGTATCATGGTGATAGCCATTACAGCTGCCGACGACTGCACGCAGAACGTTAGCACACCGCCTAAGAACAGGAATATCAGGGTAGTGAAGAACGAGTCGGGATCGAACGACGCAAAGAAGTCGAGTAGGGCCTGGTTCTCGCCAAGATGCATCTCTGTGCCTGTTACTCTCAGGGTTCCCAGTCCCATCAGCAGGAACGAGAGACCGAACAGAAAGTCGCCAATATAGCGGTATTTCTTCTGATAGATAAGTATGATACCTAAGAAGAAGGCTGGATAAACGGCGCTGGTGATATCGAACGACATACCTGCCGACATAATCCAAGCAGTAAGTGTGGTTCCGATGTTGGCACCCATGATGACCGAAATGGCTTGCGCCAAGGTTAACAAGCCCGCATTAACAAACGAAACAGTCATCACAGTGGTGGCTGTTGATGACTGTACTGAAGCTGTTACAAGCATACCTGTAAGCATGCCAGTAAAGCGATTGGTTGTCATTGCACCTAACACATGGCGTAACTGTGGACCCGCCATCTTCTGTAACGCTTCACTCATCGACTTCATACCGAACATCAACAGCGCAAGCGATCCCAGAAGTTTAAAAATAATCCAAATTGACATAAAAATACGTATTCTATATTTAGTAATTCGGGGACAAAGATAAAAAAAAACTCTGAAACCTCGGTTAAGATTTAAGAAAAATATTATCTTTGCAGAGAAAATAATTAAAAACTCATGTGAAGGCTTATGGAAAAGTTAGTGAAAGTTCACGTTGTAAACAACAATAAGGAGGTAGAAGTTCCGATTGGGTCGAACCTTGAAGAGGTTTATGCTTTGTCGGGGTTAGAGATAGAGCACGGTCCGATTTCGGCTCATGTTAATAATAAGGTAGAGGGCATGCATTACCGCTTGTATAAGCAAAAGCAGGTAGAGTTCCTGGATGTTTGCTCGTCGAGTGGTTCGCGTGCTTACACACGCAGCTTGTTTTTTGTGCTATGCAAGGCTGTTCACGATCTTTTTACTCCTTGCAAGGTGGCTATCGATATACCTGTGTCAAACGGTTACTTTGTAAATCTTAATATCGGACGTCCTATCACGCTCGATGTCGTCGGCGTTATTCGTCGTCGTATGCAGGAAATCATAGATGCCGCTTTACCTATTCATCGCTATGAGACAACTACTGAGGAGGCAATAGAGATGTTCGACCGTCTGCATAACCGCTCAAAGGTAAAGTTGCTGAAATCTACTGGCAGACTGTTTACTACCTATTATGATATTGATGGCTATGTGGACTATTATTACGGTTCGCTGCTTACCAATACCTCGCAGCTCTATCTCTTTGGGCTTGAGAAGTATTTCGATGGTTTGCTGTTGCGTTTGCCCTCGCGTGAGCATCCTAATGAGTTGGGCGAGATGACGCACCAGGACAAGATGTTTGGCATCTTCAAAGAGCACCATCAGTGGCAGGATATCTTAGGATTGCGCACCATTGGTGATCTGAACGAAACGATTATCAATGGTCATTCGTCGGAGCTTATACAGATAAGCGAGGCACTGCAAGAAAAGAAGATTGCTAATATAGCCGATGAGATAGCTCAGCGCAAAGGTGTGAAACTGGTGCTGATAGCCGGTCCTTCGTCGTCGGGTAAAACCACCACCTGTAAGCGCCTTAGTGTGCAGCTGGCCGTAAATGGCATACGTCCTGTAGGTATCTCGTTGGATGATTATTTCTTGGATCGCGACAAAACGCCAAAAGATGAAAAGGGTGATTATGACTTTGAACATCTGCATGCCTTGAATCTGCCGTTGCTTAACGAGCAGCTATCGGCATTGTTCAGGGGCGAAGAGATTGAGCTGCCGCGCTATAATTTCCAGAAGGGAATGAGCGAGTGGAGTGGTAAGAAACTGCAGTTAAAGGGTAACGAAGTGCTGGTGGTAGAGGGTATTCATGCCTTGAATCCAGAGCTGACATCGGAGATTCCTAACGATCAGATTTTCCGTGTCTATGCTTCGGCTCTTACCACTATTCTGCTTGATAATCATAACTATATCCCAACTACCGATAACCGCTTGCTGCGCCGTATTATCCGCGATTACAAGTATCGTGGTGTTTCTGCACAGGAAACTATTCGGCGCTGGCCAAGCGTTAGGGCAGGGGAGAACAGGTGGATTTTCCCGTTCCAGGAGAATGCCGATGCCATGTTTAATACAGCCATGCTGTTTGAGTTGGCAGTCATTAAGAGTCAGGCAGAGCCGCTGTTAGAGCAGGTTCCAGAAAACTCGAAGGAACATGCAGAGGCTTATCGCCTGCTGAAGTTCCTTCGTTATATACGTCCCATTCCTGAGACTCAGATTCCGCCTACATCGCTGCTGCGCGAGTTCCTTGGCGGATCATCGTTTAAGTACTAATTAGTGTGCCTCGAGCCAGTTCTGGCCAAAGCCAGAATCGGCCACCAAAGGTACGCTTAAGTTCAGGGCATTCTGCATCTCTTGGAGCACGATGCCCTCTACTTTTTCTTTCTCCTCGGGATATACCGAGAAGTTCAATTCGTCGTGTACCTGTAGAATCATTTTAGAGCGTATGCCTTCGGCTTTAAAGCGGTTGAAGATGCGAATCATGGCCACCTTAATAATATCGGCAGCTGTGCCTTGAATGGGGGCGTTGATGGCGTTTCGCTCAGCAAAGCCGCGAACGGTAGCGTTATGGCTGTTGATATCTGGCAGATAGCGGCGACGACCGAATAGGGTAGTAACGTAACCCTGCTGGCGAGCCACTTCTTTAGATTTTTCCATATAATCGTGCACCTGTGGGAAGGTGTCGAAGTAACCGTCAATCAGCATTTTAGCCTCGTCGCGAGGGATATCCAGGCGCTCGGCAAGTCCAAATACGGTGATACCGTAGATGATGCCGAAGTTGGCACGTTTTGATTTGGTTCGCTCGTCGCGTGTAACCTCTTCGATAGGCTTTTTATAGATGTTAGCTGCTGTGGCTGCGTGCAAATCCTTACCCTCACTAAACACTTTTATCATCTCAGCATCCTGCGAAAGGTGTGCCATTACGCGCAGTTCAATCTGACTATAGTCGGCTGAAAAGAACAGACAGCCAGGTTCTGGTATGAATGCCTTTCGGATTTCCTTTCCGTCCTCGCCGCGAATGGGGATGTTCTGCA
The DNA here is from genome assembly GCA_902789415.1 of uncultured Prevotellaceae bacterium. Classification (GTDB taxonomy): domain Bacteria; phylum Bacteroidota; class Bacteroidia; order Bacteroidales; family Bacteroidaceae; genus Prevotella. Next base: position 15,292 of record CADAOD010000006.1, read on the forward strand.
GGTTAGGATCGGACGACGACAGGCGACCTGTGGCAGTAATCGTTTGGTTAAACGATGTGTGTATGTGCCCGGTTTTGGGGTTAATCAGCTTTGGTAGGGCATCAATATAGGTGCCTATCAGTTTCTTTAACCCTCTGTGTTCCAATATATCAGCTACTATCTCGTGCTTGTTCTTAAGCTGCTGCAGCACCTCTTCGGATGTTACATATTGGCCTGTTTTGGTTTTCTTGGCCTTCTCTACAATCTTCAGCTTGTCGAAGAGTATCTCGCCAACTTGTTTGGGCGATGCGATGTTGAAATGCTCGCCTGCCAACTCGTAGATACGTGCTTCGATTTCGTTCATGCGATTGGTGAATTGTTTTGACGTTTCGGCCAGCGATGCTGTGTCCAGGCAAACGCCGTTCATCTCCATCTCAGCCAGTACAGGCATCAACGGCATCTCTATATTATAAAATAGGTCTTCGCACTCAGCCTTCTTCAGCTCTGGTTCCAGTTTGTTTTTCAGTCGCAGGGTAATGTCGGCATCTTCGGCAGCATACTCGTAAACCTGTGAGGGTGGGAGAGAGCGCATCGATTTCTGGTTCTTACCTTTTGGTCCGATAAGTTCATCGATGTGGATGGTTTGATAGTTCAGATAGATCTCTGCCATGTAATCCATGTTGTGATGAAGTTCGGGCTGGATAAGATAGTGGGCAATCATGGTGTCCCACATTTGCCCTTTCAGTTCGATGCCGTAATTTCTGAGCACCTCGAGGTCGTACTTTAAATTCTGGCCAACTTTAAGAATTTCAGGGTTCTCGTAGGCTGGTTTAAAGATGTTAACAATTTGCAACGCTTCTTCACGATTGGCTGGAACAGGCACGTAAAAGGCCTCGAATTCCTTCACGGCGAAGCTCAAACCAACCAATTCGGCGTCGATAGCGCTGGTTGAAGTGGTCTCCGTGTCTAGACTGAGAATTTTGTTTGTCAAGAAATAATCACAAAGTTTCTTCAGATCCTCCTGATTATCAACGAGTTTGTAGTTGTGAGGGGTGGTTTTTACTGTCTCAAAACTTGAATTTTCGCTCGTAGCTTGCCCGTCGGCCGCAAATTCTGCAAAGAGATCGAGTTGCTGATTTACTACTTTTTGCGGTTTTTTATCTTTTTTAAGAACTCTGTCGGCAAAGCTCTTCATCTCTAATTCGATGAGCAATTTGCCCAGTTCGTTCTCGTTTGGTTCCACGAGTTTCAAATTTTCCATATCCAGCTCGATGGGCACGTCGGTTTTGATAGTTGCCAAGAAGTAACTCATCTTGATATCCTCAACGTGTTGCTCAACTTTTTCGCGAAGCTTACCTTTGATTTCAGATGAACGAGCCAAAAGCTGTTCGATGCTTCCAAACTCGTCGATTAGTTTGGCGGCAGTTTTTTCGCCAACACCAGGACAGCCTGGGAAGTTATCTGCCGAGTCGCCCATCAATGCCAACAAATCGATAACGGCCATAGGCGAGGGGATGTTATATTTCTCGCAAACCTCTTTCGGCCCCATCGTTTCGTAACCGCCTCCGTGACGCGGACGATAGATGAAAACATTGTCGCGCACCAACTGTCCGTAGTCCTTATCAGGGGTTAGCATATAGGTTTCAACACCGATGGAACCGGCTTTTTCGGCCAAAGTGCCGATTACATCATCGGCCTCGAAACCATCTACCTGCAGGATGGGTATGCGGTATGCTTTAAGCAGATCTTTAATAATAGGAACTGCTTTGCGGATATCTTCAGGAGTCTCTTCACGCTGTGCTTTATAGGCAGGGAATGCCTCGCTGCGGAAGGTAGGGCCATGGGGATCGAAGGCCACGCCAATGTGGGTGGGTTTCTCTTTGGTGAGCACCTCGTTGAGCGTGTTCAGGAATCCCATAATGGCACTCGTATTCAAACCCTTCGAGTTTATTCTTGGGTTTTTAATGAACGCATAATAGCTGCGATAAATGAGCGCATAAGCGTCTAAAAGAAACAATTTCTGCATAACTTTCTTAATTTTCGGTTCAAAATTACCAATTTATTTCTTAATAACAGAATTATTTCTTATTTTTGTGCCAAAATTCTAGTAATGATGGATTATTTATCTACTATTAGGAAGCCAATTGAAGACGATATGAACAACTTTGTTGAGTTGTTCAAGCTGAGTTTGACACATGGCGAAGGTATGCTTGAGCAGGTGCTGAAGCGTATCCGCGAAAGGGGAGGAAAGCGCATGCGACCTATGTTGGTTTTCCTAACGGCCAGAAATCTTGGCGAGGTAACTGATGTTACACAGAACGCAGCCTTAGGATTGGAGTTGCTGCATACGGCCAGTTTGGTTCACGACGATGTGGTTGACGAGAGTGCCGAGCGTCGTGGCGCACCTTCGGTTAATGCTGCTTATAATAATAAGGTGGCTGTGTTGGTGGGCGATTATATCTTGTCGACAGCTCTGTTACGTGTGGCCCTTTCGGATAATCATAGAATCGTACAACATCTGGCAGAACTCGGACGAAAGTTGGCTGCCGGAGAGGTGCTGCAACTGTCGAATATTTCGAATCAGGAAGTCTCGGAAGATGTTTATTATCAGGTAATTGACCAAAAAACAGCCGTACTGTTCGAGTCGTGCTGTATCCTCGGTGCTATCTCGGTAGGTGCATCGGACGAAATGATTGAAAAGACTGCAAAATTCGGACATAATGTGGGCATGATTTTCCAGATTCGTGACGATATTTTTGATTATTACGATTCGCCCGAAATAGGAAAGCCTACAGGTAACGATATGCTTGAGGGTAAGCTTACGCTGCCTGTTATTTATGCGTTAACCCATCATGAAAATCCGGCTGTTATGAACCTTGCCAAGAAGGTTAAGGCTGGTACTATAAATAAGGACGAGATTGCTGTTCTTATCGAATATGCCAAGCAGCATGATGGTATTAAATATGCCGAAAAGAAGATGGAAGAGTTTGCACAAGAGGCACAGCTTTTCATCGACGAATGCGTGAAACCTGAGTTGAAAGACTCGTACAAAGCTTATCTCGACTACGTGATTCAGCGAAATAAGTAGGGTAGTAGGCCTACGGTACTTATAATGAAAGACTCCAGTCCTTAAGTTAAAGGATTGGAGTCTTTTAGTTAACGTACTGCAGTACTTTAACTTAAGTACTGGTTGTATTGCGTTTAGAAGAATTTTACTTCCTCGCCAATCACCTCGCTCAGCAGCAGGTTTGCCAGGCGTGATGTTCCCATGCGGAACATCTGGTTAGTGAGCCATTTTTCGCCCAGAACCTCTTTTACGATGGTGTAGTATATCAGTGCGTCCATTACGCTGTTAAGGCCTCCAGCGGGCTTAAAACCAATCATAATGCCTGTTTGGTCGTAGTACTCCTTGATGGCCTGGCACATCACGTAGGCAGCCTCGGGTGTTGCAGCGGGTTCCAGCTTGCCTGTTGAGGTTTTGATATAGTCGGCGCCGGCGTACATAGCCAGGATTGATGCAGTCTTGATGTTCTGTGCTGTCTTCAGACAACCAGTCTCCAGAATTACTTTCAGTTTCTTATCGCCGCATGCCTCTTTTATCTGCTGAATCTCGTCGATACATGTTTCGTAATCGCCTGACAGGAAGGCACCTACGCTCAGTACCATATCAATTTCGGTAGCGCCGTCCTTAACAGCAAGTCCGGTCTCGATAGTTTTTACCTCGATAAGAGCCTGTGACGAAGGGAACGAACCAGATACGCAAGCTACCTCAACGCCTTCTATTTCAAGTGTCTCCGAAACCACCTTGGCAAAGCGTGGATATACGCAGATGGTGGCTACGTGGGGTAGGTGAGGGTACTGCTCTTCGAATTGGTTTACACGCTCGGTAAAGGCCAGTACGCTCTCGTCGCTATCGGTGGTTTTCAGAGTAGTAAGCTCTACGCTACCCATCAGGAATTTCTTAACCTCAAGGGTGTCGTTTTCGGCTACCTTCTCGGCAATGATCTTCTTCACTGCTTCCTTCACTTCCTCGTCGGTAATGTCGAGGTTGTACTTACTCAGAGCCTCTTCCATGCGGCTCTTCTGAGGCATCTCAAAGTGGTGATGATGCTCATGCTCGTGGTTGTGTTCTGCCATAATTGTAATTGTTATATTGTTAAAACTGTTATGCTTTTAATTTTTCGTTTTGTATGTGGCGAAGCGAATCGCGATTGGTTTTCTTTTCAATCGATTTCTGCAGCTCGGCTGTCAGATCCACGCCTGTTTGGTTGGCAAGACAGAGCAGTACCCAAAGGATATCTGCCATCTCTTCGCCTAAATTGTCTTTTTCGCCGGCTTTAAAGCTCTGGTCGCCGTATTTGCGTGCCATAACGCGTGCCAGTTCGCCAACTTCTTCGGTCAGAACGGCCATATTTGTCAGCTCCGAAAAGTAGCGTACGCCATATTCTTTTATCCAGCGGTCTACCGCTTCTTGTGCTTCTTTTATTGTCATTTTGCCATTACCATTTGAATAATTAGTAAGAAGATGCAAATGAGCAGTATTACGATATATTGCTTGTTTTCGCGCTCGTATTCCTTCCAATGAAAGGCTTTATAGAGAAATACCGATAAGAACATCAGCAATCCTATACCACATGGCCATGCGCCGATGGCGTAGCTTTTTACCATTGATAGGATTACTCCTATAATCAGTAATAGAGCGCTCGCCAGTTCTATCTCTTTCAGATATTTCTTCATTGTTTATTCCTTATTCTGTGTGTCCATGCAGATGGTTACAGGACCGTCGTTCAGTAGTTCTACTTTCATATCAGCTCCGAATTCGCCTGTGGCTACTTGCTTGCCGATGGCCAAAGATAGTTGTGCGATGAAGGCCTGATAGAGTGGGATAGAGTGCTCGTGCGAGCCGGCACGAAACCACGATGGACGATTACCTTTCTTATAGCTTGCGTAAAGCGTAAACTGGCTGACTACCAGACAGTTGCCGTCAACATCGAGTATCGAACGGTTCATCACATCGTTCTCATCGCCAAACACACGTAGATTGGCTATCTTTTTCACTAGCCATTCTACATCTTCCATCGAGTCTTCGTCGCAAATGCCTAACAGAATCAGGTATCCTTTATCTATCTGGCCATTTACTTTGTCATCGATGGTAACACTGGCGTGGGTAACGCGTTGTATAACTGCTCTCATTTCTTTTCTTTATTTTGCCGCAAAGATACGATAATATTTTTAAATAACCAAATATACAAGCTTATAACTATTGTTTTGCATGTGGCATTTTATTATGACGATGACGGATGACAAGATGACATTAAGGGATATCGGTAATAAACATCGAGTCTATTGAATGTTAAATTTATATAATATTATATTAATATATTGTTATTACTTTTATTGGTCTAAGTAGCTTGAGCTTAATGTCATTTTGTCATTTGTCATTGTCATTTTCGTCTTTGTTTTATCTACTCTTTTTTGGTTGGTATTAATAGTTTTTATTGCTACTATTAATACTTGCAATTATTCCCATTAAGGGAAAAAATAATATTCCCTGTTGGGTGTGCTATTTACTTTCATATTTTGCGTTTTTTTATTCGCTGTTTTTGGTGTGGAAATGCTGGTAGATAATTTGCGCCTTAGCTGGGCCGATGATATCCGATAGGGTAGGAAGCTCGGCCTCACGAATCTTTTTAACCGATTTGAGGGCATTTAGAAGCTCATCGCGCGTTTTTGGACCTATGCCTTTGATATCATCCAGCTCGGAGTGTAAAGCGCGCTTAGAACGCTTGTCTCGATGAAAAGTGATGGCAAAGCGATGAACCTCGTCCTGTATCTGGGTTAGTACATGAAAGAGTTCTGATTCTACCTTTAATGCAATCTTCATAGGTGGGAATCCGTAAAGGAGTTCGTTTGTGCGGTGACGATCGTCTTTGGCTAGTCCGGCGATAGGAATATCCAGGTTCAGTTCGTCCTGTATTACCTCGCGTATTACCTCCATCTGCCCCTTACCTCCATCGGCAATAATCAGGTCGGGTAGGGGCTGTTCTTCTTCTATTAATCGTGAATAACGGCGATGTACTACCTCCTTCATCGATGCATAATCATCAGGACCAACTACGGTTTTGATGTTATAGCGTTTATAATCGCTTTTGGATGGCTTCATTCTCTTAAATACAATGCACGCCGCAACGGCATCGGTACCCGATATGTTTGAGTTGTCGAAGCACTCAATCTGATAGGGTAGTTTTGGTAGATGCAGTTTGTCTTGAAGTTCTTTCATCAGTCGAGTTTGTTTCTGCTCAGGGTTCAGTTTCTCGGCCTGCTTTAAGCGGTCGAATTTATACTCTTTACAGTTCATAATTGACAGATCGAGCAGCGTCTTTTTATCGCCCAGTTTAGGCACGGTAAACTTCACGCCTTCAAGCTCTACATCTACTTCTTTCTGCACGATGATTTCCTTCGAATCGCTTTTAAAACGCTCTCTGATTTCTACGATGCCTAACTGCAGCAGTTCTTCGTCCGTTTCGTTCAATTTCTTTTTGTATTCGATAGTAAAGCTTTGATTGATGCTACCGTTTGATACGTGAATGTAGTTGATGAATGCCATCTTTTCGTCGGATGTAATCGTAAATACATCCACTTTATCGATAGTCTGACTAACTACCTGACTCTTGCTTACAAAACCATCAAGCGCCAGATACTTGCGTTTTACTTCTTCGGCTTCTTCAAATCTCAGTTCTTCTGAGAGTCGAAGCATCTCTTCTTTTAAATCTCTCAATACTTCGCGGGTATTTCCTTTCAGTATTTCACGAGCCTGAGCGATATTCTTTTGGTAGTCATGGTAAGTTTGCTTACCTACGCAAGGGCCTTTGCATTTCTTGATATGATAATCTAAACAAACGCGATATTTTCCGCTTTCAACTCCCTCTTTTGTGATGGGCTGGCGACAGGTGCGCGGTTGGTACAGTTCTTTTATTAGATTCAGTACGTCGTACATGGCGCTTACTTTAGCGTATGGTCCGTAGTACGAGCCCCATTTTTTATTAATGGTACGTGTTTTAAATATGCGAGGGAAGAATTCGTTGGTGATACAGATACTAGGGTAGGTCTTACCGTCCTTCAGTAATACGTTGTAGCGAGGATTATATTTTTTGATGAGCGAGTTCTCAAGGAGAAGGGCATCCTCTTCGGTATTAACTACAGTATAGCTTATATCGAATATCTTACTAACAAGCACTTTTGTCTTAAAGCGATCTACTTCTGTATGAAAGTAGCTTGAAACTCTGTTTTTTAAACTCTTGGCCTTTCCGACGTAGATGATTGTATGCTCCTGGTCGTAGAATTGATAGCTGCCAGGTTTGTCTGGCAACCTACGTACGATTCCTTTAAGATATTCTAATCTCTTCTCGTTTTCTTCCTTCGTCATCTGTTTTAAGTGTTTTGTTTTGTGTACCTTTTAAATGTATCAATCCCGCGAACCCTTGTGTTTATAAGCGTTTCGCGGGATTGTGTTTCACGTGGAACAAATGTTAGATGGTGAGTAACGTTGTCAGGTCTATACCTTCAAACTCGTCTCTACCATGCAATCCCTCGTCTGTAATTTCAATAATAAAATTAATGAATACCTTCTTGGGGTGGAAGTGCTGTACAAGCTTGTAGGCAGCTTTTGCAGTTCCTCCTGTTGCAAGCAGATCATCGTGGATTAAAACTACGTCGTCGGGCTCGATAGAATCGATGTGCATCTCGATTGTATCTACACCGTATTCCTTAGAGAACGATTCTTTGATAACCGTAGCGGGCAGTTTTCCTGGCTTACGTGCCATTACAAATCCGCAACCTAATCGGGCTGCGAGTGCAGCGCCTAGGATGAAACCGCGACTTTCGATGCCGACAATCTTGGTAATGCCTTTGTCTTTGTAAAGCTCAACCAACTCGTCCATCATAATCTTCATGCACTCGGCATTCTTGTAGAGTGTAGTAACATCTCTGAAGTTGATGCCCTTCTTGGGGAAATCTGGTATGCAACGCAGATTGTCAATCAATGTTTTGTTGTTCATAATCAGTGAGTTATGCTTGTTTGTTCTATTCTTTCGTTTCACGTGAAACATTATCTGCCCATCAGTACTAACAGTACATTTATGTCGCTGGGCGATACGCCTGGGATGCGGCTAGCCTGTGCTAACGTCTCGGGCTGAATTCTCTGCAGTTTCTGTCGACATTCGGTAGAAAGTCCCTGCAATTCTTCGTAGTTAAAGCGACCTTTTATTCGGATGTTCTCCAGGCGGTGCATCTTATCGGCTACCAAACGTTCGCGTTCGATATAACCTTTATATTTCATGCGAATCTCTGCAGCTTCGGCAATCTCTTCTTTTCGATTAGATGGGCGATCGAGTGCTTCCTTTAGCGATGGAATCACTTCTGAGAGGTACTTGAGGTTCAACTGTGGACGGTTAACCAAATCGGCCAGCTTGCAGCCAAACTGGAGTGGGCTGGTACCAAGTGCTTCGAGCGCACCGTTTATCAGACGTGGTTTGATGGCGAAGTTTTGACAGAAAGCTTCGATTTCTTCGATAGCTTGTTTCTTCTCCATCCACCAGTCGTAGCGATCTTTCTTGGCGATGCCTAATTCGTAGGCTTTCTCCGTCAGTCGTGCATCAGCATCGTCCTGCCGCAGCAGAATGCGATATTCTGCTCTTGAGGTAAACATGCGGTAAGGCTCATCAACACCTTTGGTTACCAAATCATCGATTAATACGCCAATATATGCTTCGTCGCGATGCAGTACAAACTGTTTGTTGGCAGCATCTGTATCGCTGCCTGCGCAACCAGCTTTCAGCGCGGCGTTGATACCCGCCAAGGTTCCTTGTCCGCCAGCTTCTTCGTAACCGGTGGTTCCGTTGACCTGTCCGGCCATAAACAAACCAGCGATAATCTTCGATTCCAACGAATGATTCAGTTGGGTAGGATCAAAGAAATCGTATTCGATGGCGTAGCCTGGGCGATATACCTTCACGTCTCTAAAGGCTGGCATCTTTTTCAGTGCTTCTATCTGCACGTCCATCGGCAGAGACGACGAGAATCCATTCAGATACATCTCGTTGGTATCCTCGCCCTCTGGCTCCAGGAATAATGGATGCTTATCGCGGTCGGGGAAAGTAACAAGCTTGGTTTCGATAGAAGGACAATAACGTGGTCCTATCGATTGAATCTGACCGTTATATAGCGGTGAATCCGCCAATCCGCTTTTCAGAATCTCATGAACTTCGGCATTGGTGTTTACCGTCCAGCAAGGCAACTGCTTTAATGCGCCACCTTTATTCATATAACTGAACTGATAGGGGCGAGTTTCGCCTGGCTGTACTTCCAGGTCCTCAAAATGTACCGAGCGCTTATCTATACGTACGGGTGTGCCAGTCTTCATGCGGGCTGCTGTTACGCCGTGACGGGTGATACTCTCGGTGAAATGGGGTACAGCAGGTTCGGCGATACGTCCTCCTGGTACCATCTTTCGTCCGATATGCATCAGACCATTCAGAAATGTTCCTGCGGTGATTACAATGCTCTTGGCGTAGATTTCTGTGCCCCAGATGGTACGTACTCCAACGGCGCGAATATCGCCGCTCTCAGAGCTTGAAATGGGCTCTGTAAGCAATTCGTCGGCCTGGTCTTGCCACACATCCAGATTGTCTGTTTCATCGATTGTGCGGCGCCACTCCCAGATAAACTTGCCGCGATCGCACTGAGCACGAGGGCTCCATACGGCCGGACCTTTACCAACGTTCAGCATGCGGAACTGGATAGACGTGGCGTCGGTAACCAATCCCATTTGACCACCTAATGCGTCTATCTCTCTGACTATCTGGCCTTTAGCAATGCCACCTATGGCTGGATTACACGACATTTGTGCAATCTTGTTCATATCCATTGTTATCAGACAGGTCTTCGCACCCATATTGGCCGAAGCACAAGCGGCCTCGCATCCCGCGTGACCGCCTCCGATAACAATTACATCGTATTTTAATATCATATGCTTATTTTGATAATACTTCGAGTGCGCGCTTTACCATCGCGTTCTCCTCGTTGAAAACGGAGAAATACTCGCTCATATCCCAAATATCACGAGCTATCAGCGCCTTAAGCTGTAAGCGCAGGTAGGGCAGGGTCTTGTCGAGCTCGGCCTGATCCTTGGGCTTGATATTCTGTTTCTCACCATTCTTTAGAATGGTGTCAATCAAATCCTGTGGCACCTCAAACTTCTGTTTGAACTCGGCAAATGATGGCCAAGCCTTCTTCAACTGTTTGCGATGATTATCTACGTAGCGCAGATTCTGCTGCAGAATGATGCTCTTGGCAGCCAGTTCGCGGTGGAACTTAGTATAGATAGTGGTATCCAGCGGACAGTATTCGTCGGGCATAATACCGCCACCGCCGTATACTGTACGATGCTGGCGCAACGTCTGGTATTTCAGCGAGTCGGCAAAATGGATGCTGTCGGCATTGGTCAGCTCACCACTCTTCAAACGGTTAATCACGTCCATCGCATAGTCGCGGTTCTCGCCTTTGGTGAAAGGTTTCTGAATACAGCGACCCGAAGGGCTGTAGTAGTGGGCGATAGTAAGACGGATCATAGAGCCATCTGGCAGGTCGATAGGACGCTGTACCAGGCCTTTACCGAATGTACGACGACCAACCACAATACCGCGGTCCTGGTCCTGTATCGCTCCGGTTACAATTTCGGCCGCTGACGCCGTATAACTATCTACGAGTACAATTACCTTACCCTGACGGAAAATACCGCTTCCATCGGCCTTATATTCGGTTCTGGGCACCTTTCTGCCCTCGGTATACACAATTAAATCGTTCTTGGCAAGGAATTCGTTCGCGATATCTACTGCAGCCCTCAGATAACCGCCACCATTCTCCTGCAAATCAAGTATCAGGTGCTCCATACCCTGCTGGCGCAAAGTTTTCAGGCCTTCTAAGAATTCCTGATGGGTTGTAGCGCCGAAATTGCCAATGCGGATATAGCCAATCTGTGGACGGATCATATAGACTGCATCTACCGATTTTACAGGGATTTTATCGCGTGTAACGGTAAATGTAAGGCGATCTTTGATGCCCTGACGCACAACGCCTAACTTTACCTTGGTGCCTTTCGGACCACGTAAGCGCTTCATAATCTCCTCTTTCGACATTTTTACGCCAGCGATAGCCGAATCATTTACCGTTATTATTCTGTCGCCAGCAATGATGCCAACCTTCTCAGAAGGACCGTTCGTTACAGGCTGGATAACCATCAGCGTATCTTCGATAAGGTTAAACTGCACTCCGATACCCTCGAAATTTCCCGAAAGGGGCTCGTTGGCATCTTTTACCTCTTTGGGTGTAAGATACGTTGAGTGCGGGTCGAGTTTCTCGAGCATACCTCTAATGCCGTCTTCAACCAGTTTCTTCTGGTCGACGCTATCTACATAGAGGTTGCTGATGGCTATCTCGGCAAACTGCAGCTTGCGCAGAGGCGATTCTTCGCTATTGTTAATACGGAACTGTGCCTGGGCATTCATCGTGCCCATACACAGCATTAATGCGGCTAATGTCTTATTCATATATGTCTTCTTCGGGGCGGTCTTCCTCAACCACCAGATTATCAATAATAAAATTCTGGCGCTCCATGGTGTTCTTACCCATGTAGTACTCCAGCAATTTAGCTACTTGGTCGGTTTTATGCAGCGTTACCTGCTCCAAACGGATGTCGGGACCGATAAAACCAGCGAATTCATCGGGCGAAATCTCACCAAGACCTTTGAATCGAGTGATTTCTGGATCGGGTCCTAACTCCTCGATGGCCTTCTGGCGCTCCTCGTCGCTATAACAGTAACGTGTGATGAAATCGCTCTTTTTGTCTGATTTAGCATCAGCTTCGGCAATAGCTTTCTTGTTCTTTATCTTTGTGCGGCGGTTGCGAACGCGGAAAAGTGGCGTTTGCAGCACGTACACATGACCTTTCTTGATGAGTTCGGGGAAGAACTGCAGGAAGAAGGTGATGATGAGCAGTCGGATGTGCATACCGTCCACATCGGCATCGGTAGCTACGATAACCTTGTTATATCTCAGCGTGTCCAGACTCTCTTCGATGTCGAGAGCTGCCTGTAACAGGTTGAATTCTTCGTTCTCGTAAACTACCTTTTTGGTCAATCCAAAGCAGTTAAGCGGCTTACCACGCAATGAGAATACGGCCTGCGTGTTTACGTCGCGGCTCTTGGTAATACTTCCGCTGGCAGAGTCACCCTCGGTAATAAAGATGCACGATTCCTCCTTGCGATCGTTCTTTACATCGCTGAAGTGGATACGGCAGTCGCGCAGTTTGCGGTTGTGCAGGTTGGCCTTCTTGGCACGTTCGCGGGCCAGTTTGGTTACGCCAGCCATCGCTTTGCGGTCGCGCTCGCTCTCTTTAATCTTATTCTCAAGCACCTCGGCCACATCCTGATGAATGTGCAGGTAATTATCAACCTCGGTTTTGATAAAGTCGCCTACGTACTTATTGACGCTCACGCCACCGTCGGGCGACATGGTTAGAGAGCCCAGTTTAATCTTAGTCTGACTCTCGAACAGCGGCTCTTCAACGTTGATGGCGATGGCTGCTACGATACCTGTGCGGATATCACCGTACTCGTATTTGCCGTAGAATTCCTTGATGGTACGGGCAATATGCTCCTTAAATGCGCTCTGATGTGTTCCGCCCTGGGTGGTATGCTGTCCGTTTACAAACGAGTAATACTCCTCGCCGTACTGGTTGGCATGCGTAAAGGCTATCTCGATATCCTCGCCCTGCAGGTGAATAATGGGGTAGAGTGCATCGCTGGTCATACGGTCCTTCAGCAAATCCTCAAGTCCATGACGTGACAGGATGCGGCGACCGTTGTACATAATGGTCAGTCCGATGTTCAGATACGTGTAGTTGCGAAGCATGTTTTCTACGATTTCATCGTGGAACTTGTAGTTTACAAACTTCGTAGCATCGGGCTCAAAATAGATGTATGTACCGTTCTCGTCGTCCGATGGCTCGGTAGTGTCGCTAATCAGCTTGCCGCACTCAAAAATGGCCTTGCGCACTTTGCCTTCGCGATAGCTATGAACCTCAAAATGGCTGCTCAGCGCGTTAACCGCTTTCACACCCACACCATTCAGTCCGATAGACTTCTTAAAAGCCTTAGAGTCGAACTTACCGCTGGTGTTCAGGATACTTACCGATTCAATCAGCTTTCCTTGTGGGATGCCTCGACCGTAGTCGCGTACCGAAATACGCAGGTTATCTTCTACATTTACTTCGATTCTATCGCCGGCTTTCATCTTAAATTCGTCGATAGAGTTATCAAAAACTTCTTTCAGCAGTACGTAGATACCGTCTTCTGCTGATGATCCGTCGCCCAATCGGCCGATATACATACCGGGGCGCAAACGGATATGCTCCAAACCTGTGAGGGTCTGGATGTTACCTTCGTCGTAATTGACGGTTTCGGGATTAATCAGGTTGTTATCGTCGTTCATAGATTCTTTTTGAAACATCTTCTGCGTTTATGTTGAGTGTGCTCCAGATACTGCCACTGGCTCTGCACTTTCTCGTTTGTCTCCATTTCAACGTTAGTCTCGCCCCACTTGAAGCCATACTTCTGGTAGCGTGGTATGAGGTCGTAGAACAGCAGGGCATTAGCACCCTTCTGCTGATACTCTGGCAGGATACCTACCAGCATCAGGTCTACGCACTCGGCCTTGTGGAACTTGAGTGCTCTCAGGCAATGCCACCATCCAAATGGCCACAAACGGCCGCGACGGCACTTCTGTAGGGCACGTGTCATCGATGTGATCGATATACCTATACCTACGATGTCATGGTTAGGCGTATTCCAGTCTTCTATCAGGCACAGCAGGTCCATATCCAGCATGGGGAAGTACATTTTTAGATACTCATCTATCTGAGCCTCTGTCATTTGTGAATAACCATACAGATGTCCGAACGACTTGTTTACCACATCGAGCACCTTGCGACCAATCTGCTCCTTGCCAAACACCTGACTGCGTTTGGGGTGGGTTGGGTGCAGATTATAGCGCTTCATTACCAGCTCGGCAATCTTCTTGAACTTCTCGGGGATACCCTCTTTGGGCACGATGAGCTTGAACTCTACGTAGTCGTTATCTTTCTCCCAACCGCCTATCTGTTCCAGATGTTTGGGGTAGTAGGGGTAGTTGTAGATGGTGGCCATGGTGCCCATTTGGTCGAAACCTTCAATCAGCATGCCTTCTGGGTCCATATCCGTAAAGCCTAACGGGCCAATAATCTCTGTCATACCTTTCTCGCGGCCCCATTTTTCTGCGGCATCAAACAGCGCCTTGCTCACCTCTATATCGTCGATGAAATCTACCCAACCAAAGCGCAAACTCTTGCGGTTCCATTTTTCGTTGGCACGGTGATTAATGATGGCGGCTATGCGTCCAGCAATCTTGCCATCCTTGTAAGCTAAGAAATATTCGGCCTCGCAGAATTCAAAGGCGGCATTCTTATCTTTACTCAGGGTGTGCAAATCGTCGCTGAACAAATTGGGTGCATCGTATTGATTGCCCTTATACAAGTCGTAATGGAAGTCGATAAAAGCCTCAAGACTTTTTTTATCCGTGACTTTTCTAATTTCTACTGCTGACATATTCTCTCTTTGTTCGTTAAGCTTAAAAACGATGCAAAGATAACAAAAAAGTGGCAAATAACAAAAAATATTATGATATTTTTCGGCAAACCAGCAGCAGATGGCCTTTCTCGGCGCTTGTGGTGGCGAAAATATACACGTCGCCGCCGTCTTTCAGCTTCAAGCGCTTTCTCAGGTCGGCTACTGATAGGGGAAAGTTTCTCACGGCGATATTGGCTTGGGTGATGCCTGCTAAGCCTGTTTTAAGGTCGCGTTTGTTCATCGTGCAAATGCGTTCGATTTCAAATCCGCGTCCAGGAAAATCGGGTATGATCTGCTCCGACAGGAACAAATGACTGTTCTTGTCGGGCTGACTAGTGCCATAGCGTTGGGCTATGAGTTGGAAGCATCCGGCTTTCATTACCGATGCGTTGGGTTCGTACAAATATTGTGGATCTGATGATTGCTGATAAAAATTGCGAATTTCATCGTTTGATGTGTAGCTGAATATCTGATCGTCGTTAACGCAGAATACCTTTAGATGCGTAGCATTCCTGTCGATTACTAATAGTAGTTCCTTACATTCGTTGTTAACCGAAACGATATGAACTTCGCTTACATTTCCAATGTCAGATACGGCTTTCTGCCAATCTAGCATGGGCGATAGTTTTATCATCACACGATTGGCTTTTTCGAGCATTTCATCGATAAGTTCCAGCACGTTTGGCGTGCAATCTGCAATGCCGTAGGTGCGCCCGCCATGCTCGTTTCTTCGTGCTGGGTCGATGAATATCAGATCGGCATGCTCCATTTGGTGCAGATAGGCCACACCATCGCTGCAAATCACATTGATGTGCTGCAGACCTAAACACTTATAATTAGCCGATGAAATGGCGCATAATGCCGCCTGTTGCTCTACGTGTACCGCTTCGGTAAAGTTGGCTGACATAAATGCCATGTCAACGCCAAAACCAGCGGTTAAATCTACTATTCTCTGGCCTTTACCGGCTATTTGCGCTTTATAGCGGGCTGTGGCTTCGCTCGAGCATTGTTCCATCGATAGGTGAGGCGGGTATACAATGCCGTCGTTAGCTGCCCACGATGGTATTTTTACGCGCGCTTTCTGTCGGCCTGCTATCTGGTCGAGTGCATATGCCATATCTACTTCAGGGTTTTTCTTGCCTTGAAGCGCCAGTTGACGTACGTCGTCGTTAGCGTGAGTACGAATAAAAGCGAGCGTGGCCTCGTTCATTGTTTATAATGCTGCGATAAAGTCTTCGAACAGCTTGCGGTTCTTGCCAGGGGTGATAATGTGGTGATTACCAATGGGGTGGGTTAGGAAGTAGGCAGTCTGTTCATTATCAGTCAGTTGTATAATCTGCTGCGTGCGACAAAGATCGGGTTTGGCCTGATTTCTTACCAGTTCGCCTTCGGCCATGAAACTGCGCTTCAGATCGCCCGATACCTTAAAGACTGTAACGGGCCCTTCTTTCATAAAACCTCTGATTCCAACGCCAATTCCCGACTCAAAGTGCGTGTCCAGCTCGTAGCGCTCAACCATGTTCAGTGGTATGGTGCAATGTGCAAACAGCATCTCGCCTGTTTCGGGGTTAATCTGCGCTGGATTGGCCTGGAAACCTGATACACCTAACAGTGCGTTGGTGATAGCCATCGATAACATCGCAGGTACATCACCTTCGCAACCGGCTACAATACCCTCGGCATTCAGCTTGGCCAATGCCCAGCAACCTGTATTATGTACGGCTGTGAGCAAGTCGAAGCAACGCAGCGTAAAGCCTTGCAGATTATGCTTGGTAACAATCGTTTTCAGGGCCTGGTATATGCGGTCTGGCATCTCGCCCTCGGTCATCTTATCGATGCCTTCTAACAGCTCAGATATAGACACTTCTACCAACTCGATGCCTAACTTGTTTTTTACGGCTTTAGGATCAGCTGCGCTCGAAATCAGCCAGTCGGATGGCTCGCCGATGATGCCATAGCGTGTGCCGTTAAGCTTGCGCTTGGCCTCTTGCACCTTCTGCAGCGTCTGTAATCTACGAGCGATGTAATCGGCACTTCCGTGAATAATCTCGCCCTGCATGTAGTTCTGCTGCAGATACGAGAGAATCTCCATCGATGCTGCCAGCGAGTTACTTTTGCCCGATGTGAGCAGATAGAAAGGTGCCTGTGATTGCTGGCGCAGTTGGGGTAGCAAACGCTTAAAGATACCCTCGGTTCCACCTGTGCGCACGTAGATAACCGACAGTGTGTGACTGCCATAATCGCTGTAATCGTTGCCTTTCAGCGTGTAGTCAATCCCTAAGCTACCCAGAAACTCTTGGGTAACAGCTCCAACAGCCGCCTCGTCGTGCAGCTCGGATGTGAGTGTATAAATGGCTATATCCATAGGCTTTGCACCTGTAATTAGTGCTTAGAATAGTAATCCAATCCCAGCTGTACGTTCTTGATAACAGCCTCTGATGAGTAGGTGGCACCTGTTACAACGTCAACCTTCTGTTTTTTGGCGTCCTTTACCTTCATACCGTTCCACTTATTCAGCAGGTTCTTCTTCACCTTAATAAAATACTTAGGTGTTTCCTGATTCTTCAGTGCCTCAATCTTTACCACCTTGTTTTTCTGGATGTATATCTTAAGTGGTGTAGCGCCTAAGTAGCCCTGCACGTCCTTACCCAGCGAGGTGGTGTTGATTACTGTCATCCCGTTTTCTTTTGTCATGGTGTCGTCGGCCATCCAACTTGTTAGCATGAGGGCAACAACCATCAGCGAGCAACAGCTCGCAGTCATCATTAATTTCTTCATATATCTTAAAAACTTGTTATTCTTCTTTCAACATGGCAAGTGCCTTATCCTCGGCAGCTTCCATTATCTCACGCTCGCCTGGACCTTTGTCGTTAATACCGCACAGGTGCAGAATGCCGTGTATGATTACACGGTGCAGCTCTTCGTCGTAAGGGCGACCATACTTGTCGGCGTTGGTAAATACCGTATCTACTGATATGTAGATATCGCCGCTGATAGTCTTGTCCTCACAGTAATCGAAGGTGATGATATCTGTGTAGTAGTCGTGACCTAAGAACTGGTTGTTTACCTCGAGAATCTTCTCGTCGTCTACGAACAAATAGCCGATTTCACCGACTTTCTTACCATAACTGGCGGCAACCTTGCGAATCCAGTTAGTAGTCTCACGCTTTTTAATGTTAGGGAATTTAACCCCCTCTGCTTCGTATATAATCATAGTTACTGTTTTTTCGGTAAAAACTCACTAATATCTACGCCAAAATGCTGCAGCTCGCGCAGGGCACTCGATGATACGCTGGCCAGCTCGGGCTCGGTGTATAGCAGAATAGTCTCGATGCCACCCAGGCGACGATTAAAATCGGCTTGCGCCTGTTCGTACTCAAAGTCGTTTACATTGCGCACGCCTTTCACGATGAATTGGGCATTTTCGGCTTTAGCAAAGTCCATCGCCAAGCCATTAAAGATTTTTACCTCTATGCGTGTATCATCGGCATAGAGTGCCTTGATGGCTTGCATGCGCTCATCGGCTTTGGGCATGTTGGGCTTGTTTACATTATCGCCCACCACGCCGATTACCAAACGGTCGAAGAGTGGTAATGCGCGTCGCACAATCGAAGCGTGCCCAATGGTAAAGGGATTAAAGCTCCCTACGTATATTCCTGTTCTCATATCAGTCAAACAGATTTGGTTGCATAATGTTTCCGCCATAAGGATTTCGACCGAAGTGCTTGTAAGCCAGTTCGGTTACCATACGTCCGCGAGGGGTTCGCTTAATAAAGCCCTCCATTATAAGGAATGGCTCGTACACCTCTTCTACGGTGCCAGCATCCTCGCCGATGGCGGTTGCGATGGTGGTGATACCTACAGGACCGCCACGGAACTTATCGATGATGGTAAGCAGAATTTTATTGTCGATTTCATCGAGACCGTACTTGTCGATGTTCAGGGCTGTGAGTGCCACACGGGTAATTTTGGTGTCGATGGTGCCGTTGCCTTTCACCTGGGCAAAGTCGCGAACACGGCGCAGCAAGGCGTTGGCGATACGTGGCGTTCCACGTGAACGTCCTGCAATCTCCAGGGCGGCATCTTCGGTAATGGGCACACCTAAGATATTGGCCGAGCGCTCAATAATGGCCTGCAGCGTTTCGGGCTCGTAGTACTCCAGGTGCATGTTGATACCGAAACGGGCACGCAAAGGTGCTGTAAGTAGTCCGCTACGGGTGGTAGCGCCCACCAGCGTAAACGGGTTCAAATCAATCTGGATGCTACGTGCCGACGGACCTTTGTCAATCATGATGTCAATGCGATAATCCTCCATGGCGCTGTAGAGATATTCTTCGACTACAGGCGAGAGACGGTGGATTTCGTCGATAAAAAGCACGTCGTTCTTTTCGAGTGATGTCAGGATGCCGGCCAGATCGCCTGGCTTGTCGAGTACTGGGCCGCTGGTAATCTTAAAACCTACGCCTAGCTCGTTGGCAATGATATTCGATAGGGTTGTCTTACCCAGTCCTGGAGGACCGTGCAGCAAGGTGTGATCCAAGGGCTCGCCACGATATTTGGCTGCCTCTACAAACACCTCAAGATTCTCAACAACCTTTTTCTGACCGCTAAAGTCACTAAAGCTCAGCGGTCGTAAAGCGTTCTCAAAGTCCTTTTCGCCTTGAGAGTAACGTTCTTCTCGAATATCGAAATCCTCGTCCATCATATTTCGTGTGCAAAATTACTAAAAAAGCCACAGACTACAAAAAAATCTGTGGCTATTTGTAATTTTTTACTTTTACTCATTATTTTTTAAAGGCTTCGTCAAGGTCGGGATAATCCTTCTTCTTTTCGTTATCCACCTTCAGATACTCTTTTACATCAAAATGCAGCATCGATGCCACAATGCTTGATGGCCACTGGCGAACCATGCGGTTCATCTTGGTAGCGGTATCATTATATACCATACGCGAGATGCGTACGTTCTCCTCGTATTGTCTCTGTCCGTCCTGTGCCTTGGCGTAAAGGTCGCTGGCTTTCAGCTCAGGATACTGCTCAACTACTACGTTCAGGCGGGCCATCATCTGACTCAGCAGATCCGACTGTGCATTGATGCCTGCTGGTGTGGCGGCCGATGTGTGACCACCGCGAGCTTCGATAGTCTGAATAATGGTCTCACTCTCGTGCTTGGCATACTGTGCGGCCGTTTTGGCTAAAGCTACTACAGCGTCGAAACGCGAATTAAGCTGAACCTCAATCTGGCTCAGGGAATTTTTGCACATTTCATCAAGACTTACCAGGCTGCGCTGGGTTGAGATGAAATAAAGGATAACGATAATCGCTATCGCAACGATAACTCCAAAGAATAATCCAATTCCTGTCATAATTTAAAATTTTATGGTTTAATTGGGGCAAAGATACAAAAAGATTTCGTAACTTTGCCACCAAAACTTAAAAATTATATGAAAAAAGTGTTTTTGGTAGCTTTCGCAGCTATGTTGTGCCAGCAAATGTTGGCAATTAAGACTATGCCAATCAAAGGCGAAGTCGTTAAACCTACTGATACTCACATTCAGTATGCCGGACGTATTAGCTTTACTAACCCCGAGCGCCCTGCTTTTAACTTTCCAGGCGTGCAGATAGTAGCTGCCTTCGAGGGTACCTCGCTTCGCATGCTGGCCAAGCCACAGAGTGGTTATTTTGTGGCTCAGATTGATAAAGCTGAACCTTTTAAGGTGGCTTTTCGTGGCGAGCGCGACTCGTTGGTAACGCTGGCTACTGCTTTGGTAGATGGTGTACACACCGTTAAACTGATGTATGTCATCGAGGGTTACGAGATGTTCCCAGAGTTCTGGGGATTTGTGCTCGATAAAGGTAAGAAGTTGGTTGATGCGCCTGCGATGCCTACCAGAAAGATTGAATTCATCGGTAACTCGATTACCTGCGGTTATGGTAACGAGGGCTTAAATAAAAGAGAGCATTTTGATTATGCTACCGAGAACCATTATTACTCGTACGCATCTATTACTGCACGCAATCTGGATGCGCAGCATTGGGTTGTGGCTCGTAGCGGTATCGGTGCCTATCGCAATTATAACGGTCCCAAGACGGGTAACCCAGAGTCGAACATGCTGGCTCAGTACGAGTATATTGGTTATGCTTGGAAACCAGAACTGCGCCACGAGGCTACTTTCTTGCGCGAAAAATGGGATTTCAGCCGTTATCAGCCTGATGTGATCTGCATCAATCTGGGTACCAACGATACTTCGACCAACAACTACGACCTGAAGCTGTTGAAGCAGAACTACAAGAAGCTGCTACAGATGGTGCGCCTGCATAACCCCAAGGCTAAGATTGTGTTCCTGTCGGGTTCGATGCTGTATAACAAGGAGTTGCAGCAGGTGAAGCAGTTGCTCGACGAGGTGACTGCCGAGGCTAAGAAAGCTGGCGACAATGAGGTTTATCGCTTTGATATGGCGCCTATTTCGGGCAACGAGTGGTATGGCAACGATTGGCACCCCAACGTGTATATGGACGAAAAGATGGCTGGCGAACTAACAGCCTTTCTGCGTTCGCTCATGGGGTGGTTCTAAAAAAGTAAGATAGAAAGGATTATCCTAACAGCTTTCGTGTATCCTCCAGTATCTGCAAGAGCTCATCCATCTTTTCAGCTCGCAGCATGGCGATACGGGTCTGTCGGAAATCGGGTATTCCTTTAAATATAGGTGTAGCAGCGAGGTGTCTTCTGGTATGGAGGATGCCTCGTTTCTCGTCTATACGCTCCACGTTGATACGTAGCAACTCTTCAAGGATGTCCAGTTTCTGATTAAAGTCGAGTTCCTCGCGACTAAAAATCCAAGGACAGCCGAAGGTGGCGCGACCAATCATGATGGCATCTACACCGTAGGTCTTAAATGCCTCGTCGGCCTCGTCAAGATTGTGAATGTCGCCATTACCTATAATAGGAATATGTATCTTGGGGTTGCGCTTCACCTCGCCAATCAGCGTCCAGTCGGCCTCGCCTGTGTACATCTGACTGCGTGTGCGGCCGTGAATGGTCAGCGCTTTAATGCCACAATCCTGCAGCTGTTCGGCCAACTCGGTGATGATGAGCTGTTCGTGGTTCCAACCCAAGCGGGTTTTAACTGTTACGGGCAACTTAACGGCATCAACCACCTTGCTGGTAATCTTCAGCATTTTTGGTATGTTCTGCAGCATGCCTGCGCCAGCGCCCTTACCTGCCACCTTTTTTACAGGACAGCCGAAGTTAATGTCGATCAGATCCGGACCGGCTTGTTCTACGATTTTGGCCGCCTCTACCATCGCCTCTACGTCGCGTCCGTAAATCTGTATGCCTACAGGGCGCTCAGTATCGCTGATAGTCAGCTTCGAGATGGTAGATTTTACATCGCGTATCAGCGCCTCGGCGCTTACAAACTCTGTATACACCATTGCGGCTCCAAACCGCTTGCAAAGCAGTCTGAAACCAATATCAGTCACATCCTCCATCGGTGCCAAAAACACCGGGTTTTGTCCAAATTCTATATCGCCTATCTTCATTTCGGGTGCAAAGTTACGCATTTTTTCTGATATTATTTGGTTGATTGCAAATAATCATGTACTTTTGTACGCAAAATTTTTACTTATAGCTAAATAATCAGATGGAACAGTTACTCCACTACACCTGGAAACTGAAGCTCTTTCCGCTGAAGGAGTTGTATACAAGCGATGGCATGCTTGTAGAGGTGATTGATCCCGGCAAACATAACAACGATGCCGGGCCCGATTTTGTGAATGCCAAAATACGTATTAACGGCACCGTGTGGGCAGGTAATGTTGAGATACACGATAAGTCGAGCGACTGGTATCTGCATGGTCACGATAAAAACAGCGATTACGATAACGTGATACTGCATGTGGCCAAAGTGCTTGATACCGAGGTGATGAAAAGCAACGGTCAGTACGTGCCTCAGTTGCAGCTTGATGTGCCACAACATGTGCAGGAACATTACGATGAATTGCGCCGAACCGAGGAGTATCCTGCCTGTTATAAGGTGATACCCCATTTGCCTTCGCTAACGGTACATTCGTGGATGGCAGCCCTGCAAACAGAACGATTGGAACGCAAAACAGCTGATATCCGAAAGCGTGTGGAGCGATGCAATGGCTCGTGGGAGGATGCTTATTTTGCCACGCTGGCCCGCAACTATGGTTTTGGTATCAACGGCGATGTGTTCGAGCAGTGGGCGCAGAACGTGCCTCTGAGCGCCGTAGCGCATCATCGCGACGATTTGTTTCAGATAGAGGCCATCTTCTTTGGTCAGGCGGGATTGCTGGAGCTTGATGCTGTGCCCGAATGCTACCAGAAGGATGCGCTCAACGATGGCTATTTTGCCCGCTTGCGCAACGAGTACCAGTACCTGGCGCATAAGTTCTCGATGAAACCGATTGATTTCAGACTGTGGCGATTTTTGCGATTGCGCCCGCAGAACTTTCCGCACATCCGTTTGGCGCAGTTGGCAAACCTATATTACCTGCAGAAGGCCGGACTGAGTCAGATGATAGCGTGCGACACCCTCGATGAGCTCCGGCAGGTGCTCAGCTCGCAGGTTACGCCTTATTGGGAAACCCATTATACCTTTGGCTCTGAGAGTGCTAAGAACCAGAAACATCTGTCGCTGGGCTCTATCAATCTGCTCATGATTAATACCGCCATCCCCATGCTGTTTGCCTATGGCAGGCACCAGTCGAAAGAGGTGCTATGCGATAGAGCTTTCGAGTTTCTTGAGCAGCTAAAGGCCGAGAACAACCACATTATCCGCATGTGGCAGCAGGTGGGACTGCCGGTAAAAACGGCAGGCGACTCGCAGGCGCTCATTCAACTTAAAAAAGAGTATTGCGACAAGAAGGACTGCTTGCGCTGCCGCTTTGGTTACGAATACTTAAAACGTAAATAACATCTATGAATCAGGAGATATTCTATGCAATGGCGCTAACACGCCTCACTAACTTTAATTTTCAGCAGGCCTTAGAGATGTACAAAGCTGCTGGCAGTGCCCAGCGACTATACGAACACCGTAACGATATTGGCGACTTGATTGAAGGCTGCACGCCACGCCTGATAGCTGCTCTGAAGGATTGGGGCGATGCGATGAAACGGGCCGAATTTGAGTTGCAGTATATGGAGGAACACCAAATTCGCGCCATTACGCTGATTGACGATGATTATCCGCAGCGCATGCTTGAGTGCCCTGATGCGCCGCTGGTGATGTACTATAAGGGTAATGCCGATTTGAATCAGCAACGTATCATCAGCATTGTAGGTACGCGCCACATGACGACTTATGGCGAAGATATCATCCGTAAGTTTACAGCCGAGTTGCACGAGATGTGTCCCAACGTGTTGATAGTAAGCGGTTTGGCTTATGGTGTAGATATCTGTGCCCATCGCAACGCGCTCCAGAACGGTTACCAAACCTTGGGCGTTTTGGCTCACGGATTAGACCAGATTTACCCTTATCATCATCGCGACACAGCGGCTGAGATGACGGCTCATGGCGGACTGCTTACTGAGTTTATGACCCAGACTAATGCCGATAAGGTAAACTTTGTGCGCCGAAACCGTATTGTGGCAGGTTGTGCCGATGCTACCATTGTGATTGAGAGTGCCGCCAAAGGTGGCAGTTTGATAACAGCCGATATAGCACAGAGCTACAATCGCCCCGTATTTGCGTTCCCAGGCAATGTGGGTCGACCATTCTCCGAGGGTTGCAACCATCTGGTTCGCGATAAGGCTGCCGAGTTGATTACCAGCGCTGCCGATTTTGTTGAGGCTATGGGATGGCAGGACGATGCTATCCGCCAGCAGGCTTTGGCAAGTGGTATAGAGCGCCAACTGTTCCCTGAGCTATCGGCCGAAGAACAGAAAATCGTAGATTTGCTGCAGCAAACCAACGATCTCCAGATAAATGTATTGAGTGTGCACGCAGACCTCTCTATCAGTCAGGTTACTGCGTTGCTCTTCCAACTCGAAATGAAAGGCGTGGTAAAGGCTCTGGCTGGTGGCATGTATCACCTTATTTTGTAGCATCCTCGTGAATGCTCTCGGCCATCAGCTTATAGATTTGCTTGGTGCGTTCGTTGTTCAGCAAGTCCATCTGCATCTGCATCACGCCTGTATCCCAACGCATCATCGGACCTGTCTGTGCCTGTTTTGGGTTCAGCGTGGCCACTTTTCGTGCCGTTTCATCGATTAGCGGCAGAAAAAGCTTAAAATCCATCTGCTCCTCTTCCAGCACCTTTTCGGCCAGTCGGTAGCAGTGGTTAGTAAAGTTGCAGGCCAGCACGGCAGCTAAGTGCAGCTTTTTGCGCTGTGCCGATGTGGCTGGTACCACATTCTGCGATACACTCTCGGCCAATGTGCGGATGGTGGCTAATGTGGCATCGTCCGAAGCCTCGATAAAACAGGGTATCGGCTTGAAATCCACCTGCTTGTTCTTCGAGAATGTTTGCATGGGGTATAGCACGCCGTAATGCTTGGCGTGTGGCTGCAGCACCTGCATGGCTATACTGCCCGCTGTGTGCAGTACGATGGCGTTTTGCGCCTTACGACCTACCTTTTCGGCCAGCGCGCTGATGGCGTCGTCCTTTACTGAGATGATGTACACATCGGCATTTTCGCTGATTTCATCGATGTTGGTGGTGTAGGGGCACCCCAACTTGGTGGCCAACTCGCTGGCGTGCTCGGTAGTGCGGCTGTAAACCTGCTCTATCTGCTGCCCTGCCTGGCTAAGTGCCAACGATAAATGAGTGGCCAAATTTCCTGATCCTACGATTACTATCTTCATAATGGCTGCAAAGGTACAAAAAATAATTAACTTTTGTAGTGAAAATTCTTTTTACTCGATAAAAAACACTATTTTTGCACCAGAAATCTAATCACAACTAAAAAGACGTATGAAAAGAACTGCATTATCCATTTTCGCATGCGTGGTTGCACTTACAGCAACGGCGCAGCTCCAGGTAAAGGAGTTTAAACTAAGCAATGGCATGACCGTTTGGGTTAACGCCGACCACTCGCAGCCTAAGGTGTTTGGTGCCGTAGTGGTAAGGGCGGGTGCCAAGGATTGTCCTAACACAGGTATCGCACACTACTTTGAACACATTATGTTTAAGGGTACCGACCGCTTGGGTACAACTGATTACGCTGCCGAAAAGCCCTTGCTGGACAGCATTTCGGCCCAGTACGACCTGCTGTCGCAGACTGAGGACGAGGCTGAGCGAAAGCAGATTCAGCAACACATTAACCAGTTGAGCGTTAAAGCTGCCGACTATGTGATACCTAACGAGTTTAACCGCCTGATATCAAAGTATGGCGGTAGCGGTTTGAATGCGGGTACGGGCTACGATATGACCTACTATCACAACGAGTTTCTGCCCCAATTCATCGAGCAGTGGTGCTGGCTTAACTCCGAGCGACTGATGACCCCCGTGTATCGCGGATTCCAGGGCGAATTGGAGAATGTGTACGAAGAGAAGAACCGCTCGGCCGATGGAATGGGCGATGCTATGGAGAAAGTGATGGGTGCTGTGTTCAAGACTCAGCCTTATGCCTATCCTATCATTGGTTCAACCGAGAGTTTAAAGAACCCACGCCTGTCGGATATGGCCGAATTCTATAAAAAGTACTATGTGGCCTCGAATATGGGTCTGGTGCTTTGTGGCGATATAGAGCCTACCGACGAGCTGATGGCTCTGTTGGAAAAGACGTTTGGTCGCGTGCAAACGGGCCCTGTGCCACAGCGTGGTTATAGTCCTATGCCTGATATCCAATCCGGTGAGCGTCAGGAGGTTATATTACCTATTCCGCTTATTGGTGCAGAGGTGATGGTATTCAAGGGGGCTACCGATTACGAGCCCGATGCTAACGCTTTGGAACTGGCCAACGGCTTGCTCTCGAACGGCAAAGCAGGTCTGCTCGACTCGCTGATGAACGAGCATAAGGTAATGGCATCATTCGCCCTGAACGTTGGCTTCGACGATGCCGCTGGTACAGCCGTGCTCATCATCCCCAAACTGTTTGGAAAGATGAAAACAGCCGAAGGACGCGTGATGGAGCAGATTAAGCAGGTGATGGCTGGTAACTTTAGCGATGCACAGTTGGAAGCCCTGAAACAAGAGGAGGTGATGAGTGCCGAGAAGAATCTGGAAACCATCGACAGTCGTTCGGAACTGCTGATAGACCTGTTCTCGAAGGGTAAGACCTGGCAGGATGCGCTCGATAAAATCGAGAGAATTAAGCGCCTTACCAAGGCCGATGTAGTAGCAGCCGCCAAGAAGTACTACGGCGCCAACTACGTAACGCTGGTAAAAAAGTACGGCACACCTAAGAAGGAAACGCTGAAACAGCCTGGCTACAAGCCCATTCAGCCAAAGAATACCGACGCCAAGTCGGCCTTTGCCCGCCAGCTGGAACAGATACCTGTAAAACAGACCGAAATTTGTACCGTTGACTTGCAGACGGCTGTAGATACCAAGCAGCTGAGTGATCATGCCACCTTGTATTATAAGAAGAATCTTATCAACGATATCTTTACGTTTAATCTGCGATTCAAGGAGGGCAAGCTGCACACGCCAGCACTCGGCGTACTGAGCTCGTATCTCTCGGCCCTGGGTACCGATTCGCTCAAGAAACAGCAGCTGGAGAAAGCTTGGCAGCAGATAAACACCACGATGGAAATTAACGCTGGTAACAACACATTTGTGTTCACGCTTACTGGTCCTGATAAGCAGTTCGAACCCGCCCTCAACTTGTTGGCCCACTTCTTGTGCTCGGCTAAGGGCGATGATGAGGCTCTTGATGAGGCTAAAGATGATGATAAGGTAACGCGCAAGAGCTTTGGCAAGCAGAAGGACGATGTGCTAACCCCTATGTGCGAATATGTGATGTATGGCAGCAAATCTACCTATCTTAACCAGTTGAGTAAGAGCGAGATAAAAGCGCTTAAGAACGATGATTTGCTAAACTTGTTCCGCGAGGTTCAGCAGTACGATTGCGAGCTGCTTTATTGTGGTACCAAGACTATCGACGAGGTGGCTGCTGTAGCACAGCAGGCCTTGCCACTCAGCCAGTGCACCCGCAAGGCTGTTGACACCTTCCGCCCATTGCAGCAGTACGCCGAGCCTACGGTTTTCTTCTATAACGTGCCAAAGTCGCGCCAGAACTATGTGATAAGTTTCGATGCTATCAGTCCGCTATCAACAGCTCTCGATCGCGCCAAACTGTCGCTCTTCGGCGAGTATTTCGGCGGCAGCATGTCGTCGGTACTCTTCCAGAACGTTCGCGAGTTCCGTTCGCTGGCCTACAGCACCAGCGGTCGTGCTTTTACCACCAGTCTGGCCAAGTATCCCGATGCTGTTCTGGGCTACATCACAGCCACAGGCACCCAGGCCGATAAGACGATGGAGGCCCTTGCTACCGTAGATTCGCTGCTGCGCCAGATGCCGATGAAGGAGAACAACCTTGATGCCGCCCGCCAGAGCGTGCTCAACGAGATACAGGCCAGCTATCCCGCCTTCCGCAATATGCCGGCCTACGTGGCCAATCAGCGTATGCTGGGCAATACTGTAGATCCCAATGCCGCCAAAGCCCGACTGCTGCCAGGCATCACAGCTCAGGACATCATCCAGTTCCACCAGCAGCACATCGCGGGCAACAACAACCGCGTGTGGATGATTATTGGCGATAAGAAACTTACCGATATGAAAGCCCTTGAGCGCTACGGCAAGGTGGTTGAGCTTAAGAAAGAAAATGTATTTAGATAATGTTTCCCTTATTTTTGCATTATATAAAAAAAAGTTGTATATTTGCAGCGTGCATCGTGAGATGAATTTCAGAATTTATAATATCTAAAACAATTATTTTTATGAGCAAAACAACGATTATTAACCTCTTGTCGTCCGCTATTTTACTTTGCGGAGCTATGAATGTGCAGGCCGAAACCCTGCGTGGAACTGTAAAAGATGCCGTTACGGGCGAAGCGCTGATAGGTGCTACGGTAAAAATTGCAGAATTAGAGAATGCGGCTGCTGTTGCCGACATGGATGGTAACTTTACCATCAAGATAAGCAAGGGCGGACGTTACACCATCGAGACCAACTATATTGGTTACGAGCCCAGTGTGATGAAGGAAATCCTGATTTCGGGACCTAAGGAGGTAGTGCTGGAGATTGCCCTGCGCGAGAACAGCACCGAGCTGAAGGAGGTGGTAATTAAGCCTCGTGTAAACAAGGAGGCCACCGTTAACCCGTCGGTACTCACCGGTGGTGTGATGCTCTCGATGGAAGAGGCTAGCCGATTTGCAGGCGGTTATAACGACCCGGCCCGACTGGTGATGTCGTTTGCCGGCGTATCGGGCGATGCTGGCGGTAGCGGACTCTCGATTCATGGTAATGCACCCGAGCGCATGCAGTACCGCATTGAGGGCGTTGAGGTGTTTACACCCAACCACTTTAACGATATGTGGAATGCTGGCTACGGATTGGTAAGTGCGCTGAACTCGAACGTGATTGGCAACAGCGACTTCTTTACCTCTACCTTTAATGCCAACTACAACAATGCACTGAGTGGTGTGTTTGATGTAAAGATGCGTGCGGGTAACAACTCTAAGCACGAGAATATTCTGCAGATTGGTACCGTATCCGAGGAGTTGACACTCGAAGGCCCTATCTCGCGTAAACACAACAGCAGTTATATCATTAACTACCGCTACGGATTTACATCGCTTGCAGATAAACTGAGTCTGGTTGATACAGAAGGTTCGCACATGGACTTCCAGGATTTCTCTGTTAAACTGGTGTTCCCCACCAAGAATGCTGGTACGTTCTCGATCTTTGGAGTGGGACTGCACGATACCAATCACGACGACCCCTTAAAGCTTGAAGACTTGCACTCGGTTTACGATGCCTCGGACAACGAGAGCAAACTGACGCAGATTCTGGCTGGTGTAACGCACAAGATTCACTTTGACAACAAGTGGACCTGGCGTACTACGGTGGCCTACAATATGCAGCACCTGAAGAGTGATATGTTCTACTATGGATTTGCACGCACTGAAAATGGTGCCATCAAGCAGCCATTGGCATACGAGGATACCAACAACCCAAAGAGTAAGATGTACCCCTTCAGCCAGCAGCAGATGAACGAAGACCGACTGGTATTCAACACAGAGCTCTCGAAGCAGGTCACCAGCAAGTGGCTCACACAGTTCGGTGGTGAATACTCGCATCGTTTCTTCAACCTCTACTACCGCTCGCACGACAAGCTCTACGACACGGTGAACCCCATGACTGAATATACCAAGATGAAGGACAACACCGGACTGGCCAACCTGTTCTGGCATAACATCTTTAACCTGAGCGACAAGTTCAGTCTGTCAGCAGGTATCTCTGGCAACTACTTCCTGCTCTCGAAAGACCTCTCGATTGAGCCACGCGTGAGCTTCAAGTGGGAACCAAACGAGAAGAACAGTTTCTCGATGGGTTACGGTCTGCACTCAATGATTGAGAAGCTCGACGCTTACTTCTATCGCGACGGCAACGACCGTCTGGTCAACAAGGACCTGGGACTGACCAAGGCACACCACCTGCATGCCACCTACATGCATAAGTTCAACAGCAACCTGACACTGCGCGTGAATGCCTTCTACGAGTATGGATTCGACACGCCAGTGGGCATCAACGGTAGCACCTATTGTGTGACAAACCGTTACTACAACTATACCGACGAGCCACTGGTGAACAAGGGCAATACCCGCAACTATGGCGGTGACATCACCTTGGAGCACTACATGTCGCATGGATTCTTCGGACAGACCAACTTCTCGCTCTATAAGGCAGAGTACCGCGGACAGGATAAGGTATGGCGCAACCAGCTGTACGACCGTGGTTTCATGTTCAAGATCCTGGGCGGTAAGGAGTGGATGATTGGTAAGAACGTGTTAAACGTCAGTGCCAAGTACAGCATCCAGGGCGGTCTGCGCTATACACCGGTTGATGTGGATCAGATGCGCAACCGTGTGGAAGCTGGTATCATCGACGATAGTCCTATCTACAAGGAAGGCGAGGAATTCACCAAGCGCTTCGATCCAACAGGTGTTGTAGATCTTACCGTGAGCTATAAGATCAACAAGCGTAAGGTGAGCCACACCATCGCTTTCGAGGGTCTGAACGTTCTGGGCGCCAAGGTGCCACAGTTCCAGCGCTTCGACCTGGGAACTCGCGATGTACGCATAGACGATGGCGGTATCGCATTCCCAAACATCTTCTACCGACTTGATTTCTGATCAGAGGGCAGATGCCTGCTGATCGTGTAGGGAAAACACACAGTAGAATGGGGGGACTCAATCGCTGAGCCCCCCTTGCTTTTTGGTTATGAAAATAAAAACGTGCAGCCGTTTCCCTACCAAGCGATAGGGGAATCCCCATTTTTGAAAAGGGCATTAAGCTTTTAATAGTTCATCTATCTCTTCGATAAAACGCTGGGCTTTGGGGTAGAGTTCATCTACTTCCTCAAGTGTTGAGTACACAAACTCATCGTAGTCGCCACGCTGACGGCTATCAAAAAGGTTAGTAAATGCACGTCCACTTTCTTTGGTTATAAGCCCTTTTGATACAAAATGCATGCCTAACATGGTTTTTACCCCAGCATGGGTGTTTGTTGAGATATGATGTTTGGTAAGCAATGCTACAGCAGCATAGTAGCAGGCATAATACAATCTGTTGATGGCTGTATTATAATAGCCTTGCTCCTTTAGATAAGGTATCTCGCTAAGCGTTTCGTGTGCTCGCTCCTGGCGATAACGCGACAAAGCCTCGTAATTTTCATCAGTTAGATTCGTATTCATAGTGTGATACCTTCTTTGTTTACGTTATATTGGAATGGGGTGAGGAATGGTCGGTTTTCCCACTCCTTACGGGGCATTATCAGTGTGCTGATGATGATGCCAGTAGCAAGTTCTATGTCGTAGAATGGTGCGATGATACGGTCTTTATCATCGTAACTCAGTTTGTCGGCATCAACCAATACAAGCAGGTCGATATCAGAATCAGGACGCGCCTCTCCTCGTGCTTCCGATCCATATAGGATTACCTGCACGCGAGGGGCCATCTTGCGAGCCTCTTGCTTAATTCTGTCAACAATTTCAGTTCTTTTCATCTACGTAGGATATATAGTTCTCGGTTGCAAAGATACAATTAATTTCTTAATAGACAACAATTTATGAAAAAAATATTGTCCTATAGCTGTTATTCGTGGCACTCTGCCAGGCAGAAAGCCTCTGCCTCAGTCTCAAACTTCTCACGAGTTTCAGTACCTCGCTCGCCATACTCGGCATTAAGCAACTCATCGAAATTCGTACTTTTCATTATATCTTCTTTGTTCATAACATGAATCTTTACCACCGCAAAGTTAAGCAATATACAAACATTTTCCAAGCTTTTGGAGATTATTTTACGTTATTTGTTTGTTTTTTCAGCAAATAGTTGTATATTTGCAACGTGTTTTGTAAGAAACACAACTTTTTGAATGCTCACTTCTCCAACGAATCACCACCTCGAAAAGAGATTAACAGAGCAAACAAATTCGCGTGAAGTATGCGCTTATAGCGTGGACTTCCTATAGCGAATTTGGGGCTTGTGGTGAGCCTGTTGGAGATATAGTGATAGTCTGCGCTATTTCTCTGTTCACCAAAAGAGTTAGTGCTGACATATAGAAGTAGATAGTACTAACCTAAAACAGAGTATAATATGAGGAAGAAAATGAATGATTTGGCGTACAAAATGTTAATATTGCTTGCATTTGTACTGTTTTCTATGCATTGTAGTGGGGATGACAACATACCTTATGTGAATGATGATAACAGATCAACCTACAATTTGAAAGGATCAGTTTATGCTGTAATAATCAAAGATTGCCAGTTTAAAAAAGAATTTGGGGAGATAATACGTACAGGTTCAAAAGATAAGAAAATCTATTTCATGAGTGATGGTAAAGTATATAAAGAAGAATTATCTCCGAGAGTTTGGAAGAAATACGTATATGATAATCATGGATACCTAACAGGTGAAATGGTTATTCATGAAGAAAGGGGGAAACGTTATGATACCAATGGCGAATCTTTTGTTGATAATGACACTACTGAATATTTTATATACCAAAATGTGTATGGACCTAGTGGGAAAATACAAGAAATATTAAAGAAACAAGTTACTAATAATGGTTTACAGCAAACCGAGAGAACCGTTTTTTCGAATGCTACAGGAGGAATGAAATACACGTGTTATGATAAGAATGGAATAATTAGAACGTTTTCTCGGAATAATAATGTAGAAAAAATGCGTGTCAGGTGTTCTACTCGCTATTTTGAATGGATGTTAATGACATTCGTATATAATAATAAAGGGCAAAGAATAAAAAATACCATTGCGTATGAGAGACTCAATGGCTCGACCTTTTCTGAGAATAATGAAAGTTATGAATTGGATGTACATGGAAATGTAAAAAAGATTATTTATACATCACCACAACAGAAGAGAGATCCTTCTGGAGATATAACAGTTAAATATCAATATGATAATTTGGGAAACTGGACGAGCAGAAAACTATATAGAGGAGGAAAACTCATTTCTTGGGAAGAAAGAAATATTTATTATGCTACGGAAGAAAGAGACTACAATAACATAGTAGAAGAAGATGCGAGAAAAGAGGAAAGAAGAATTGCCCGACTGAATGATATTAGACACCAAATAGAAAGCGCTGCGCAAGCAGAAAAAGTATTAGAAAAATCTGAAATGTCAGAAGGAAAAATTTATGATGTTGCAGAAGAGATGCCGACTTTTATAGGAGGTCCTGTTAATATGATAAATTGGATAAATAGTAATATAAGATATCCTAAAGAGGCTAAAGATAATGGAGAACAAGGTACTGTTTTTGCTACATTTGTAATAGAGGAAGATGGTACTACATCAAATGTTAAGATAACAAAGAGCGTTTCGAGAACTCTTGACAAAGAAGCTATACGTCTCATAAAAAGTATGAATGGTTGGATTCCTGCGAAATCTAATGGAAAAACAGTACGCTGCAGATATAGTGTTAGAATTCCTTTTCGGCTTCAATAAAAATAATAGAAATGGTATGAAAGAAAACAATGAACTAATGATGATTGCGGAAGGTGATTCCATCCGTTATGCATTGATTAAAGAGGGTAAAAGAAAACTTTTTGTTTTTGGTGTAAACCCAAGTACAGCTACCGACAAAAAGTCTGACCCAACAATGCGAAAGGTAAAGAAGTTTGCAGAGAACTTTGGTTTTGACGGATATGCGATGCTGAATCTATATCCATTACGATGCACAAAACCTTATGCTTTACCTAAGGAAATCAATGAGGAATTGCATCAAAAAAATCAGAAGTGCATAAAGGAGGTAATAGGGAATGCTAAAAATCCAGTAGTGCTGTTTGCTTTTGGAAATCCGATTAATGCAGCTCCTTATCTTAGGAAATGTTTTAAGGACATTGTTACAATGCTTAATCCATTATGTCCACAGTGGAAACGGTTAGGCACACTAACGAAAGCAGGAAATCCACGTCATCCATCTTGGGCACCCTCTACTTCAACTTTAGAGGATTTTGATGTGGTTGAATTTCTAGGTGAAGACAAATAATAGTAGAGTGGTATTTGTGCTTTCCACCGAACATTAAAGAAGGGGACTCAATCGCTGAGCCCCCTTGTTTTTTGGAATACTGGCCTGATTCCACGTTTCCCTGTTTCCTTGTTTCTTTTTAGGATTAGAGATTTACTACTTTCTTCTCGTAGCTGTCGCGCTTTAGGCGTACGATGGCGCCTTCTTTGATAAGGCCGTCGATTTGCTTGCCACATGAGTCGGGATTAGCGATGTCGAAGGTCTTGGCAAACTGCTGGCGTGAGAATTTATCGGGCAACATCTTGAAACACTGGGCGAAACGCGATGTGTGACAGGTGTAGTTTGCGGCCTTGTCGCGTGCCTGATTGTCGTAGTAGTTGTAGGCCAGACTGCCATAGAAGTGATGCTGGCAGCGATACTGAATATCCAATATCAACTGACAGAAGCTTACGTCGATGTCATCAACCTCGTAGGTGCCGTTTTGCTCGCGCTCGTTCCAGTGGCGCATGTCGATGAAGGGTGCAGGGATGTTCATGCCGTAGTAGCCCACGCGCTTGATGAGCATCAGATCGGCCTTGTCCTTGTTGTTAAACTCAGCTATCTTCATGCGATTTGCAGTCCAGTCGTAGGTGCACTGCGACAGCTTGTCGAGGGGTAGCTCGCCATAGCGACTGTTGAGTTTTTCGGCCCATTCGCTAATGGTAATGTCGGCCTCAGTGCAGTCGTCGGCCTGAACCATCAGCGACTCCAGATCGAATGTGGGTTCGGGCATAGGTATGGTGGCCAGTCGTGTGGCTAGTCCGCTACCAAAGGTGCGTGCATTCACTTTCTCGGTGAGCGAGTCGGGAGTACCTGTATATACATAATTCCAGTACACATTGAAGAAACCGCTGTACGACTTCTCGTTGGCATATTTCTGGCCGTCTTCCTCGTTGTGGAAGGCTTTCAGCTCCATCGCCGTCTTATCAATCCAGCCACCGCCCTTCTGCATCTTGGTAGAGTTGGTCAGCTCCGAGTCGAAGGTCACCATGTGCAGGTTCATCTCTTCGCCATTCACGTTCTCCTTGGCATTAACCATACTCTCGATAAACACGCCGTTAGAGGTGCGAGGAGGCATATAACGGTTAATCTGCGTGGGCTTTTTCAGGGCGTCCTGCTCCTGTGCCTTGGTGGATGTGCCTCGCTCCTGGGCCTCCTGCTTGTACTTGTTGATAGCCTCGGATGCCTCCTTTGACTGCTGCTTGATGGGGGCCAGAATCAGCTTGTCGAGGCGTACGGCAAACGACTTTCCGCTACCAGGCGCGCCAATCACATAAATACTGTAGTTAAGGCGAGTCTTCTCGTTCTTCTTAAACCAGTAGTGATAGTAGCAGCGTGTCATCAGGGTGCCGAAGAAGGCGGCGCCGACGAATACGGCTGCAGGCCACACCTGACGGGGCACACCCTGACAGATTTCGCGCAGACAGGGGTAGTAAGGCATCAAAGCCTCGATTTCATCGGCCCACTCGGCCAGAGGCACATTGGCAAGATCGTCGTTCGAGCCCTTCTCGGGTTCTTTTACGCCAGCTGTCTTCATGGCCTGCTTAAGCTCTTTCGAAGGATAGATATAGGTGGAATTCTGGGTGATGTAATTCATCGCACGCTCCACTTCTTCCAATCCGCGCTCCTCGATGAGCTGCTGCACAAAGGGCAGGCCCTTCATAATGGTACACAGCAGCTTGGGATCATTGTCGCAAATCACGCTGAGCATGTTGCCCATCTGCATCATCGTCTTGTGGCGATCGCCTGTCTGGGGCTCACCCAGTTCGTTAACCAAAGCGGTGGCAATCATAGAATAAGGTACACCGTGATAAGCAGGTTCGGTTGATTCAACGGGGGAAGAATTCCCCTCGTTGATGGGCTGAGATTTCAGCTCATCGTTAGCCTCAGTTGCAGGCTGGCTCTTGCCGTAGAAACGGTCCAGAATAGCATCAACGGCCTTTGATTCTTTTGCGGCCTTCTCGGCCTTCTTCTTGGCACGAAGTTCTTTCTCATAGTCTTTCCACTTCTTCTGTGTAGGACCGCTCTTGGCAGGCTTCTTGCGATACAGATGGCCGTACTGCTCGTCGTAGGCAGAATTGCTGTAGGTAAAGAGGCTCTCGTCGAGGAACTTCACATCGTCAAATTTAGGCACGAACGAGGCTCGAGCAGCGTCCTTGCAACCAGAGTCGACAACGGCGAGCACGCCCAGCAACTGGGCCATTTCGTACTGATTGTCCATCAGGTTTCCCCACTCAGGACGTGCGATGAATACAATCTTGATTCCCTGGCCTGAAGGTGTGATGTAGATGAGCAGGATGCCCAGCTCACTAAAGTCCTCGCGACCAAGAATACAATCTACGATCTCCAGAGGATTCTCCACATGGTCCAGATCGATTACTGCCAGACCAGTAAGATGCGATGCTGTGCTCTCGCGCCAGGTACCCTCTACACCTACCTTATTAATAGAAAGGCCGAAACTTGCCTGGAAGCAGCACACGGGCAGCTGGCTCTTCTTCGAGGCCTTCTTGGTGTCGCGATAGGCGTTGATTAACTCGCTGGTGCGGGCGCACTTGGTTGTGCCGTCGAACCATTCGGCGGTCATTTCTGTCATGGGCTCGTAGAGTCCGTTCGAACAGGTTGCGAAATTCTTGTTTGTTTTCATAAAAGCATAAATTTTTAGTGATACATAAGCGGGGCCACTACGGGGGCCTGCCGCAAGCCGGGATTGTCCCGAACTCGCAGCGAAGGTAATGCATATAGGCACCCTGTCCTAATTTCCTTAGGATGGATGCCTATACCCTTAGAATTCTAAGACTTTAGCCCTATATCGTTATGCTTTCTGAGTTTTTTCCGTACTAATAATGTCGAGTTGAGTCCTTAGTTTTCTTAATAAAACCATCGGGCGCGAATCAAATGCGCAATACCCAGCCCACTCGCTGATGGGGTGTTTAAGATATTCGCCCGATTGGCGGGCACTGGCTATGGTATTGGCCGGACAACCGTAGTCTAGCGGCTTTTCGAGTTCTAACAGTACTTCCTGCATGAATCGTTCAAACTCCGAGGCGTTATCGCCAAAATGATAATCTTCCTTGCAGATGGCTTGTACTACAGCCATCGATGTGTTTGCCCAGAAGTATTCACGACAGGCATCTATAGCCTTTGCCAGCATCTGTTTCAACTCATCT
Organism: uncultured Prevotellaceae bacterium; assembly: GCA_902789415.1. GTDB lineage: Bacteria > Bacteroidota > Bacteroidia > Bacteroidales > Bacteroidaceae > Prevotella. Next base: position 52,875 of record CADAOD010000006.1, read on the forward strand.
CTGGTCATCTCCTTGTCGGCATATACCTGCATGTGCTTCTGATAATCAACGCATCTCAGCGTTATGCCGTGACCACCCTCGCGCTTGTTCAGTATGTCGGTTATCAGGCTTATCCTATCCACTATCTGCAACAACTGCCTAAGATCGGCCAGCGTGTGCTCGTTTCTGAAATCCAGTCGGCGTGCAAAGGCTCGCCACGAATCGGGGAAAGCCTCTTTTATTCGGTCCCAGTCGTGCGATAACGGCAGTTTGGCATACTCGTCAATCAGCTGTTTGCGCTCCTCTACAAGCTCCATAATGGGGTCCTTGTCACCGTAAGGATTCATATACTCATCCTGAATGCTGGGCAATGTAGAGCGATACGACATAAAGTATTCGGTTACGAGCATCATCTCGCGATGCTCTTGCATCTGCTCTGAAAAATGCGGATAGCCACCCCTGTTCATCACCTGTTTGCGCAACTCATCGAACATAGCCTTACGGAGCCACTGATGACAGAAAAGGTTATCGGCCCTGCTTTGCAGCGCTTCTATTCTCTGCTGGCTTTTGCCAGAGAGTCGGTTGAATTGTTCCATCATAGTTAAGCCCCTTATCCGTTATAATATTTGTCGTAAACCCATGCATCCAGATAGCCCATTGTCAGGTCGGTAGCATCGCTTGGGTCCCAGGTCATATCGTGCTTGGCAAAAATCTTCTCCAAGTCGGCAAATACAGCCTTGCCGTAGGCGCGCAGGCCTTGCTCGCTCTTAACATAAGGTGTTTGGGGCAGATGCTTCTGAGCAGCATCACAAATATCGCGAACGGCAGGATAATCCTCTGCACAGTAGTTGTGTGGCGCAAAGCCGAACATGATGTCAAGCACACGTATCTCCTCGTCGTTCAGCCCCTCGGCGTGACCTTTAGCGTAGTGTTCCTCTATTTGCTGCATGGCATTAAGACTGCGACGTATAAAGTCCTCGCAATCCTCCAGCTTGCCCCAGTCGCCACTATTGCGCCAACATTGGAAGGCATAGTAATCCTGCACAGCCTGATTGTGCTGCACTGCCCAGTCAATCTCCTGATCGGCCATCGTGTAACACACCATAGCGGCAATGTGGCGATAGGGAGTGGTTTTCATCCACTCTACCAGCGGTTTGTTGTCGTATTTAAAACTGTCTACATAAAGTTCTGTCTGCGTAAATCTTCCTTGCAGCCCATCGCCAAGTTGCACTACATCAAATGGCTCATGGCAGTACAAATCGTGCGACAGCAGGGCCAGCTCTTTTATCCAGCAGGCTATTGTGTATTCATCGTCGGTCAGGTCGGGTAGCTGTTCGCGTTCCTTCATCTCCCACTCATCTGCCAACCAGGGGTGTGGGTCGGTAATCATTGTCAGATTACGGTCGGCCGTCCAGAACTGGTCGCCCAGCCACAGTGCAGCATCGGCATTGGGCAGCCAACCCCTCAGTCGCTCCAGTTGTTCTAGTGTAAATATACGTAGCTCATTGCCTTGCAGCTTGGTTACTGGTGCAAGGTCGATATCCTTAAAGGCATTCTTCTTAATGCGTTCAAAGAGTTGCTTAGGTGTTATGTTACTCATCTTGTTTTTTGTAATTTTTGTGCAAAGATACAACATTTCTGCCGAATTAATCGGATTTTGCACAAAAAATATATCGAGAAACAGGGAAACAGGGAAACGTGGAGTAGGTATGGTTTGGCAGCGAGCATAAGCTATAGATAGGTATATAAATAATAAAAATGATAATCGTATCATTTATCTAATTATTAGCTTTCCTCGTTGCTAACTAAAACCACCCCGATTCCCGTTTTCCCTGTTTCCACGTTTCTACTCTGCATTACGGCAATCTAACAGATACTTTACGATTATCGCACAAATACTTCCGTACTATCCATATAAGGGCTATAATCATCAAAAGGTAAAATATTTTTAATCGTGTTATGATGCCCGCGCGCGCCCGTATTTTGCGGGTATTAATAGAAAAAATATTTCCCTAGTGAGGTAGCAAATTTTCCCTAACTAGGGAACAAAATCGGGGTAAGGGATCCTCGTCGCCTCCGAATTTAATTGTGTAAATATATTTGAAGCCGGGATTCGCTTTCCGAGAAACTATCCACATGTCATCATCAGCCATATTATAATCTGTTTGGTCCCAAAGTAGGAAACTATCAGTTTCAGTATCCGAAACTGGTAGTTCCTGTTTTTTATATTCATGCGGATACTTATTACATAATAAGAACGTTATCGTATTTTTAAGTTCAAGTGCCCTTCGTCGCGACGACGCGGGGCATTTTTAGATGTCAGGGGCCGGTTCTGTGGCAGGCGATTATCCGTTGATTTGGGAGATGGCATAAAGCGGAACTATCTCTACGTGGCGTACGGCATTGTCGGCTTTGGGGTCGAAATAATCGAGATTGCAAGGGACCGTGGCATCGAATCTATCTTTTGATTAACAATGGATTATTGTGGCCAATAGCAATTAAAGAACTCTTCAGGTTCTAACAATTGTATGGCATCTTGTGGGAAGTGTTTCTTATTCCTGGTTATTATAATGTCGCAACCTGCTGCATAGGCCGACTCAAATTGGAGCATGTCCTCAAAATCGGGCATAGCTGCGAACAATGCATTATTACATTGAGTGGCATCCATTGTTGTAACATTAATATAATGGCTTAAAATCTGTAAAGCTTTTACTGCCCCACTATAGCCTAATACCCTTTGTGCTATAAACACACAAGTGGCATACGACAATGGTGTAGCATATAGTTTTATATTTCCTTTGATTCCAAGATTAATCAGGTTGGCGGCTGTCTGATAGAATTGCTCACGACGGGCTATAAAGTCTATAAGAATATTTGTGTCGATAAAAACTTTCATAATCCGTATTTCTCCTTAAAATAATCCATACGTGCCTTATCGCCGTTGATATCATCAGCATCAAGTTGTCCAACCATAGGCATATTCAGTATATCTTGAATTTCTGGTGACAGTTTTTCGATAGGTTGCATTTTATATTTTTTCTTTCTCTTAGAATGAGCATACTTATTGATAAGAGACACAACGAATTCATCCACAGTAAGATTCTGTGTCTCAGCGTATTGCTTCGCATCATTATATGCGGCCGTAGTTAATGTAATCGTTGCCATAATGCTTTATATTTGTTACTTATTTCGCCCGCAAATATACGAAAAAGAAATTATCCAAACAAATAATTTGCCGAAAAATGAAAAAATCCAAAGAAATAATTCGCCTAAATTCGAAAAAATCCAAAGAAATATCTTAAAAGTTAGAATAATAACAAGATTTAAGTTATTTGGCCTGGAACAGGCCTTTGAAGAGGAGGTAGGGGTCGATGGTGATCTGGTGACGACAATGCTGGGCGATGGTGCGCGACATGCCGCCGGTGGCTATGATGTGGGGCTGGCCGTTAAGGGTAGGGAGTATCTGGTTGATAAGGCCATCGATCATGGCGGCGGTGCCGTTAACAATGCCGCTCTGCATGCACTCGAGGGTGTTGCGACCAATCAGATGCTGAGGCTTTTCGATATTGATGGCTGGCAGCTGCGAGGCGCGGGTGCTGAGGGCATTGAGCGAGGTTTTTACGCCAGGGATGATGATGCCACCGCGGAACACGCGGTTTTCGTCGACCACGCCGATGGTGGTGGCTGTGCCAAAGTCGATGACGATGGCGGGCACACCATAGCAGCAGGCAGCGCCAATGGCGTCGGCCAAACGGTCCTTACCCAGTTGGGCGGGCGATTCTACATCAATGGTGATAATACCCTTGGCATCGGCAATCGAGAAAAAGTGGGGCTGAAAGCCCGTCAAATCGTTGATGGCTTGGGCCATATCATCGTTCACCTCGGGCACTACCGATGAAATGGTTATTTGCTGGATATCAGCTGCCTCTACGCCGTATTTGCGAAAGCCTTGGCGCAGTTCGTAACGGAAAAAGCTGGCTGTTTCTTCCTTCTTGGTTTTAAAACGCCATGTGTTCGCGATGTTACCTTGACTATCGGCCAAAGCAACAACTACGGTAGAATTGCCAATATCTATAAGTACATGCATACGCTACGCAAGGGTTTGGATGTGCGATAGAATCAGGTCGGCCGTTTCTTCCTTCGAGCAGAGTGGCAGCTCTTTTACCTCCTGACTGCTGATGAGCGTTACTTTGTTGGTATCGACTGCAAAGCCCGTTTGTCCGCCAGCAATCGAGTTGGCGCAAATCAGGTCGGCATGCTTCTTAAGGAGTTTGGCGCGCGAGTTTTCAATCAGATTCTCCGTTTCCATCGAGAATCCCACCAAAGTCTGGTTGGCGGGCTTGTGTTCGCCCAGCCAACCAAGAATATCTTGTGTTCGTTTGAGTTCAATCTGTAGGTCGCCGTCGTGCTTTTTCACCTTTTGGTCGGCATAAACGGCGGGAGTGTAGTCGGCCACAGCGCTGCACATAATCACCACATCGGCCTCAGCGCTACGGCTGGTAACAGCCTGGAACATATCGGCTGCGCTCTTAACAGGCACCACATCTACGCCACAGAAAGGCTTGATGTTAACGGGACCCGACACCAGTGTTACCTTGGCGCCACGCAAACGGGCCATTTTAGCGATGGCGTAGCCCATTTTGCCCGATGAGTGGTTGGTGATATAGCGAACGGGGTCGATAGCCTCCTGCGTAGGTCCTGCGCTAATGAGATAGTGCTTGCTTGCAAGGTCGTGCTCCTTAGCCATAAACGACAAGATATGCTCTACAATCACCTCTTCGGAGTTCATCTTACCTGTGCCTGTATCGCCACAAGCCAATCGACCTATGATAGGATCGATGATGTGATAACCATAGCCCTTCAGCTTGGTAAGATTATCTTGCAGGATAGGGTTCTCCCACATGCCGGTATTCATGGCGGGCGCAATCAGTTTGGGTGCGCGGGTGGCCAGCATGGTGGTGGTAAGCATATCGTCGCAGATGCCGTGAGCCAGTTTGCCAATAACGTTTGCTGTACAGGGAGCCACAATAAACAGATTGCCGCGCTTGGCCAGCGATACATGTTTTACGTCGAACGAGAAGTTACGGTCGAAGGTATCAACAATGCACTTGTTGTTGGTAAGCGTTTCGAACGTCATGGGCGTAATAAACTTGGTGGCGTTCTGCGTCATAATCACATGCACATCGGCATGCAGCTTAATGAGCATCGAAGCCAGATTGGCGCTCTTATAGGCAGCAATACCGCCCGTAACGCCCAGTACGATGGTCTTTCCCGTCAGCATATCTTTTACGTTTTTACTGTTCAACCAGCAGGCCGTGCTTCTCGTAGTTGGCCTTGCGAACCAGCTTGTTGTGCTCATCTACAAACAGCACAGTTGGCTTGTGCTCTCGAGCCTCCTCGGGAGTCATCGTGGCGTAGGCCATAATAATCACCTTGTCGCCCACGTTCACGCACTTGGCAGCGGCACCGTTCAGGCAGATAATGCCCGAGCCAGCCTCGCCAGCGATGGTATAGGTGGCAAAGCGGTTGCCGTTGTCGATGTCGGCAATTTCCACTTTCTCGTACTCCAGAATGCCACTCTCGCGCAGCAAGTCAGAGTCGATGGTGATACTGCCCACGTAGTCCAGATCGGCCTGGGTAACTACAGCACGATGAATTTTTGCCTTCAGCAGTGTTATATCCATACCTATCTTAAATATTAACGATGAAGTTATCAATCAGTCGGGTCTTGCCGATATAAACGGCGATAGCAACCAGCACCTCGCCTTCGATACGCGCTGTGCGCTGGATATTCTCAAAGTCAACCACCTCAACGTAGTCGATGCGAGCCATTGGCTCGGTCTCTAAGTTCTGGCGGATGATATCAATCACCTTCTGTGCATCGCGCTCGCCTGCCTCGATGGCCTGCTTTCCCAGCTTCAAGCTCTTAGAAAGAATCAGCGCTGCCTGGCGCTCATCGGCATTCAGGTAAGTGTTACGGCTCGACTTGGCCAGTCCGTCGTCCTCGCGAACGATGGGGCAGGGCACAATCTCCACGGGGAAGTTAAGATCGCGCACGAAACGCTTAACGGTAGCCAGCTGCTGGGCATCCTTCTGTCCGAAGTAAGCACGATCGGGACAAACAATATTAAACAGCTTGCCCACAACGGTGCACACACCGCGGAAGTGAACAGGGCGAACGGCACCACAAAGCAGCTCGGTAGTCTCGGTGGTATCGATAAACGACGTAAAGTGGCCAGGATACATCTCGGCGGGCTCTGGGTTAAAAATCAGGTTGCCACCAGCCTCTTCTACCTTCTCCATATCGCGGTTCAAGTCGCGTGGATAAGCCTCCAGGTCCTCGTTAGGACCAAACTGGATGGGGTTAACGAACACCGACACAACGGTGCGATCGTTCTGACTGGCCGACTTGCGGATAAGGCTCTGATGACCCTCGTGCAGGAATCCCATTGTAGGCACCAGTCCTACGCTCAGACCCTCTTTACGCCAACCGGCTACAATCTCTCTTACCTCCTTTACTGTCTTTACTACTTTCATCTCTCTTGGTTTTTTATTTCGTTTCGATTAGTTCGGCCATCACCTCATCGCTGATGGCATAAGTTTGTTCTTTAGCGGGGAACTCGCGGTTCTCAACATCGTGCTTGTACTGGCGGAATGCCTCGAACATCACGCTGTGCAAGTCGGCATACTTCTTAACGAACTTGGGTGTGAAACCATCCGTATAGCCCAGCATGTCCTGATAAACCAGCACCTGTCCGTCGCAATCGCTGCAGGCACCAATACCAATGGTAATAGCCTGGCTGCGCTCGGTAATCAACTTAGCCAAATCGGCAGGCACGCACTCAAGTGTAATGGCAAATGCGCCAGCCTCCTCTACGGCCTTGGCATCGGCCAACAGCTTCTTGGCCTGTTCAATTGATTTTCCCTGAACCTTATATCCACCCAGTGCGTTGAACGACTGTGGTGTAAGCCCGATGTGTGCTACTACAGGTATTCCGGCATCAACAATAGCCTTGATGCGGTCGGCATATTCTACGCCACCTTCCAATTTAACTGCCTGACAGTTAGTTTCTTTCATGATACGACCGGCATTGCGTACAGCATCCTCGATAGAAGCCTGGTACGACATAAACGGCATGTCGATAACTACGAATGCCTGCTTGGCACCACGTACTACTGCTTTGCCGTGATGAATCATGTCATCAACCGTTACTGCAAGTGTATTTTCATAACCCAGCATCACGTTGCCGAGCGAATCGCCAACCAAAATCATGTCGATTCCAGCCTCATCGATAGTGCAGGCTGTATGATAGTCGTAAGCCGTCAGCATGCTGACTGGCTGCTTTCCCTTACGTTCTAGTAAGTCAAAAATAGATTTTCTCATTTCCTGAAATAGAATTCTATACTCCCTTTGAGGGTGCAAAAGTATTACATTATTTTAATATCAGCAAATTTTTTTGTTTTTTTCTGTTGAAAATAGGGATTTGTTGACAAAAAGTAGTATCTTTGCGGCGTTTTAATTCGAATTAATTATGAAAATAGCTTTAATCGGCTACGGCAAGATGGGCAAGATGATTGAGCAGATAGCCCTCGACCGTGGTCATGAGATTGTAAGTATTATCGATATCGATAATCAACAGGATTTCGATTCACCTGAGTTCGCATCGGCCGATGTAGCCATCGAGTTTACTGCCCCACAGGCTGCCTATGGCAACTATCTTAAGGCGTGGGCTAAGGGCGTAAAGGTAGTTAGTGGTTCAACCGGATGGATGAAGGAGCATGGCGACGAGGTGCGCAAGGCTTGCTCGGAGGATGGCAAAACGCTGTTCTGGGCATCTAACTTCTCTATCGGCGTGGCCATCTTCTCGGCCGTAAACCGCTATCTGGCTAAGATTATGAACCAGTTCCCACAGTATGATGTGGAGATAGAGGAGACACACCACGTGCACAAACTCGACCATCCCAGCGGAACTGCCATCACACTGGCCGAGGAGATTGTTGACAACATCGACCGCAAGGAGGCTTGGAAAGAGGATACTACCGACAAGAAGTACCTGCGTGTAGATCATATCCGCCGTGGCGAGGTGCCTGGCATTCATACTATCCGCTACGATAGCGATGCCGACCTGATTACCATTACTCACGATGCCCACAGCCGTAAGGGTTTTGCCCTTGGAGCCGTGCTGGCCGCCGAGTACACCAAGGAGCATCAGGGCTTGCTCACTATTAGCGATATGTTTAAATTCTAATCTTCCCCCTGCAGTATGGTAAAGAAAAAAGAATTCGACCCCAAAGTGCAGTGGGCCAAGTTTATTGGCGTGCTGGTACTGTATCTGCTGTTCCTGTATTGGGTAGGCAGCTGGTGGGGACTGCTGGTAATACCATTTATCTTTGATGTGTACATCACCAAGAAGATTAAGTGGCAATGGTGGAAAGAGGCCGAGAAGCCTGTTAAGTTTGTGATGTCGTGGATTGATGCCCTGGTGTTTGCGCTGGTGGCCGTTTACTTCATCAACCAGTTCTTCTTCCAGAACTACGTCATCCCATCAAGTTCGCTCGAGAAATCGCTGCTCACAGGCGATTATCTGTTTGTATCAAAGGTAAGCTACGGTCCTCGTATCCCACAGACACCTTTGACGATGCCTCTTACACAGCACACTCTGCCAGTAGTAGAGTGCAAGAGCTACATAGAGTGGCCACACTGGGATTATCGTCGTGTAAAAGGCTTGGGCAATGTGCAGCTCAACGATATCGTAGTGTTCAACTATCCTGCTGGCGATACCATCTGTACCGCTCTGCAGTATCAGACCGAATATTACAACCTGTGCTACGGCTACGGCATTGGCAACTATCCCAACATGCCTAACCCCGACTCACTATCAGCCGAGCAGCGTTTGAAGCTGTACAGCGATATCTATGAGACAGGTAAGACGATTATTAAGGAGCACCCACAGGAGTTTGGCGAGATTGCTACCCGCCCCACCGACCGTCGCGAGAACTACGTAAAGCGCTGTGTGGGTCTGCCCGGACAAACCTTGCAGATTAAGGACCACGTGGTATATCTGGATGGCAAGGCCAACAAAGAGCCCGACAACGTGCAGTACACCTACGAACTGCGTCTGAAGCGCCATTTTACTGATGAGGAGATGGAGAAGTGGGGCATTACCCAGGAGGAACTCGTATCGCTGAACAATAATGGTTACATGCCACTTACCAATCGCGTAGTAAACGAGATGAAGCAGTGCGGCGATCTGCTCGACGGCATCAGCTTCCACTACGACCGCGAAACATGGAGCCTGTATCCACAGAACGGCAACTACCACTGGACCCGTGATAACTACGGACCCATCTGGATTCCAAAGAAAGGTGCCACCATCAATCTCTCGTTGGAGAATCTGCCCATCTACGAGCGCTGTATCCGTGCCTACGAGGGTAACGACCTGCAGGTTCGCGATGGCAAGATTTTTATTAATGGCAAGCAGGCCAGCAAGTACACCTTTAAGCTGGATTACTACTGGATGATGGGTGATAACCGCCACAACTCGGCCGACTCTCGCTATTGGGGATTTGTGCCCGAGGATCATATTGTGGGTAAGCCTATCTTCATCTGGTGGAGTAGCGATCCCGATCGTAACGGATTTGGCGGCATTCGCTGGAGCCGTATCGGTAGCATGGTAGATAACATTAAATAAGGTAGAACCATGCAGGTTTTGCTTAGTACAACCTATTTCGGCCCGGTGCAGTGGTATCAAAAGCTGCATCGGGCTGACGCTGTACTGATAGAACAGTGGGAAAGCTTCCAAAAGCAGACCTATCGCAACCGCTGTCAGATAGCCACCACTAATGGCGTTCAGGCCTTAACGGTACCCGTTGAGCGTGGCACATCGCCGCTGATAAAGGATATCCGCATTAGCGATCACGGCAACTGGCGCCATCTGCACTGGATGGCCCTGCAGAGCGCTTATGGCGAGTCGCCCTTCTTTGAGTATTATCAGGACGATATCCGCCCATTCTTTGAGCAGCGATGGGATTACCTGGTAGATTTTAACGAGGCTATCTGCCAGAAAATGTGCGAACTCATCGATATCCAACCCCAGGTGACCCGCAGTTCGGAGTTCGTAGTCGAACCCCAAAAGTTGGTCGACTATCGTACAGCTATCAACCCTAAACATCCGGCACCCGATGCCGATTTCATCCCTAAGCCCTATTATCAGGTGTATGCCCAAAAGCATGGTTTCCTGCCCAATCTATCGGTATTAGACCTGCTATTTAACATGGGCCCCGAAAGCATATTCTATTTATAACTTATAAACCCAAAAACAATGCATCGCTTTCTACTACTTACATTACTTTCCACTATTACGTTACTCAACTTTGCCCAATCGCATTTCTACACTTCCGAGAAACTGTCGAGTAACCAGATATCACAGATATGTCAGGATAAGGATGGCTATATCTGGATAGGTACCGAGTATGGTTTGAACAAATACGATGGTTACCGTTTTACCATCTATCTGCACGAGAAAGGTAACCCAAATACTGTGAGCAGCAATGTGATATCGTATCTGTTCGAGGATGTTAACGGCACCCTTTGGGTGGGTACCCAGTTAGGTCTCGACCGTTTTGATCCTGCTACCAACCAGTTTATTTCGGTTGAGATGAAAGGCGCCACTAGCATACCTCGTATCAATGCCATCATTCAGGAAGATGCTAACCACCTGCTGATTGGTACAGCCGGTTACGGATTGTATCGCGTAGATACCCGCACCAACAACTCGCAGCGTGTTGAGGGCTACGCTAAGGCCGATAACAACTATTTTAGCTACATTTTTATCGATCAAAAGGGCTATTTTTGGAAATCGGGTCATGGTAATTCCATTATCCGCCGTTCGCCTAAGGGTAAGCTCGAGGAGCTGCTGTCGCCCTACGGTATGGTAACCGGTTTTGTGGGGTACGAGGGCGGTGTGCTGATAGTGTGCAATCACGGACTGCTTTACTATCGCGACGGAAAGTTGACATCCGACTATATCGACCCAGGCGAAATGCGTGGTAAGGACTTGCTGCTGCGTACCGCCAAATGCGATAAAGCAGGCAACCTGTATATCGGCACCATGGGTAACGGTTTGTGGTGGGTGCCTCGTGGCGAGCATCGTATGCGTCGCTATGAGTACCAGAACGCCTCGCTCGATTTGAACACAGCTACCATCTGGGCGCTGTTCGAGGACAATCAGGAGAACCTGTGGATAGGTTGCCAGAGTCGTGGTCTGTTGCTTATCCCCCAGCACCAGTCGCCTTTCCGTTCGTGGAAATTCATCGATCAGCACCTGAGTACTGGTGGTTCGCTCAGCACTATTTGTGCTGGCGATAATGGTATGACTTGGTGTGCTGTGCAGAATAACGGTATTTTTGGTTTCGATGCCTCAGGTCGTTTGGTGGCTCATCCTGCCTCGCCCGATGGTACGTATGTGATATATCGCGATGGATTGGGCCGCTATTGGCTTGGTACCAACACTGGACTCTATGCCTACAACCCTCTTACAGGGCAATTCCAGCTAAAGTCATCGTTCAAGAGCGGATTTGTAAACTCTATCACCGATGATGGAAAGGGCAAACTCTTCTTCTCGGTCTATTCGTTGGGCTTCTTCTCGTACGATACCAATACCGATGAATTGCGCCATTTCAGTATGTACGATGGCGACGGACCGAAAGGACGCCTGCATAACGACTGGATCAGGGCACTGATGGTTGACAGTCGTGGTAAACTTTGGATTTGTTCGGCTTCGGGTATTAACTGCTACGACCCGGTTGAAGACAGTTTCCGTTCAAACGGCTGGGAGGTGTTGCTGGATTATAACACCATCGAATCGGTTTGCGAAACGCACGATCACAAGATACTGTTCGGCACCTATTCAGGCTTGTATTATTACGATGAAAAGGATAAAAAAGCCAAACCATTCCCCGATGCAGAAATGCTGAGCAACAAGGTGGTAAATGGTATTATCGAGGATCTTACAGGCGACTTGTGGATTAGTACCACCATGGGTCTTTGGCAGTACAAGCATGCCGAAAAGCAATTTGTAAGCTATCTTTATGGCAACGGTCTGGCCAGTCGCGAGTACGTCAGCGGCACAGCTATGCGCACCAACGATGGTCGCATCTGGTTTGGTTTTAGCGATGGAATCACCTCGTTTAACCCTGCCGACCTGCAGATAAAGAATACCGAAATAGGCAAAGTGCTGCTTACTGGCATCTATGTTGGCGGTACAGCACGCCCTAGCGCTAAGCGCATCGAGCTCGATTTTGATGATAACACCTTCTCGTTAGAGTTCTCATCGCTCAACTTCGCCAATGCCGATAATGTAATTTACGAGTATCGCCTGAATGGTACCAACGAGTGGGGCCAGACCGAAGCTGGTCGTAACGTGGTATCGTTTACCCACATGCAGCCAGGTTCGTACATCCTCGAGGTGCGTGCCTACGATAACGGCATTTATACCGATACCGAGGTTTACCACATTATTGTGCATGCCCCATGGTACCGTTCGTCGTGGGCGTACATCTTATATATATGTATAGGATTGACGACCGTTGGTGCCTTGGTTTGGAGCTACGTACGTCGCCGTCGCCAGGAGTTGGACGAGGATAAGATGAAGTTCCTTATCAACGCCACGCACGATATCCGATCGCCGCTTACCCTTATTATGAGTCCGCTACACAAACTGATGAAGCGCGACTTCGACCCAGAGGTAACCAACGAGCTGAAAACTATCGAGCACAACGCCCAGCGCGTGCAGAATCTGGTGAACCAGATACTTGATATCCGAAAGATGGATCGCCGTCAGATGAAGCTGCAATGCCAGGAAACCGATATGGTACAGTACGTGGGCAATCTGCTTAAATCGTACGAGTATACCGCCAACGAGCGCCATATCAGCTTCCGTTATAACCCTGCGCTCGACAAGCTTAACGTGTGGTACGATCGCAAGGCCTTTGATAAGGTGGTTGATAACCTGCTTACTAACGCCTTCAAGTACACCTACGATGGTGGCGAGATTGAGGTGCGTGTTGCCCAGGATGTAACGGATGCCGAGCATCAGACAGCCATCTTGCAGGTCATCGATAACGGTATGGGCATCAAGGGCGACCCACGTAAACTCTTCGACCGTTTCTATCAGGGCGCCAACTCGCGTAGCATGCATATCGAGGGCACAGGAATCGGTCTTAACTTGTGTAAGATGTTGGTAGAGATGCATCACGGCACCATTACAGCTGCCAATCGCGATGATGAGCAGGGTAGTGTGTTTACCGTACGCATGCCATTGGGCAGCGCGCATCTCAAGGAAGAAGAGATACTGGTAGTTGAGGAGAAGGAAATCACGTCGCACCAGCGTTCATTGTACCGATATAACGTACTGATTGTTGACGACGACGAGGAGATAGGTGCCTATATCGCTCAGGAGTTAGGCTACTATTACCATATCACCTCGGTTACTAGCGGTCGTGAGGCACTCCGCCTGTTGCTGGCCGAATCCGACAAGCAGTTCGATTTGGTGGTGAGCGATGTGATGATGCCCGAGATGGACGGCTTTACGCTGCTGCGTATGATTAAGACCAACATGCACCTGAATCATATCCCAGTAGTAATGCTTACCTCGAAGGCCGCTGTGGCCAACCGATTGGAGGGCTTGGAGAAAGGCGCCGATGCCTTCTTGGCTAAACCATTCGATATGGAAGAGTTGCACATGGTTATCAATAATCTTATCAGCACCAACCTGCGTCTCAAGGGCAAATATTCTGGCATGCAACAGCCCAAGGATAAGATTGAGGAGAAACAGGTTAAGGGTAACAACGAGTTGCTGATGGAGCGTATCCTGAAAGTAGTGAACGAGCATTTGGACGATAGCGACTTTGGTGTTGAGGACCTTGCTAAGGCGGTTGGTCTTAGTCGTGCCCAGTTGCATCGTAAGATGAAGGATATGACCGGAATAGCCGTTAGCGAGTTTGTGCGCAACATCCGTTTGGAGCAAGCTGTACGTCTGCTCGAGGAGCAAAAAATCAATGTTACACAGGTTGCATATTCAGTTGGATTTAGTAACTTAGCACACTTTTCAACGGTGTTCCGCAAGCAGTTTGGAGTGTCTCCAACCGAATATATTGAGCAAAAAGGGCTTAAAAACCCTGGGTGATACAAAAATGAAACGAAACGCAACATACGTGTAAGTCATGTTTAAAGAATCTGCCTAATTTTGCGGCAGATTTTTTTATTATTCTAATTAATTTTTAACTAACAAACCAAACGTATGAGTTTCAAAGCAAAGAAAACAGCCTTAGTTGCAGGATTATGCTTTTTAGGCATGGCTCCTGTACAGCAGGCTTCGGCAGCTACCGAATCAGTAGCTTCCGTACAGCAAACGAAGCAGGCAACCGGTTATGTGGCCGACTCACAGGGTCCGCTGATTGGTGCCACGGTCATGGAGAAGGGTACTAATAATGGTACCGTTACCGATTTTAACGGCTTCTTCACTCTTAATGTAAAGCCAGGTGCAACAATTGTTGTATCTTATGTAGGCTATGTATCGCAGGAAATCAAGGCCGGCGATAACGTAAAAGTTAATCTTAAGGAAGACGGCCACGTTGTAAACGAGGTTGTTGTTATCGGTTATGGTACTCAGCGTCGTGAGGCCGTTACCGGTTCTGTTGCCAACATTGGTGGTGAGAAACTTAACCAGGTTGCAGCTACCAACGCTGCTCAGGCTCTGCAGGGTCGTGTAGCTGGTGTATTGATGACTCAGACAGGTTCTAAGCCTGGTGATGAGATGCAGATTCGTATTCGTGGTCAGCGCTCACTGAGTGCAAGTAACGACCCTCTGATCGTGCTCGATGGTATCCCCTTCATGGGTCAGCTGTCGGATATCAACCCAGCCGACATCAAGTCGATGGATATCCTGAAGGATGCCTCTGCAACCGCTATCTACGGTTCGCGTGGTGCTAACGGTGTTATCATCATCACAACCGTTAAGGGTGCTCAGGGCACACCTGCTAAGGTTACATATAATGGATATGTATCGTTTAAGACGGTGTTCCACAAGTATCCTATGATGGATGGTCCTACGTTCAACAAGTTCCGCCAGTATGCTGGTAAGTACCAGAACTCACTCGACGAGAGCGAGACAACCAATACCGATTGGCAGGACCTTTATTATAAGACAGGTATTGGTCACAACCACGACCTGAGCGTATCGGGTGGTACCAATGGTGGTAGCTATAGCTTTGGCGCAGGTTTCTATCACGATGAGTCGGTTGTTCCTACCGAGGCTTACGACCGTATCTCGGTTCGTGGTAACTTCGACCAGAAGGTTGGCGAGTGGTTCCGCTTCGGCTTGAGCACCAACACCAGCTATCGTAAAACTCAGGGTGTAAACAATATGTATGCCGTATTGTGCTCATCACCACTGTCAAGTCCTTACGATGCTGATGGCAACCTGAAGCGTTACAACGCACTGCCTGCCGACGACCAGGTAGTTGTTACAAAGGAAACTGTAGAGCGCGACAAGGATGTATGGTTGAGCGAGAATAAGGGTATTGGTACCTACAACACCCTGTTTGCCGAGGTTAAGTGCCCTTGGATTGAGGGACTTACCTATCGTGTAAACGTAGGTTTGAACTTCCGCAACTCTAAGAGCGGTAGCTTCACAGGTACTGGTATTAATAATAAGGATGCCAACGCTGTTAACAGCGGTTCGGTTTACGAGAACCAGACCCGTAACTGGGCTGTTGAGAACCTGCTCACCTACGACCGCACATTCGCCGAGAAGCACAACCTGAATGTTGTTGCCATGTACTCAGCCGAGCAGACTACATACGAGCAGAGCGGTGGTTCGGCTCAGGAGATTCCTGCCGACTACTTCCAGTACTATGCACTCGACAAGGCCACTGGTCAGGCTAACCTGGTAGGTTACAACTACTGGCAGAGCGGTTTGATCTCTTGGATGGGTCGTGTCATGTACTCTTATGATAATAAGTATATGATTTCAGCCGCCCTCCGTTCAGATGCTTCTTCACGTCTGGCTAAGGGTCATCAGTGGCATACATATCCTGCAGTAAGTGCCGGTTGGAACATCGCTCGCGAGAACTTCATGGAGAACTTCACATGGCTCGACAACCTGAAGCTGCGTGTAGGTTATGGTGAGACCTCTAACCAGAGTATCAACCCATATTCTACTCTTGGTGGTCTGGCTATCCGTAACTATAACTTCGGTGATGGCACTAACTACAAAGCTGGTTATTATGTAAACTCTCTGCCTAACCCAGAGTTGGGATGGGAGTACTCTAAGACTTGGAACTTCGGTGTCGACTTCTCATTGTTCAATGGTCGCCTGTCTGGATCGTTCGAGTACTACACTCAGAAGACTAACGATATCCTGCTCGACGTATCTCTGCCTTCAACCTCAGGTGTAAGCAGCTATACTGGTAACATCGGTAACACCGAGAATAAGGGTTGGGAGTTAACTCTGAATGGTATCATCATCGATAACAAGAATGGTTGGAACTGGGAGGCTGGTATTAACCTCTATGCTAACCGCAATAAGCTGACTAAGTTGACTGGAGCTGTAGATGAAAACGGTAATCCTGTTCCCGATAAGGCTAACCGCTGGTTCATTGGCTATCCTATCGACGTAATTTACGACTATGAGTACGAGGGGTTGTGGAACCAGAGCGATATCGTAACTGGTCCTGATGGTAAGACTAACCTCGAGATTCTTGAACCAGGTGGAAACCTTGGTATGATTAAGGTTAAGTACACAGGCGATTATGATGCCAACGGCATGCCTACACGTGCTATTGGCGAAGCCGATCGTCAGGTTATCAGCATGGAGCCAAAACTGATGGGAGGTTTCAATACCACAGTTGGTTATAAGGGCTTCGACCTCACTGTAATCGGTGCCTTCCAGATTGGTGGTAAGCTCATCTCTGCTATCCACTCTTCAAGCGGTTACCTGAATATGCTTACTGGTCGTCGTAACAACCTCGATGTTGACTACTGGACTGAGGAGAACACTGGTGCTAAGTATCCAAAACCCGGTGGCGTTCAGAGCGGTGATAACCCCAAGTACGGTTCTACACTTGGTTACTTCGATGCTGGCTATCTGAAGATTCGTACCATCACACTTGGTTACAACTTCGACAAGCTGAAGGCTGTGAAGGATCTTGGTATCAGCCGTCTGCGCCTCTATGCTACTGTTCAGAATCCATTCGTTCTCTTCTCACCATTCAACAATGAGAGCGGACTTGATCCAGAGACCAACTCATGGGCTAACCAGAACACAGCTGTAGCTGTAGATGGTTACACAGGCAAGCATAAGATGCCAATCGTAGGTTACAACACACCTGCTACCCGCAATTTCTTGGTTGGTGTTAACGTTACATTCTAACAACATTAAAGAATTAATAATTATGAAAACTAAAAGTATAAAATATATTCTTGCTGCGGGCTTGGTGTGCTGTGGTCTTTCTACAACATTTACCTCTTGTGGCGATGTGCTCGACGAGCAGCCTCGCAGCCAGTTCGACCCAACATTCTTCACTACGAAGGCTGGTATTGAGGGCGGTCTGACCTCGCTGTATGCTCACCTGCGCTATTTCTATGGCAACGGTTATTATCTGAACACCCTCGAGACTGGTACTGATGAGTATACCTACGCACAGAGTGCCGATGGTAACTTTAAGGACGCCGACCTCTCTGGTGTTGGTCAGATGGTTTCAACCAATAGTATTGCTGGTGGTTGCTGGGGAACGGCATTTGCTAATATCAATACCGCCAGTGGTATTATCGAGAATGGTGCCGCTGCTGGTATCGACGATGCTCTGCTGGCCGAGGCTCACTTCTTCCGTGCATTCGACTACTTTATTTTGGTGCAGACCTACGGTGGTGTGCCCCTCGACTTGGGTGCTGGCGAACTGAAGTTCAACACTTCTACCGTTCGTACCTCTGTACGTAACACCGTTCCTGAGGTTTATGCTGCTATCTTTAAAGATCTTGAAACAGCTGTTGCTAACTTGCCCGAGAACCCACGTCTCACAGGTACAGCTACCAAGAACCTGGCTCGTTTGTATCTCTCTAAGGCTTATCTTACCTACGCTTGGTGGTTGGAGAATCCTAACAACATTCCAACCTATCCTGAGTGCAGCCGTGATGCCAGCCAGGCTAACAGCTACTTCCAGAAGGCTTACGACACAGCTATGGCTGCCATCAACAATCCTGGCCCATACGCTCTGCAGCCAACCTTCTACGATGTTAACGTAGCTACCAACGACCGTAACTCTGAGATTATGCTCTACGCTGATCACGACGAGGACGAGAAGTATGGTAACGGCGGTGCTGGTTACGGTTGGGGTAGCGGTGGCTCGCCTGAGAACTTTGCTTACTGGATGGAGACCTGGAACTACACCGAGATGACAGCTAAAGCTGCTTCGGGTGCTGTTATCAACCCAATTCAGCGTGAGGCTGTTCAGGCCCTCGGTCGTCCTTGGACTCGTATGGCTCCTATCGCCGACAACTTCTTGGAAGGTGGTGTATGGGAAGATGCTGTTAAGGCTATCGACTCTCGTTACGATGCAACCTTCACCCTGCGTTATCACACCAACTGGCAGAAGAGTGGTAACACTGAGCCTTATGTATTAGGTGGAAATGGCGAGAAGGTTTATCCTAACGATGTATACTTCAGCTGGGTTCCAGAAAGTGAGGACAGCAAAATCGGCAACTATGACAAGAATGGTGTTTCTGATCAGCCAGGTATCGATTTTGGATTGCCTAAGGGAGCTGATGGTAAGCTTGGTTTCGGTGAGATGGCCGGTCGCCCCGACTTTGTGCTGGCTGTGAACCATATTAGCCGTAAGAAGTACCCCATCAACTGGAAGTTGGGTATCTATCGTACCGATAACAATGGCGGTCTGGGTTCGAAGGTTAATGGTGGTAGCCCACGTCCTTGGAACATCGCTAAGTTCTCTGAGTTCTATCTGATTGGTGCTGAGGCTGCTGTTAAGCTTGGTAAGCAGGCCGATGCTAAGACTCTGGTTAACGTGCTCCGTGCTCGTGCCGGTAAGCAGACATTCAGTCAGAACGACAATGTAGCTGTATCTGTTGATAAGAGCGCCGAAATGGTAGCTGCAACACCTGCTACTATCACTATCGACTTTATCCTTGATGAGCGTAGCCGTGAGTTCTGGGGTGAGGGATACCGTTGGTTCGATCTCGTTCGTACCCAGAAGTGGGCCGAGCGTGCAAGTACCTACCGTATTGCTGATGTTGGTTACTTAACCAATGATCTGAAGACATTCAAGCGCGATATTCCTGCAGGTTACTACATCCGTCCAATCCCACAGGATCAGATTGATGGATTGATTATGTCGAAGGAGGAGAAGGACGCTTACCAGAATCCCGCATATCGTAATTAATTAGTTAGATAAACATTCTTTTACCAGCACGGGTCGCCCAAATTAGGACGACCCGTGTATTTTTTATGTTTTCCGCGTGTGGGAATTATTACCACTTATCGTGCGTGCGGATATCATCACCCCAGCGGTGATCCTTGGGGAACTTCTGTCCGTTCCAGGCTTTTACCTGTGTCCAAGGCTCAGCAGCATCGGTCCAGAAAGGATGATCGGCTGGCAAACCAAGTGGCATAAAGCTCAAGCTGGTGAGATAAAGCGAACCGTTGTTAGTGTACCAGTCGGCAACTTCGGGCTGATGACCACAGAAACCGATAGTGAGATAACCGGCATCGTTAAAATTCTGCTGATAGTCGAACATACGGTGATGCACCTTGGTAAGGGCAGCGCGAACCTGTCCGTTGCTCAGTTCCTTAGGCAGCTTCTGATACCAGGCTATCAAAGCCAACGTCTGCATAGCGGCAGTACGATAGGGGATAGAGCGGCCAATTACAGGGAAAGTGCCCTCAGGCGAGATGAATCGCTCCAGGATGATGGCGTACTTCTGTGCACGCTTCAGGGCGCGATCGTAGTACTTCTGATAGTCCAAACGGGTGTTTGCCTTAGCATCTACCATAGCCTGCAGAGTCTCCAGATACATCGCATGGAATACGTAGCTGCTGTAGTAATCGAAAGCAAACACAGGACCATCGGCATACCAGCCATCGCCCACATACCACTCTTCAACCTTACGGCAAGCGGTGTTTACTCTGAACTCATCGTACTGAGCACCAGCCTTAGCCAGCAAGCTCTCGATGGTTGATGAGAACAGGAACCAGTTGGTGTAGGGTGGGTCGATCTTTCTTAAGGCCTGAAACTCCTTGATGTAACGCTGCTTGGTTACCTCGTCCAATGGCTTCCACAGGGCATCCCAGGCGCGCAGGAACGATTCGGCGATATAAGCGGCATCTACCAGGTTCTGTCCGGCCTTACCCCAGCACAGATAGTCGGGCGAAGCAGGATCAACAGCGTTCTTATACGAGGCCAATGCCCACTCGCGTAACTGGTGGCGCTGCAGCCCCTCAGCGGTATTGTCGTCGGGCAGAGCGAGCCACGGGGCCATACCTGCCATCAGGCGTCCGAAGGTTTCCATATAAACCACGCTTTTATCGCGATTATCGAACGAGGGCGAGAATTCCGTCTTCATGTTCTTCTGCAGTTCGCCCTTGGCCATGTTCTCCAGTACGGGCTGAGCCATCCTGTAGGCTAACGAGCACCAGTACTGACGGTCGGTCTGCACGGTAGTCTTTGTCTTTTTGGCTTGTGTTGGTACAATCAGCATCAAGGCTAATACCAACAAGGTTGTTGTTCTTTTCATTTGATGTCTGTTATTAATGGGTTCTTAATGTTGTTCAGATAATTATTGGCCAACAGCTGCCACTCGGCCATTGTCTTTACGTCGTTACAGCTCCAGGCTGAGCCAAAGTAATAGGTATAGGGCTTGCCGTTGTATTTGTTCACGATGCCTAAAGCGTGGGTTTTATTGCCGTTTAGCTTGGTGGTTTTATCCACGCCGTTGGGGAACAAGGTGCCCACGTAAATCTGCGACTGGTTTACTTTTGGGTTATCGGTAGGGTCGGCATACAGCACATAGTCTTTGCCTAATGCTAGCTCGCCCTCGCCATTCAGCACCATGCCCGATGCCCACGCTGCCGATTGTTTCATATCGTCGTACCATACGGTTATCTTGTTATAATGCGAACCACGGTCCAGACTCACCAGGCGGTGTTCTGTTACACCATCGCCATTGGGATGATAGGTCAGTTCTACGGTGAAACGTATCGGACCGTTGTCCAATATCTTATAGTCCTTAAAGCAATAAGGATATACCAGTTCGCCATTCTTCATCAGCGCTGGGGCGCCACAACCTAAACTGGGACCAACCGAATATACATCCATTCCTTCGCCATGGTCGTGGTGGAACGATGTGGCCAGATATATCTCGTTAGCCTCCTTGGGTTTGCCTGCACGTTTCAGCGAGTCACGCTGTCCCACGCCCCACAGGTGCATCTTATATCGTTTCTCTAATACCAGTTCCGGGGTGCTTTTGGTCCATACGTCGGTACCGAACGATTTCTCGCCGCTACGCTGCAGGGCAGGACCGTACATGCGATAGATGCCCAGATCGTTTTCCCAGGTCATATCATCGGCACGTTCGGGGAACAGTCGGCCATAAACATACGATTTCATCGGTTCTGGCTGACCTTTCTCGATGGTGAATACAGCCTTGCTGTGGGGCTGAAGCGATACGTACACCAGCAGCTTGCCATCGTACGATAGCTGGTAGGCTTGCTCCTGACCGAATCCATTCTTTATCACGAATGCCTCGTTGGCTTTCAGTCCTAATTGCTTATAAACTGCTTGTAAGTTGGTTTCTACCACCTCCTGTCGTTGGCGGTCGGTAGGGTTGGTTACTGTGAGGGTTGTTTGCTGGGCACTAACCCGTGTGGTTAGTGCAGCCAGCAAAACTATAGTAAGTAGTAGTCTAATCATTTGATACTATATTTGATTTGTTGCTTAGTTTTTGCCGATTTCACCGTTAAAACGATGCGGTACATCTCCTGTCCCCACATGCCCTGCAGCAGCGGGTCGAGTTGGTTACTGATATCCTCGATAGTAGCCTCCAACTGGTTGGTGTTGTAGCTGATGTGCTTCAGCGCATCGCGGTTGGTGGTCATCAGCATCAATCGGGTAGGAGCTTTGTAATCGCTCAACTCAAAATTCTCGGTTACCGATATGCCCGATTTGGTGGCAGTAACGGTGCGTTTCCACGATTTTACCGCAGCCTTCTTGGGATAGGCACCAGCAATGTCGAGTGTCAGCTTTCCGTTCTGGTGACTTACCACCTTGGCGCCGAACGCCTTTCCGTCCTGCTGGTCGGTTCCGTTAATCTGTGGCAGATTATGATAGCCCGACTGCATGGTCCATATCTCGTAACGGCTGTTGCTGAAGGTCTTGGCGGTATATTCGCCCACGCCTGGATCAATCAGCAATGGTTCGCCATCTACATATACTAAGAATGAGCCTACGTCGTTGTGATTGTGGCTCTCGCCGTTATGTCCGCCCTTAAAGGCCGTAAAATGGCCACCACGGCGCGCAGTCATAATCTGTAGGTTAGGTAACCACGCATCCTTAATGAGTGGCTCCTGAGGCTTTTCTGCGATGAAATCGCGAATATTTCGTAAGAAGAACAGTTCGCGACCCAGTGTTGGGAAGTTGCCGCTCTTATCGTAAAGCTTGGCAGGCTGGGTCAGCACTTGCTTGGTTCGTCCTAAGTAAGCACCAAACTCGCGCATGGTTTTATCGTTCAGCCAATGACCGAATGGATACACGATGTTTACCTGTTGCACAGCCTTGTTCTCGTGTGCATCGGCAAAGTTCACGCAGTAGTCATGCCCGATATAGGTTTTGTAGCTGTAAGCGGCCATTTCCCTGATTTTATCGGCCTGCGCATCAAAGTGTGAGGCATCGGGTAGCAATCTCAGTACCTCGAACATCGAGGCTGCGGCGCGGTCCCAATAGCCAGGACCTTCATCGCAACCGCCATCCTCGGGATAGGCGTCGATAAACGCATGGGTGGCCTTTTCTATTTGGGCGATGGCTTCGGCTTTGCGGGCTTCGTTCTTCTCGCATATCAGCACACAGGCCAGCCAGTTGCTGCAAATCCATGGGTTCCAGTTCATGCCCGCCGTCTTCCACCAGTAGTTGTTGGCTACGGCAGGTTTCAGGATACGCTGTTCAACCTCTCGGTCGATACGTTGACAGATGTCGGGCGAGAAAGTATCCAACTGCTTCTCCAGCATGTAGCGGGTCCATGCAATCAAACTGGCTGTTTCTGCATTAAACAAGTCAACCTCCTGTATCTCCCGTAGGGGGATGCGTTTGCCGTAATGGGCAGGTATGCCCCACCAGGTTTCTTCGCAAAAACTACCGATTCCATCGATGATGTCGTTCATAAACCTTCCCTTGCCTTCTACAATCTCTGCCATCACAAGGGCTGCCAGATGGCGGCGCTTCTCAAAACAGATTCCCTCGTAGTTTACGCGGTTACCGGTTATCTTGTTCTCTGCAAAAACAGTCCAGGGTAAAGCCGTCCATGCTTTACCCAGATACTGTTCACCATAGGCGGTGTAGCTCTGCTTCATCTCTTGTGGGATGGAGTCGCGCCAGAAGGCATCCTCAGCCTGCGGTAACAGGTTGGCTATACCGAGTGCTATTGTTAATAACAGATTCATCGGCCTATGTATTTCACGTATTCACATGCGGCCAGCAGGAAGGCGCCAACACCGAAGTTGGCCTGCGAGTTGGCATCAACAGTCTGTCCGGGAATAGCACGCTCGCCAATGGGCTGTACGTAACCCACCTTACCGTCCTTCTGCAGGGCGATGGTGGTGAGATAGTTCCATGCTTTATCGATGGTGGGTGCAAACTCCTTCTTCGACAGATAACCGTGATTAACGCCCCACAACAGGCCGTAGCAGAAGAAGGCTGTACCGCTGGTTTCATAGCCAGGAGCCTGCTCTGGGTCCATCATCGAACGGGTCCAGTGGCCCTGTGGCTGCTGCAATTTCTTCACACCGCGTGCCAGGTTCACGTACTTCTCTACAAAGAACGGCTGACGGACGTAAGACTCGGGCATATCCTGCAGTACCTTGGCCAGTCCGGCCAGCACCCAACCATCGCCACGTGCCCAGAAATCCTTCTTGCCATTGGCGGTTTTGTGATTGGGGTAGATGTATTTGCCATCGCGGAAGTACAGTCCAGTCTCCTTGTCGAGCATGATACTGTCGCTGTAGCAGATGTTTTCGTAGAGTTTACGCAGATATTTGGTATCGCCAGTAAGTTTGTACATCTTAGTGAGTGCGGGCATTACCATGTAGAGTGCATCGGCCCACCACCAGTAGTCGTTGGCTTTCGAGTCGGCCTCATAGCCCATCACCTCCTTGGCGCGTGCTATCTTCTTCTCGTCGGGTTGCAGGTTATACAAGTCGATGTACGTCTGGAAGCAGATCTGCCAGTCGCCAAACAGTACATAGTCCTGTCCCTCACCGTAGTTCTTATATTTCCAGTTGACTGGGTTGGGTTCGGTGGCACCTTTCCACTGGTTGTGTTCCGCCCAGCGAATACTGTAGTCAAGCATCTGCTCATCCTGCAGCAACTTGTACACCTCCATATTACCTGTATGGTAGGCGGCGTTGTCCCAGAAAGAGCGCACCTCGGCCGGATTATTGGTCTGCCAGTAGGTGTTAACCAAGCGTATCATGTCCTTTACCTCATCGGTAGTCCATCGCTTGGCCTGAACCATCATGGCGCTCATCAAACATGCCAATAATAATAGTTTTCTCATACCGTTCGTTTGTTTGGTTTGTTTTAAAAGGGGCAGCCCAATGTGTTATAGGCCGCCCCTCCACCTTAGAAATACTAACCAATTACCTTAAAAATATGTATGAACAATCTTTTTAGTTTGCTGATTCTTCATCGGCAACGGCATCCTCCCAGTTAGTGAACATGGGGATGTTCTCGTTATAGCCGTCGTAGCCAAAGTTCTGACGGAGTGTTCCTTTGTTGTTGGCGGTAATAGCCGAGTTAGGAACAGGCCAGAACAAATTGTGCTTGTTAATCTTGTACTCGAAGGTCTGGTTACCCTGCTGTCCCTTTCCGTAGTCGTGATTGAATACGTTGTAGTTTACACAGCGACGATACCAGTAGCTACCACCATTCAGGTCGGTGCCCTCCTGCTTGTCCCAAGTATTCAGGTCGTAGGTGTTGCCCCACTCATCGGGCTTGCCACTACGAGCCAGACACCAGCTAACGCGTACCATCTCTGCCTGACGGAACTCCTCGAGATAGAGCTCGCGGGCACGCTCCGACATAATGTCGCCGATAGTAACTGTGGTGTACATCTTCTTGGCGTTGGCACGCTTACGGATAGCGTTCACGTCATCAGCAGCGCCTGAGGCATTACCCTGGTAGAAACGGGCCTCAGCACGGAGCAGATAAGTCTCGGCCAGACGGAACAGGTACATATCGCCATTGGCACCCTTACCTGATGCACCCTGGAACTGGTTGGCACCAGTATTGTTCTCGTTAGGTGTATCAAGGATGTAGAGCTGATACAATGGGGTAGGATACCAGCTACGGATGGTGTCTGAGCAAAGAATATCGCCCTTATGTACAAGGATTTTTGTAGGATCTGAAGGATCGGCATAATCCTCGGTAGCATAAAGCTGATAGTTCTGTCCGTAACAGTCTGAATTCTTGTTGTTGTACTTGAAGTCTTCCATCTCCATCCAGTTACCAACCTCACGGTTGTGGCGCAGGTCCTGCCAGTCGGTCTCACCGTCATAGTTCCAGATGGTCTTGTTGTAATAGTATGATGTACGGTTCACAGCAATACCACGTCCGGCAGCACGTACCCAGTCGAGCGTGTCGTTGTACTCCCAGTTGTTACGGGCGATGTTCTTACCAGGACCACCCAGTCCGTGAGGATCGCGGATGATACCATTGCTCCAGTGAGCAAAGCAGGCACGCATCACATTATAGGTAGTGAAGTCCTGATCGTTCGAGTTAGAGATCATCATGATAGTCTCCTTGTTGGCAGGGTCGGCGATGTTGGGTGTGCGGTGCAAATCCCAAACTACGTTACGTGTTACCTTCCAAGTGTTCTCGGCACCAGAGGGCTGCCAAGTACCAAAGTTCTCGGTCATCAGCTTCAAACCGTGGTTGTTAATCAGGTCGGTAGCTACCGACTCAGCCTTGGCATACTCACCAACAGCGAGATAGCACTTTACAAGCAGGTGCATACATGCTTCCTGATTTACCTGTCCTACATAGGTCATTTTGGCCTGAGCGGGAACGTGTTGAACAGCGAACTCCAAATCATGAACCAGCATCTTGAAGATAGCTTCCTTGCTGCTTGATGTATAGTTGCGCTTGGGCACACTGATTAGCTTTGTTATCAAAGGAATATCGCCAAACTGGAGTGCCAGGTTGTAGTAAGCGTAGGCACGATGGAAATATGCACGACCTTTATAGGCATCGCGAGTAGCATCGTCGAGCCCTTTCACCTGATCGATATAAGTCAGGATGGTATTGGCATATTTTACCATGCTGAATCCCTGATCCCAGAAGCGCTGCATGTAGTTGGCATCGCCACCACTTGCCATACCAGAGGTTGGTGTGAGCTTGGCGTCGAAGTTGTCCTGGAAGCCACCACCCATATCGGTCTTGGCATACATACCAACATCCGACATCAGGTAATTGGTAAAGATACCAACGTTGTTCCAGTTACCGTCGATACGATATGTCTTTAACTGTTTGTCGCACTGTGCCAAAGCAGCCTGCAGACCGGCTTCCGTGCTATATGTGGTAGCTGGCTCGTAGAATGACAGTGGATCCTGCTCCAGGAAGCCGTCCGAACATCCTACCATGGTTCCCGCAAGGGCTAACATGAGTCCTCCGCGGAGTATATTGTTCTTTTTGATTTTCATACGATTCTACATTTTAAAGTGTTACATTAAGACCGAATTGGAACTGACGGTTGGCAAAACCTCCTGTTTCAGGATCGCCATATTCCCAGCTGTCAATAGTAAATACATTGTTGATACCAGCAGTTACGTGTACACGCTGGATACCCCACTTATTTGTAATGTCGCGTGGGATGGTATAGCCGAGTGTGACATTGTCAAGACGTACAAAACTGCGATTGTACACCTTCTCAATACCGGTCACTCCTGAAGGACCTACGGCATTCAAGCGTGCGTAGTCGTTGGTTGGGTTTTCTGGTGTCCAGTATTCTTTCTTGTAAGTATTACAAGTCTGTGTAAACATAGAACCAGAGTTGTCGCCATTCAACCAGTAGCCAGCGCGGCTCTTATGACCCATGTAGCTGTACATTGAGAACGAGAAGGTAAAGTCCTTATACTGGAAGTCGTTGCGCATATTCCAGTAGATTGGTGGCTGGGTTGTACCCTGATAAACACGGTCCTTGTCGTTATAAACTGGTACGCGTGTGCCGTCGGCCAGAATCTTATCGTCTTCAGTATATACGTTAACAACCTTTGGATCACCAGGCTTCTGGTTTACAAGTGCAGCCTCCTCAGCCTCGTCAGCCTGCCAAATGCCATCGGTCTTCCAATACCAGATTTCGCCGATAGGCTTGCCAATGAACCAACCATTGCTGGTATCGTCCATCTCCTTGCCATCCTCGTCGTACTCATAGTACAGGTGCTTAATCTTATTCTTGTTATAAGAGAATCCGAGAGAGGTACCCCACTTGAAGTCCTTGGTCTCGATGTTTCTTGTATTCAGTGTAATCTCAAAACCAGTGTTGGTAACCTCACCAAGGTTGGTAGTGATGCTGCTGAAACCAGTGAAGTTTGGCAGACGCTGTGCCATAATCATATCGTGGGTCTTCTTGTGGTAGAGATCGATGCTACCAGAGAGACGCTTGTCGAGAACAGCAAAGTCGATACCGAAGTTCCATGATGATGTCTTCTCCCACTCCAGGTTGGGGTTACCCAGACGGTCTACACTGAGGGCGTTCAGTACTTCCTGTGAGGTTGAACCATACTTATAGTAGGCATAGAGTCCACCGTTAGCCAGGTTAGAGAGTGCCAGATATGTATCAGCGAGTGAGCGGTTACCATTGGTACCATAGCTCAGGCGCAGCTTTGCCATATCGAGCCATTTCCAGTCCTGAGCAAACTTCTCTTCAGAGAGAATCCAACTGGCACCTAACGACCAGAAGTTAGCCCAAGGATTATTCTGTCCGAATGCTGAATAACCGTCACGACGTACTGTAGCAGTCAGCATGTAGCGATCCATGAAACCATAGAATACACGACCCAGATAAGCGGCTGCTGTATAGTGAGTATCGTTGGTAGAGAATGAGCTCTGCTCCTTGTTGGCACCCGAAATATAGTGGAAACCAAGCACATCGGTAGGAGTGATGTTGCGTGCAGAGATATTGTCGCTCCAATAACGGTTCTCCTCAGCTTCCTGAGCAAGTGTTACTGTAACATGGTGCAGATTAGCAAAGGTGCGATCCCATGTAAGTGTGTTGTTCAGGTTCCAGTTAAATGTCTTCGAAGAGTTGCGGTTCACACCACGTGTAGCTGGGTCGCTGTTTGGCAGTTCTGCCGACATGTGATAGCGATCATAGAACCACTGGTATCGAGGAGCAATATTGAACTGATAGGTAATGCCGAATGGCAGGGTTACCTTAGCATTAAAGATAGTGTTCAGTACGGTGTAACCCTTCTCCAGACCAATATACTGCTGCAGGAAGTGGTAGTTATAACCTCCGTTAGTTGGGTTGCCGGTACGTGGGTACTGCATCTCGTTACCATTTTCGTCGTAACGTGAAGCATAAGGCGACTCACGCAACTGGTTGTCGTCCCAGTAGTTGCTGCCCAGGGGCACAGCCTGCGACTCATCACTACGATCCTGGAAGTTTACGTTAGCGCCTACTTCGAGCCAATTAGTAATCTTGGCATTAATTTTCATGTTTGCGCGATAAGCATGGTAGTCATCGCCCTGAATGGCGCCCTGATTCTTTAGGTAACCAAAACCTAAGTAGTAGTTAACATTATCTGTTGCACCCGAGATGCTGGCATTGTAGTCCTGGTTAAAACCAGTACGGAAGGTGGCATCTTCCCAGTTGTAAGTCTTACCTGCCAGGAAGTTCTCCATGACTACTGAGGCATCAGCGTCAAAGCCCATACGACGTGCATAGAGGCTCAACAACGATTCGCCTGCCTGCAAGGTCTTTGGACCGTTGCTGGCCCACTGATCCTGAGTCAATCCATACTGACTGATGTTGTTGAAGTTGTCGTAATAGCCAGTAGGAATACCGCTGTCTTTGCCATAATAGCCCCATGTGCCATCCTCACGATAACCGTAGGTCTGAGCCTTATACCAGTCCTCGCGGTAGGTCATATACTCGCTGGCGCTGAACACATCGCGATAAGCTGCCTTTGAGTTGGCTGCCAGGTTCATACTTACATTAATAGTAGGTTTGCCCTGCTTACCTTTCTTGGTAGTAATGATGATAACACCGCTTGCAGCTTTAGCACCATAGATGGCTGCCGATGAGGCATCCTTCAGTACGTCGATCTGCTCAATGTCGTCAGGGTTAATCTCTGAGAGCTCACCTGCGAACTGCATACCATCAAGGATAATCAATGGAGAGTTGTGCGAACCAGAGGTGTAAAGAGAGTTCTGTCCACGAAGCTGGATGCTGGCGCTTGAACCCTTGGCTGATGAATCGAAACCAATCTGCAATCCTGGTGTGCCACGCAGCAGATCCTGAACGCTACCAGGGTTCTGGTCGGCCATTTTGCTGGGGTCAATCTGTACCACCGAACCAGTCAGGTCCTTCTTACGCATGGTACCGTAACCAACAACTACTACCTCCTGCAGTGTTTCGGCGTCTTCTTCGATAGTTATATTAAGAGTTTGTCCGTTTCTATAGGCAATCTCTTTAGTTTTAAAACCAATGTAAGATACTACGAGGGTACCACTGTTTGGGGCAGCTTTCAAATTAAAGTTACCTTCAAAATCTGTAACGGTACCTACATTGTTTACATTTTTAACTTTTACGGTAGCACCAATAACTGGATCTCCGTTTTTGTCTGTTACCTGACCTTTCACAACTCCGCTTTGCTGCGTAGCCTGAACTGCAGGTTCTGCCATTGTCGGCAATGGGAATGAAACCATTCCTGCTGCCAACGCCATCACGAAGCATAGCTTCTTGGATGGAAGAGTTAATTTAGCATACTTCATTTGTTACTGTTTTAAGTTTATAAATGTTAATAATTGATTTTCCTTCCCTGAGATAGGTTAGAATTTTCGGGTGCAAAGATACGAAGGTTGATATAAATCAAGGGTTAAAATGCGTGAATTTAGGGGAACAAATCGTTAATTTTCCCCTAATTCACTAAGATTCCACGCATCACGCCACCTGATAACGGGTTTTCCGTTCTCAAATTCGATAGGCAACCAGATGTAACGGGCATCACTTGGATGCTGGGGGCGCCAGATGTCGGCCATAAAGATAAAACCTTTGCCGTAGGGCAGGATATAAGTCGACTGTCCTTCGAAGGTGATTTCGGCTTTTGGACCTACACAAGGTGTGGGATGCTGAGTCCAGGGGCCCCAGATGCTGGGTGCCGAGAACATACGTGCCTTGTTTGGAGCCCAACCAGTGCAACCCGAGGTAATCATCCAGTAGGTACCATCCTTCTTAAAGATGGCAGGTGCCTCGTTCTGACCGCCAGGAGCCACGCGGGTATATTTGCCAGAGTGGTGCAGGTAGTCGCCAGTAAGTTCGGCAATGTGCAGCGTCAGGTTATCCTCCGATGAGAAGATGTGATAGGCTTTGCCATCATCATCTACATAAAGTGTCATATCGCGAGCCATCTGACCCGTACCGAAGTCGCGCTTCAGGAACAGGCCCTGCTTGATAGCCTCCATCCAGGTGGGTGTCCACCATTTCTTGAAATTGTCGGCATTCAGGGTGTCGAGTGTAGCCAACTCCTGCTGTCCGAACTCTACGGGGTAGGTGCCTGCGTTGGCACGCTGTGAGTACAGGAACTTATAAGGACCTTCGGGCTTGTCGCTTACGGCCACGCCGTAGCGGGCAGCGCTGTAGCCCTTGCCTTTCAGCTCCAGGTGGAACCACATGCAGAATTTCTTGGTTACCTTATTATATATAACCTTGGGGCGCTCCAGCACACAACCGCGGGTAATATCGCTGCGGCGGTCGTCGCTCACGTAGAGGGCAACGCCACGGTTCTGCCAGTTCATCAGGTCTTTCGATGAGTAGCACTGCACACCAATCATAGCCGATGAGGTGGTGTCGCATTTGTTCTCGCCAAACCAGTAGTAGGTGTCGCCATACTTCATGATACCACCACCATGGGCGTTGATATGGCGGCCGCTGGCATCGGGCCAGATTTCGCCCGAGCGAATCATCTTGGCTTTCTTCTGCTGGTTGTTCCAGTAGTTTTCGATACGCTTGGCCTCGGCCTTGGTGATATGAATCACGCTACCGTGCTTGGGCGATGAGAAGTTGGCTGCCTTCATTACACCCTCGTTAAAACGGCCCAGAGGCTTGAAGGTCTTGAAGTCGCTGGTCTCTACAAAACCAAAGTTATGAGGGTTCACACTGTAAATGTCGTACATCACAACCCATTTCTTCTGTCCGATGCGCTTCCATACGTTTGGTGCCTCGCAACCTCGGTTCTCACCGTCGATCTGTTCGGCGTGATAATCGTCAAAATGGTTAATCTTGTCGCTAATCATGTACTTGATGCCGCCAGGATTTTCCTGAGCTACATAGCTCATGAAGTAGCGACCGTCGGGCATGGGACAGATATCGGCATCCAACACTTGTATTATGTTGTCGGGATACTCAAACAGTAGCTTAGGCTCGGTCTCGAGTGTAGTAAACTCCTCGTTGGCGTAACTATAGTATAGTTTCGTGCGCCCGCCCGCGCGTTCTCTAATAGTAAAATAAACCATGGGCTTGCCTACAGCTGGGTCCCAGATGGTTTGTGGTGCCCATGCACAACCTATCTTACCGAACTTCTCGGGAAAGAGCTGGTCGATACGTGCCTCGTTGTGAGTCCAGTGTATCAGGTCGTCGCTGGCCATCAGCACCAGTCCGCGGTTGTTACCCCAGCCAAACTCG
This sequence comes from uncultured Prevotellaceae bacterium, assembly GCA_902789415.1. Lineage (GTDB taxonomy): Bacteria > Bacteroidota > Bacteroidia > Bacteroidales > Bacteroidaceae > Prevotella. The sequence continues at coordinate 85,036 of CADAOD010000006.1, forward strand.
TCGGGGCGCTCCCACTGGGTGGCGCGCAATCCCATCTCACGTCCAAACACATGCAGATCGGTCATGGCAATATAGAATTTGCCGTTAGGAGCACGATAGATGTGAGGATCGCGAATGCCTCGCTGGTCGGCTATAGAGTCGCCAGCAATAATCGGCTCGCCATTGTTTACTGCTGTAAACGTGTAGCCATCGTAGCTGATAGCCATAAACAGCGAGTGGGTTGGATCGTTGAAATACGTAAACAGGTAGGCGCCCATATCCTTTTCGGTGAGCGTTTTCTTTGCTTTTGCATCGGTCTGGACTGTAAAGGCCAGCAACAGTGATGCGATGAATAGTACTTTCTTCATTTTCTTACAGTCAGCATTTGGTTTTGCCGTTGCAAAGGTACAGTAATTGATTTATATCAACGTCCCTATATCGTTATTTAGGGGAAACAGATTGTTAATTTTGCTATTTTCTTTGATGATTCACAAAAGTTTAGTATCTTTGCAACCGTAATTTCAACTAACTGATGAGGCGTTTAATATTCCTACTAATAACAGTTTTTGTGCTTGGGCAGATGTCCATGGCATGCCCCGTGTCGCTTAGAATTATGTCGCAGACACCTATCCAGGGCATCGAGGAAGCACGAAAGCTTATGTTCGACCACTATGGTATGATGTGGGTAGGTACCGATCAGGGGTTACGCTCATTCGATGGTTACGGCTTTAAAACTTATCGTAATAACGCTTATTCCCCAGGCATTCTGCCTAATAACTATGTACGTTCTATTACCGAGGATTTGCATGATAATCTTTGGATAGGAACCCGCGATGGTCTGGCCCGTTTCGATCGTCGTCGAGGCACGTTTAAAACGTATCGTTTCCGTGGCAACCAACCCCGACTGATTAATACCCTTTTTACCGATAAAACCGGTACGGTATGGGCTGGAACTAATGTGGGCTTATCGCGTTATAATGCAAAAACCGACGATTTCATCGATATGAACCTCGATGCTGGCGTCATCTCGTTGGCCGAGGATGCCCGTGGCAATCTGTTTATCGGTACTTGGGAGGCAGGCTTGCTGCGTTTGGATAAGAAAAGCGGAAAAATGGTGCACTATCCGCCATTAAGCGCTCGTAATACCGCCCAGACCATGTTGATGGACAGTCGTGGTCGCTTGTGGATTGGCACCTGGGAGCATGGTATAGTGCGCTTGGATCGTCCTGAAAACGAGGCAGCGCCCGGCATGCACAAGATGAACGAGGGTAGAACCAATTTCCGAACCTTCCATCGATTGGTAGAAGACTCTGTGAGTCATGCTGTGTGGGGTTGCTGTATCGAGGGACTCACTCGTGTAGATCTGGATAACGAGACCGAGGTTGAGAACTATCCCATACTCACCTTTTGTTACGATATGGTGACTGATGGCATGGGTAACCTGTGGGCACTTACCCGTAACAACGGTATTGTTCACCTCAGCACCAAGCCATCGCCCTTCCACTTCTATCATCTGGATCCTACCGGATTGGAACTGCCTGTAAACCGTATTCAAAAGGTGTTTACTACCGATGGTAACCGTTTCTGGTTAGGTTTGCAGCCTTACGGACTGGCCCTTTACGACCGCCAGACCGGTCAGGTGCTTTATAACGACCGCATTCCTGGATTTGAGAATGAAACAGGTCAGCAGGGCATCTACGTGCAAACCATCTCCGATATGATAAAACGCCCCGATGGCAGCATCTGGATGGCCAGTTCGCGCGGTGTGGTAATTTGGAAAGAGGGCCAGCCAGCACGCTTGATGGCACGTGGCAATATACCTTTTATTGGTAATAGCGAAGTAAATGCTTTTCATGCATTGCCAAACGGTGCCGTATTGGTGGGTAAGAATAACGGTCTTGGTGTGGCTTTTAGTGATACCAAAGGGCGTATGCTGAAAATGACCGAAGCTGGTCGCGACTTTAGTAATTGTCATGTTTTATCCATATCCGAAGATCACCATCATCGCTTGTGGATAGCCACCGAGGGACAGGGTATTATCCGCATCACCGGAAGGCTCGACGCCCCTAAGTCGTTTAACTATCACCAGTACGCTCCTGTTGCCAACAATTATCCTATTGATGAGGCTACGGCAGTGTACGAGGATGCCAACCACCAGTTATGGGCCATCTCTAACAGTGGCGATTTCTTTAAATATAACGATGAAACCGATGTTTTTGAACCTGTAAACCACCGTTATTACATTGGCATGGGTAGCATCTACTCTATCCAGGGCGACAGTAACGGTCGTATTTGGCTTTCAACCGATAAAGGATTGGTACGCTTTGCCTCTTCAGATGAGCAAGGCTCAACCACGTATTATAATATGGAGGATGGTATTGAAACCATCAGCTTCTCGTCGAACGGTGCTTTCAGCTATGGTAAGGAACTCTTTTACGGCAGTGCCAAGGGCTTCTTCTCGTTCGATGCTGCCGAGATAGAACGCTGGCAGCAGGGGGCCTCGCCATCGTTGGTGGTTACCGAGCTGCTCATCGACGATCAACCTTACCGTTGGCGTGACTCTTTGCAACGCCAAAGGATATCGGAAGACCAACCCTTCTTTACGCAAAAAATCACCATTCCATCGGATGCCCGTAAGTTCTCGGTAGAGTTTGCTCTGCTTACGTATCAGAATCAGGAACAGTGCCGATATGCCTATTACTTAGAGGGTTACGACAACGACTGGCATGATACCGATGCACAGAACCGAGTGGCTACCTACCAGAACCTGCCATCGGGAACCTATCACCTGAAACTGCGTGCCGTTGATAGTTACGGACGATTGGTTGAGATGCCTTACGCCATTGTGGTGCGTGTGCTGCCGCCTTGGTATCGCACCTGGTGGGCCTATCTTATTTATCTGGTATTGCTGGTGGCTGCGGCCTATGGCGTGAAAGAGTGGTATAAGGCCCGTGTAAACCGTCGTGCCCGTCTGCAGCATCGAGTAAGCGAACTGTTGCACTACCGCGAGATGATGGTGATGAAGCAGTTTATCGATAAACCTAGTGGAAAGGCCGAGCGCGAAGGGGCCCGAAAGGTGCTGGAGGTTGAAGAGCAGCAGCACTCTTCGCCCGACGAGCTGTTCCTGCAGAAAGCTATCGAGTGTGTGAAACAGCATATTGATGATGCCGACTACGATCGTGAGCAGTTTGCCAGCGATATGTGTGTGTCGTCATCCACCCTTTATAATAAGTTGCGTGCCCTGACAGGCGAGAATGTTACCGCCTTTATCAACAGCATCCGTCTGAAAGAGGCCTGTCGCATTCTCCGTCAGAAGCCGAACATAAAAATGACCGAACTCTCCATGGCCGTTGGTTTCAATACGCCTAAGTATTTTACCAAGTGCTTCAAGAAAGAGTTCGGTGTGCTGCCTAGCGAATATTTATCGCAGGACTCAGAACAATTATCTTAGATACTAAAAACTACACGAAAATTGCACAAATTACAAAAATTACTTATTTTTTCGCGAAAACACTTGTATATATCGCCATTTTTGACTATCTTTGTCCCCTAATCACGAGAGCACGTACTAACAAGTAAGTATACAAGTAAAAATATAACATTCAATAATTCATTAAAACTCAACAACTTATGTGGTTATTCAATTCATCAATTGGTAGAAAAGTTGTAATGTCCGTTACGGGTATTGCGCTTATTCTGTTCCTGACCTTTCATGGTTGCATGAACGTGGTAGCGCTATTCTCGGAAGAGGGTTACAACATGATTTGCGAATTCCTGGGTGCCAACTGGTATGCTGTTGTAGCAACACTTGGTTTGGCTGCCTTGGCAGTGCTTCACATTGTGTACGCATTCATCCTGACTGCGCAGAACCGTACCGCTCGTGGCGACAACCGTTACGAGATTGCTACCGAGGTTAAGGCCGGCAAGGTAGAGTGGGCTTCAAAGAACATGCTCGTTCTTGGTCTCATCATCTGCATTGGCTTGCTCGTTCACCTCTGGAACTTCTGGTACAACATGATGTTTGCCGAGCTTGTAGGCGCTATGCCTGCTATCAGCCCAACAGATGGTTTCGGCTGGATTAAGGAAACATTCTCAAATCCTGTATTCGTAGTTATCTACATTGTATGGCTTGCTGCTATCTGGTTCCACCTCTCACACGGTTTCTGGAGTGCTATGCAGACTCTGGGTGTTAGCGGTAAGATCTGGCTCAAGCGCTGGATGTGCATTGGTAACATTTATGTTAGCGTGCTCATGCTTATGTTCCTCGTAGTAGTTCTGGCTTTCGCATTTGGTTGCGCTCCAAGTCTTGGCTGCTGCTAATTTAATTGTAAATTGTAAATTGCTAAATTGTAAATTATCATGGCAAAAGTATTAGATTCAAAGATTCCCGCAGGTCCAGTACCTGAGAAATGGAAGGAATATAAGGCTCACCAGCGTTTGGTTAACCCAAAGAACAAGCTGAAGTCGGCGAGATGGGCTTCAACGTTATCAACCTGTGTATTCAGGATTCTCCTCGTCGCGCTCACTCTATCGCCGCACAGGGTGGTATCAATGCCGCCAAGAACTATCAGAACGATGGTGACTCGGTCTATCGTCTGTTCTACGATACCGTAAAGGGTGGTGACTATCGTGCTCGCGAGGCTAACGTTTATCGTCTGGCTGAGGTATCAAACAATATTATCGACCAGTGTGTAGCTCAGGGCGTTCCTTTCGCTCGTGAGTATGGTGGTATGCTGGCCAACCGTTCTTTCGGTGGTGCTCAGGTAAGCCGTACATTCTACGCTAAGGGTCAGACCGGTCAGCAGTTGCTGCTGGGTGCCTATAGCTCACTGAGCTGTCAGGTAAACGCCGGTAAGGTAAAGCTCTACACCCGTTATGAGATGGAAGACGTGGTTATCGTTGATGGTCGCGCTCGTGGTATCATCGCCAAGAACCTGGTTACTGGTAAGCTGGAGCGTTTCTCTGCCAACGCAGTAGTTATTGCTACTGGTGGATATGGTAACACCTACTTCCTTTCTACTAACGCTATGGGATGTAACTGTACAGCCGCTGTACAGTGCTATCGTAAGGGTGCTTATTTTGCAAACCCATCATACGTTCAGATTCACCCAACATGTATCCCCGTTCACGGCGACAAGCAGTCAAAGCTTACTCTGATGTCAGATCGAGGATGCTAAGGCTCTGCAGGCTGGTACCAAGCAGGGTTGGGAGATTCCTGAGGAAGATCGCGACTACTATCTGGAGCGCCGTTATCCTGCATTCGGTAACCTCGTTCCACGCGACGTTGCCTCTCGTGCCGCTAAGGAGCGCTGCGACAAGGGCTTCGGCGTAAACAACACTGGTCTGGCTGTGTTCCTCGACTTCTCTGAGTCTATCAACCGTCTGGGTCTTGATGTTATCATGCAGCGTTATGGTAACCTGTTCGAGATGTACGAGGAGATTACCGACGTATTCCCTGGCGATGTTGCCAACGAGATTAATGGCGTGAAGTACTACAAGCCGATGATGATCTATCCTGCTATCCACTACACCATGGGTGGTATCTGGGTTGACTACGAGTTGCAGACTACTATTCCTGGTCTGTTCGCTATCGGTGAGTGTAACTTCTCTGACCACGGTGCTAACCGCCTCGGTGCTTCGGCTCTGATGCAGGGTCTGGCCGATGGTTACTTCGTGCTGCCTTACACCATCCAGAACTATCTGGCTGATCAGGCTGTTTGGCCGAAGATTCCTACAGACCGTCCTGAGTTCGACGAGGCTGAGAAGGGTGTTCAGGCAGAGATCGACCGCCTGATGAACATCAAGGGTAAGCGCTCTGTTGACTCTCTGCACAAGGAGCTTGGTCATATCATGTGGGAGTATGTAGGTATGGGCCGCACCGCTGAGGGCCTGAAGGAAGGTCTGAAGAAGATGCACGAGCTCGAGAAGGAGTTCGATACCAACCTCTTTGTTCCTGGTACTAAGGAGGGTCTCAATGTGGAGCTCGATAAGGCTATCCACCTCCGTGACTTCTTCACCATGGGTCAGCTCGTAGCATTCGACGCTCTCTCTCGTAACGAGTCTTGCGGTGGTCACTTCCGCGAGGAGTATCAGACCGAGGAAGGCGAGGCTAAGCGCGACGATGAGAACTACTTCTATGTAGGCTGCTGGGAGTACAAAGGCAAGGGCAACGAGCCTGAGCTCATCAAGGAGCCACTGGAGTACGAGGCAATCAAGGTACAGACACGTAACTATAAGAATTAAACACTATGGCAAGAAATATTTCATTTACAATTAAGTTCTGGCGCCAGAACGGCCCCAAGGACCAGGGACATTTCGACACCCACGAGATGCACGATATTCCCGATGATACCTCGTTCCTCGAGATGCTCGATATCCTGAACGAGGAGCTCATCAACGAAGGCAAGGAGCCTTTCGTATTCGATCACGACTGCCGCGAGGGTATCTGCGGTATGTGCTCACTTTACATCAACGGTACACCTCATGGTCTTACTGAGCGTGGTGCTACCACTTGTCAGCTCTACATGCGCCGTTTCAACGATGGCGACGTTATCACCGTAGAGCCTTGGCGTTCGGCCGCCTTCCCTGTCATCAAGGACTGCATGGTTGACCGTACAGCCTTCGATAAGATTATGCAGGCTGGTGGTTATACCACTATCCGCACAGGTCAGGCTCAGGATGCTAACGCTATCCTGATTTCTAAGGAGGATGCCGACGAGGCTATGGACTGCGCATCTTGCATCGGTTGCGGTGCTTGTGTAGCAGCTTGTAAGAATGGTTCTGCCATGCTGTTCGTTTCGTCTAAGGTTAGCCAGCTCGCCCTGCTTCCTCAGGGCCGCGTAGAGGCAGCCCGCCGTGTGAAGAACATGGTAGCCAAGATGGACGAGCTCGGCTTTGGTAACTGTACCAACACCCGTGCTTGCGAGGCTGTATGTCCTAAGAACGAGACTATCGCTAACATCGCTCGCCTGAACCGCGAGATGATTAAGGCTAAGATGGCTGATTAATGTAATTACACATTATCTATAATAAGAGCGCCGCAGTTTTTACGCTGCGGCGCTTTTTTATGTGCTGTGGGGTAGGGGTTACTCCAGTGGGATATCGGGGTGCTGTACGGCCAGCGGCAGGTCTTTCTGTGACAAATAGAACATGTACAGAATAACCGGCTTGGTGCCGCGGTTCTCGCCATGGTGTATGGTGCCAACCATCTCAACTACAGCCTCACCCTCGTGTACCACCTTGGTTTTGCCATCCTGACCGATGATGGTCAGCTCGCCCTGAGTAAGTACACCGTAGTTCATAGCTACATGGTGGTGCCAACCTAACTTCTGACCTGGAGGAAACACGTACTTTACTGCTACCAGTTCGGGACGCCCCTGGAAATAGTCGGGCAGCTCTACACCGTCCCAACTCTGACTTGTACGAATCAGCTCTACGCTCTCAACCTTTGCCTCTGCTGCGTTATCGGCATGCGAATTAAGGCAAGCGGTAAAAGTAGTAGCTGTTGCCAACATGGCTGTTGCCACGATAGCATGCATAAATACCTTTGTGTTCATGATAAATAATGTTGTTAATAGATTATACTTATTGTTCTACTTATTGATAATGTATTGCAAAAGTACAAATAATTTTTTACCACATAGCCAAATTGTAATTTAAAAATTGTTAATAAGATAATAAGGCACGGACTCTTTTAAAAGAATCCGTGCCAAAAACTACTTGGGCTGCAAATCAGCGTACTCACGGGCTACGTTAGCTATGCAGGGACAGGCTTTCTGCGGGTTTAGATCGTGATGACCTACGATCGATGCACGTGGATAGCGGCGGTGCAGGTCTGTCAATAGCTTACGTAATGTTGCCTTCTGAGCAGCTGTTCGGGTATCGGCGGGTTGTCCGCGGGCATTCAGTCCTCCTTCGTAGCACACACCGATGGAGTACTTGTTATGGTTCACGCAGTGGGCACCCACCAGCCATTCCGGTCGTCCAGCCTCAATCTCTCCGTTACGACGGACCACGTAGTGATAGCCTACGCCAAACTTAAAGCCCCTATCACGATGCCAGGTATCTATCTGGGCCACCGACGATGTCTGGTCGGGTTTCACTGCCGAACAATGAATTACAATCAGTGTTATCGTCCGCATGACTGTACAGCAATAGTTCCCAGAACGGTTGTAATCACCGTAGCCACAAATCGCAACACCTTTGCTACTCTATTCCAATTTACTCTTACCATAGGCTTTTATTATTTTAAGGATTAATCACCGTTTGATTCATTACCACCCGAGTTGTTACCACCACCGGTATTACCACCATTTGTTGGTGTATCAGGATCCTCGATATTACCAGGATCGGTACTGGTAACGCGCTTAATAATCTTACCCTCACGGTCGTAACAGGTAATGTTGATGGCCGTATCCTTCAGCTCATCCTTAATCTCAACCGAGGGCGAGAAGATTACACGGCGACAGGTAATCAGGCCAGTACTTACCTTGTTCACATCCTCCACCGTGGTGGCCCTCACTGCGAATCGCATACGTCCCAGACCCGGGATGGCGATAGAATGCCCCTCGGTGGCCCAAACCTTTACCACCTGTCCGATGGCATCCCATGCCGCACTCAGCGCACCCTCGGAGATACCACTGCGAACAGAGGCCTCGCTAATAACCTTCTGTGCCGACAGTGTGTTGTAGATCTCGGCCTGCATCATAAAACGATACTTGCCAGCATCCTTGCCTACCTTGAGCTCGCGCTCTACTGCTTTTACTTTAATTGCCATAAGCTACGTTAAACATTAAAAATTAAACATTAAAAATTAAACATTGTCTGATTGACGATACAAAGATACAACATTTCCTAGGGGCGTTTTGGGATTCTTGGTGATTCTCGGTGATTCTTTCAGTTACTTGTCGATATCAAAAGTATCTACGATATATTTCACTACATTTGGTGGCAGGGCACCCTTTCCGGTTGGCATACCGATGGAATGCAAGTAGTCCAGATGCGGTCCCATCCAGTTCTTGAGTGTCTGAGTCGTTACGCCGGCATGCTCAGCCAGCTGTTTTCTTGTCATTGTTTTCATAAGCTTTCTATTTTGTTTTTTTGAAAAGTACCTAATGATTTTTTGCACGCTAACTACTTTGCATTTGAAAAGTACTTAGAGAAATTTTGACGTATTTGACAGATTAATTTGCAAAAGTTACGTGCGTACCGTATAGGCGTGCGCGGTACGCACGAGGGATTCTTAAAACAATGCGTCAAATGTGTCAAGTATAACTTCGTGGCTTATCACCGACACCTCATCCTCGGGCTTGGCTTCCTGAGCCATCAGCGTTCTGTTCAGTTCGATGTCGGCACCGCTATAGGCCACCACGTTGTAGCCACGCTCACCACGCGATCGCTGGCTTACAAAACCCATGCTCTTCATAACACGTCCCAGTTTGTTGGGCGTCAATCGGTTTATCAGCAAGCCGCCAATGGTCTGCATAATCTCCGAAGCACTCACAAACACGCATGCCTCGTCCTTAGCAGGCACACGGTAGTACTTGCTTACCAGTTCCTGTTCGGGCTTCGACACCTCGAACCGTTTGTTATGCAGCTGCACAACATCCATTTCCTTTTTCTCAAACCAATAGTGGAATCCCCGCAGATACAGGGCATAGGCCTGGGCAAAAATCTCATCGTGATGGATAGGATACTCGTAGGGCGAACGGATACTCTCCACCTCGAACGGCAACCAGCGGCGGGTGCCCGTATCGTCGTCGATAAACTGCAGGTTGTTACTGGTACCACAGTAGCTGGCTATGTGTACACGACGTTCCGAATTATGCGCATATGGTTTACGGGCATCGGTAGCTTTTGTGGTCACAGCCCATTTCAGCCTACTCATTGCCTCTGTCTTCAGCGCATCTATCTCATCCAGACAAATCAGTCCGAACGATGATAGTTTCAGCACCTCGTCCTTATCCATCTTACCGAAAGTAGAAGTAGAGTGAAAATAGGCCGACAGTTCGGGAGGTATCAGACTCTCAAGCCAACGAGTTTTATAGATACCCTGTTCGCCCACTAGCACCAGCACTTCCTCGTTCACCACTTTCTCCTCCAGCCACCCTGCCACCATACCCACCAGCCATTTTCGCAAGCAAGCGTAAAACAGCAGCTGCTCGTCGGGCCCGCCTTTTACGTTTACATCCATCGCCAACGAGAGTATGGGGTTAGTAGTCTCGTCCCATGGCGGCAAGCGGTTCACGTACTCTCTGAGCGGATTATACAGCGGCACGAAATCAGAGTCGATAACCTGCCAGATTTTCTTGGCGTTCACATCCTTCTGTTTCGACAGCATACTGCACAGCGAGTTCACCAACCGGTCCTTCACCTCGAACCATTGGTCGGGCGATCGCCACTCGTCGAGTGGTGTTTTACCCGTGGGGTATTTTATGCCCATGGCCGCATACTCGCTGATTTCGGGCACTCGGAATTCGTCCTTACCCGTTATCACATTGTGACGCAGGTAGAGCGTGCCCATAAGGAATTTCTGTATGTCCTCCTCGGTGGCACGCGTCTCCCGCCAATTCTTTTTGTGCTGAGTTTCCCCTTGCGCTGAGTGGGTTTTGGGGTCTTTGGTTTCTTCCTCCATAATTATAGTTTTATTGGTAAATCGTAATATTTAATCGGTGGCAAAGATAATTAAAAAGTAAATACCAACTACCTACTGGGGTACCTCCGGAGGTAGTAAAAAAATGTCCTGATGCTTGTTTGCACCAGGACTTATTGCTATCGTTTATAATTTTTTTAGTTTTTCGTTGAATTCGAGTGATTGGTGTTGTGATAGCGCGGTATTATAATCGCTATGCATATTATTACGATGCCAAAGTTTCTCAAAAGTTTTCCATTTATCCTTGATACCAAGTCGCTCGGCCATTTCGTAAGCCAGCAAAGCCGACAAGGTACGCGACAGTTTGGGTTGATAGTTTTCATCTACCCATCCTTTGTCCATCGCACTTTGCCACAGCAGCATCGCCTCCTTGGTAGCAAGGCAATCAGGAAGTTTAGTTGTATTCTGATTGATGTGGTTATCCTGTGGTGGTTTCTGTAGTTTTGCCGAATCGAATACCTGCGTATCGATATGATTGACGTACTGCGCCCCAGGGGCGATATAGTTTAAAGTAATGTGACTGCTATTCTTTTCTCCGTCTGCCTGATGCAGTCTCTCAAGCAGACGGTTTATTAATCTAAGTATTTTTACTTCACTTAAATCCATACCATTAATTTTCTTGTTCTACAATGCTAAAAGAAAGAAACGGATAACGTGGGTTAATTGGATTTCTCAACATATCTTTCTCAGGTCCGCTAAAACCTATCTGCGTATGCTGATACAACCAATGCCCACG
>CADAOD010000007.1 GCA_902789415.1 uncultured Prevotellaceae bacterium
TAAAAAGCTACAGGAGGAGTGCGCTGAATTTGCCCGATTGTCGCAGGACGAAACCTACTGGAACCTGTCGCATCGTGCCATCGTGATAGCCTGGTTAAAGGCTTGCGTACTGTACGTGGCCAACGGCTGTCAATGGGAAAAGCAGATTGAGGATTTTACCCGTTGGAGTCTGCAGTACGATCTCTGGTGCAAGATGCAGTTCTTTGGTGAGGACATTGAAAAAGCCAACCAAGAAGGCGAGCGCATAGGAACCCGCGGACCTCAGAATATGTTGGCCTTACTACCTGATGAGTTTACGTTAGAAGATGCAAAGCGCATTCGTAGACAACAAGGCAAAGGTAACGGTGGTAACATGTGTATAAGGATGATTAGAACATGGATGAACCGAGGCTACGTGATACAGAATACAGAATACAGTTTTGTTAAAAGCGAAAAGTTTAGGAAACATTAAACATTATACATTAAACATTATGGAAGCTATAGTACAATTAAATAGTAAAGCAAATCTCTCCGAGCATTTTATGCTCGGGGAGTTCACCAGGAGCAAGTATCCTGAAGTGTATAACATCCCCAGCCATGAGGCGATTGCAAATATGAAGCGATTGTGTGTTTGGCTTGAAGTATTGCGAAATAAGGTTGGGCATCCAATCGTGATAAACTCAGGTTATCGATCACCGCAGTTAAATCGCAAGGTTGGTGGAGCACCCACCAGTAATCACTTAACGGGCTGTGCCGTAGATATACGCACATCGGGCTTTGAACAAGCCATAGAATATACAGCCATATTAATAGCCTACGCTACAGAAAGTAATCAGGAGTTTGATGAATTGCTGATAGAAAAGAATCGATATGGGGCGGTATGGCTACACTTTGCGGTGAGGCCAAAGGAAAACAGGCATAAAGTGAACTTCATTAATGCTTAAACAAATAGCAAATCCCCGCCAACTGGCAGGGATTTGTTATTATGTTTAACGATATTTTTTTACTGATGCTGTTCGCGCAGCAGGTCGTTAACGGTCTTAACGGGATTGAAGGTGCCCAGGGGAACCTCGACAAATACGGTGCTCCAGTTGCTCATGGCACCATTCCAGAGGCCTGGCAACTCGAGGGCTTTAAGCTCTTTACCAGCCTTTGACTTAGATGAGATGAAACCGGTGGTCTTATCAACAAAGTCGGGCAGGTTGAATGGCTTACCCTGATAATCCTTAACGGCGCAAACCAAATCAACTGGGTTGAAGTGGGTGCCCTGGGTAAACATCTTCATGTAAGCCTCGTTGTTGGTATCAATCTGGCTGCTCTCCAAAATCTGAAGACTAACGGTGCCGTCCTGGTTGTAGGTAAGGAATGGACCGCCACCAGGCTCGCCAACATTCTTTACTACACCGCACACGCGCATGGGACGATTAAGCTTCTTGCGCAGATAAGCGGCATCTACCTTATTATTCTTGGCATCGGTGCACAGGTTGTTACTTACAAACTCGGCCATCTCCTGCAACTGGGCCTCGCTGGCACCGGCATCCAGTATTCTGAGATACTCAAACGCCTGCTTCTGCAGAGTTACCAGTACGCCTGCCAGCACCTGCTTCCACTCCACGGTCTCGGGCTTCAAGCGGTCGGGCACCACATTATCTATATTCTTAATAAAGATAACGTCGGCATCTATCTCATTCAGATTCTCGATGAGGGCACCATGACCGCCTGGACGGAATAGCAGACTGCCATCCTCGTTGCGGAATGGGGTGTTGTCGGGGTTTGCGGCAACGGTGTCGGTAGATGGCTTCTGCTCTGAGAAGCTGATATCGTACTTGATGCCATATTTCTGTGCAAAGAAGTTGGCCTTCTCGGCTACCTTGGCCTTAAACAACTCCATGTGCTCGTGGCTGACGGTGAAGTGAACGTGAGCCTCGCCGTTGGATGCTGCATAGAGGGCACCCTCTACCAGATGTTCCTCCATGGGAGTGCGTGGGCCTTCGGGATACTTGTGGAACAGCAGCAGTCCCTTGGGTAGCTGTCCGTAGTTCAGTCCCTCGGCCTTCAGCATGTTGGCAGCCACAGCCTTATAGTTGCCTTCGGCCAGCAGGGCCTTGATACCCTTGCCCTCATTTTTCTGGCAGGCAGCATCGAGCGCCTCGAAGAAGGCGAAATCTTCTATCTGATCAAAGAACTTCTTTTCAAAATCGGTAGTTGGCACGTTGTAGTCGGCATCCACAAAGGCAAACATGTTCTTGAACATGCGACTGGCTGCACCGCTGGCGGGCACGAACTTCACCACGCGCTTGCCGGCAGCCTTGTAGTCACCCCAGGCGGCCACCAGTTTCTGGCGCTCGCTGTCATCGGGTGCAATGATGCCCTTTCTGGTGCTTGCTGCTGCTTCTAACTTCAGGAATGGGAAACCTGTCTTAAACTCATTCAATTGATTTTCAATCTGCTCCTGGGTGATGCCCTTCTGAGCGATTTGCTTCAAGTCTTTCTCTCCTAACATAATAAAAATGGTATTTAGTCAAAAATCTACGGCAAAAGTAACCATTTTTTTCGAAAAATGCTAATTAATCGAAAGAAAAATGTATCTTTGTGGCAAAATTTGGAAATTATGGCGGAAAAATTCGCATTTACATACGAAGAGAGAAAACGAATGGCGTCGCAGACAGCCGATATCCTGACTGAGGAAATTGGTTTGAAAGGTGATGCGATAGAGGCTGTACAGCTGATACCAGAGATCGAGGCGGGACATATCTCGCTTGACGAGGTGGAACAGAAATATGGGCCCTCGGTTTCACGCATATTGCATGGCTTGAACCGTATCGAGCAGCTATATGATAAGAACCCGTCGGTTGAGAGCGAGAATTTCCGAAATCTGCTGCTCTCGTTTGCCGAGGATATGCGTGTGATACTGATTATGATTGCTGACCGCGTGAACCTGATGCGACAGATTCGCGATACAGAGAACGTTGAGGCAAAACTGGAGGTGTCGCAAGAGGCGGCTTATCTCTATGCACCTTTGGCTCATAAGCTCGGACTCTATAAGCTGAAGAGCGAGCTGGAGGATCTGTCGCTGAAGTATATGGAGCACGATGCTTATTACATTATTCGTGAAAAGTTGAGTGCCACCAAGGCTGCACGCGACGCTTATATAGATAGGTTTATCAAGCCTGTAGAGCAAAAAATGATGGCTGCAGGCATTCGTTGCCACATCAAGGGGCGCACCAAGAGTATACACTCTATCTGGCAGAAGATGCAAAAACAGAAGTGCCCGTTCGAGGGCGTGTATGACTTGTTTGCCATCCGTATCATTATCGACTGTCCGTTAGAGCAGGAGAAGATGCAGTGCTGGCAGGCTTACTCGATTATTACCGATATGTATCAGCCTAATCCCAAGCGACTGCGCGACTGGCTTTCGGTACCCAAATCGAATGGCTATGAGAGTCTGCACATCACGGTGCTGGGCCCAGAGCAGAAGTGGGTTGAGGTACAGATACGTACCGAACGTATGGACGAGATTGCCGAACGCGGTGTAGCTGCCCACTGGCGCTATAAAGGCGTGAAGGGCGAGACGGGGCTGGACGAGTGGCTGACAAATATCCGTACGATGCTGGAGCATGCCGACGGACTGGATGCTATGGACCAGTTTAAGATGGAACTGTACGAAGACGAGGTGTTTGTGTTTACACCTGCTGGCGATTTGTGGAAGTTCCCCTTAGGTGCTACGGTGCTCGATTTCGCTTACCATATCCACTCAAAACTGGGTAACCAGTGTACGGGTGGACGTATTAATGGTAAGGTGGTGCCCATACGCTACGAACTGAAGAGTGGCGACCAGGTTGAAATCCTGACATCGGCCAACCAGAAACCCCGACAGGAGTGGCTGAATATCGTAAAAACCTCGCGTGCCAAAAGTAAAATACGATTGGCGCTGAAGGAAACCCAGGTTAAGGACGGCTTGTTTGCCAAGGAGATGCTGGAGCGTAAGTTCCGCAACCGTAAGATTGAACAGGACGATAGCATCATGTTCAACGTGATCCGTAAGATGGGTTACAAGGAGGTGAGTGACTTCTATAAAGCCATTGCTGATGGTGCGCTGGATACAAATGATGTGATTGATAAGTTCTTGGAACTCAGAGATAAAGAAGCCGTCGTTACAGGAGATAATCAAGCACGTTCGGCTTCGGAATTCGAACTCGACGAGTCGAAGATTGCGGGTTTGAACCAGCAGGTGAACGATGACGTGCTGGTGATAGACCGCAACCTGAAGGGGTTGGATTACCAGCTGGCAAAATGCTGTTCGCCTATCTATGGCGACGATGTGTTTGGCTTTGTAACCGTTAATGGCGGTATTAAGATTCACCGTTGCGACTGCCCCAATGCACCCGAGCTACGCCGCCGTTTTGGCTATCGTATAGTTAAGGCCAAATGGAGCGGTAAGGGTTCGTCGCAATATAGCATCTCGCTGCGTGTGATTGGTAATGATGATATCGGTATCGTAAACAATCTTACCAGCATTATCTCGAAAGATGAGAAACTGGTGCTGCGTAGCATTAATATCGATAGTCATGATGGCTTGTTTAGCGGTAATCTGGTGGTGATGCTCGAAGATACCTCGCGACTGGAGGCACTTATTAAGAAACTGCGTACCGTGAAGGGTGTAAAGCAGGTGGATAGAATTTAAATAAATGCAATTTTATGAATACAAAACTGTTATTTGTGGCATTATCGGCCGTACTGTTGTTGTCGGCTTGTCGTGGACGTAGTTCGCAGCGCGAGGAGTTTGTTGAGGAGGAGGTTGAGTATCATCCCTTGGTAACCGATTCGGCTATCATCGATTCGATTGCCAACTCGGGTATGGTGGATAACGATGCTGCCCTTGAGATGCCTGATATACCTAAGGATAAACAAGTTGACATGAGTGCTACTGATGCCAGTGTGGTTGACATTATGAGTGGTACTGGCGATGGCGAACTGTCAAAGGAGGCCGACCCAACCAGAGAGTAACACCATACTAAAAAAGTCAGGTTTTTACTCGCGATAAATCCAAGCTAAAAGTTTGTTTACCCACCTGATGGAGAAACGGAACCATCGGTAGGTGCTTTGCTCCTTGCCGCCGAAACGTAATATGAATTCGCGGTAAGGATTTTTGTGGAAGGGCAGACCTACGTCCATAAATCGCATGTGCTGATAGCCTTCGGCGTAGGCATGTTTCATCACATCCCATATCACGATGATGTCGGGGTGCAGGGCGTGGAAGGTTTTGCGTCTGAAGGCCGAATACCACAGGTAGGCGTCGCCCTGACTGTAAACGCAGGCGGCACAGGCTATCACCTTTTCATGATATTTGGTAACAAACAGATTGCCGTTGCCGTCGTTCATCATCTGACGGAAGAAGATATCGTCGGGGATATAGCGCTTGGGTTTCAGGATGTGGTGCTTGCGCAGCAGCTTGGAGAAAGCCTTAAAATCGTGCTCGTTGCTAACAATCTCGGTATGCACGCCGCGTTGGTGGGCGTGGTCGATACGCTTCTGCAGTTTTGGGGTGATGCGCTCTTCGGGTGCATGGCGGTGCAACGAGTTGTGTATCGACATCCAGTTAACGGGATAGTAGCCATTCTCGCGTAGCACCTTATAGCCAAACATCTTGCTGCTCAGGTTACTCATCTCCATAAACAGCACGCGTTTGTTAAGCTTTCGGGTAAGCGCGCTCAGCATCCTGTCAAACAGCTCGTCCTTCTTATAGTTGCTGGCATCATCGTAAACGCCTTCGCCTAATATCCTGCAATGTATCAATAAAAAAGGTGGCAGTATCAGCGTGCGGAATCGTACAATGCCTAACATGTGGCATAGTTCGTGGCCTGTTTCGTCGTGGATTACCACCATATACGGGCGCTGGCGTGGGGCGGCCTCGCATACTTCCATCAGTTCCTGACTGTGGAAATAGCTACCCTGGCGCAATGTTGGCATGCCTTTGGATTTGGTGTATATGGTAGTAATCAGTTGGCTCATACTGCAAAGATAGATATTTTTAGGCACGAATTGCACGAATTTCACGAATTTTTTAGTTTTAAAATCTTTTTTCGCGTTAATTCGCGTAATTCGTGCCAAAATATCACTATCTTTGCACAAAAATTGTGAGAATATGACAAGTTTTAAAGATTTGGCGCAGTTGCGCCGTAGCCATCGCAAGTTTTCGGATAAGGAGGTTGATCCCGAACATTTGAAGCTTATTTTGCGTGCAGCGCTGATGTCGCCCACGTCAAAGAGTCAGCGTGCCTGGCAGTTTGTGGTTGTGGATGACAAGATGGACCTTGAGAAACTGGCCGATGCCAAGAATATGGGTAGTGCATTCTTGAAGGATGCGCCTGTGGCTATTGCCGTGTTAGGCGACCCCATGCAGAATGATTGCTGGGTTGAGGATGGTTCGATTGCAGCTATCTCAATGCAATATCAGGCTGAAGAGTTGGGCTTGGGATCTTGCTGGATTCAGATGCGCGGACGTGGACTGAGCGATGGTACTACTGCCGACGAGGTGATTCGTGGTGTGCTGGGTATTCCCGATAACTACAATTGCTTGTGCATTCTTGCCATAGGTCATTGGACCGATGAGCGTAAGCCTCAGGACGAAGAGAAACTGAAGTGGGAAAACGTTCACTTGAATAAATATTGAAAATTGAATATTGAAGATTGAAAAAGTGATAAATTACGATTTAAATAAGATAAAGGCCATTATATTTGATATTGATGGCGTGCTGAGTGCCGAGACGATAACGCTGAATGCCGACGGCTCGCCCCTGCGTACGGTAAACATTAAGGATGGTTATGCCATCCAGTTGGCCATGAAGTTGGGATTGCGTATCGTGATTCTCTCGGGTGCAAGAGTTGAAAGTCTGCGTGTGCGTTACGAGGGTCTGGGTGTAGAGGATATCTACCTGGGTTGTGCCGTTAAGATTGCTAAGTACGATGAGTTCTTGGCTATTTATGGCTATACCGACGAGGAAGTGATGTACATGGGCGATGATATTCCCGATTTGGAGATTATGCGTAGGGTAGGTTGCCCCGTGTGCCCTAAGGATGCCTGTCAAGAAATTCGTGAGGCGAGTGTGTATGTATCGGATCGTAAGGGCGGCTACGGCTGTGGTCGCGATGTGATTGAGCAGGTATTACGTGCTCAGGGCAAGTGGGTGATGAATGCTAAAGCCTTCGGGTGGTGATGAAACATTAAACATTGAAGATTGAAAATGAACAATTATAGATATGTTCTCGCAAGTAACTCGCCACGTAGAAAGGAACTTCTTGCGGGGTTAGGATTGGATTTCGAGGTGCGTGTGATTGACGGTATCGACGAGAGCTATCCTGCATCGTTGCCTGCCAACCAGGTGGCACAGTATATCGCCGAGAAAAAGGCGGCTGCCTACAAACCCACACTCAAGACCGACGAGCTGATTATTACTGCCGATACGGTGGTGATAGTGGGCGATGATATTTTAGGTAAGCCTCACGACGAGGCTGATGCCGTACGTATGCTCCGCGAAATTAGTGGGCGTACCCATCAGGTTACAACAGGCGTTTCGCTGCTCACCGCTACCAGTCAACGTTCGTTTTCGGTTACTACCGATGTGACCTTTAAACAGCTTACCGACAGCGAGATACAACATTACGTTAAATGTTATCGTCCGTTTGATAAGGCTGGTGCCTACGGCATTCAGGAGTGGATAGGTTATATTGGTGTTACAGGACTTAACGGCAGTTATTATAATGTGATGGGCTTGCCCGTGCAGCGCATTTATACCGAACTGCAAAATATGTAAAATAATATGGCTGCAGGAAAATGGATTGGCGGATTTGCCGGCTGGATGGCCGGTGGTCCACTTGGTGCGCTGGCAGGCTATCTGCTTGGTTCGCTATTTGATACTATGCTGAATGGGGTGAATACCCCCGAAAACTCAGGTACCTGGCAATCGTATAACGAGAGCTACCAGCAGGCTTACCAACGGCAACAGCAGCAAGGACAGCGTAACAGTTTTATGTTCTCGCTCCTGGTGTTGTCGTCGTATATCATCAAGGCTGATGGTAAGGCCATGCATTCCGAGATGGAACTGGTTCGACAGATGTTGCGCCAGAACTTCGGTAATGCTGCCGTACAGCAGGGTAACGAGATATTAAACCGACTTTTTGAGGAGCAGAAACGCGAAGGCTGGCAGCAGTTCAAGCAAACGGTACGCGACTGCTGTGCACAGATGAGCCGACAGATGGACTACTCGCAGCGTTTGCAGCTGCTTAACTATCTGGTGATGGTGGCTAAGGCTGACGGTAGTGTGCCGCAGAGTGAGATTATAGCGCTGAAAGAGTGCGCCCAGTGGATGGGATTGCATGCTAACGAGGTCGACTCGATGCTGCACCTGGAGGGTGGTAGTCTTGAGGATGCCTATAAGGTGCTGGGCGTGAGTCCTGATGCCAGCGACGATGAGGTGAAGAAGGCCTATCGCAAGCAGGCTCTGCAGCACCATCCTGATAAGGTGGCTGCTCTGGGCGAGGATGTACGAAAGGCTGCCGAGAAGAAATTCCAGGAGATAAATGCCGCCAAAGACCGCATTTGGAAGGCACGTGGACTTTAATTTGCCGCATTTCTACCTCTAATTTGCTACTTTTTCAAGAAAAAGTTTGGAGGTTTAAAGTTTTTTTTCTACTTTTGTACCCATCAAGCATAAAGCTTGAGGTTGATAATTTATGAAGCTGAGACTGATTAACATTCTACTTATATTAACGTTTGCCCTTAAGGTAAATGCTAACAATCTCGGCTATTCTGATTCTAAGCCTTTGATTCTCGGAATCGATCAGGACTATCCGCCATTAGAGTATGTGGATGAAAAAGGAAAACCTAGTGGCGCCGATGTGGAATTCTCGAAGATTCTGATGAAGCGAATGAACATCCCGTTTAAGTTTGCACCTAACACATGGGGAGCTATTGCTAACGATATATTAGGTGGTAAGGTTGATTTGGGTATGATGGTTTATTCGCCTTATCGCAAGGATGTTACCAATTACTCGCGTGCCGTGATCAGACTGTACTACCAGTTGGTAACTCGTAAGGATACCAAGAGGAACTACGGACTGCGCGACATGCACAATGTGGAGGTGGCGCTGATGGCCAGTAGGCCTGTACGCGACACGCTGCAGAAGATTGGTGCACGACTGGTGATAGTAGATGACCTGACCAAGGCGATGAAGGAACTGTCGGCAGGCAAATACGATGCGGTGGTGTGCTATCGTTATCAGGCTAAGTATCTGATAGGCAAGTATAAACTGCAGAATCTGGAGCAGGAAGACCTGACGCTGACACCACGCGAATACTGCTACGCAAGCAGCAACAAAAAGCTGATTGATGCCATCGACAAGGAATTGGATAAGATGGAGAAAGAGGGCCTGATGGACGATGTGTATGGCCACGTGGCTTCGACATTCAATGGCATCATCATACCGCGATGGGTATATATGGCCATTGTGGCGTTTGTGATTGTAGCGCTGCTGGCTGTGATATTAAACCAGATGCACAACACGCGACAGCTGAAGAAGGCGCTGGATACAGCCCGTGAAAACGAGGAGAAAGCTAAAGCCAGCGAGGAAAAGGCACACCAGAGTGAGGAGGTGGCACGTGCCAATGCCGAGAAGGCTAGGGAGAACGAGGCTATTGCTAATGCTAATGCCGAAAAGGCCAGGGCCAGCGAGGCTGAGGCACAGCGTATTGCCGATGTGGCAAGGCGCAACGCCAAGGAGGCCGAACACAATGCAATGGTAGCCTGTCAGAACGAGGCAAAAGCCCGCGAGGCTGCCGAAGCAGCCCGAAAGAGCGAAGAACTGAAGGATATCTTCTTGGGTAACATGAGTCACTCGCTGCGCACACCTCTTAACGCCATCATCGGATTCTCAGATTTGTTGATGTCGATGGGCGATGACGCTCTGCCACCCGAGGAACGCACCAACCTGTTGCAGCTGATTAATAAGAATGGACTGGAACTGCTGCATCTGATTAACGAGTTGCTGTCGCTGAGCGAAGTTGAAGGCGACAAACAGTTGTTTAAGCGCGAGGTAACTGATGTGGATTACGAGATGGGACAGTTTGCATCAGAGATACGTATGCAACTGAAAGATGGCGTGACTCTCGATGTAGTTGAGCCTGTTGACGGATTACGTGCGCTGGTGGATAAAAAACTGCTACGTATTGTTACCATGCACCTGCTGGAGAATGCCATGCAGCATACCAACGAGGGAAAGATTACCCTAAGCTACTACCTGAAAGAGGGCGGTATGTATGTAGAGGTAAAGGATATGGGTGAGGGACTGCCCGAGAAACTGAAACAGAATATATTCGGACTGTTGGCCGACAAGAATACATATACCCACGACGAGAATCAGGATAATCCAGGACTGGGACTGAGTGTTTGTAAGGCCATTATCGACCGATGCAATGGAAAAATAGGTGCGCGCGATAACACAGAAGACGGCAGAGGCACTATCTTCTGGTATTGGACGCCAACTGAGATATTAAACTAGGAGGCATAGGGAAATGACACTAATCATCGTCATATTACTTTTGTTAGGGTACGTTGTGATTGCCACTGGTCACACAACGGGAGTAAACAAATCGGCTATAGCCATCTTTATCGGCACCGTAGGATGGGTGGTTTACATCTGTTACGGAACCGACTTTGTGATGCAGCGCCACGCCGAGGATTATATGGATTTCTTAGGAGCCAACCTTCCATCTAGTGAGGCTGTTAAGTATTATATATATAATAATGTATTCCTATATTATGTAGGTAGGGCTGCCAGCATTGTGATGTTCCTGTTGGCTACCATGAGTATCGTTGAGATTCTGCATAACAACGGTTGCTTTGATTTTGTAACCAAGTGGATTCGCACCCGTAACTCAAAGCGCTTGTTGTGGACCATCACATTAGCTACTTTTATCTTGTCGGCCAATCTCGACAACCTTACTACAGCTACCATGATGCTGGTTATTATGCATAGTATTGTACAGAACCGCCGTCAGCGTATGCTGATAGGCGCCGCTATCGTGATAGCTGCCAACTGTGGCGGATGCCTGACGGTGATTGGCGATCCTACCACCCTGGTGCTGTGGGGCGATGAGGCTATTACAGCTACCAACTACTCGAAGTATTTAGCATTACCCGCTATATTAGCATGGATAGTGCCTACCATACTGATTAACCGCGAACTGCCCGAACGCCTGGATACCCAGTGGGCACCCATGCCTTTCCGTGGCGACGATACTAATCTGTTGCCTTGGCAGCGTGTGGTTATGCTGTTTGTGGGTATCGGTGGTTTGTGGTTTATCCCTACCTTCCACACCATCACCAAACTGTCGCCATTCTTGGGCGCCCTGTGTGTGCTGAGCATACTGTGGGTAGTAAACGAGGTGATGAACCGCAAGCTGAATAACGCCGACCAGATGACGCAGCGCCTGACGCCCCGTTCGGTACAGTACGGCTCGTTGCAGCAGATACTGTTTGTAATGGGTATCATGCTGGGTATGGGTGTGGTAACCGAGACAGGCGTGTTTGGCGATGTGGCCGATTGGCTCGACGATACCATTGGTAGCGTATGGGTGCTGGGTATCGTATCGGGCTTGCTGAGTGGTATCGTAGATTCGTTTACCATTGCCATGAGCGATATCTCGCTCTATCAGATAGCCGATGCTGCCGCAATAGGTTCGTACGATGAGAACTTTGTGGTTAACGGTGCCTACTGGAAGATTATCGCCTTCTGCACCGCTGTGGGTGGTTGTCTGCTCAGCGTTGGTTCGGTTAGTGGATTGGCCCTGATGAAGATGGAGCACATGCGTTTGGGTTGGTATATTAAGAACCTGACGCCGAAGGTGTTGGCAGGCATGCTGATAGGACTGGGTGTGCTGTGGCTTGAGTTGAATTATGTATAACTAAACAATTAAATAGGTAGTAATATGACTAAAATTAAGACAATTGGTATCCTGACGTCGGGAGGCGATGCACCAGGAATGAATGCCGCTATACGTGCCGTGACACGTGCCGGTATCTATAACGGTTTTACAATCAAAGGTATATATCGCGGATACGAGGGTCTTATTAATGATGAGGTTAAGACCTTCACAACAGAGGACGTAAGTGGAATAGTTACCCGCGGAGGTACGATACTGAAGACTGCACGCTCGAAGGAGTTTATGACACCCGAGGGTATGCAGAAGGCATATGAGACTTGTATAAATGAGGAGATAGATGCACTGGTAGTTATCGGAGGAAACGGTTCGCTGACAGGTGCTCGCAACTTCGGTATGGAGTTCGACTTCCCCTGTATCGGCTTGCCAGGAACCATTGACAACGACCTTTACGGTACCGATGCCACCATCGGCTACGACACCACGATGAATACCATCATGGAGTGCGTCGATCGTATTCGTGATACTGCCAACTCTCATGAGCGTATCTTCTTTGTCGAGGTGATGGGGCGTGATGCTGGCTTCCTGGCTCAGAACTCGGCCATCGCTTGTGGTGCTGAAGCTGCCATTGTGCCAGAGGAATCGACTGATGTCGACCAGTTAGCCCAGTTCATGAGTCGTGGTATCCGTAAGTCAAAGAAGTCGTGTATCGTGATTGTATCCGAGAGTCCTAAGTGTGGCGCTCTTTATTATGCAGATCGTGTCAAGAAGGAGTTCCCTGAGTTCGACGTGCGTGTGTCTATCCTGGGGCACCTGCAGCGTGGTGGTACACCATCTGCTCGCGACAGAATCCTGGCAGCTACCACTGGTGTTGGTGCTATCGAGGCCATCAAACAGGGACAGCGCAACGTGATGGTAGGTATTCGCAATAATGAGGTGGTTTACGTGCCATTCAGCGAGTGTATCCGTACCGATAAGCGTTTCGATAAGAGACTGATTAAAGTGCTCGACGAGCTGAGCATCTAATATTGAAAATTGAAAATTAATGCCAGATATTAAGAAAATTGTTCTGACAGGAGGTCCTTGTGCTGGTAAGACTACCGCGCTGGTAAAGATTACCGAGTATTTCTCGGGTTATGGTTTTAAGGTGTTTAATGTGCCCGAAGTGCCCACTATCTATAGCACCGCAGGCTGGAACTACCTTACGCCTAACCGCAAGTTGTACTATCAAGGCGAGCGTGCCATTCTGGAAACCCAGTTGGCGCTCGAAAACCAGTTTATGAAGCTGGCCGAGGTCTGCGAAGATCCCGTGCTGGTGGTATGCGATAGAGGTGCGATGGATATATCGGCCTATATCAAACCCGAAGAGTGGGAGGAGATTACCCACATGGCAGGAACAAACTCCGAGGCTTTGCGAGAGAGTTACGATGCCGTGCTGCACCTGGTGAGTGCCGCCGATGGTGCCGAGCAGTATTATACTACCGCCACCAACGCTACCCGTTACGAGCAGGCCAACGAGGAGGGACTGCGTATAGCCCGCGAACTGGATAAGAAGGTAATCGAGGCTTGGACGGGTCATCCCCATCTGCGTGTCATCAACAATCACGACGACTTCGACAATAAGATTAAGCGTGTGTTGGCTGAGATTTCGAAGGTGGTTGGATTGCCACAGCCGGTACAGGAGGAGCGTATCTTCCGTGTTGAGATTATCGGCGATATACCCGAGTGCTCCGAGAGCATGATTACCCAGACCTATCTGGTGGCCGAACCCGGTAGCGAGGTGCGTTTGCGCCGCCGCGAGTGGAGTGGGGGTAAGGTGGTTAATGTGCACCGCTCGAAGAAGCGCCTGAGCGAAACCGAGGTCATCGAGACCGAGCGCCAGGTTGACAATAATCTGTACGAGCAGATGCTGCAGCAGGCCGACCCCTATCGTGTTACCATTCATAAAAAGCGTCAGAGCTTTATCTGGAAAGGTCAGTTCTTCCAAATCGACACCTTCATGCAGCCCGATAACCATCTGGTAATGATGGAAACCAAGGGTATTACGGCATCCGAGACCGTAAATTTCCCACCGTTTGTGAAAGTGCTGGAGGATGTGACAGGAAATCCCAAATATTTGAACTATAATATCGCTTTGAGGCACTGAAAAGTCGCCAAAAATAGTGATTTTGGGAAATTTAAGTCCTAAAAGTTCGTTAGTTCGGATTATAATCCGTATCTTTGCAAGCAATTAAAAAAATTCTAAAATCAATAGTAACTCAAAAAATATTAACAGCGTATGTCACAAATTACTGGACACATTTCGCAGATTATCGGTCCTGTTATCGATGTTTATTTCGATACCGAGGGCCAGGATGCCGAAAAGGTGTTGCCAAAAATCTACGACGCTCTGAAGATTGATCGTGGCGACGGGCGCGACCTGATTGTCGAGGTGCAGCAGCACATCGGCGAGGATACGGTTCGCTGTGTGGCTATGGACAATACCGACGGATTGCATCGTGGGTTGGAAGCTATCCCCCTGGGCTCACCTATCGTGATGCCTGCAGGCGATCAGATTAAGGGTCGAATGCTGAACGTTATCGGACAGCCTATCGACGGTATGAAACAGCTCGATATGGAAGGCGCTTATCCTATCCACCGCGAGGCACCAACATTCGAAGAACTGTCAACCAAGAAAGAGATTCTGGCAACAGGTATTAAGGTTATAGACCTGCTGGAGCCTTACATGAAGGGTGGTAAGATCGGATTGTTTGGTGGTGCCGGTGTAGGTAAAACGGTGCTGATTATGGAGCTGATCAACAACATTGCCAAAGGTCACAACGGATTCTCGGTATTTGCCGGAGTAGGTGAGCGTACCCGTGAGGGTAACGACCTGATTCGTGAGATGATTGAGAGCGGCGTTATTCGCTACGGCGATAAGTTCCGCGAGGCTATGGATGAGGGTAAGTGGGACCTGAGTCTCGTTGACCCTGAGGAGTTGAAAAAATCGCAGGCCACACTGGTTTACGGACAGATGAACGAGCCACCAGGCGCACGTGCTTCGGTAGCCCTCTCTGGACTGACAGTAGCCGAGGGATTCCGCGATGGTGGCGGTAAGGATGGTGGCGCTGCCGATATTCTGTTCTTTATCGACAACATCTTCCGTTTCACTCAGGCCGGTTCTGAGGTATCAGCTCTGCTGGGACGTATGCCATCAGCCGTAGGTTATCAGCCCACACTGGCATCTGAGATGGGAGCCATGCAGGAGCGAATCACCTCTACTAAGACTGGTTCAATCACCTCAGTACAGGCTGTATATGTACCTGCCGACGACTTGACCGACCCTGCACCAGCAACCACGTTTACACACCTGGACGCTACTACTGTGCTTGATCGTAAGATTGCCGAGTTGGGTATCTATCCTGCCGTTGATCCTCTGGGAAGTACATCACGTATCCTCGATCCGCTGATTGTGGGTAAGGCTCACTACGATTGTGCCCAGCGTGTAAAGGAGATTCTGCAGCGCTATAAGGAGCTTCAGGATATCATCGCTATTCTGGGTATGGACGAGCTGAGTGATGAGGATAAGCTCACAGTAAACCGTGCACGCCGTGTACAGCGTTTCCTGTCGCAGCCATTCTCGGTAGCATCACAGTTCACCGGTCTGCCTGGTGTAATGGTACCTATCGAAGAGACTATCAAGGGATTCAATGCTATTCTTGATGGCGAGGTTGACGATCTGCCCGAGCAGGCCTTCCTGAATGTGGGTACTATCGAAGACGCCAAGGAGAAAGCCAAGAAACTGCTCGAAGCTGCAAAAGCGTAATCTTCATTGAACATTGAACATTGAAAATTGAACATTATGTTGCAATTGAAGATTGTTTCTCCCGAAAAGATAGAGTTTACCGGTGCGGTTGAGAGCGTACTCGTTCCTGGCACAATGGGGCAGTTCGAGATACTGCAGAACCACGCACCTATCATCTCTACCCTCCAGAACGGCACCGTGGAGTACACCACAGCCGAAGGTAAAAACCAGCTGGAGATACAAGGTGGTTTCGTGGAGGTGCAGAAGAATGTGGTAAGTCTTTGTGTAGAACTGAAGTAATTTAAAATTAGTAATGACAATGGATATCCAGAAGTTGAGTATCGCCTACATCCGTCAGGGTCTGATGGTAACAGTTGCTTTAGCACTTGTTGTCTTCCTGATTATGCAGGTTAAGTACCTCGACTTGCTTACACCCGTCATCGTTAGTGTAGTGTTCTCGCTGGTAATGTGCGTGAGTGTTGCCCTGATATGGCGCCGTGTAGCCCAGAGCGCAGCCGATAGCTTGCCTACCTTCTTTACGGCGGTATCAGGCTTCAGATTGCTGTTGGCACTGGCGGTTATGTTTGTCTATTATCTGGTTGATACTCAGAACTCTATGCTTAGTTTCTTCATGGTGTTTATAGCTTTTTATTTCGCTATGCTTGCACACCATACCATCTTCTTCGCCAGAATTAATAATAGATAAGTAGTAATGAAAACAATTAGAACGATAATCCTCCTGATGATGGTAGCCCTGCTACCTGTGCCTGCCCTGGCTAACGAGGGTGGAGAAGGTGAGGAGCTCGACATCCCCGGGATTGTACTGGAGCACCTGGCCGACTCTTACGAGTGGCATATCGCCAGCTACGAGGGCCGACACATCAGCATTCCGCTGCCCATCATCGTTCGTAGTGAGAATACCGGCGAGTGGACTTTCTGTACCGCTCACAGCCTGCCCGAGCCCTTCTATTTTAGCGAGGAGCACCACGGCAAAATCTATGAGAAGGTAGGATCGGAAGAGGTACGCCCCATCGACCTGAGCATCACCAAGAGTGTGCTGCAGATTTGGATTGTGGTGATAGTACTGATTACGGTTTTCCTGAGTTGTGCCCGCTGGTATAAGAATCACGATGCGAAGAGCGAGGCACCGAAGGGATTCGTAGGAGCAATGGAGATGATCGTGATGACAATTCACGACGACCTCATCAAGTCGTCGATAGGTGAGAAGCATTACAAACCTTATGCACCTTACCTGCTCACGGTGTTCTTCTTTATCCTTACCTGTAATCTCATCGGATTGATTCCTGTATTCCCTGGTGGCGCCAATGTTACTGGCAACATCAATATCACCTTCTTCTTGGCGGTGTGCACCATGTTGGCCATCAACCTGTTTGCCAATAAGGAGTACTGGAAGGAGATTTTCTGGCCCGAGGTTCCTCTGTTCCTCAAAGCCTATCCTGCTCCAGTAATGCCACTCATCGAGCTGTTCGGAGTGTTCACCAAGCCTTTCGCGCTGATGATTCGTCTTTTTGCCAACATGATGGCTGGTCACGCTGTGATTCTCTCGTTCACCTGTGTGATTTTCCTCGGTTGGTCGATGGGTGTAGGATTCGGTCTCGGACTGAATGCTTTCAGCATCATCATGCTTCTGTTTATGAATGCACTCGAGTTGCTGGTAGCTTTTGTTCAGGCTTACGTATTTACAATGCTTAGTGCGGTGTTTATCGGGCTCGCCCATAAGGAGCACCATGCTGAGTAAAATGTAAAATAGTAAAAATTGAAAAGTTATAGAATTCAAATAATTCGAATAGAAAACAACATTATTAATAATTAAAAATTAAAAGTATTATGATTTCAGCTTTATTTTTAGCCGAGGGTCTGGCTCAGCTGGGCTGCGGTATCGGTGCAGGTATTGCAACAATTGGTGCAGGTTTGGGTATTGGTAAGATTGGTGGCAGCCCCGTCAGCCAGAGGCTACTGGTAAGATTCAGACCAACATGATTCTGACATCTGCTTTCGTTGAGGGTTGTGCCCTTTTCGCTATTGCAGCTTGTGCATTCCTTATCAAATAAGAATCGAAGTCTGTGAGCAGACTCGATACGAAGTATCATAAATTGAAATAATATGGATTTCAGTAAACTGCCAGCAATTCTCACCCCCGATCTGGGACTCTTGTTCTGGATGCTTCTGGCGTTTGCCGTTGTCTTCTTCGTACTTGCCAAGTACGGATTCCCTGCCATCGTTGGTATGGTGGAAGAGCGAAACCGCTACATCGAAGACAGTCTCAAGAAGGCCCACGAGGCACAGGAGCGCCTGGCAAACATCGAGAAGGAGGGAGAATCCATCTTGCAGGAGGCACGCGCCAAGCAGGCTCAGATATTGAAGGAGGCTGCCGAAACGCGCGACGCTATCGTGGAGCAGGCGCAGGAGAAGGCGAGAGCCGAAGGTGCCCGACTGCTGGAAGATGCCCGTGTGGCTATCGACCAGGAGAAGAAGGCTGCTATTGCCGATATCCGTCAGCAGGTGGCTGCCCTCAGCGTCGGCATCGCCGAGAAAGTTCTGAAGCAGAGCCTGAAGGACGACAAGGCCCAGATGGATTTGATTGACCGTATGCTGGATGATGTTTCTACTGATAAATAAGCAATAAACGTATGGATATAGGAGTCATATCGGTAAGATATGCGCGAGCGCTCCTGAAGAGTGCTACCGACGCTAAGATAGAGCAGCAAGTGTATACCGAGATGCAGCAGATAGCTAAGAGCTACATCGAGGTGCCACAGTTGCGCTCTACGATTGACAATCCGATGCTCTCGAAGGATAAGAAGGAGGCGCTGCTGCTCACAGCAGCTGGAAAAGAACCTTCGGACCTGATGAAGGCCTTTGTACAGCTTGTGCTGAAGGAAGACCGCGAGAGTGTGATGCAATTCATCGCCAATTCGTACGTCACGCTTTACCGCCAGCAGAAGAATGTCATCCGCGGACGTCTCATCACCGCTGCTGCCGTATCGCCTGAAACAGAACAGAAGATGCGCCGCATGGTGGAGAGTAAGACTAATGGAACAGTAGAGTTTGAGTCGCAGGTTAACCCCGATATCATCGGTGGCTTTATCCTCGAGTACGACACCTACCGCATGGACGCCAGTGTCAAAACCAAACTCAACAGTATTCTCAATACATTAAAAAAGTAAACAACAATGTCAGATAAGATTAAACCAAGCGAAGTTTCCCAGGTGCTGCTCGATCAGCTCAAGGGAATCTCGGATGCCGAGAAGTTCGACGAGGTAGGTACCGTACTCACCGTGAGTGATGGTGTGGCACGTATCTACGGACTGCGCAACGCCGAGGCAAACGAGCTGCTGGAGTTTGAGAACGGTACCATGGCTATCGTGATGAACCTTGAGGAGGACAACGTAGGTTGTGTGCTCTTAGGCGCTACCTCAGGCATCAAGGAAGGCATGGTAGTGAAGCGTACCAAGCGTATCGCTTCTATCCGTGTAAACGACAATATGCTCGGTCGCGTTATCAATCCGCTGGGTCAGGCTATCGACGGTAAGGGTGATATCGATCTCACTGAGGCTTTCGAGATGCCTCTGGATCGTAAGGCCCCTGGTGTTATCTACCGCCAGCCCGTTAAGGAGCCTCTGCAGACTGGATTGAAGGCCATCGACTCGATGATTCCTATCGGTCGTGGACAGCGTGAGCTGATTATCGGCGACCGTCAGACGGGTAAGACCGCTATCGCCGTCGATACCATCATCAATCAGAAGAGTTTCTACGAGGCTGGTAAGCCCGTGTATTGTATTTATGTAGCTATCGGTCAGAAGGCCAGTACCGTTGCAGCCCTCGTTTCTACCCTGCAGGAGCACGGCGCTATGCCTTACACCATCGTAGTTGCCGCTACAGCTGCCGATCCTGCTGCTATGCAGTACTATGCACCATTTGCCGGTGCCGCTATCGGCGAGTACTTCCGCGATCGCGGTCTGCCAGCACTGGTAGTTTACGACGACCTGTCGAAGCAGGCTGTAGCCTATCGTGAGGTGTCGCTGATTCTGCGTCGTCCTTCTGGACGTGAGGCTTATCCTGGTGATGTGTTCTATCTGCACTCACGCCTTTTGGAGCGTGCCGCTAAGATGAACGAGCAGCAGGAGGTGGCCGAGCAGATGAACGACCTGCCCGAGTGTATGAAGGGCCATGTAAAGGGTGGTGGTTCGCTTACCGCTCTGCCTATCATCGAGACTCAGGCTGGCGACGTATCGGCTTACATCCCAACCAACGTAATCTCTATTACCGATGGACAGATTTTCCTTGAGAGCGACCTCTTCAACCAAGGTTTCCGTCCCGCCATCAACGTAGGTATCTCGGTATCTCGTGTGGGTGGTTCGGCTCAGATTAAGAGTATGAAGAAGGTGGCTGGTACCTTGAAGATCGACCAGGCTCAGTATCGTGAGTTGGAGGCCTTCTCTAAGTTCTCGAGCGATATGGATGCCGTAACAGCAATGACGCTTGACCGTGGACGTAAGAACAACCAGCTGTTGATTCAGCCACAGTACAGCCCAATGCCTGTAGGCGAGCAGATTGCCATCCTTTATTGTGGTGTGCACGGTCTGATGCGCCAGGTACCTATTAATAAGGTACGTGAGTGCCAGACCTCATTCCTCGATAAGCTGCGTTCGGCTCATCCCGAGGTAATCGAAACATTGGCCAGCGGTAAGATCGACGACGAGACTACCAAGACTATCGAGGCTGTAATGGCCGACATTGCCGGAACGTATAAAGCCTGATAGCCTATGCCTAGCCTGAAAGAAATTAAAGGCCGCATAGCCTCAGTTAATTCTACGCGAAAGATCACGTCGGCTATGAAGATGGTGGCCTCCAGCAAGCTGCACCACGCACAGGTAGCTATTCAGAATATGCTGCCTTACGAGGAGCTGTTGGAGCACATCCTCAAGTCGTTCTTAGCTGCCGAAGCCGAGGCTCAGACTATCTACGATCAGGAGCGCCCCGTTAAAAGGGCTGCGCTGGTGGTGTTCTCAAGTAACTCGTCGCTGTGCGGCGGTTTCAATGCTAACATCATCAAGCAGATGACACATGCTGTCGACGAGTACGCCCAGACCATCGGTTGCGACAATGTAGAGATTTATCCCATTGGTCGCAAGGTGTACGAGAAGGCACGCAAGATGGGCCTGAATGTGCAGGGCGAATATTCGGCTCTGGCCGATCACCCCAATGTGCACGACTGCATCGAGATAGCTATGGAGTTGGGACGTAAGTTTGCCGAGGGCGAGATTGATAAGGTAGAACTCATCTATCACCACTTTAAGAGTGCAGGCTCGCAGGTGCTTACCCGCAAAACATTCCTGCCTATCGATGTGGAGAGTGAGCTGCAGGCCGATCATGAGCGCGATCTCGAGTCGACGATTGCCACCAAGCAGAGTCAGGAGTACCTCAAAAAGAGAGGTGAGAAGCAGGAGGAGAGAGAGAAGGAAGATGTGAAGCCGCTTAACGATAACTTTATCGTAGAGCCCGACATGAACACCGTTCTTTCGCAACTCATGCCAAAACTGGCCCACCTGTCGCTCTATACAGCCCTGCTGGATAGCAACGCCTCCGAGCATGCTGCCCGTATGGTGGCTATGCAAACGGCTACCGATAATGCCGACGAATTGCTGCGCCAACTCAACTTGCAATACAACAAGAGTAGGCAGCAGGCTATTACTTCCGAATTGCTTGATATTGTGGGCGGTTCGGTTAATAACTAACACTCAAAAGGGGTTTGCAAACACAAGCAAGCCCCTTTTTTCTTTAATTTGCGTTAAAACCAAAAATAGAATTTCAGTTTTTCGGATTTTTTTAATAATTTTGCAACCACTTAAAAAAGAGAAGGATATTTGTTGTAAAATTATTTAAAAAAAAGATAGTGCAACTAATACGAAAAGGGGTGTTATACACTCTTTTAAGTTTTTTTGGGGTTATTGGGAACCAATCCGTAGTATTGGCTCAGCAACCTGATGTACAACTGTATAAACAGTTGTACAATTATCCCTTTGTGTTTGTTTCCGACTCGGTTGTTACCACGCCACCGGTTATCTCCGACTCGTTGTTCGACGAGATTGCACGTGGTATCCGATTCCAGGTAAACCGTACCGAATTGCAAAAGGGCGATCCTTTTATCTCGCTTTACAACGATAGTCTGGTACCTTGGCTCAAGAAGCACAACCTTATTCTGCGTGAGGTATTTGTAAAAGGTGCCGCTTCGCCCGAAGGTCCTTACCAGAACAACGTGCGATTAAGTTGTGAGCGAGCCAAGCGTCTGATTGAGTTCCTGAGCAGTAATCTCGATCAGCCCATTGCCAATCGTCCCACAAACTCAAAGTGTGTTACCGAGGATTATGCATATTTGGTAAAGCTGATGCAGAAGGCTGGCGATGCCGAATACCAGCAGGTAAAAGCCATATGGGATGCCAGCAAGGGCGATGAGCTCTATTGCAAGAAAAAACTGATGGCGCTTAATGGCGGCACCACTTGGAAACGCCTGCTAAAGGTTTATTTCCCCACGTTGCGCCAGAGTCGTTTGGTGCTGTGGTTTGCCGTTAATCCCAAGCATGCGCCAGCAGCCCGTCCCAAGTTGACTGCTGCGCCTAAGCTTGCGCCCATGCTCACGCCAACACCACAGTATTTCCGTACATCTCATGCAGGTCTGCTCGATATCCCCGGCATAGCCAATTACGTGTCGCAGCCTGTACCTGTTGATACACCCGTAGTTAAGCAATACACCCGCCGCCACATGATAGCCCTGCGCACCAATCTGCTGCACGATTTCCTGTACGTGCCCCAGTTTGGTTTAGCCACAGGCGGCAATATCCAGTTAGAGTACTATCCCCTTAGTGGTCATTATACGTTTAATGCAGGCTTCACCTTCCACAATCATCGTCATTGGGATAGCCATAAGTTCTTCCAAACACGCGATGTACAGTTAGAGGTTCGTCGCTACTTTAAAGGTCAGGGCCAGTTCTTAGGTACCTATTTGGGCGCCTATGCCCAAGGTACCGTATATGGTATCGGTTTTAGCGCCACCAAAGGTTGGGAAGGCGAGGGTGGAGGTGCTGGTCTCACCATCGGTCACACCTGCAAACTCAACAAGAAAGGCAGTCTGCGCCTGGAGTTCAGTCTCAGCGCCGGCGCATTCGTTACCGTTTACGATCCCTATGTTTGGGGTAATCCTATCAATGGTACCATCGATGGACTCTACTACTACGATTATCATGGTAGCACCAGCAAGTTTAAGGAACGTAACCACCGTTTTGCCTGGTTCGGTCCCACCAATGCTGGCATCCATCTTACTTACGACATTATTTACCGAAAGAAGAAGGAGGTTACACGATGAAACGCTTACATATTATATATATAACAGTTATCATGCTTAGCCTGGTATCGTGTATCGAGCCGCCCTTGCATCTGCCCGGACAGGAGCTTGCTGTTGATCTGCAGGTAGCCCAGACCGAACTAAATGTAGTTTGGGACAGCGAGGTGCAGTTAGAGCACGAGTGGTATTACGGCTGGGATTTGAAGGATGACTCTATCTGGGGCCACATCGGTTATCCCACACCTACACGCTATGAGGTGCGCCGCTATTACAAGGGCGATAATCCTTTAGGCATGCATACCAATCTTGATGCCTTTACTACCAACACCAGCAGGTTTCGCCGCTACTTCCAGTTTGGATATTACGACATGCTGTTTTATAGCGATATCGACTCCGAAGACGGTACACAGGTGCTGGTGATGAATGAGACACCCGACTCGGTGATTGCCACCACCACAGGTACACGAGGCATCTCGCGAAGCATCCTGAATATGAGTCGCGCAACGAGTGGCGACACTACCGGCGTGATAGGACTGCTTAACCAGCCCGAGATTTTCTATGCCGCCTATACCGAGAACGTGTATATATCGAGCGATTTGAACGATTACGAGTACGACCCCGTCGAGAATATCTACATCAAGCACCTCGAGGCAAAGTTGCGCCCGCTGGTATATATCTATCTGGTGCAGTTTATCCTGTATAACAACGAGGATGGTAAGATTCAGGGTGTAAACGGTAATGCGGCGCTATCGTCGATGGCGAGTGCCACCAATGTAAATACGGGTCATACTAGCAACACCCCCGCTGTGGTTTACTTTAACACCCGCATGAAGAAAAACCAGACGGTTGATGGCCAGGTGTGCGATATCGTTGGTGGAAAACTCACCACTTTCGGACTCTGCGATAACGAGCCCTACACCCGTTCGGGCGCTACCTACGCAGGTACACGTGGTAACCTGAAGAACTATCTGTATTACGATTTGGTGTGGAACAACGGAAAGGTGAAGACCTACGAGTTCGAGGTTACCGACCAATGTTTGTCGCAGGCACACGGAGGTATTCTTACCGTAAAGATCGACTGCTCAAAGCTTACCCCTCCCGAAAGCGAAGAGTCGGGTAGTGGCAGTTTGTTTGTCCCCACCGTCGAGGATTACGATGAGGTGTTCTGGGAGATTGAGATTTAAAACAACGAAATAATAATAATAACACGATATTAAACAGTTACGCAAAATGAAAAAACAAGTATTATTCGCAATCGCAACCATGGCCCTGGCCAGCTGCAGCAGCGATGGCCTGGTAAACAACTCATCATCAGGTGGCGCCGAGGCACCAATTGCTTTTAGTGTAGAGAAAAAGAACATCACCCGTGCCGCAAGTTTTGAAAGCATGGGCCACTACAACTTTGGTGTGTGGGCCTACAAAGTGAAGAAAGATGATACTCAGTTGGTGAGTCAGAAGGTGATGGATAACTATCTGGTAGGTTACTCTAATGGTACAAACATAGGATATGACAACTCTAAAGTTTTTGACTCAACATGGGAAGCAAGCACAGACACTGTAGCAGACCACGTGTCTCCTTGGTTCTACGAGTATCTTGGAAAAGGTGAATATGATTATGATGGAGATGCTGGTTTCTACAAGGCTTCTCAGAAAGAATATATGTCTGTCAACGATAATCAGTATCTGCGTTACTGGGACTTGGCTTACACTAATACCAACTTCTATGCTTATGCGCCTTATCGTAGTGAAAACGTGAGCTTTGACTATGATACAAAGAAGATAACAGTTAAGGCGGCTGCTCAGACTGCTGGTTACGATGATCCTTCATTGCAGGAGTTTATGTATGCCGGTGCTCAGGCAACCAATGCCGAACTGAAGGATGTTAAGCTTACATTCAAGCACCTGGGTGCTCAGGTAAACCTGCGCTTCTATGAGAGCGTGCGTGGTTACAGAGTAGAGATTATCGATGTAATTGGAAATGATGCTAATGGAGATCCTACAGGTATTCAGGCAACTCCTGCTACTGCAACTGAGACCACTAACGGCGCAAGTGCCACTGAAACTAAGTATTACACCACCTGCGGTGCTACTATAGATTACAGTAATGTGACTAGCCCTACAGCTAATGTTAATTATACTGATGCCAAAACAACTCATGACAATTTGAAGTTTGCTATCCCTGATAAAGATAAAGAAAACGGTCTGGAAGAGATTACTTCAAAAAGAAATGTAAAATACAACGTCATCCCCGAGGCTGTAGTAACTGGAACGCAGAAAGATTTTGCCACATCACCTACTGTATATTATCCTGTAGCTCAGCCAACAACAAGCGAGGTTGGTTTCACCTTCCACGTTTCTTACAAGCTGATTGCCGATGATAATGGCGAGGAGATTACTGTTAAGGATGCTCGTGTATATGTACCTGCAAAGGATGACTCAGGAAACTATATCGCTGCATGGCAGCCTAACACCAAGTACACCTATACATTCAAGATTACTGAGAGCTCAACTGGTTCTACTAGTCCTACAAACCCCGACATCACAACACCTTCGGTTCCTACAACTCCTCAGGTTTATCCTATTGTGTTTGATGGTGCTACTATCGAAGATTATACAACTGATGTTACGAAAGAATACTAAAAATTATAATTTTACCCTGTGGTGGGCTGGCGTACTTTTGTGCGCTGGCCTTACCGCTTGTACCGCCGACTCTACCATTCAAGAGGAAGATGTGGCTGACGGAAGTGTGCCCATGCAATTCAGTCAGGCTGTGATGAGTGCATCTGTTACGCGTGCCGCTACCACCACCAACTATCTAACGCAAGGCTTCCTTGTTGGCTGTTGGAAAGGTTTCGCTTCTACCAAACAATCCGTAGTGATGGATAAGTACGAGGTGAAATACCAAACCAGCCTTTGGACTAATAACTCGAAGTGGGACTATGTGGGTACAACTTCCGATGGCTATTACAAAACTCAGATAGAGCGCTATTGGGATACCAATGCTTTCCCTTACCGTTTTTATGCTATCAGTCCCTGTCCTGCGGCTAGTGACATTAGTAAATTCACACTGACAGATACTAAGTTGGAGATTCCAACCACATCCGCTTTTGTATATCAGACATGCAATAACGGCGTGTTGACTGCAGGTGCAGAGCCTTATATGCCTGCACAGGTAGAGTGTCCTAATGGCTCAAACGAGAAGGATGTCGATCTACTGAATAATACGATAATAAGCAAGGACCGTACTCAGAATGGTGCTACTACTACATACGATCGCTATGTGGCATTGCCATTTCATCATATTACGTCGAAGGTGCGTTTTGCCATCTATAATAACTACGAAAAGGAAACACCAAGCAACTTCTATATTTATAATGTGAAGGTAAAAGCTGTTTCAGATAATTATGTAACTGAGGGCAAGGGCTATACCGCCGATTTAAAAAACAGCGATATGTTGCACGGCTCGTTTATCGAAACAACAAAGGCTACTACTGACGACGAAAGAATACTCCTTCAGACAGATGAAACTAAACAGGGCGAACTTAATAAAGCTGTAGATCGCAATAATGCTTACTTCTTCGAGTGTACAGATGGTATGCTGCAGGTTCCACAGAAGGGAGTGAAGCTTACGATATCTTTCGATGTTTACGGACTGGATTATAAAAGTGATTTCGTAAGTACTGATGGTCATATCGTGTATAACAAAACTTCTAAGACCATCCACTATACAGATATCGCTATCAAAGACGACAAAAATAGCATCGAGTCCTTTGATTGGGAGTCGAACTACATATATACGTACATCTTAAAGGTGTCAGAGTTTTATCCGCTGACTATCGATTTCAGCGCCGAACTTACACCTTGGACCGATGTCACAGGCGATATAGAGACTAATCTCGAAAAATAATAGAATAATAACACAAAAATAGGATACAAACAAAAATGAAAAATCTTTTCTACCCGCTGCTTTTTGCTACCGCTTTGGTATCAGCAGCATGTTCAAACGACTTGGAAAACGATGCCAACGCCACCGATCCAAGTAACAAAACAGCTATCTCGTTTATTGGCGAGGATAACTCTGCAGCAACCACACGTTATGGTTTTGCTGATGCAACACAGATAGCTATGCATATCCGCAGTACAAATGCTTCGAATGCAGGTAAGATTCGTGAGACCCGCACTTATGCGAATGCATCGAAAGATGCAACGCAGAAAGCTGAATCTTATTCATCTATTGAGGCTCCAAGTGATGATAATGTTCGTTATTGGGATGATGCCTTTGGACGCGAAGCACAGCTGTCTGTTTTTGCTGTAGCAGTACCTAAGGCCACGACACCCAAGAACAACGGAAAAACTCTCGTTAACTTGCTTTCTGGTGATGCCACATGGAGCGATGGAAAACTCTCAGAGGAGATTTCATGGACTGTTTCTGCCGATCAGAGTGGCACGTCTTCCGACATAACAGGTTTTACTACCATTGATGCCGAAGACCTTACCTATAGTAACAACATCAGCAAGGACGGCACCGGCGGTGCAAAGTCTTACAATTATACCGCTACTGATTATACGGATGTAAATAATGGTTATCTTATGTTTCGCCTGAAGGATAATACAATTACCGATGGCCCAGGTAAGTTTGATCAGGGTAACCTGAAGTTCAATCATGCTCTGAGCCGTGTAACCATTAATCTGTTTAAGAGTAGTGATTTTGGCACAGGTTCTTTCAATTTTACGGCAGATACTGATGGAACTATCACCAACGTTAAATTCCTGAAAGCACCTACCTCTGGAAAGTTGAACATGGAGACAGGTGTATGGGCTAACGATGAAGCTACCACGGGTATTACCAAGATGGCTACTGCGTCTGAGCTTGCTGATGGCGCATCTTTTTCGCTAATAGCTCAGATGCTGCCTGGTTATGTAATTACCGACGGTGATAACCATAATGTATTGCAGTTCATCATCGATGATAACAAATACTTCATCACTCAAGATATGATGTTTGGTGCGCTGAATGGTAAAGATGGTATTACTGAGAGTACTACAAATACCATCACCATGGAGAAGGGCCGTAACTACGTGTTCAATATTACTGTGGGTAAGACAAAGATTATCGACGTTACTGCTACACTCGAGCCTTGGACATATGTAACAGCCGAGGATCAGAAAATGGATAACTCTCACATCACACTCAGCCTCTTTGGCTCTAATGGTTATGCTAGCAGTAATTTTGATTTGTACAGACTGAACGATGCCTCTGACGCTATCAGCACAGAAGCAAGTAGCGCCAAGAACTGGGGTGGTAACTATACAACAACAAATAAAGCCACTCTGACTCAAAATGGCACTAAGTGGGAAACTAACTGGTACTTCGAGAATAACAAGGCGTTCTATCACTTCCGTACCGTAAATGCGGGTACAACTATTGTGGGGGCTGATGATGATACTATTGATGACTATTTCGTAATCAATTCTGGTTCAACCGATTATCATTGGGGTGCTCCAATTCTTAAGGAGGTCACAGTTGATGGAGTAACCAGTGATGTAGCCAGTCCATTCCAATATGATACAACTAATGGTTATGCTGCTATTATCAGTCCTGCTATCGGTGCCACCAACTCTACCATCGCCTTGACAGAATTGCACATGATGAGTAAGATTGATGTTATTCTGCGTACAACCAAGGATGCGAGCGCAGATCACGTAACATTGGAAACTACTGGTACTACCTCTGCACAGTGTGAAGTGTCTCTGACCTACTTCTATGCTGATGGTAAAGTAAATATGGGTAACGGTCTTGTAACTGTTACCAGCACTACGCTTACAAATAGCGCAACATTCACTGCACCTAAAGCAGGTATTGACAAAACAGACGGTACCTATAATAAAACAGGTGCCTTTACATATTATGTAGTACCACAGGCTTTGGTTCGTACATCTGGAGACAATTTGTATGTAGGCATCACCATTAAGACGCCCGATAACAACCAGTACTACGTGGTTAAGAAGCTGAGCGAAATCGTTGCTTCGGCTAACGGTGGCAGTCAGAATCAGACCGCAAATAGTGCGATTACTTACTGGTACCCTAACCACAACTACACCTATACCTTCACGCTCACCAAGGCTGGTATCAAGAATGTAACTTGTACAGTTGAAGATTGGACAAAGGTTACTGCAACAAATCAGGATATTACTCTCGAAGATTAATTCTTTGAAATGACAAGAAAA
Source organism: uncultured Prevotellaceae bacterium (assembly GCA_902789415.1). Classification (GTDB taxonomy): domain Bacteria; phylum Bacteroidota; class Bacteroidia; order Bacteroidales; family Bacteroidaceae; genus Prevotella. Next base: position 29,293 of record CADAOD010000007.1, read on the forward strand.
GATTTTATATATTCGTTGATGGCTTCGTTTGTGCTGGTACTTGGTGCCTGCACAAACGAGGTTGTGAGCGATTCGTTTGATAGGACTGCTGATGGCACCATCGACTTTACCGTTGGTGTAGAATCATCCCCAGCCCAAAGCGCCATGACGCGAGCCGATGTATCGACAACCAACTACTATGCCATGAAGGTAGGTTCCCAGGTTCGCCTAAAGGTGGATGGTACATGGGCTGGTAAAACGCCTGAAACCATCAGTCAGAAGACAACATGCACAACTGTAGATGCTACTACTGCAGCACCTACAGTCAATGCCTTGTTGTTTACGGAGAACGAAATGCTCTATTGGGACGATTACGGTACTGGCGACCCGGATAATGCTACCAATACGGCAGCAGGTCTAAAGGTATATGGTGTGGCTGTGGATGGCCAGACTACGGCTCCCGCTGTTGCTGATGCAGAGTGGGAGAGTATTCCTTGGAACGTTATCACCAGCGGGGAGAACGTTCTGAATAGCGACATCCTCGTATCGAACAATCTCACAAACTATACGTTTGCCAACAGAAAGAGCGATGATGCCAAGAAGATGATTTTCGTTCATCCGCTGAGCAAGATTACATTCAACCTCACGGCTTCTGATGGTTTTACCGATGGTACTGTTGGTGCTACCGAAAAGAAGTTCAAGAAGGAGCCAACACTTTATCTCTCTAAAGCTACCACTTTGGCTGGTGTGGATGAGACAAGTAATCATTACGCCCTCACTACGGGTACCATCAATATCCAGGATGCAACAGCTGCGAGTGATGGAACTGCCTCAAAGCTCATTGCCGGAACAACCAGCACAAGTAATACTAATGTTACCGTTATCAAGCAAGCCATTGTTTATCCTGGTACACAACTCGGTGCCAATGCAACCGACGTGGTTGCTGTGCTGAATGCCGATGGTAACATCTACTATATTACGGCAAGTGCGATTCATACGGCTATCACAAACGCAGGTGGTCATACTGATTTCAAGACGCTGCCTGGCTATAATTACATTTTCAATATCACCGTTAAGAAATCTGGTGTTACTCTTACCGCATCCGTTACCAATTGGGTAGATGTTGAGGCGGAGAAAGCATATCCGGTGATTAACATGACTGGTCATGTAGGAGATGGCGATGCTGCTTCTACAGGTTTTAGTAGTTTTGATTTATATTTGAACGACCAGAATATTGCCAAGGGATATACCAAGGTTACAACTTCGCCAACAATCGATAGTAATGGTAAAGTTGGATTTGCCAATACTTTGTATTGGACGTATCATGACCAGCACTATCATTTCCGTGGTATTTACCCCACAGATACTGAGGTAAAGACAGATGCAACAGACCAACATCAGTATGTTGAGGTAAGCAACGGTGCATACGATGTCAGCACATTCCCCAGCAACTTTGTGATGGGTATGCCTGAGATTGCGGAGAATACATTATGTGGAAGTACTGATCACACTAATGTGTATATGGATCAGGAGGGTATTTGTGCCCGTACTGAACCCATCAATTTGAACTTCCGTTATATGATGAGTCGGGTAGACGTGAATCTTACTTCAAGCAATTCGACCGATGCCAACTATGTGGATTTAACTAATGCCGAGGTAGAATTGGTGAACGTAGGTACCGATGGTCAAATTCTGCTGAGCGATCGCTCGGCTGTGGTTACAACCTATGCCGATACCTGGGCACTTGCAGGTACTAGTAGTACGGAATATCATGGCATCATCGTGCCACAGTTGTTGGAGAATACCGCCAAGGGTAAGGTACAATTCAAGATTACCGTGTATAGCGACTCTAATAAGACTCATAAGAGTGTGTATTACGCCACGGTGGCTGACATTAAGGTAAAAACATCGGGCTCTACCGATGCTGCCGCAGTAACCGATGCCTGGAAGGCTGGTACACATTATGTTTATAACTTGACGATTACCAAGACAGCTATCTCTGCTACAGTTTCGCTTACCGATTGGACAACCTATGAGGGCAGCACAGAGGTGTGGTTTTAAACAAACAAATTAAGGAAATGACAATCAAGAAATATCTTATACTTGCATTATCAAGCCTGACGTTAGCAGGTTGCACCAGCGACGAAGAAGTCTCGCAGGAAGAGAGTCGTCTGCCTTTGACTTTCGAGACGAGCCTATCGGCCAGTCGCCCTGTAACGCGTGCCGAGGGTGGTGCGTTCGCAGCTTCTGATGAGTTGTTGTGTTATGTGCGACATATGTCATCTACAGATGTCGTTAAAACAAAAATGGTGACTATCAAGAACGGCGCCCCCACAGAAGCTCTTTATTGGGATGACTTCAGCGAATCAACTGATGATGATTCAAAAGATCTTCGTACCAACGGACACGGATTGCAGTCGTACTATGGCTACTGCTATAATGGCGGTACTCCAACAACGGCTCTTGATAAGGAAACAGGTGTGCTTGGTTGGACTACTGCTGCTGACCAGTCTGCTGATGGCGCGATGAAAGCCAACGACCTGATATGGTCAAAAGCACAGTCAGCCGTTACTTATCAGCACGCCAAAGATAATCGCGCAGGACTTACCGTTCCTTACACCCACGCCATGAGTAAGTTTACCATTGTGATTGTAGCTGGTGATGGTTTTAAGTCTGAGGTTTTTAATAACACAACGGTTACGTTGAAGGGTATGAATTTAACGGGTACTTTTACTGCCCCCACTTCTACTGTTGAGGTAACCGGTACCACCACCGATGTTCAGATGTATCGCAATTCCGTCAGTACAACTACTGATAATAAACCTTGTTGTGCATACGAGGCTGTAGCTGTGCCTCTGCGATCTATGACATCAGGCAACCTCCTTGCTACGATCAACGGTATGGATGGTAATAATTATGATGTGTATCTTACTGATGCCATCCTGACAGCATGGGCTTCAGGCATCACGGAGGCCAAGAGTCAGAGTGGTATCAATTACAAACTTACCATCACCCTGAACAAACAGGCTGTTGAGGTTGAGGCAACCCTTGCCGATTGGAGCGATGTAAGTGCAGCAATTACTGCCGAGATAAAGTTCACCGCCGATGTAACAAGTAATAGTGGTACTACAGGTAACAGTTTGAGTAGCGGCGATTCGTTTACATTGTGGAAGACAGGCGATTTATTAACATTAGCCACCGGTGAGAAAACAACTGTTACTTATGATGGAAGTGCATTTACATGCAATCCCATACTATATTGGAATAATGCTTCTGATGATTCGTTTTTCCGTGGTTTGGCTACAATGACTACCACGACAACTGGTACGGAAACTACAAAGAAAATTGTAGCCACAACTGATACAACTGCCAATCAGGGAACCGATGTGCTTTGGGGTACTACCGCTGCCCACACCGGCACATATTCAGAAGGTTCGAAAGAGTATGCTGAAAGTTCCGTTATCAACCCACGTACAGGCGTTGTGCCCTTAATTTTTAAGCATGCTATGAGTAATGTGGTTGTGGAATTGGCAACAAGCAATGATGCATCTGCTGTAGATTTTAGTAAGGCCACTATTACCATAAGTAATCTTTATACTAATGGTACCATTAATATTGCCGATGGAGAAGTCAAGGTGCCAGATGGTAGCACAACATCTACTGTTGCTGTGACTGTTTCGGGCGCAACCATCATGGTGCCACAGACGATAGATACCAATGCAAAGTTGGTTATCAATCTGAACGATAATACAGACCCAGATAAATCGACTACTTATTCTTTGACGCTTAATACCTGTAAGGATAGTAACGGTACAGTTATCACAAAGTGGGCGGGTGGCAATAAGTATACTTATACTATCACCCTTAAGAAGCAGGATATAAGTTTCCGTGCGTTGGTGCAGGATTGGGATAAGAATACAGGTAGTGGTGACGCAACGCTTGATTGGGATTAATGCAATGAAGATAGAAAAGTATTTATATATGCTCACGGTGGCCTTGGCGATGGCGATAGCTCTGACTTTTGGGGCTTGCACGGAGACTGAGGTTGAAAACGGCGGCACACAAAAGGGCTTGATGCCGGTGCTGTTCTCGGCTGGTAATACTGCCATAACTCGCTCTTCTTCGGCATCGTATATGCCGGAGGGTAGTAGGTTCGTGTGCTCAATGTTCTTCCATGCCGGCGCTAGCGATACCAACGAATCTGAGTTTGCCGCTCCAGTAGCCGATGTGAACATGACTACCGCCTGGCTCAAGATTAATAACGCCACAGGAAATGCGGTATATTGGAATCAGGCCTATAACGATGACAATGTTACAACCGATAAAACTACTGGTTTTGATGTTGATGCTAAGTGCTTTTATTGGCAGAACCGCTTGAATCATATATTTATGGCTCTGACGGATTATAACAAACTGAAGACTCAAGACGGTACTGACGATACAACGACTGGTACGCTGAAACTCTTTCCCGAAGTGCAAACCCAGTACAAAGAAAAGTATTACCTGGCATACGACTTGAAAAAGGGTACAAAGACAGCGATGACCGAGCAGCCCGATCCTATTCTGGCTGTGGATACGGCGTGCGCATCGGGTGGTACAGCCGAGGCTAACCGAGTAAAGTTATTCTTTAAGCACCAGTTTGCGCAGGTGCAAGTAAACGTAAAGGGTTCAGCAGATAATTCAGCCGAAATTGATGCTGCCTGTATTGAGAAAGTAGAGCTGTTGGGCGTAGCCGAAACGGGTTATGTGCCTTATTGCATTAATGCGGATGGCACGCTATCTGCCGCCACATCAGCGCCCATCAATTTGGACGACTCTAAGTATACGAAAACGATCAAAGCCAACCCTTATGGCTCGTGTTTTAATATGTTCGTTTGCTCAACACCCGTGTTTGGTTATCTCAAGTCGTTCGAGTGTATTGCCTTTGGCACCCTGCAGGGCATTCGTATTACCTGGCGAGAGACTAAGGATACAACTTCTGAAAAACATGTAACTACCTTTAAGGGTGTTACAAACCTGGAGCTGAAGAGTGGCACTAAGTACATTTACAACATGGAGTTGCGCCGCAGTTTGATAGCAGATGTTACAGCCAAGATTTTGCCTTGGGATATGGACGATACCGATTATTCGGCCGATGGCACGATTTCTGACGAAAATTAGGAGAGACTACAACATGAAGATAAACTATCTAAATAAACTATCGCAGTTAGCGCTGATGACAACCTTCATCCTGATGATGACGGGTTGTACCGAAGCGCTGAGCAACTTCTTCTCGGACGATATCGAAGAAGGCGAGGAGGTGCTGTTTACCACCGCGCTGCCCAGTGTGGCTACCACACGTACCACTGAGGAAGAGGATAAATATAATAAGCAGATGGAGGCTTATCAGGCCGTTAACAAAGCTTATGAGTTTACCATCGACATGTATGAAGACGGTAACGTTGTTGGCACCAGCACCTATCAGCCTGCCGGTGGCGATTCGATTGGTACGCTGAGTATCAAGAGTGGTGCCACGCCTTTATATTGGACCAGCACCACCAAACCTTATGCCTTTAATGCTGTGGCTGGAACCAAAACACTTGAAGCCGACCAGTCGAACCCGGATAAATGGTTGCTGCAGGACCGTCTGGAGGGTTATGGCTATGTGCAGCTGTGGGATTCTGAAAATAATAAGTCCACCGATGACTTGAATGCTCTGAACTACCATACCGCCAAGGAGTGGAAGTCGCTGAACGAAAAATCGAAGATGGTGAAAGATGATGACGACTACAAAAAAGTGCCTCTTTATCTGCAGCACACGCGTTCGCTCATTACCATTATCCTGAAGGCAGGCGAGGGTGTGAGTCGCGAGGCATTGGCATTTAACTATGCCAAGAAAGACCTGAGTGCCACGATTTACTCGTATGGTACCGCTGGCTCGCCATTAAAGATTACACCTCTGGCTTCGGAAGAATTGATAAATTACGATGCGGATAAGAACGGCGGTGCTGATACTGATGTAAGCACCACCCGCTACGATGCGATAGTGGAGCCTTACAATTATACCACTAATGCCACATCCGACACGATTACCAGAATCAGTCTGTCGGGTCAGAATTACTCGTTCTGTGCCAATAACGATGCTAATTACTCTTCTAATAGTGGTAGCTACAATTTGGAGGCAGGCAAACACCTGATTATCAACATAACGCTGAGTCGCGAAAGTCGTAAGGTGTTGATGTCGGCCTATATCGAGGATTGGACCGAAGAGGTAACCACCAGCATTTGCGACGACTATGGTAATGCCGGCGCACCTATCAAGATTGATACGCGTGATAAGCTCATCGACTTCTTGAAGTCTGATAATAACAAGGCAGGAAATGTGGCATTGATAACCGAGAATATTAATCTGGAAGAAACTTCTTCCACTTATGGCGAAACATGGTCGGATTATAGCGGTTACACCCTGAAAAGTACGATGAACTTGGGTGGTAAAACTCTTATTAGTAACCACCAATTCTTGGATGCTCTGGAAGCTACTGCCAACCTGCAGAATGGTACCATACAGATTGGTGGCGAGGTAAATGCCGCTGTGGCTAAGACCAATGATGGTGTGATTGAGAGTATCCGCGTAACGACGAGCAATGAGGAAGCCAAAGCCACAGCCGCCGGTTTGGTAGTGAACAATACGGGTACCATCTCAAAATGTAGCTCGGCATTGATGGTGTCGGGTGGTACTTCTGATTATGTGGGCGGTATTGCTGCCACATCGCTTTCTAGTACAAGTAAGATTGCCATTATCGAGAACTGCACCGTTACCAACCGTGTGGATGGTGGCACCCAAAAGGGTGGTGGTATCGTAGGTAGTGCCAATGGTTATATCAACAACAATACCTTTGAGTATGGTATCACCCTGAATCAGAGTAAAACCCTGTACAAGAATATCATAGGCGAAAGAAATCCTTCGGTAACCACCTTTAATGCCGAGAACAATGCCTGGCCTACGAAGGATGAGAACGATGTAGATGATGCTACGAAAATTAACAATGCCACAGCAAAAGATCATCGCTATTCGGGTATTATTGATTGTGAGGCTGAGTTGAAGAAATCTACTTCTACTGCCACGTACTATAACAAAGCTGATAGTTGCTATCGCCTGGCAAAGAATATCATCGTTACCGATTCAATAGGCGATGTGAAATACGATTTGGATGGCAATAATAAAACCATTACCACCAGCGCCATGATATTTGGAAACATCACAGGTAAAGTACACGACTTATCGGTATATGTAAATGCTGATTTGACAGCGACGCAGGATACAAAATCGGCTACCGATGCTATTGCGCCATTGGCTTTTGCCGTGCATGGGTCTACGGCTGAGATTAGTAATATCAAGGTGAAGACTGCCGACGGTGTTACCATCACGGCTTCGAACCCCGCTGGTGTGGTGGTCTGGGCTTATGATGAGGCTACTATTAAGAACTGCGAGGTGCTGGTTAAGCTCTATGCCAATGTGGTTACCACTAATAATAGTAGTCAGGGCCGCAAGTATGCCGGTGGTATCGTTTCTACGGTATCAAAGGCCACCGTCAGCCAGTGTATCATTCATTCTGCCAGTTCGATAACTGGTACCACTTCATCTATGATTTATTACGGTGGTATCGTGGGTGGTATTGAGAGAAAGGAGAGTTCAAACGATGATCCCGAACTTACCATCACCGACTGTACCAGTTTCCTCACCCTTAACAGTTTCAAAATCTCTGAGGCTGATGCCCATCACGGTGGTATCTTAGGTAGTGCTAATATAGGCACAGCTGATAATACCGCCACATCAAAGGATTGCCAAGGCAACTGGTGGCAGAGTGAATGTTATGGCGTGGGTACACCAAATGGCAGCGATACATCGTTGATTGGTAAGCGTAATGGCGTTACCCCAACCGAAAAAAGTTTTTAAGTGATGATGAAAAGAATAAAAAGATATATCCCCCTGGCGTTAGGCTGCGTGCTCTTGGTGGCATGCAGCGCGCACGATGAGGTGCTCTCTGACGATACTGACGAGAACATTATCCACGTGGGCGGTGTGAGTACCGATGATATGGTAACTACGGCTGCCGCTACCCGTTCCGCTGTAGCAGCTGAGACCATCGATTGGCTTAAGGATGCTTTGCAGTCGGGTATGACGCTTAACTACTATCAGAAAGCTGATGCCAAGCATACTGCCAAGTTAACACTAGCAACAGATGGTACTACATATAGCCTCACTAGTACCTCCACCAGTACTTCCACCAGCAACTATGCCAAGTGGTTGGGCAACGGTGCGCATTATTTTGAGGGAACGTATGTGCCCGATGGTTTGGCGCAGGGTGGGGCAAAAACTTACGATGATTTGTGCCATTACACCGCCGTGCCACCATCAACCGAGATTGCTGCTACGGTAGGTCGTATCACTATTCCTCTGCAGCACCGTCTGGCACGTGTGCAGGCTTATGTGCTGATTGATGATATTCTGAACACCAAAATTAAAGGCTATAAGCCTGGCAACGAACACGATAGCAATGAAACCATGCTGCATTTCTGTAAGGTTAAGATGCTGGATTATGTAGAGGATGGCAAGCCCCAATGGATAGAGGTAGCCAAGGCTACACCTCATTATCTTGGCGAACTGGGTAGTATCGTAGAGGATAATATTGTGGCTTATAAAAATTTCCGTATCTATAAGAAAAACAATGGCGAGCTGCTGTATCCTACCGATGGTGAATGGAAAACGGCACATCAATCATACGAAACCGAAGGTAAAGGAACGGCTAGCGGTTATACGATGGTCGACTATGGAACGGTACCCAGCTACGATCTGATTGTGCGCCCCACCTATACCGAGGCCACAACCGGTACCAATGTGATGTACGACGAGGCTACGACATCGGCTGATGGCGACAACCAGATTACCTTTGAACTAACCCTTGAGAATGGTTTGGAGTACGAGAAAACGTATACCTTCGACCTGAACGCCAACCAAGAGACGGTGGTGTTCTTGCGTGTAACCCCCGAGCGTATCGACTATAAAAGCGCCGGTGCTCGCAAGTGGAAAGAATCGAGCTATAGCGATAATTACTATGGCGTTAACAACCAGAATGGTAACAACCTGTCAACGGCAGGTAGCAGTTGGCAGCGTGCCTATACTAACGACAGCTTGAAAGTGGGCGTTACCGATGGACATTTGTACGATGCCGACGCTCAGGACGATTCGGCGCAGTATGTAAGCAATGCCAAATGGATAAGCATGCTGCTGCAGGCTTACAATGGTGGGGCACACCATGGCGATTACTTTATCTTGAAGAATGATATTACCATCAATACTGATGATTATACCTTCCCTGCCGACTTTACCTTTACAGGTCATCTGGATGCCCAAGATAAAACCATCACCATTACTGGCTCTCGTGCCTATCTGTTTGATGGCTTAAACGGAACTTACACCACCGCCCAGGAGAGCGATAAAACAAAACCTTGGGAGGCTAACGTACACCTTGAGGGCACCACATGGGTTCCCACTACCGGTTGGCGTGCCGAGGTGGTAAACACAAAAATTTCGGGTGCTTGCCTGTTTAAAGATGGCGCCACCATCACCGGTTATGTAAATAACTGTACGGATGCAAATGGTGCAGTAAAAAATAACACCCCAACACTTCCAACTTATTAAGAGATGATGAAGATTAAACAAATAATATATTTCTGTGTAGCATTGTCGTTGGCTGCTTGTACTGCCGACGATGATACGCTGTCGCTCAATGAGGAGCAGCAATCTTTGCTGGGGCAGGCTGTAGATTTCAGCACGTCGATGGCCGATGCTTTTGTTACACGTACCACCTATATCCACGATGGCTCGTTTAACGAGGGCGACCAGATGCGTATCTTCCGTCAGTATGCTGCCGATGCCGCTGGCACTACGTTCGAGAAGGATACCATCTTCCGTACCTATTATCTGAAGAAGGATTATGCTACAGGCACCTCGGTATCGCTTAACGACGATTGGGTGCCCATGGCTGGTAAGCTGAAGATGGATTCGGATGGAAAAATGGTTGAGCAGACTGCTGCCGACTCGCTTACTTGGGAGAACGGTAGCGTTGTGCGTTTCCGTGCCTGGGGCCGCAGCAACCTGGCTGGTGTGCTGAATGCCAATACCCAAGGTAGCTACTATCCTGATTACACCGTAAGCGATTGGGTAACCGTATCTGGCCCCACCAAGAGCATCCCGCTCACCATGCGCCATATCACCTGTCGTATCGGACTCACCTGCAAGGCGGGTAACGAGTTCGGCAGCGCTACCATCTGTACCGATTGGGAGGACTATAAGCGTCAAGATAATGCCGATACCAAGGCTAACGATGATAAGGAGACTGCCAAGACTGAGGCACAAGCCAAGAAGGAACGCGACTCGGTGATGGCGGTATATCACAAGATGTGTATGCCAGCCGGTGTGGATGATGAGACTTTCCTGCTCACGGCAATGACTCAGGATCGTTACAACAATACCACCAGCTTTAAGGATTTCGAGATGGACACAACGGGTATCAGAAAGATTGGCATGCTGGATTCTGCCACTATCCGTACCACCGTTCAGCACCCCAAGTTTAATGCTAACGACGGTCGCCTGTACATGATGTCGATACCCTTCGACATGAGCAAGGAGAGCGCTGGCGAAGAACTAACGCTGCCAGCCTGCACCCGATTTAAGGTGTGGCTGTACGATGTGAACAATGGCGACCGAAGCACCACCACAGGCTCTACAGGTAGCGAGAGCAACTATCATATTTTTGCACTCAGCGATATTATGAAGAGCGATGGTGTAACGCCTATGTTCCCCAGCGGCTTAACTCTCAAGGCGGGCTATAGTTATCTGTTTAGTGTGGGCTATCATTACGATAAGTTTACCATTACAGCTGCCGACAGTTTTAAGTGGGATGAGCAGAACCTTGGTACTAAGAATGCAACAGATCAGGCAAAGACTCAGGACGCTCTCGATTTTACCTGGTGGACCAGTGCCTACGTAACCGCTGCCAAAGCGGCTCTTGAAGGTGGCGATTTCCTACCTACATTCAGCATTGCCAACCAAACACAATTCATCACCTTTATTAAGTTGGTAAACGGTAAAGCAGCTACACGCATGACTGGATTGACCCGTGGCGATGTGCGTACGGATGGTAGTGGCAATGTGATTACGGATTCTGATGGCTTCAAAACCTATTGGTGGAAATTAGAGAATGGTGATGTGATTACAAAAGATTCTGCCCAGAAACTTGGCTATGTGTTCTATCCCCATTTCTATCCCACCGTATCTACCCAGGCAGCCCATGTTATCGAGGACTACGTAAAAGGGCCGATGGACTTTTACGATACCGACTTTGGCAATCGCTACGAGGTGAACCTAACAGCCGATCTCGACCTGTACGATTGGGCTCTGCCCAGCATCGGCGAGGATAGCAGCAAACCCTTCAGGGGCAACTTTAAGGGCAACGGGCATAAGCTGTCGAATTTGTATCTCACAAACAAGTATCTGTTCGATAACGTGATGGATGGTGCCATTACCAACCTGCGTATAGAGAGCACCCACGATACTAGTCTGCTTAACATCGCTACATCTAGTAACGAAAAAACGGGGTGGGGCTGTTATATCGCCGGCATCTCGCTGCTGTGCAACAGCACTAATTGTGCCATTGCCAACAGTCTGTCGGGTAACAGCTATGTAGTAGGCTGCATCCATGTGGGTAATGCCAGTGGCGCCTTGGTGGGTTCGGCTGATAAGCTTACCATGCTGGGCTGTATGCAGGCTGCATCGGGCATCACCTCGGGCACCGGTGCCTTGGTGGGCAATGACAATGTAAAGTTAAACGATTTTATGTACTGTTACTACGATACCGAGAAATCGTCGGGTACCAACGCCGTTGGCACTAAGACCGATGATTACGATTACGACGATTATATCCGCGGCAGCAAGTCGCATGTGCTTAAGGCCAAGAACGATTATCTGATTGGCGACGATGTAGATAAAACCAAGCTGAGCGCTAATATGAAGAACGAGATGTACGGTCTGGCCCCTTGGAAGGCCATGAACCTGGGCATCGATAAGTATAACGATACTACCATTGGCACCAAATACCCATGTAGCATGGTGTATCAGTCGTCAACCGTGGGCTATACCCATCTGTATCCCACGCTGGTGTCACAATAATAACCGCACGCATTTATGAAGATAAACAAGATATTTATAATTGGAATAGCCGCGCTGATGGCTGCCTGTCAGGCCGACGAGGCCGATGAGGCTCTGCAGCAGGGCATCCTGTCGTTCTCAACCTCTGTCGAGGATTTCGAGGGCGAGAGCACAACCCGTACCAATCTCGTAGGTGATGCCTTCGAAGCTGGCGATAAAATCAAACTCAAGATTATCTGTCCCTTCTCGTCGCATACCGAGTTTGGCGAAACTACATATGGCAATAGTTTCGATGCTTTCTGGCTGCTAAAGTGGGATAGCACCTCTAAGGCCTGGACCACACTCACAGCAAGCGATGGCTACGATATCAATGGCGACTATAGTGCTTCGGCATCGCCCAATATCTACGAGCGCTACCTGGCTCAGCAAACACCCTATGTGTTTACGGCGCAGACTTGGAGCGAAGAGCAGATTTTTATGGCAGGCAGCGGCACACGTGTTGAGCAGTATAGCAACGTGTTCCACGCCAACCAGAGTAAGGAGGCCGATTATAAGGCCAGCGATCTGATGTGGGCACAAACTATCCAGCAAACCGGCTCGTACAATGTACATTTCAGCTTTAAGCATGTAATGGCAGCGCTGAAGGTTACGGTAGTTGCCGATGAAAGGCTGGGTATTTCGGATAATGCTGTGCTTACCCTCGAAGACATGCCTGCTATCGATCAGGCCGAGGTGATTGTAGGCGATTACTACGCCGAAAAGAGTAAGGTTAACTCTAATAATTATGGCTACCTGAAAAAGCATAGCTGCACCGCCGACAAGAATGGCACCGTGATAGGCGTGGCTGTGATAGATGACAGTAAAGGGTTTGCCTACACCACCGCCATCAGTACCATCTCGCAAGATGCTACCTATACTGCCTATAATGCTGGCAGCAAAATCTATCGCCTGATAGTGCCTCCCTGCACGCTGAGTAGCACCGCCACCTTCTGGCTGCGCGATGGCGAGAAGCGTTACAGTATGTCGCTGCCTCAAACCACTTTCGAGGCTGGTAAACTTTATAATGTAACAATGAATATACAATAATGAAACGATATCATATACTGTTTTTGGCCCTGATGGCACTCCTTACGGCCTGTAATACCAACGATGATGTGCTGCAGCCTCAATACGATGAGGCTTTGGAGATAAAAGGCTTACAGGTTGGCATTAATGGCACAGGTGCTGCGTCAACCCGTGCCGCAACTGTCGATACTTTGAAGGTTGGCTTAGGTCGCACAAAGTTTGTGGCTAACGATAACATCGTGTTTACTACTATCAGGCGTACCGATAATCCGCTCGAGTCTTTTACCTATAGTAATATCCACTACGTTTATAGTGGTAGCAGTTGGAATCGCGCGTCAAACGGCACCACTACCGATCCTGAAAAAATATACTGGACCGATGGTCATAACAATCACACCTTTATTGGTTATAGTGTGCCATCAGGTTATCAATGGCAAGCCGTGGCTAATAGTACGGGTAGCGATACCTATGCCAGCGAACTGGGCTATGGTAAAGATGCTATCACTTACGGCAGCAAAGATGCTATCGAAAAGGAAGACCCGCTGATTCTTTATAGCGATACCACCAAGGCCGATGCTGGTGGCTTAACCACCACCGTGTATTTTAACCATGCCCTGAGCGGTGTGCGTGTAGTGGTAAACATCAAGGATTTTGCCGCAAGCGCCACTTCGCTTGATACATTGGTTACCGTTAGCGATTTTAAACTGCTTGCCCAGCCTTGTAAATACACTTGGGGTGCCAATAGCATGACTGATGTTACGGTACTTGATTTTGATGCTACAGGGCAGACTCAGACCACCAGAGATATCACCCTTTGGTGCGCCGAACCAAAAGGCGAAGGAAAAGCCCAGAGTAAGACGTTTACCTTTTACGGACTTACCACGCCGCAGGATGCTACGTTCCATGGTGTTACGGCCAATAGCGATAAGTACCTGCAGTTCCAGTTTACCGTAAAATATCCCGATGCTGATAATACCACCACGCTTACCAAAACCTATACGGGTAAGTTCTTAAAATTGGTTAATTTCCAGTCGGGCAAATGCACCACACTCAATATCTCGCTGAGCCACAAGAACGAGCAGATGTTTATGAATGTAACCTATAACGACTGGGAATACGTGGCAACCCCCGACCTGGGCGAGCTGCGTAAGAAATCTACCTTTATGGATATCAACAGCAGCGTAACCACTCACAACATGAGTAGCGCTACCGTTGATGATGCCACTTGGCTGTATCAGGATGCCAACAATGTTATCTGGGATATCTATGGTAACGATGGTTCGGTTACCAAGCCTTACATCATAAAATCGGCCTCGCAGTTGCTGTCGTTTGCCAAGGAGGTTAATGGTGGCTACTACGATTTTCAAGGTAAGTATGTGCGCTTGGATGCCGATATCACCATGCAGGCCAGCACCGCCAAGACCAGCGCCGAAGATAGCACCTCTAATATTACGCCTGTAACATGGATAGGTATCGGTGATGCTAAAAATGCTTTCCAAGGTACATTCCTTGGAGGTGATCGTTATATCAATAGATTGTATGGCAGTCCGCTGTTTGTTAATCTGGGCGAGAAAGCTTGTGTTGAGCAGTTGTACATTACTACCATTGGCGAGGTTAGTACGGGTGCCCTGGCAGGTACCAATGCCGGTATCATCGGTGGTTGTAAAGTTATCGATGATGTGACATTTGCCGATGGATCTACCGCTGGCGCTCTGGTAGGCACTAACAGTAGCACGGGCACAATCCATGCTTGCTATTACACTGGTGAAGGTAATTTGACAGGCACCGATAGCGGCACCACTATAGGCTGCTACCAAGCCAACCAGCTAACGTCACTTACCAACTCCGCCCTGAGTACATTGGTTTCTACGCTTAATACCAATCTTACCACGTGGTATGGCGATACATCCAATTCCGGCAAATTCAAAACCAAGTTCCAATACACTTACACCATTGGTAATTATCCTACGGTTGAAGTGACGACAACGACAGAATAATAAATCTAATAGGGTTCGCAATCAAACTGCAGACCCTATTTTTTGTCCATGCAGTTGGAGGCACTAAGGATAGCAATAATCTAAGTTCCATGTTTGTTCGTTTTTGTGTTGTTATGACTTGACTTTGTTGTTTGGGCCTGTAAAGTATTTTTGTATATTGTTTGTTGTAGGTACTTGTCTCTCTGCCGATCTTGATTTTTGCGGCCACACGTAGAAAATTTTCTTAGTGCACGTAGGAAATATTTATTTCGCGTGAACGAGCATAATCGCTATCTTTGTTTTGACGTTGCAAAGATACGAAATTTTCAATGGTTTTACAAATTATTCTTCAAAAAAGACACAAATAAAAGCACGCTAAAAAAAAGTGATTTGGTACAGATGGCAGATGGCAGTTTTTATTTTGGACATTCTACATACTAACGTATTTAAAAATTAATAATTATATAATATATATATTATATAATTATTAATAATAAATGTGTTCATATATTCTTCTTGGTGCTATGCCTTTGATAAGGGCGTTAAAATAAAACTGCCATCTGCCATCTGTACCACTTTGTGTCTTTTGGGGGTAGAATTCTCTGAAAAATTTTGTGGACTTATTTTTTTGTTGTACCTTTGCATCTGCAATACAAGAAAAGATAAGAATGAACATTGATATACTAAGCGAACTAAATGACGGTCAGCGCGTTGCGGTGGAGTACTGCGACGGTGCCAGCTTGGTGATTGCGGGTGCCGGATCGGGTAAAACACGTGTGCTGACGTATAAGATTGCCTGGCTGCTGGAACAGGGGATGAAGCCCTGGCAGATACTGGCGCTGACGTTTACCAACAAGGCAGCCCGCGAGATGAAGGACCGTATTGGACGCCTGGTAGGCGAGGAGCAGGCACGCTACCTGCAGATGGGCACCTTCCACAGTGTGTTTGCACGCATACTGCGAGCCGAAGCGGATAAGATAGGCTACAACGCCAACTTTACCATCTATGACCAGACGGATGCTCGATCGCTGGTAAAGACCATCATCAAAGAGATGGGGCTGGACGATAAGGTGTACAAACCATCATCGGTGGCAGACCGTATATCGCTGGCCAAAAACCACTTGCTGTTGCCACAGGCTTACCAGCAGAGTGCCTGGGCAGCTGACGACGCTACTCAGAAACGTCCGCAGGTGGCTAATATATATATAAGGTACGCGGAGCGCTGTCGACAGGCTAACGCGATGGACTTTGACGACTTGCTGGTGCAGACATGGGTGCTGTTCCAGAAGAACGAGGACGTACGACAGAAATACGTGGAGAAATTCCACTTTGTGCTGGTGGATGAGTATCAGGACACGAACTACGCCCAGCAGCAGATAGTGTACCAGCTTACCAAGGAGCGCCAGAAGGTGTGCGTGGTGGGCGACGATGCGCAGAGTATCTACAGCTTTCGTGGCGCTAACATTGATAACATCCTGAATTTCCAGAGTCAGTATAACAATGCCAAGCTGTTTAAGCTGGAGCAGAACTACCGCTCTACGCAGCTGATTGTACAGGCGGCCAACTCGCTGATTCGTCGCAACGAGCGACAGATACCCAAGAACGTGTTCTCGGAAAACGAGCACGGCGAGAAGTTGCAGTTGAAGCCTGCCTATAGCGACCGCGAGGAGGCGCTGATAGTAACGCAGGACATTAAGCGACTGAAACGACAGGACCATTGCAACTGGAGCGACTTTGCCATACTGTACCGCACCAACTCGCAGAGCCGAAGCTTTGAGGAGCAGATGCGCAAGGACGGCATTCCGTACCGTATTTACGGTGGACTGAGTTTTTACCAGCGCAAGGAGATTAAGGACGTGATAGCTTACTTCCGCCTGATAGCCAACCCGGATGACGAGGAGGCGTTTAAGCGCATTATCAACTACCCGGCACGTGGCATTGGCGACACTACGGTGGGCAAGATTATACAAACGGCGCAGACTTACGGCGTAAGCTTGTGGCGAGTGATTAAGGACCCCATGCTGTTCCCCATGGACGTGAGCAAGGGTACGATGACGAAGATACAGAACTTCAGACAGCTGATAGAGGGCTGGATAGAGCGCCTGCAAACCGAGGATGCTTACACACTGGGGCATGATATCATTATGAACTCGGGCATTAGTAAGGATATCTACAGCGGGCGCAATCCTGAGGATATCTCGCGCCAGGAGAACTTGGAGGAGTTCTTAGGCGGTATGCAGGACTTTGTGGAGAGTCGCCGCGAGGAGGATATGGGCGACGAGGTGTATCTGCCAGACTTTCTGCAGGAGGTGGCGCTGCTGACGGATTTGGACAGCGACGATGGCGACAGTAATGATAAGGTGGTGCTGATGACGGTTCATGCCGCTAAGGGACTGGAGTTCCCCACGGTGTTTGTGGTGGGACTGGAGGAGAACATCTTCCCGAGTCCGATGTGTACCAACTCGATTCGCGAACTGGAGGAGGAGCGCCGCCTGCTGTACGTGGCAATCACACGTGCCGAGAAGCATTGTATACTGACGTGTGCACAGAACCGATTCCGCTTTGGACGCATGGAGTACGACACGCCATCGCGCTTTATTCGTGATATCGACCCCGAATTGTTAGAGATGCACAGCGAGGCTGGCAGCTTGGGCGGCTTTGGCGCACCCCAGCGCAAGGCTTACAACCGTTACGATGGTGGGGCTTACGGCACAGGCAATACGGGTGGCTACAGTCGTGGCAGTCGCTACGAGAGCGAAGGTCCGGAGTGGATGCAGAACCCACGTCCCGTGGCTACGCAGTTTAAGGCCGACCCGAAGCCCAGAGCGGTGGCGCCACGACAGCCCGAAAAGCCCGTGAACCCGTTTGGCGCCAATTTTAAACGCGTGTATAATGCGGTGGCACCACGCCCCATGGCCAGCGATCCGAGTGCTGGCGACTTGCACGAGGGTGCACGCATAGAGCATATGCGCTTTGGTGTGGGTACGGTGGTACGTATCGAGGGTACCGGCGAGAACACCAAGGCTACGGTAGAATTTACCAATGCAGGCACCAAACAGCTGCTGCTTAAATTCGCAAAATTCAAGATTTTAGGTTAAGGTTCCGCACGGCGGACAAAAAAATTAGAGCGCCTCATCATCGGGGCGCTCTATATTTCTGGCTTTAGCCTTAGGCAGATGCTTCTTTTTGCGGATCCAAGCCGCCTTGCGGGCTTCGTAATCCTCGTGATGCTTCTCTAAAAATCCGTCGGCCATAACTGTTTACTGTTTAAATTTGGCATAGATTACCTTTACCTCGATAGGCGAGTTAGCTCCGCCCACCAGCTTGGTACTTGAAAGCCCCAAATTGTGGTGAACACCAGTGACAGTGGTTGTGCTGTAGCCATAGCTATCATAAGATGTAGAAGTTGAGGTAGCGGCAGGTACCAGTACCACCTTGTTCCAATCGGGGTGATTAGCCACCCAGTTAGCATCGCTCTTCAAACCCTCGGCCTTCTGGCGTGCCATCTGTGTAATCAGGTTACCAATGTTGCTAAAGGTGTAAGCATTGGTGCTGAGTGAGGCCATAAACGATGTGGTGTAATCGTACATGGTTTCGTTCTCGAAGAATGTGCTCAGGCTGTCCTTCTGTACCATCAAGATATTGTCGGGGGTGCTGATGGGGAACTGAACGTTCTGAACGTCGCTGTTCTGGCGATTGAAGGTGATGCTTACCGACAGCAGCGAGTCGCTGGCGTGATTCTGCGAGATATCATCTACAGGCAGGGTTACCTCGGTAAAGATACCGGCAGGCGACTTGATGTAAGTGCAGCTGTTATCATTTACCAGGCGATCGAGAGCGCCCTTGTCGTTCTCAATATGTGCTGTCTGCAGTACCTCGGGGGTTGACGACAGGTAGATAACGCCTGTGGTTGTGGTGTCGCTATCAAGATAGCTGTAATTGCTAATCAAATCGATACGTGCGATTTTGGCCATCACACCCAGACCGTCGGTAACCTGAAAGTTGAAGCCTGGTGCCAATGTGTGAACAAAGGTATAGGCATTCTTGAAGTTCTTAGCGTTCTTGTAATACTGGCGCATGAGATATGTGCCGAAGTTCTTATAGGTGTTGCCATCCTTATCGGTATAAGGATCGTTGAACGAAATGCTTGCAAACTCGGTGTAGCCTTTTGTGCTGCGAAGGCTATCAGAATAGTGCAGGTTTGAGAGAGAGAACGTGGTGTTCTTCTGCAAACCGTCGGCGCGTACATAGCCTTGGGTGTAGGGATCGAAATTGCTGTAGTACTGACCGTCCTCGACAGGCTTCGACAGCTCCTGTACCTTAACCTTGAGCGGTGTGAGCGAGTCGCCGTAGCAGTTTGAGCGGTCGAATATCAGCCAGAGCTCGCATGAGTCGGCTACAATTCCGTGTTCGTCGGTGCCAACAATATCGCTCTCATCGGGAAGCGTGAAGTCTTCGAGCATATTAAACTGAGCCATAAACTCGCTCTTAACGTACGAATTGGTCTCAGGATCCTTAACCTTGCCCAGATAGAAGTCGACGGTCTTGGAATATATCGAGTCGGCTAAGATGGATTTCGATGTAGCCTGGTAGATACCAGTAGAGTAAACCATCTTGTCGGTCTCGTTAGTAATCGAAGAACCGATGGTGTCGGTGTCCTCGCTACAAGAAGTCATCGCCATTGCGGTAAGTGCAATCGCTGTAAACAATCTAAATTTCATGTATTGTTGTTTTGATATATTTCTCTTACTTGGCCTCGTCGGCATAGAGCGACTCGTAGAATGCCTCGTAGGCATCGCCAAAGTCCTCGTGATACTCCAGCAGAGGCTTGTTCTTAGCTGCAGCATAGTCGCACAGCAGCTTGCTGGCATCGGGTACTGCCTGGATAACACCGTCGCTATAGTCGATAGCCAACTTGCCTAACTCGTCGAAGTCGAACTGATCCTTATAATCGGTAAGCAACTCGGGTGTAGCATCGCGGAACTCCATGAACTGCTTGAAATCAGAACCGAAATCCTTCTCGATGCTCTTATTGTAGAGCGAGGTTACAACCTTGGTCTCGGCAAACGAGGGCTCGTCGCGATAGGCGGTCTTTACATAGAAAGGCACTACGCCTGCCATCCAACCCTGACAATGGATGATATCGGGCACCCAGCGCAGCTTCTTAACAGTCTCGAGTACACCACGTGCAAAGAAAATAGCACGCTCGCCATTATCATCGTACTCTACACCCTGCTCGTCGCGCTCTATCATGCGCTTGGCAAAGTAATCGTCGTTATCGATGAAATACACCTGCACGCGAGCAGACTGGATAGAAGCAACCTTAATAATTAGAGGG
The DNA here is from genome assembly GCA_902789415.1 of uncultured Prevotellaceae bacterium. GTDB lineage: Bacteria > Bacteroidota > Bacteroidia > Bacteroidales > Bacteroidaceae > Prevotella. The sequence continues at coordinate 49,841 of CADAOD010000007.1, forward strand.
TGATCGGTGTCGTTAATGATAAGGTTCATACCCGAAAGTCGGATGACTTCGTGTAACTGACCACGGCGCTCATTAATGTTACCCCACTTAGGCATGAAAGTACGAATCTCGTGACTGCGTTCCTGCATAACCTTTGGAAGGTTCTTTCCCATGAGTGACAATGCATTGTCGGGGACGTAAGGAGTGATCTCCTGATTGATAAATAGTATCTTCTTTTTAGCCATCTTTAGATGTTTTTTACCATGCAAAGGTACTAACTTTTTTGCACAAAAATGCGAATATGTGCTCGTTTTTAGCAAAAATTAGGCACTTTGAGCCTCTTTTTTTGGTTTCTTTGCCGCTTTTTATATAAATAAGGTGTAAAAATGACCTTAAACGTACTTTTGGATGAGCTGCACGAAGCGTTCGCCATACTTGCCTTTTTTGTGCTCGCCAATGCCCTGGATGTTGCCAAACTGAGCCAGCGAGGTGGGCTTGATGGTGGCCAGGGCATGCAGCACCTTATCGCTGAAAACGATGTAGGGTGGAAAGCCTTCTTCCTGGGCGCATTGCAAACGAAGCTGGCGCAGGGCCTCGAAGAGTTTGGGGTCCTCGATGCCGGTAGTTGGTGGCAAACCGGGGATGGTGATGGTGGGTATCTCCAAACGTAGCTTTGGTTTCTTTTTGGGTGCCTCCTTGGCGCTATGGTCAACCACGCACAGCTGGGCGGTTTTGCGTCCGTAAAGCACATCGTCGCCAATGGCGGTTACCTTCACCTTGTTGCCATCGTTGTAGACTATCTCGATAAAGCCCATCTGCAGCATCTGCAACAGATAGTCCTGCCAGTCGGTCAAGCTCAGGTCGTGGCCCACGCCAAAGGTCTTCAGCTTGTCGTACCCTTGTCGCATCACGGCAGGCGAACGCATGCCTTTCAGAATCTCGATGATGGTAGATATGCGTATCTGTTCGTTGGTACGCTTGGCGGCGCTCAGGGCCATCTGCACATAGCGGGTGCCGTCGAAGCGCTCGGGTGGGTTGTCGCACACGTCGCAGTTGCCGCAGTCGTGGTCGGTCTGCTCGCTGAAGTAGTTCAGCAGGATGCGGCGTCGGCACACGTTCGATTCGGCATACTCCTGCATGCGTTTCAGCTTGTCCATGTTCACATCCTGCTGTCCGCTCTGGCGGGCAAACTCCGTGAGTTGGATGATATCGGCCAGCGAGTAGAACAGTACCGTATCGGCAGGAGCGCCATCGCGACCGGCACGACCTATCTCCTGATAAAAACTCTCGATGCTCTTGGGCATGTTGTAATGGATTACCCAGCGCACGTTGCTCTTATCGATACCCATACCAAAGGCGATGGTGGCGCAAACCACTAGTAGCTGGTCGTTCTTGAACTGCTCTTGCGTTTGACTGCGTTCGAAAGCCGACAGTCCGGCATGGTAGGCAGCGGCGTTGATGCCTTTTTTACGCAGGTCGGCAGCTACTTTCTCGGTGTTTTTGCGACTCAGACAGTAGATGATGCCCGCCTCGTTGGGGCGCGCCTTGATGAAGTTGAGGATAAAGTGCATTTTCTCGGCCGATTTGTAGCCTCTTTTTACCGATAAACTCAGGTTGGGACGATCGAAGCTTGATATAAACTCGCGCGCGTTCCTTAATTTAAGTTGCGATATAATATCCCCTCGGGTAATCTTATCGGCAGTAGCCGTTAGGGCCATCATGGGTACGTGTGGAAATTTTTCGCGTAGCACACCCAGTTGGGTATATTCGGGACGGAAGTCGTGACCCCACTGGCTGATACAGTGGGCCTCGTCGATAGCAAAGAGCGATATCTGCAGATGCTGCATGAAATAATCCATTTCGGCCAACAGCTTCTCGGGCGAGATGTACAGCAGTTTTATCTGTCCTGCTATGCATTTGCGACGAATCACGGTGTCCATCGTAGGGTCGTTACCGCTGTTGAGTGCTTCGGCCTCGATGCCATTCGAGCGAAGCGTTTCAACCTGATCTTTCATCAAACTGATGAGTGGCGAGATAACGATGGTGATGCCAGGCATGGCCAAAGCCGGAATCTGGTAGCAAATACTTTTACCGCCACCCGTAGGCATGAGCACCAGCGCATCGTTGCCTGCCATCACGTGGCGAATGATTTCTTCTTGGTTCTGGCGGAACGAATTATAACCAAAATATTGTCGTAAAATACTTAAAATATCCATTTTTTTTCAAATTTTCGGCAAAGGTAATACTTTTTTCGCAATTTTTCGGCTTTTGTCTTTGTTAAATGAAAAAAACTTTTTATCTTTGCACATTGTTAAAAATAAAGGTCAAAAAAGCAAATGGCAAAGTACAACATTATTGAAAAGAAAGAGAAGGCTGCGGCTTACAGAAGTTTGGTAAGCCCCAAAATGATGGACGAGATGCAGGAAAAAATCATGAACATCATCGTCATGCAGAAGAAGTACCGCGACAAGGACTACTCAGCTAAGAAGCTGGCCGAGGACTTAGGCACAAACACACGTTACATCTCGGCTGTGGTAAACGTTCGTTTCCACATGAACTACACCTCGTTTGTAAATAAGTATAGAATTGACGAGGCTATGAGCATTCTGGTTGACAAGCGTTACCAGGACCTGCGCATGGAGGAGGTGAGTGATATGGTAGGTTTTGCTAACCGCCAGTCGTTCTACGCTTCGTTCTATCGCGTTATGGGTATGACTCCACGCGACTACCGTGTGATGCACCTGGAGAAGCACCCAACCATGAAGGCAACTAATGTAAAACGTGGTCGTAAGCCCAAAAACGAAAAATAAGCGTGGCATTTAACTATCAAGACGAGCGTTTTGCAGATTTGCAGATGCTCCGTTATCGCCTGAACGGTTTCGAAAAGCTATCGTTAAGACAAAAAAAGTTGGTATATTACCTCTCGAAAGCAACCCTGTTCGGACGAGACATTACATTTGATCAGTTTGGAAAATACAACCTCCGCATCCGCAAGATGTTGGAGGTTGTATATGTTGATATGAGTATTCCGCACGATAATGATGACTTCAGAGCACTCGAGGTGTACCTGAAGCGTGTGTGGTTCTCGAGTGGCATCCATCATCACTATGGCTGCGAAAAGTTCAAGCCTGGATTCTCGGCAGAGTATCTGCGCGACGTGCTCCACCAGGTGGAGGCGTGCAAGCTGCCGCTGAAATCGGGCGAAACCATCGATGAGATGTGCGACGAGCTCTTCCCGGTTATCTTTGATGAGCAGGTGCTGAATAAGCGTGTAAATCAGGCTGATGGCGAGGATTTGTTGCTCACTTCGGCTATGAACTTCTACGATGGCGTGACACAGGCCGAGGCCGAAGCTTTCTACGAGAACCAGAAGCAGCAGAACAAAATGCATGATACACCACCTTCGTACGGCTTGAACTCAACCTTGGTAAAAGAGAACGGCGAGGTGAAAGAACAGGTGTGGAAAGCCGACGGCAAGTATGGCAATGCTATCCGACACATTATCTATTGGTTGAGAAAAGCCTACGATGTGGCTGAGAACGATAATCAGAAATCGTGCATCACTTTGTTGCTCATGTATTATATGACAGGCGATTTGCAGTTTTTTAATCATTACTGTATTGGATGGCTGGAGGATAAGGAGTCGAAAATCGACTTTATCAACGGATTTATCGAGGTGTATGGCGACCCATTAGGACTGAAGGGCTCGTGGGAAGGATTGGTGGAGTATATCGACGAAGAGGCTACCCATCGCACACAGACCATCAGTAAGAATGCCCAGTGGTTCGAGGATCACTCGCCTGTAGATGCCCGTTTCCGCAAGCCTGTAGTAAAGGGTGTATCGGCCAACGTGATTTGTGCCGCTATGCTGGGTGGCGACGAGTATCCCGCTACAGCCATTGGTATTAACCTGCCAAATGCCGACTGGATTCGTGCGCAGTATGGTAGCAAGAGCATTACCATCAGCAATATTACCGATGCGTATAACAAAGCCGCCAAAGGCAACGGATTTAAGGAGGAGTTTGTGGCCGACGAGGAGACGTTGCGACTGATTGATAAATACGGCGACGTGTGCGACGACCTGCATACCGACCTGCACGAGTGCTTAGGTCATGGTAGCGGACAGCTGTTGCCAGGCGTTGATCCCGATGCGCTGAAGGCCTACAGCAGTACGATAGAGGAGGCGAGAGCCGACCTGTTCGGACTGTACTATATTGCCGACAAGAAATTGGTAGAGTTGGGCTTGGTGCCTGATGAAGAGGCGTATAAGTCGCAGTATTATACCTATATGATGAACGGCTTGATGACGCAGCTGATACGTATCACCCCAGGTAACCAACTGGAGGAGGCGCACATGCGTAACCGTGCCCTGATAGCCCATTGGTGCTACGAGAACGGTGATGTAATCAAACTGGTGAAGCGCGAAGGTAAAACCTACGTTGAAATCAGCGATTATGCCGAGCTTCGCACCCTGATAGCCCGCTTGCTGGCTGAGATTCAGCGCATTAAGAGTGAGGGCGACTACGAGGCTGCTCGCGACTTGGTGGAGCGTTATGCCGTAAAGGTAGATGCCGAGCTGCATGCTGAGGTGCTTGAGCGATACAAGAAGTTGAACCTGGCGCCTTATAAGGGCTTTATTAATCCGCAGTTGCTGCCCGTTTACGATGAAAGGGGCGAAATTTGCGATATTCAGGTTAACTACGGCGAGAGCTATGCTCACCAGATGCTGCGCTACAGCGCGGAATACGGCACGCTGGTTTAAATTGAAAATTGATAATTGAAAATTGTAAATTGTAAATTGAGAGTTTAATGGATTTAAACCAACAGATAAAAGAGATTAAGCAATCATTCCGTCTGATGATGGACGGGATGGTTGCTGCATCGATGCGCAACAAAGGCGTTGACTACAAGTTGAACTGGGGCGCCACCTTGCCACGATTGGAGGCAAAGGCCGAAGAAATCGGCAAAAATTACGACTTAGCAATAGCGTTGTGGAAGGAGAACGTACGTGAGTGCAAGATATTGGCTACCATGCTGATGCCTGCCGATAAGATGCTGCCTGAGGTGTGCGATATTTGGATGGAACAAACTGATTGTCAGGAGATTGCAGAGCAAGCTTCATTTAATTTATACCAGTACCTGCCTTATGCCGCCGACAAGGCTTATACCTGGATGGCATCGGACAAGGAGCTGTATCAGTTGTGCGGATTCCATATTCTGTCGCGCCTGTTTATGAACAAACAGGAGCCCAACGAACGTGGTATTAACGAGTTTATCGACCAGGCTCTGGCTGCACTCGAAGGCGATAGCTTGATGGTGAAGAAAGCTGCCATGAATGCCATGTTTAGATTTGCAGAAATTGGATTAGTATACGAACGTCTTGCAAAAAGTGCATTAAAACGGGCTAATTTAGATTTTTTTTAAATAAAGTTTCTTTTATCTGCCCGAAAATGCGTACCTTTGTGCGGTTTTCTTGATAGATTCAGATGAAAGAAAGTGTAATTGTGGCCGTAGAAAGGCTTTTGGACAACTATCTTGAGATGAACAATCATCGCAAGACGCCTGAGAGATACACCATCCTCAGGGCTATCTACAGCATGAACGGACACTTTACCCTTGAGGAGCTGAAAGCCCGACTGTCACAGGAGATGGATTTTCCCGTTAGCAGGGCTACCTTATATAATACGCTGAATCTGTTCTTGTCGCTTCGACTGGTAGTTAGGCACCGTTTTCAAGGTTCTACTAAATACGAGGCCTGCTACGATAACCAGAGTCATTGTCATCAGATATGCACCATATGCGGAAAGGTAACTGAGGTGAAATCGCCTGAGATTATCGAAGCTGTGGAGAATATGCATCTGAAACGATTCCGTAAGGATGGCTTTACGCTGTATGTGTATGGTGTGTGTAGCACCTGTCAGACTAAGATGACAAAGCGCAAGAAGACAGCAACCGCGATAAAGAAAAGTAACAATAAGATAAAAACTGAAAAATGAACAAAGGTAAAGTTGATGTCCTGCTGGGCTTGCAGTGGGGCGACGAAGGAAAAGGTAAGGTGGTCGACGTGCTGACCCCCAAGTACGATGTGGTTGCCCGTTTTCAGGGTGGTCCTAACGCTGGTCATACACTGGAGTTTGAGGGTCAGAAGTATGTGCTTCGCTCAATCCCTTCAGGTATTTTCCAGGGCGACAAGGTAAACATTATCGGAAATGGTGTAGTGCTGGCTCCAGACTTGTTTATGGAAGAGGCTAAGGCACTCGAGGCCAGCGGTCATGAGCTGCGTAGCCGTCTGCACATCTCAAAGAAGGCTCATCTTATCATGCCTACCCATCGTGTACTGGATGCTGCCTACGAGGCCCAGAAGGGTAAGGATAAGGTAGGTACTACCGGTAAGGGTATCGGTCCTACTTATACCGACAAGGTAAGCCGTACCGGTTTGCGTGTAGGTGATATCCTTGAGAACTTTGAGGAGAAGTACGCCAAGGCTAAGGCTCGTCACGAGGCTATCCTGAAGTCGCTCAACTTTGAGTACGACATCACCGAGGTAGAGAAGAAGTGGCTGGAGGGTATCGAGTACCTGCGCCAGTTCCCCATCGTTGACTCAGAGCACGAGATTAACAACCTGCTGAAGAGCGGTAAAAGCGTGCTGTGCGAGGGTGCTCAGGGTACTATGCTCGACGTCGACTTTGGTTCGTATCCTTTCGTTACATCATCTAACACCATCTGCGCAGGTGCTTGCACAGGTCTGGGTATCGGTCCCAACAAGATTGGCGACGTTTACGGTATCATGAAGGCTTACTGCACACGTGTAGGTGCAGGTCCATTCCCAACAGAGCTGTTCGACGAGACAGGTAAGAAGATTCGCGACTTGGGTCACGAGTACGGTGCTGTTACCGGACGTGAGCGTCGTTGCGGATGGATTGACCTGGTTGCCCTGAAGTACTCTATCATGGTGAACGGTGTTACCCAGCTGATTATGATGAAGAGCGACGTGCTGGATGGCTTTGATACCATCAAGGCTTGCGTGGCTTACAAGCAGAATGGACAGGAGATCGACTACTTCCCATACAACATCGAGGATGGTATCGAGCCTGTATATCAGGAGCTGCCAGGTTGGAAGACCGACATGACCAAGTTTACCAGCGAGGATCAGTTCCCCAAAGAGTTTAACGATTACATCAAATTCCTCGAGGCCCAATTAGAGACTCCTATCAAGATTATCTCTATCGGCCCCGACCGCGATCAAACAATTGTAAGAAAGTAATAAATGGCACAGAAACCAAGTATTCCTAAAGGAACGCGTGACTTTTCGCCAATGGAAATGGCGAAGCGCAATTATATTTTTGATACCATCAAACAGGTATATCAGCTCTACGGCTTTCAGCAGATAGAGACCCCCGCTATGGAAACCCTCGGCACGCTGATGGGTAAATACGGCGAGGAGGGCGACAAGCTGCTGTTTAAGGTACTGAACTCGGGCGACTACCTCTCGAAGGTTACCCCCGAGGAGCTGGCCGAGCGTAACTCGCTGCGACTGGCAGCCAAACTCTGCGAAAAGGGGTTGCGTTACGACCTTACCGTACCTTTTGCCCGCTACGTGGTGATGCACCGCGAAGAACTGCAGTTGCCTTTTAAGCGCTACCAGATGCAGCCCGTTTGGCGCGCCGACCGTCCACAGAAGGGACGTTACCGCGAGTTCTGGCAGTTTGATGGCGATATCGTAGGCTCTGACTCGTTGCTGAACGAGGTGGAGCTGATGCAGATTGTAGATACCGTATTCAGCCGTTTCGGCGTACGTGTTCAGATCAAGATCAACAACCGCAAAATCCTGACTGGTATTGCCGAAGTAATCGGTGCTGCCGAGAAGATTGTGGATATCACCGTAGCTATCGACAAGCTGGATAAGATCGGACTCGACAACGTGAACCAGGAACTGCGTGAGGACGGACTCTCTGACGAGCAGATTGAGAAGCTGCAGCCTATCATCTCGCTCGAGGGTACCAACGACGAGAAGCTGAACACCATTGCCGAGGTGCTGGCTACCAGCGAGACTGGACTGAAGGGCGTTGAGGAAACACGCTTTATCCTCGACACGCTGAAGACTCTCGGATTGAAGAACGAGATTCAGCTCGACCTGACACTGGCTCGTGGTTTGAACTACTACACAGGTGCCATCTTCGAGGTGAAGGCACTCGACGTGCAGATTGGTTCTATCACAGGTGGTGGACGTTACGATAACTTGACTGGTATCTTCGGTATGCCTGGTATCTCGGGTGTAGGTATCAGCTTTGGCGTAGACCGTATCTTCGACGTGCTGAACGCACTCGACTGCTATCCAAAGGATGCTACCAACGGCACCCAGCTGTTGTTCATCAACTTCGGCGAAAAGGAGACAGCTTACTGTCTGCCATCGGTTGCTAAGGCTCGCGAGGCTGGCATCCGCACGGAGATCTTCCCCGATTCGACCAAGATGAAGAAGCAGATGTCGTACGCTAATGCCAAGCAGATTCCATTCGTTGCCCTGGCTGGTGAGAACGAGATGGCTGCAGGCAAGCTGACATTGAAGAATATGGAGACTGGTGAGCAGAGCCTCATCACTATCGACGAGATTATCAAAACGATTCTTGCGTAATCGTTGATATAACTACCCAATCCCCCTCCAAACTGCGGAGGGGGATTTCTACTAAAATAAATAAAACAATGAAGAAGTTTACGTTATTATTCCTTTTGGGCGGATTGTTGCTTTTTACGGCGATGACGCCTGATAAGCACACCACCATTTTTGTGATTGGCGACTCGACAGCTGCCAACAAGGATACTACACACGGAAAGGTGGAGCGCGGCTGGGCTATGATGCTGCAGGAGTGTTTCGATCCCAACTATATCGTGGTAGATAACCATGCGGTGAATGGTCGCAGCTCGAAGAGTTTCATCGACGAGGGGCGTTGGGATAAGGTGTTGGAGCGCATCAAACCAGGCGACTATGTGATTATCCAGTTCGGACATAACGACGAGAAGCCCCAAGCCGACAGACATACAGATCCAGGCTCTACCTTTGATTATAATCTAGCCAAATACGTGCGTGAAACCCGCGAGCGAGGTGGTATTCCCGTACTGATGAACCCTGTGGTGCGTCGCAACTTTTTTGTGGTAGCACCCAAGAACGATGACGACGAGAAGCTGCGCACATCAACCTTTAAGGACGGTGTAAAGATGGTTGAGGGCGACACGCTTTACGATACCCACGGCCTGTATCGTGTGGCACCCAAGGATGTGGCAACCCGAATGAACTGTCACTTTGTAGATGCCAACACCATTACCCACAACCTGGAGCAGGGCTTGGGTACCGAGGCTTCGAAGAAGCTACATATGTGGTTCCGTCCCGGCGAGGAGCCCAGCGAACCCAAAGGCAAGCAGGACAATACACATTATAATAAGTATGGTGCGCGAGTGGTGGCTAATCTACTGGCCGATGCACTCTGCGAGGAGATACCCGTACTGAGCAAATATCGTAAGAAATAACATAATTGCGCAACATTTTAAAATAAATCCTGCAAAAAACTTGCGGGATTTATTTTTTATGCTTATATTTGCAGCAGAAGTATGTAATACTAACAATATTATCATTTAATAACTAAACAAATTATAATTATGACAAAGAAGTTTATTTGCGCTGTGTGTGGTTACATCTACGAAGGCGAGAATCCTCCCGAGAAGTGTCCAATCTGTAAGGCTCCTGCCTCAAAGTTCTCAGAGCTGAAGGACGATGCCGACATGACGTATGCTACCGTTCATAAGATTGGTGATGGTAAGCCCGAGGGGGTATCAGAGGAGATGATTAATGACCTGCGTGCACACTTTAACGGTGAGTGCGGCGAGGTAGGTATGTATCTGGCTATGGCTCGTCAGGCCGACCGTGAGGGTTATCCCGAGATTGCCGAGGCATTTAAGCGCTATGCTTTTGAGGAGGCCGATCACGCTTCACGTTTTGCAGAGCTGCTGGGCGAGTGCGTATGGGATACCAAGACTAACTTGGAGAAGCGCGCTGCTGCCGAGGCTGGTGCTTGCGAGGATAAGTTCCGTATTGCCAAGAACGCTAAGGCTGCCGGATTCGACGCTATCCACGATACCGTTCACGAGATGGCTAAGGACGAGGCTCGTCATGGTGCAGGCTTTGCCGGACTGCTGAAACGCTATTTTGGCAAGTAATCTACACAATAAATTAAAGAATAATCCGTTTTATCATTAAGATGAAACGGATTTTCTTTTTTATATCATTGATACTTGGCTTGGTTGCCTGTGCCGACGACGACTCGTTTTCGGCCAGTACAGGCATGAGCCTTGATTTTCCTTCGGATACAGTTAAGCTCGATACGGTATTCAGTCGTACTGCATCATCTACCTATACCTTCTGGGTGCATAACCGGAATGATAAAGGCATAAAACTGCAGAGTGTGCGATTGAAACGCGGTAACCAGACAGGTTTCCGTGTAAATGTGGATGGCATTTACTTAGACAACAATAACGGTTCGCAAACCAACGATATAGAGATTCGGAAGAACGACAGTATCCTGGTGTTTGTAGAGCTAACGCCATATGAGACCTATCAGACGGCCCCTAAAGAGATTACCGATGAATTGGTGTTTTTGCAGGAAAGCGGCACCGAAGAAAGCGTGTGTTTGAAGGCGTGGGTTTGGCATGCCATTAAGTGCGAACAGCCCGTGATTGAACGCGACTCGGTGATAGAATCGGCAAAGCCCTTGGTGATTTACGGCGATTTCATCGTGAAGGAGGGGGCACATCTCACCATCCGTAATACCACACTCTACTTCCATGCCGGCGCTGGGATGAAGGTATATGGTACGCTGCATACCGATAACTGTACCATGCGTGGCGATCGTCTGGATAAGATGTTCTTGTATCTGCCATACGATCGTGTGCCAGGACAATGGCAGGGTGTTAGATTTTATAATACATCGAGTAATAACGTGCTGAATAACACGCAGATACGTAATGCGGCTGAAGGCTTGGTTTGCGATTCGTCGGCTATCGACAGCGTAGGTTATCGCCTTAAAATGCAGCAATGCGTGGTGCATAATAGTCAGGGAAATGGCATTAAATTAACCAATGCGCATGTGCGTTTGGAGAACTGTCAGCTATCCAATGCCATGGGCGACTGCCTGAACATTAATGGTGGAATGGTAGAAATAGTGTATTGCACCCTGGCACAGTTCTATCCCTTTACAGGAGGTCGTGGGGCGGCTTTGCGTTTTACCAACCACACATCGCCCTTATATAATATAATATGTGAAGGCACTATTATAACCGGTTACGACGATGATGTGCTAATAGGTGAGCAAGCTACAGATGGCACAGCCTTTAACTATACCTTTGCTAACAGCTTGCTGCGAACACCAAAGATTGACGATACAACGCATTTTAGCGATATCATCTGGGAATCGCCCAATGACGAAATACAAGGAAAAGCCCATTTCATCAAGATTGATGAAGACAACCTTTACTACGATTTCCACCTCGATGCTTTATCGACGGCTGTGGGATTGGGATGTTATCGTTAGAATTCTGAGAAAGTAAGCGGCATCAGCTCTCTTATGCCATCAATCACATATACGTACTTCTTTCCGTACAGCAGAATGCGTATGGGGGCTTTGGCACGGGTCTCCGACTCGATGATGACCTGACGGCAAGAGCCACAGGGACCAACGGGCTCTTCTTCCAGATCGCCATGAGTACCACGGGCGGCAATGGCCAGCATGCGTACGGGCTGATCGGGATACTGGGCGCCTGCGGCAAACAAGGCTGTACGCTCGGCACACAAACCTGAGGGGTAGGCTGCATTCTCCTGATTGCAACCAATGATTTCTACACCATTATCCAAACGTACTGCTGCTCCTACACAAAACTTAGAGTAGGGGGCATAACTGCGGCTTGTTGCCTCGATGGCAAGTTTTACCAAGTGGCGTTCTTCGGCACTCAGCTCTTCCATGGCATACACTTTAATAACTGATTTTAGCTCCAGTTCTCTCATAAAATGCTATATTTTTCTGCAAAAATACAAATAATTCGAGAGAAATCATTACTTTTGCACAAATAAAATGCATAATATGAGAAAATTTATAGTATTCATAGCTTTTTTCCTCTCGGTTTCGGCGTTTTCGCAGATAAGATGGAATCAAGCCTATCAACAATATGTAGAACAATATAAGGATATCGCCATCGAGCAGATGCAGCGTTATCGCATACCGGCATCAATCACTCTGGCACAGGGATTGTTGGAGAGCGGCGCTGGTCGCAGCGAGTTGACTCGCACCAGCAATAACCACTTTGGTATTAAGTGTAACAACGGTTGGACGGGCCCACGTACCTATCACGACGACGACCAGCGAAACGATTGCTTCCGTGTGTACAGCAACGCCTACGAGTCGTACGAAGACCACTCGAAATTTCTGGCAGCCAACCAGCGTTACCGTTCGCTGTTTAATCTGAAAACAACCGATTACAAGGGATGGGCACGCGGACTGAAGGCTGCTGGTTATGCCACCAATCCTATTTATGCCGAGAAGCTAATTGAGATTATCCAGCTGTATAAGCTGTACCAGTACGATAGTGCCAAGGGCTACGATCACTTTATGGCTCAGCGCACCAAGGACCAGGAGGTGGGCGGTGCTACGCTGCACTCTATCAAGATATTTAATAAGAACTATTATATGATTGCCCGTCGCGGCGATACCTTCAAGTCGATTGGCGAGGAGGTTGGTATCAGCTACCGCAAGATTGCCAAGTACAACGAGCGCCATCGCAAGGACAAGTTGGAAGAGGGCGAGATTATCTGGCTGAAGAAAAAGCAGCGCAAGGCACCGAAGGATTACAAGGGTCGCCTGCATTACGTGCGCTCTGGCGAGTCGATGTACACCATTGCCCAGAAATACGGTATCCGCTTGAAGAATCTGTATAAGATGAACCATCTGACACCCGATTACCAGATTCGTGTGGGTGATGGTCTGCGCTTGAGATAAAAAAATAGTAGGGGGCTCGGTGCCCTCTACATCTATGAGCGGAATACGGGAATCGAACCCGCCTCCCAGGCTTGGGAAGCCCGTGCACTACCGATGTGCTAATTCCGCAATGCTGAACAAGATCTCTGTTTTTTGCTGAGGAGAGCCGATAGCCGGACTCGAACCGGCGACCCACGCATTACGAATGCGTTGCTCTACCAACTGAGCCATATCGGCAGGTCTCCTTTAGCGGGTGCATAAAACGTGTTTTTTTGGTTCGTTGATGGATTAGATAGTTTGGTTGATACAATTATCGTGTTGGCTGAAAGCAGCCTGTTTCGATTTAAACCTGTAGGTATTAGATACGTCAAAAAAGCAGTTACAACTGATAACAAACAGTGAACTTGAATACATTATAAAAAAAACAATTATGACAATGAAAAGAATGATGATGACAATGCTCGCTGCTGTGCTGGTAAGCACATCGGTAATGGCGCAGGACGAGAAAACTGAAAAGCGTGAACCACGCAAGTTTGACAAAACCGAAATGGTGAAGCACCGTACAAATGAGACAGTAAGTAAGTACAAGCTGAGCGACAAGCAGGCCAAGCAACTACTGGAGCTGAATACCAAGTATGCTGATAAGATGGGACCTCGCTGACCACATCACCCTGGAGGTCCAGGAGCTGGACGTCCATCAATGCCACCAAAGGACGACAAGGCTAAGCGCCCTGAGCCACCTAAAGATGATGCAAAGATGAAGAAGCACAAGCAGGAAATGGAGAAAACCATGAAGGCTTACGACGCTGAGCTGAAGAAGATAATGACTGCCGAGCAATATAAAGCATACCAGGCAGACAGACAGAAGTTCCATAAAAAAGAGAAAGTAGCCAAATAGGCTACTTTTTTTATTGTATGTTCAGCAACTTGTGTGTTTGAAGCGACAAATGCCAATGCGGGTGTTGCAGAATATAATCCACACATTGTTTTGAAATCTGCTGGTTACGTGCCGTATCGCCTGTATCGCAGGGTTGCAGGCACAGATAGGCATCGTCGACTAAACTCACATAACGTTCGGGATCGTGCTCGCCATCAAACACCACCTTCACCTCGTTAATACGTTTTAATGCCAATGCAGGAACATTTGGAGCAAACTGATCCTTGGGCGACCATGTAACCCAATCGATAGCCTCGGGTAGGGCATGGGTGCCGTTGGTCTCAATAGCTACATAATAGCCAGCCTGATGCAGACGCTCCACCAGTGCATCGTCAATCTGTAAGGATGGTTCGCCACCGGTAATCACCACAAAGCCACAAGCCTGCCAAGGGCTGATGGCATTGATGATATCATCGGCTGTCATAGGTGTTGCGGCACTAAAGTCGGTATCGCAAAAGGGACATTTCAGGTTGCAACCGCAAAAACGCACAAATACCGCTGGGCGGCCCGTATGTCGGCCTTCGCCCTGCAGCGAATAAAAAATCTCGTTAATTCTGTACATTACAGCAAGAATTTGGCATCGATGGGGAACTGGTCGTCGTATGCCTGAGCCACGTTGCCAAACGACTCTTCGACGATAGCCTTGTAACACATGGGGAACTGTTGTACCACCCAGGCGGCAATATTCTCGGCTGTGGGATTAAAGGGCAACAGATCATTTAGATTGCCATGATCCAGATAACCATGAATGGCTTTCTTGATATGTCCATAATCGGCAACCATACCGCTTTCGTTGGTCTCGGTCGAAGCTAAGAACACGGTAATGGTCCAGTTATGACCATGTAAACTACTACACTTGCTGTCGTAGGGCAGCGTTAATTTGTGGCTACCTGCCACATCCATTTTCTTTGATATACAATAAACCATAATCTAAAAGCTTCCACGGCACAGAGGCACGTGGGTAGGGAAAATTGTTCTTTTTTCAGTTGTTTTGCAATATTGCGGCTGCAAAGGTACTAATAATATTTTAAATATGTGTGGTTTTTACAAGTTTCAACCAGGCAATGTTTTGATTTTCGTCAATAAAAGGGCTGTGTTCGCACACAAATTACCCAAAGTGTATACGTCTTATCGAAAATCGTCGTACCTTTGCATCGTCAAAAGACATAAAGGATAACGACAATAGGTAAAAGTAGGGCGGCAACAATAGCCGTTCCGAGTAAAGTAAAGAAAGGGTAAAAAGATGAAAAAGATATTTTTAACAATGGTTGCTTTGCTGTGCATCACTACAGCTTTCGCAAAGAATGAGGCTGCAGCCCCAGAGGCAACCAACGTTGCAGCTTATAATTTAAACATCGACATGAATAGACTTTCAGATGCGCTTAATCTGACAAACGATCAGAAAGAGGCCGTAGAGAATATCTATAACATGTTTAATACCGAGATGGGTTATGCTACACAGTACAGTAGTAGCGAGCGCGAGATTATGGTTAAGCGTGCTATTGAGACTGATGTGAAGCATATGAGCTACGTACTTAACGAAGAGCAGATGCGTAAGTACATGGCCATTCTCAATGCCACGATTAAGAATCGTGGACTTATAAAGTAGAATTCATATTTGTTTTTAGTTAGTAATTGGTTAGTCTATTTAGGGGTATTCTGTGAAGAATGCCCCTTTTGCATGTCTATAAGGTAACGGGATAAAATCAGAAAAGGCTCGCTTCACAGCGAACCTTTTCCTCAATTACTTAAAAAACTAAATTAATCAACCATAAACCTTAACCAATTTTTCTGCTGCAAAGGTACTAAAAAAAATCCGAATACATGTTTATTTTTCATCATTTTTTGTTCAATCTACATTATTTAGCGCAAATTATACATAATTTACCCCATTTTGAACATAATGCCATATGATTAACCCATTTATTTTGTAACTTTGCATCAGTTTAGCAAATTTGAGCAAGTAATGAAGAAGATACTATTTCTGCACGGCTTTTATGCCAGCGGCCAGTGTGTGCCTGCCAAAGCATTAAAAGATGCTTTTGATGGAAAGGCTATCGTTTTAACGCCCGATTTACCTCTGCATCCTAAAGAAGCCCTGGCTTTTATCCGTGATTTGTGCGATCACGAACAGCCCGATGTTATTGTAGGCAACAGCTGTGGTTCTTTCTATGCCCAGATGATTGCGCCCACTATTGGCGTGCCAGCATTGTTGGGCAACCCTCATTTTAAAATGACAGAGTTCCTGCAGCCGCGAATAGGAGCGCAGCAATATAAGTCGCCACGTGTCAACGGTAATCAGCATTTCGTTATCGATCAGGCACTTATCAGCGAATTTGCAGAATTAGAGGCGCAGCAGTTTAATGGCTGCACGCCTGAGAGTAAAGATTGCATCTGGGGCCTGTTCGGCGAACACGACACGTTGGCCCACTTCGAACCCCTCTTCTTAGAACATTACAATAAGTCGTACCATTTCCCCGGCGCACATACACCTACCGAAGAGGAAACAAAAACATGGTACGTACCCCTGATTGAGAAACTGATATAAAAAAGGTTCGCTTCCCAGCGAACCTTTTTCAATCATAAAACTTAAATAACTAATTTAATCAATCTAAATCTTAACCAATTTTACTGTTGCAAATATATAAGAAATAATCCGAAGGGATGTTTAGATATCGTCAATTTATGTTCAATCTGCATGATTTAGCGCAAATTATACATCTTTGCACCGATTTTAAACATAAATGACTCTCATTACTTGCAGAACTTGCACATAGTCTGTTTGAATGCCTCCAGATTTTGATCGTCGAGCCAACCTAGGTCGTGAATGTTTCCCTGCTTATCGATAATCTTATATGTGGGGAAGCTGTTTACACTCAGGTAATGCTCGATAGCACTCTGCTGTTCTTTTGGCAGATTATAGTGAACGCAGTTTGGTCCTGTCAGATTGTACTCCTTAATCACATTCTTCCACGATTCATCGCTGCTGCCATTACATAGGTAAAGATACACGATATCGTAATCCTTGAGTGCCTCTTTTACTTTCCACGAGTCCTTTAGTTTCTGCTTGCAAGGGCCGCACCAAGTGCCCCATACATCGAGATAGATTACTCGGCCTTTATATGGCTCGATAATCTTACGCAGCATCTTCTTGCCATCGGTCATGTTCGCCACATCGGTTGACGGTCGCAGACTGGCTGCATTAGCCAAGTCCTGATGCTCCAAAGCTACATACTTATCGTTTTCGGTCAAAACAAAGTTTAGTGCCGATGCCAACTTGATTTCTTTATTGGCGAAATTCAAATCAGAAGGGTCAAGCGACTTGCGGAACGAGTTAAGCTTCCAATAGAATTTGCGAGCCAAGGCCAGATCAATCAATGCCCTATCGGTAGTTGCCGATTCGATAGCCTGCTTTTGGTAATACAAATCTATCAACGAGAATTCTTGCTCTATCGCCTTCTTCACATCAGGACGCTCCATAATGGCAAGATACTGCTCCGCAATGCCAAGCTTATCTAAATCGGTACCAGCCAAATCAATGTTTAGACTATCTATCTTCTGGTTCTTGGCTTGTTTGGCATACTCCTTGTGATATTCCACTGCATAACGCTCCATTAGGGCAAGCTCCTCGTCGGTAATCGATACCTTGCCATCAGCCCTAGCCTGGCGCAAAATGATGGGATAGGCACCGTCGTTCAACGTTATTCTGTAAGGATCAATGCTCACAGAGTGGCGCTCATCTCTCAGCTGGTCAAGATAGTCGCGCATAAATCGCGGGAATTCAGAATAGAGCGTATAGGGTTTAGGTGCGGGCTGCCACAACTTGGTGTTGACATAATCCATATACTCCTTGGGCAGACTTCGGCCTGGTACATCAAAGCGGGCCTGCATCATCGAATAGCCCTGCCCAGCCATACACAGACCTTTAATATAATCAATATAGCGCTGCGATAGGTTGGGGCGATGAGTGATATCCGCCTGCATCTTGGTTATGATTGCATCAAAGACTTTATTCGCGCGTTCCATGAATTGCATGGCGCTCTCGCCTGGATTGATGCGTGTCTCCGGCCATGTTGCAGGACAAGCCACAAGCTCGTTTTGCAGGCGTACGTCATCGCCCATAAACAGTTTCTGACCAGTATTGAAGTCGTTGAGGAAGAAGTACGTCTTTCCAGGTTCTAATACAGACCATTCCCAAGATCTTCGCGGGTCGAGTATTGCTGTTGTAGAATTGAGTATGGGCATTCGGAGGGTGAATCGACCTAGCGAGTCGAGCTTTGCTGTTAAGCTTTCTGTTTTATCGGTGATAAAATTACTTGTCCCGACTTCAAATTCGCCGCTCTGTTTCCAAGCTTGCTCGGGCATATCCTTCAGCCAGCCTACGATGGTTACGCTGTCGCCCTCACGATAGCCATTGTCAACAAATCCCTTGCGAGTGTCTTTGGTAGGATAGTCGGGTAGGGCTTCTTGGGTTATCGGATTGCAGGCAATGGCCTTTCCGGTACCGATGGTGATGGGGCGGATGCCTTTCTTGAGTTTGCCCACCTTGATGGTTAGTCCGTCGTTAAGAGTAAGCACGTAGGTGTCCTTCTGCTCGGTCTGATTCAGGATATCCCACACCTTATTATTATATATAACGTGGTGCTGGGCGAATCCTATCAACCAGTCGCCCGTAAGCGTGTTGCGCCAATAGGTGTCGGTGATGCCAACGGGGGTTACATCAGCATCAGCATCAGCATTCGCATCAGCATCGCGTACAGCATTAATTATCCACATGCCGGGATCACTTATAGAAAACAGCCATGTAGATGCTGGCAGGGCATCGAACACCAGCGAGAAGTCTACCTTACAGTCCTTAGGTATCTTGACGGGCTGCCCCAGTTTCATACCTACGGCGTTCTTTGCTTCGTAGGTCTTACCGTCGGCCTGGAGTAGCGATTTCGCAGCCAATACACCTTCCTGGCCTGCAGCACGTTCTGGCATGTCGAAATGCATGAACACCTCAGTGCTGTCGGCACTCAGTACAACCTTGGTTATTTTAACAAATGGAACATTGGAATAGCCAGTAACAATGTTATTCCAGATTCGAGTTTGTGCCCACCCGACAGTTGCAACAATGGCCAGCACAATAGTTGATAAAAGTTTCTTCATTTATCCGAATCTAAATCCTAAAAGAGTTCATCAATATCATCATAAACCTTATTGGGGTTCTTACCTGACTTAGCCTCCTTGATTGCGGCTTTTGTCACCTCGTTAGGTTCATCAAATACAATACCAAGCAGCACACTCTCAACATAGTTGTTGAGTGTTCTGTTCTCTCGTGCAGCATTTCGCTTTAATCCCTCCAAGAGGTCAGCCCTAAGTCTGAACGAAGCGGGCTTTCTAATCGTCGTTGTTGCCATACTTTGTAATTCAATTGTAATACATCTGGCTGCAAAGATAAGACAATTATTTGAGATCTCCAAGGATTTATGAATATTTTATCTGGTTTGATACAAAAATAAAATAAGGAGATAAGTTATATAACTTATCTCCTTATTCTTAGTACACCCGCAGAGGCTCGAACTCTGGACACCCTGATTAAGAGTCAGGTGCTCTACCAACTGAGCTACGGGTGCATCATTTTTTGTGGCTTTTAAAGGCCTGTTTTCTTGCAAAAAGTACACCCGCAGAGGCTCGAACTCTGGACACCCTGATTAAGAGTCAGGTGCTCTACCAACTGAGCTACGGGTGCATCATTTTTTGCTTTGTATCAGCTCTCTTGCTGAATTGCGGGTGCAAAGGTACGACTATTTTTTGAAACCACCAAACTTTTTCGCGATTTTCTTTCAAAAAACAGCAAAAAAGGCTAAAAATCGCGTGTATTCATGAATCCTTCGAGGTTTTCATACCTTCTTTTCATCATTCTGGTGTAAATATTGCGAATCCAAATGGGGTGGGTAAAAATGAATGCAGCACCTACTACACACATAAATATATAGGTATATGTAAGACCCACCAACAAATATCCGAGGCCAGTAATGAGCACTGGACCAAAAAGTGCAAACAGCTCGATGACCAACTGCATACCATTTTCGAAGTTACCCTTAGCTGTTACCTTGAGTTGCAAGGGCAAGGTCTGCTTATTGTAAACTGCCAGCTGGAAGATGACGAAATGCAGGAATCCGGCCGTAAGCAACATGTAAGCAAACAGCATTAATATGGTGTACTTGCCAGTGAACACGGCAGGCAGCATGATAACAAATGGAATAATGAGCACAGCGCTATAGAAAATGAACTTGGCGCGCAGCAGGGTGATGATGTTTTCGCGGTGCATCATGAGCAGCTCGATATAGTTGCCTTCCTGTCCCATAATCTTTATCAGGGCTGTAATACCATAAAGGGCAAAACAGTACAGACACCAGAAGTTCAGCATCAGTTCACTATCGTAGATAGAGGTATAGGCCACCAGCAACGAGAACACTACTACCAGCACCATACTGGAGATACAACGACTGCGCATGGTTTTGTTGCGAATGTTTGATTTAAGCTCGATCTTAAGATATTCGCCTATGAGTCCGAAGCGGTTAAAGAAGGCAAACTCGGATACGTGCTTGAGGGCACGCTCGGCTTTCTTCGATATCTCCTCGTACACAAAAAAGAACTGCATGCGGCGGTTTACAAAAAACAACCCGCAGATAACCAGCAGAATGATAGGCAGGGTATACCATGACAAACCATGGGCAATGATCATATCGACCATCTTATCGAAGGTGCTACCTTTGGGCGACAGCATCAGCGGTGTAAATGGCAGGGCGTAGAATACTACACCTGGTATGAACCACACCACTTTGCGGTTTATGAGTGTGCGGAAGAACAGATAAATCTGACTATTCAAAATCATCAGTACCTCGCAGGTTATCAATTCCAATAGTACCAACCCGAAGCTCTCGCCACCAAACAGCAGAATGATAGAGTAGGGCACAAACATGCAAAGCCACAGGAAATTGTAGCCACTTACATGTGCGTTGATCAAGAAACACTCGATGGCTGTATAGCGCGAAATGGGTTGCAGAATATAGGGCTTAACCATCATGCCAGGTGTGGTTTGAACGATGAAACGCGACAGGAAATCGATGGCTAAGTAGAAGGGCGCAAAAGCCAGCATCATGCCAGCCTCGCCTTTAGCCGCCAAGCCAATATCGCAACCAAACATAATAAGGTAGATGGCAAACATGGCTGCGCCTAAATAAATAATCAGTTTGGCCCACTTGTTCTGCTCGAAGGCAGGACTACGTTTATAACTCAGGTTAGTGTTCTTGCGAAGCAGTCGGTACAGTTGAAATTTGTTCATTGCTGATGTTTTTTATCTAAGATCGATGATTTCGGCTTTGGGGAAGTCTTTCGAGTTGAAGCGGAACTGACTGTCGGCCAGCTTATTCTTCTTAATGTTGCTGATGTCGAAGGTGGTCCACTTCTTACCCTGCAGCATTTTTACCTGCTTAGGCTGATAGTTCTTCTTATCAACGGTGATAAACAGCTCCTTGATTTTACGCGCACCGCTATTGGCCAGCAGATGTACCACGTAATCCTTACCGGCAGTGTTTACAGTGTAGTTATAACCACGTTTGTAAAGGTGGATAAAGTTGTAGGGATTGATGGCCTGTAACTGTGCCTCAGTGGGATTGCTCACGTTCACCTCGTCGTTATTCTTCATGTAGGTCCACTGCGTTTTACCATCGAACCATACTGTGGCCTGAGGGGTGGTGGCATAGAATTTCTTGCCTTTGATGGCGATAGTGCCACTGGTGCTGCCACTGGTAGCGCTCATCTTAAAGTTTGCTTTTACACCCTGAGGGGCTGTGATGGTGGCAGCGGCCTTATCTAAGATGCTCTTTGCCGACTGCGCATAGGTTGACAGCGAACAATGGGCAGCGAATAATACTATCGCTGCTACTTTTATAATGCTTAATCTTTTCATTTTAGTGTAAACTATTTAATAGGTTATTCAAACTATTCTCATCCTGAATCATTACCTCGCGTGGTTTCGAACCCATGGCCGAACCTACGATACCTGCCTTTTCCAACTGGTCCATCAGTCGTCCAGCACGGTTGTAACCGATGGCGAACTTACGCTGTATAAGTGATGTTGAGCCACTCTGGTCGCGAACAATCAGTCGGGCGGCATCCTCAAACAGTGGGTCGAGGTGCTGCATATCCACATCTCTGCCACCGCCGTCGCCCATATCAGCCTCGGGCATATCGGGTTCTGGCAACTCGAATGGGGCGCCGTAGCTCTGCTGCTCGCTGATGTACTCGTTAATACGCTCAATCTCGGGTGTGTCAACAAAGGCACACTGTACACGCTCGGGCTCCGAACCGCCTACCAATGCCAGCATATCACCACGACCGATAAGCTGCTGAGCACCTGTACGGTCGAGAATGGTCTTTGAGTCGATACCGGCCGAAACCTTAAAGGCAATACGACTTGGGAAGTTGGCCTTGATGGTACCGGTGATGATATTGGTTGTTGGGCGCTGGGTTGCGATAATCATGTGGATACCCACGGCACGTGCCAGCTGGGCGATACGTGCGATAGGCAGCTCAACCTCCTTACCGGCAGTCATAATCAAATCGCCAAACTCATCGATAACTACCACAATGTATGGCAGGAAACGGTGACCGTTGTTGGGATTCAGCTGGCGGGCTGTAAACTTCTGGTTGTACTCCTTGATGTTATGTGCACGGGCAATCTTCAGCAGATCGTAGCGGGTGTCCATCTCCTTACACAGCGAGTTCAAGGTGCGTACCACCTTGGTAACGTCGGTAATAATTGGGTCGGCCTCTTCGTCGGGAACCTGTGCCAGGAAGTGGTTGGCGATAGGCTCGTAGAAGCTGAATTCCACCTTCTTCGGGTCAACCAGCACAATCTTCAGCTCGGCTGGGTGCTTCTTGTATAATAAAGAGGTGATGATGGCGTTCAGTCCTACTGACTTACCCTGACCGGTAGCACCAGCCACCAGCAGGTGGGGCGCCTTGGCAAGGTCGAACATAAACACCTCGTTAGTAATCGTTTTACCGATAGCACATGGCAGCTCCATCTTCGACTCCTGGAACTTCTTTGAGTTCAGGATCGACTCCATTGATACGGTTGATGGTTTGGCGTTTGGAACCTCGATACCCACTGTACCCTTACCAGGCATTGGGGCGATGATACGGATGCCGAGGGCTGCCAGGCTCAGGGCGATATCATCCTCAAGGTTCTTTACCTTCTGGATACGTACGCCTTGTGCCAATGTAATCTCGTAAAGTGTGATGGTAGGACCAACGGTGGCCTTAATGCTGCTGATTTCAACACCAAAGGTGCGCAGCACATCTACGATACGGTTCTTATTGGCGTTCTGCTCGGCCATATCGATATAGGGCTTACCATCGTTATCGTATTTCTTCAGCAGGTCGAGAGTGGGGTACTTGTAGTGCTCCAAATCGCGCTTGGGGTCGTAAGGCTCGTTGCTCTCCACAGCATCAGCCACAGTCTTGGCGTTGGCTGTCTCGGTATCGCCCTTGGCTTCCTCAACCACCATCTCAATCTCGCCTGCAGCCTCTGCCTTCTTGGGCTCGGGCTTTTCGGACTTAGGCATCGGACCCTCCTTAAAGCTGATATCCTCGTTCTGATAGCCCTCGTCGATAACCACGGCACCGCCTTCATTGTCGAAGATTACCTCCTGCTTGGCGGGGTCGTCGAATACTAACGTCTCGTCCTCCTCGTCGTTAGAGTCATTGATGTTGCTCTCGTCATCGCCCTTGTTAACCGTAAACTTTACCTTATTATAATAGATGGCTGGGTTAAGCAACTTGCGAATAAAGATAACCGTAGCTGCGCTGAAGTAGGTGAGGAATGCCACTGCCACCAGAATAAGAATGGCTGTGAGACCTGGTGCACCCACCAGATTGCCAATGTAGTTGCTGATGTACAAACCGTGATCGCCACCAGGACTGTAGCTGGCGTTGCTGAATAGTGGGGCCAGGAATGTGGCCAGTGCTACCGATGCCCAAATCATGAGCAGCATAGAAGAGAGTGCCCACTTAAGCAGGTTTACACGGTAAGCTTTCATCAAGTGTATGGCTACAACAAACAGCAGTACCGGTATGAGGAATGCTGGCAAACCAAAGCAGCGCTTTATAAGGAACCACGAAACGTAGGCGCCCAGCGAGCCGCAGGTGTTGGCAAACTCATGGTGTTCGTTCATTACCTCGCCGGCACGCGGCTCTTCTATCAGAGTCTGGTCGGCCGCACCTGTTGTGAAGTACGATACGAATGCGAAACACAGGTAAATTGATATACCAAAGATGATGGCGCCAAGAATAAAGCTCAGGCGCTCCTTATTTTCGTTGTTTGAGGTCTTTTTCTTTCCTTTCTTCATATAGTTTATGATATTTTCGTGCAAAAGTAGCTAAAATCGCGGATATTTCATCATAAATCGGGAATTTTTTTATAATTTTGCACGCAGAAATGAAAAAGTTAATACAAAACAAGGTAGATAAGAAGGCGATTTCGCAATTTCCACGTGCCAGTTTCGATGGAAAGATTGTGGTTGTGGTGTCGCAATCCGAAGCCGAGCGGGCAGTTGATTACCTGCTGGCTCAACCTGTGCTTGGGTTCGATACCGAAACGCGCCCCAGCTTTAAAAAGGGTGTGCACCACAAGTGCTCGTTGCTGCAGGTTTCAACCAGCAACTGCTGTTTCTTGTTCCGTCTCAATCATATTGGTCTTTGTCCTGCCGTTAAGCGCCTGTTGGCCGATAACACCGTTACCAAGGTGGGCTTAGCTTGGCGAAACGATGCGTTAGGCTTGCACCAGTTAGGCGATTTTGAGATGGGCGAGTTTGTGGATTTGCAGGATATGGCCCGTAAGATTGGTATCGAGGATCAGAGTCTGGCTAAGCTCTATGCCAACGTGTTTGGCGAGCGCATCAGCAAACGCGAGCAGTTAACCAACTGGGAGCGCGACGTTCTCGACGACCATCAGAAGCGCTATGCCGCCACCGATGCATGGGCCTGCGTGCAGCTTTACAACGAGTTTAAAAGAATGATTGAAAATAATGATTATCAACTGGTTATAGTACCAGAAATAACAACTAAGAATAATGAAGAAACTATATCTTAAGCGAGGTAAGGAAGAGAGTTTGTTGCGTTTCCACCCTTGGGTGTTCTCGGGTGCCATTGCGCAGGCTGATGAAGATTTGAAGGATGGCGACCTGGTTCGCGTGTTGACCAATCATGGCGATTTCATCGCAGTGGGTCACTTCCAGATGGGTTCTATCGCCGTACGTGTACTCTCGTTCCGCGATGTTGATATCGATGCCGATTTCTGGGCATCGCGCTTGGCCTCGGCACTTAAAGTGCGCCAATCCATCGGCATTGCCGACAACCCAAAGAATAATACTTATCGTTTGGTACACGGCGAGGGCGACAATCTGCCCGGACTAATTATCGATGTTTACGACCGAACCGCCGTGATGCAGGCCCACAGCATTGGTATGCACCTGCAGCGCAAGCAGATTGCTGAGCAGCTGGTAAAGGTAATGGGCAGTCGTATTGATAATGTATATTACAAGAGCGAAACCACTCTGCCGTTTATGGACGATATGGAGAATGGCTTTGTATATGGCGGTAGCGAGGATAACGTGGCTGTCGAGAACGGTTTGAAGTTCTATGTTGACTGGCTGCGCGGACAGAAAACCGGTTTCTTTGTTGATCAGCGCGACAACCGTTCGCTGTTAGAGCGTTATTCGGCTGGCAAGAGCGTGCTCAACATGTTCTGCTACACCGGTGGTTTCTCGGTTTACGCCATGCGTGGCGGCGCCAAGCAGGTACACTCGGTAGATAGCAGCGCCAAGGCCATCGAGCTTACCAACCGCAATGTTGCCCTTAACTTTGAGGGCGATACCCGTCATGAGGCCTTCTGCGAAGATGCCTTTAAGTATCTGGAACAGGCAGGTAACAATTACGATTTGATTATTCTCGACCCACCTGCATTTGCCAAACACCGTGGTGCCCTGCATAATGCATTGAAGGGTTACACCCGTCTGAATAACAAGGCTTTCCAGAAGATTAAGCCCGGCGGCATACTGTTTACATTTAGCTGCTCGCAGGTAGTTACTAAAGATAACTTCCGCAATGCTGTGTTCACAGCAGCAGCTCAGGCTGGTCGCAAGGTGCGCATTCTGCACCAGCTGCATCAGCCAGCCGATCATCCTATTAACATCTATCACCCCGAGGGTGAATATCTGAAAGGACTGGTGCTGTATGTTGAATAAGGTTAGAAAGTTTATTGAACGAGAGACTCTTCTTTATCGTCCCGACCTGCATTTGGTAGGTCTGAGCGGTGGAGCCGACTCGGTTGCTCTGCTCCTGATTTTAAAGGATTTGGGCTATAGAATTGAGGCTGCGCATTGTAATTTTCGTTTACGAGGCGAAGAGAGCAATCGCGACGAGCAGTTTGTACGAGAGCTTTGTAATCAGCACGATATTCCACTGCATGTAATTCACTTTGACACAAAAGAATACGCTGTACTACATAAAGTAAGTATTGAGATGGCTGCACGCGATTTGCGCTATGGTTATTTTCGTCAACTGTGTCAGGATATCGGAGCTACCGATGTGTGCATTGCTCACCATCGTGATGATGCCGTCGAGACCCTGCTTATGAACCTGCTGCGTGGTGCTGGCATACATGGGCTTACAGGCATCCGCCCCAAGAACGATATCGTTCGCCGCCCTTTGTTGTGCATTAGTAGGCAAGATATTTTGCAATACCTCGATTCCATCGGTCAAACCTATGTAACCGATTCAAGTAATCTCGAGGCCGACGTGCTGCGTAACAAAATACGCCTCAAGGTATTGCCACTTCTCGAAGAAATCGCCCCTGGCGCTACAGCCAACATCGATAAAACCGCAAATTATCTACGCGAGGCCGAGAAGGTGTACGATAAGGAAATAGGAGATTATATAGATAACTTTATAACTGAGAATAAATTCTACAAAGATTCAGACGTAACACCGTCGATGTCGTCGATACTTCACGAGTGGCTGTCGCCTTTTGGCTTTAACTCTACGCAAACCGAGCAAATACTTGATTGCATTAACGAGACTGGGCGTGAATTTCTTTCGGCAACACATAGGTTAGTGGTGGATCGCGAATTCTATGAGGTTGAGCCTATTAAAGATCCGATTAAACCGCTTAAAATACCCGAGACAGGTACCTATCGCGACGAAGACCAGACGGCGTTTAAGTTCGAGATAACCACCGATACCACCGTATCTCGTGATACCTATGTGGCTACGCTCGATGCCGATAAGGTGCAGTTCCCGCTCACAGTACGCCTGGTACAGCAGGGCGACAGATTCGTGCCTTTTGGTATGAAAGGCAGTAAACTGGTGAGCGACTATCTTACCGACCAGAAGGTCAGTATCTTGGAGAAACGTCACCAAGAGGTAGTAATCGATGCTACAGGTGCCATTGTGTGGCTAATTGGTCGCCGCACCGACAATCGCTTCCGTGTTAGCAAAGAAACTACAAACGTATTGCGAATAACAATTACTTTCTAGATAGGATATGAAAAAGTTAGTTGTCTTTTTAGCAATCATTGGCGCCGTTGCTTTAGGCTTGATGGCCACCACGCCCGATCGTCAACAGCATGTCGACACCATTAAATCGGTAATGAAAGGCGCTGTTAATGCCGAGTTGCGCGATAACAACATCGATGGACCGCTTGGCTCGATAGCCTCAGTAGCCGCCACCACCGCTGTGGATCAGTTTCTGAATACCAGCTTCCTGGTGCGCGATCATCGTTTCTACAGCTTAGGCTTTATCGATTACGATGACGAGTTCGTGATGGTATCCGTAGGCGTCTTTAACCATGTTTACACCCTCGACGAAGACCAAGCCCGTCAGCTCATCAAACAAAAACTCCAAGAAATCAACCCATTAGATTTCCTGAAGAAAGAGTGAAAGAATGAAAGCATAAAAAGAGAGGTTAGCGCTCATGTTGCTGACCTCTCTCTTTGTTTAATCACCGTTCGACTCATCGCCGCCACCTGTGTTACCACCCGAATTGTTGCTGCCGCCATTCTCTTGATTCTCGCCTGAATCATCGGTGCTGCCCGACAGCAGGTTCTTGATGTTAACAAACTCTGCCTTCTTGATGAACTCGCGACTCGAGAGGTTGTCTTCTGCAGTCTGGTCTGGCAAGAATCGGATGTGAAGTGCCGACAGATGCTGATTCACATTAAAGTCCTCGGCCTTGTCGGCGCCGCCCTTGGTGCACTCGCAGGTCAGATAGAAAGTGCCAAGTCCGGCCACCTTTACCTTCTTCGAGTCGAGGAGCAATTCAAGCAGGCAGGTCTTAAACTTCTTGATGACGCCTTCTACCACATCCTCGGTAAATACCGATCCGTGTTCAGAGATGTGCTTTGCCATCTTTGTCAGGGTCATGGTTTCGGTACTCTTCAGTCGGGCGTACCACTTTCCGTACATCGCTGACTCTGAGTCTTTGATGTCATTCTGATAAACTTCATAAAGAATTTTACTCATGGTATAAGATTATTAAGTGAAACATTATCGAGGTCAGGATTTTCCTGCCTTTCTTGCTTACAAAGGTACTAAAAATAATTGAATTACGCAAATATTTTAAAGTATTTCTTTTGGTAATTTATGTTAATATTCTGTGTGCCTGTTGGTTTGTAAAAGTGTAAAGAAATACGAGCCGTAACCTTGTGCTTAACGAGGTTACGGCTCATTACGATTGAGAGGTAGTTATGCGTTTTTCTTGTGATAGTGCCCGTTTTTGATACGGTCAACAATATGATAGGTGCTAACGAACTTTCCTATATATCTTTCGGCCGATTTCCATGTAATGCCAAGGGCGGCAGCTGCCTGTTTGCAATCCTGAGTGGTAAAATCGTTACCGATGGCATCGAAAAGCGATTTTTCTGCTGCTGAAAGCGTGGTGCCTGTAGCTAAACTCTTAACATCGTCGTGAGGTAGTAGATTAGCATACACATGGGTAGTGTGGTTAATCAAGCAGTTTGCAATCGTCATAGCCGTACAGAAATCATCTTCAGCACAGACGAGTGTTTGCGACATTGGCTCAAGTCTTGGCTGGTGGTCATTGCAGCGTAGTACGGTAAGTACCATAGCCAGTCGAAACGTGGCAAGTCCGAGTCGCTTCACGAATGCATCAAGTTGTTCGCCGTAGAGACCGATCTGCTCAAGCAGCAGGCCAGAGAAGTATTCGTTAAAACGCAGTTGCTGTTCTACACTGAGTACGAATTGCAGCGGATGATGACTTTGTTTCTCCAAGTCGTGATATAGTTCAAGGTATCGTTGTCCTACCTTTAAGAGCTGATCAGATATGGGCTCATCACACTGGGCAAATACATTTCGCCACTCATGCTTGCTACGAAGATTGTAAAATAGGAAACGGTTGGCCAGACCGTTCTCTACCTGTTGGGGCGATAACAGCTGCGGTATCTGACCTGGAGTACAGGTGAGGAGCGATGCCAGTCGTGGACAATTTAGGTTTACATGTTCATCGTCTTTTCTTCTGCTATAGCTGATGGTCTCGTGATGGAACGCTTTGCGCAGTCCATCACTATAGTCGCCATAGTCTTGTTTCAAGGCTTGTGTCAGGGTGTCGGCCTCAGTTTCGAAGATGATACCCCATTCGTTGTTATCAGCCAGTGCCTGATAGGCTGCGGTGGCTGATGAATTGGCTGGGATGAACAAAGAGCGATAGACGGGTTTTTCTGGTTCCTGCTGACTGGCGCGTTGCTTCTTGTCGAGTGCTGTCCATTTTGTCAGTTCCTGCTTGTATTTCTCCAGCTCGTTGTTGTACTGCTGGCGTATTTCCCATTCTATAGGCATCAGCAGCTGGCGACAATCGGATATCACACCCTTGTCGGCTCCCGATGGTGCGTCGATGAGTGTATAGAACGGTGGGTACACGCGCTTACCATCATAGATACCGAAAACGCTTGGCATAGCACCAGAGTAAAGTGTAAGTGCTGCAAGTATCACTTTGTCGCGGCCTTCAATCTCGGTTTGTGTTTCTACAGGCACACGGAGTAGGGTGGGCAGCTTGCTATGGTCAAGTTTGTCAGAAAAAGTTTCGGTGTATTGCGCAGCGCTGGCCGCACTACACTCCATGCTGTTTCCCTCAAATCCCTCATTCCCCTCACGATTGAGGGGATTTGAGAAATTTACAGAATTATTAGAATAAACGTTATTACTACCATTAGCCGAGTTTACTACAGCAACGTGAGGGCTTGAGGCATTTGAGGGAAACTGTCGGCCGATGGCGCTGAGGTCGACACCCGCCTGCTGTGCCATTTTGTAAAAACTTGCGATAGAGGTTCGGCCATCGTGCTTGGCGAGGCATTCCTGCCATTTCTTATCGCAGTCCTGGGCACGGTACTTACTGCTTTGGGCGCAGAGCTGGTGATATAAGTTACGGCCGTCGGCACCCAGACCGTCGGCTAGTGCAAAGCCCAGTTGCAGGTAGTCGTCGTAGCTCTCGGCTATGTTGGCACCTATTCTGAGCAGCTCTTCTACGGTGGCTTTCGCCTTTTCAAACTCAGCGCATGGCTCGTTGTTCACAATGTTGGCCTTGGGTGCATCGCCTGCAGCAGCCCAAGCCATGGGGTCAAATTTATTATCCATATTTATTTTATTGATTAATAATACTCATAAAGATTTGGTGCGAGATACGCATCAGGGTCGTAGCACAGAAAGCATGCTCTTGATGGATTACCGCACATCTTGTCAACCTGCTTGTCGCTTAGGTGGTAAGTATGCATTAGATAGTTACGTACAGCCTGGAACCATGTGCGATGGTCGCAGCGCAAAAGGTCGATATGGATGAACCATTTCAGTCCTTGTCCACGTGGCGAACGGAAGAGTAGCAATGTTTCGAACATTGGATCGTGGATAAGTAACTCGAACAGTTTCTCCACACTCTCTCCGAGGTAGTCGAGATCCATGCACAGTATGCTCGAATGGCACACGAGCGATGTGTCGCTGCAATAGCTGAATATGCCACTTGGCGTAATGTAGTCAAGGTGCTGACCCTTGTACTGTCGTGCCTTGTCGTCATCGTCGATGGCTCTCAAGTCGCGAGTCTCAGGCAAGTATCTGCGGGTATGCACATACTGATAAACTTGGAACAATGAAACTGGCTCGGCAGTCGGCCACTTGTTTGTAATCGGCTTCATAAAGAAGCTCATCCGTGCTTCGGCAGCATTCCAGCTGTTGACGGATTTTGGGGTGTTTTTTTGATCCTTCATACTATTCTTGTAATTTTATGTATGAGGTTTACCCACTCGCACAAACGGACTTCGGTATAGTGGTTACGTGTTCACCATATCCGTCCCCAGAGCCCGTGCTCGGTTAGTGCCCCAGGTGTCGATATCTGAGTGCGAAATTACGATGTTTTTCTGATACTGGCAAAATAGGAAAAGCCAACTTAATCTCCAGACGATTAAGTTGGCAGAATTGTAATGGCGAATTGTAATCAAGTAGTGACTAAATCACCTTTCTTATATCATTCTTTGATATTGTTGGTTCAATCAACAATCCAATTTTTACAAGTCTGATTTTCATGGCCTCAAGCGAGACACCCATATGGCGAGCTACGGGAGCGACTACATTTTGAAAATCCTTATTCCAATAGGGCATACTACTTACGAGCATGGGCTCAACATCTTGACGTTTAAACCACTTGCGCCAATAAAGGTTGTAGACCAGAGTTACAATCTCACGAGGCATAAGCATGCATGATGCAAAATAGTCGGCTTGTACTTCGAGCCAGTGTTTTTCCCAAATGTCGCTGCATGCCTCACCTGCAAGTTGGGCATCGCGTTCCAGAAATTCACGGAATTTTGGGTGAGAATGGAGTTTGTAGTGTCCATATTCATGTGCTAATGAGAATAGGTCGCGCGGATCGCCTTTCTTGTGCTTGTTGCTTAGATATATCTGCTTTTTGTTTATATTAATATGCCCAAGTTGGCGCTGTTTTGACAAATCTGTATGCGTCACTATCAGTTTGTCTTGTTCTGCATATTTATAAGGATCAAAGATGCAAAAAGGAATCTTGCTGTTTACGTCGCAGCGTTCCAGCATCGCTTTATATTTTATAACATCGTTTGCAATAATCTGTGAAACTACATCCTCAATCAATTCATGAGTTAATACTGGTGCGTATACATAACCAGGGGTATTGACAGGAATACCGTTTCTTTGTAGAAAATCCGTTAATGAGGTGGTCGTGTAACTTCCATCTTGTATAACTAAAGGTACTGTCATGGGGACTCTGCCGCTTAGCATGTCGTGTTCGTATTTGCGAACAGAGCTGCCACATTCCATTCTTGGCGTGAGAATGTCATTATCAGAAACTTCATGTTTAGGATTCACGCGAATCAGCTGCACATCCCGTACTTCAGCGACACTCTTGATGCGCTCATTGAATCCAGAAGTAGAGGCGATGACTACTTTTATTTTCTTGTCTGTTAGAAATTGCCCCGCCTTTGATGTGATATCCAGTTCTGTTATCTTTCCTTCAATGCATTCAATAATCATAATGCGAGAAGGTTTTTCCTTTTCTTTAAACTGTTCTGATGCGTATGTTTCTATAGATAATGAAGATTGGTACCCACTGTACGACTTGCCATAGCATATTTTGGCGTACTGATCTGTGGCCACTCTTTTTTCAACAAACTCCTTCATACGCGACTCTACCGTGTCGGGGCAAGCCTCAGGTTCGCTATCTGGTATCGGTTCATCGAATAACTGTTCTAATTCTTTTACAATCTTTCCGTTGTCACTATTTTCTGAATAGGTACTTATTTTATCTAACTTCAGACTCAATAGGCAATGGTCCATACTATTCTTAAGTTGGGTTTGCGTTTTGTGCTTACTAAAATCCTTTGGATGAATAAACACAATGAGTCCAGCGAATTCATATCGTGTCAGTTTCTTTTTTAACACACACATGTATTGGCTGTATATATTCACACAATCCCAAAGCCCAGTGTTTTTTTTCTGAGCTACCCAAGGACCGATTCTGTTTTTTATTATCCAAATCCAATCCTCATCTATTTGCCCCTGTTCGAAGCAATTTCTATAATCATTTATAGTCATATTTGTTATTGATTTATGTTGGTTGGCATTATTGTATGCTTTCCAAATAATTATGGCTACAAAATTAAACAAAAAAACGCAACAAAACAAATTTTATTTCACTTTTTTTATTGGAGTATCGATATTTATGGTAATTTTCGTTTAAATGTGGCTAAATTTGAAGACACTGGGGGAATCCTGTGCCTTTTTTCGTGAAAAACTTACAGAAAATTTTGTTGTTACAGAAATTATAACTACCTTTGCCCTCGGTTCGGAGGAGAAATACCGGGCTATAATGCATCGCTATTATTTCGCGCATAGCCAAGAAAAGCCTAGGAAACTCAAATTGGTATAAGAAGCACAGAAATAATATGTGACAGGTGAGCCGTACAGGTTCTTCTGTTCAGTCTGATAGTTATGCAACACGTATAGAGCGTGGTGCAACTTATGACTGACAGAGGTTCCGTAAAGTATTCCTAGGCTTTCACCTCTTGCTATGCGCAAAGGAGCATCGCGCTCTTTCTATGCGCATAAGCGTGATTGATAGTTTGATGACATTAGTGACTAAAAACTATCAATTGGTTATGGCAAATACAAATTTATCAAATGCGAAGTCTGCGAAGAACGATGAGTTCTATACTCAGTACTCCGATATTCAAAAAGAAATTAATGCTTATCTGGAGTATGATCCAGATGTTTTTCGAGGCAAAACTGTGCTTTTGCCTTGTGATGATCCTGAATGGAGTAATTTTACCAAGTTTTTCGCACAGAACTTTGAAACTTATGGATTGAAGAAACTGATAAGCACAAGCTACGCTGTTGAATCAAAGAAGATAAAAGAATGGGAACCAACACTCTTTGAAACGGAAAGTCCTTATTACGATGCAGATAAAAGTCGTACAAATGGAAAGATATTCGTGTTGGACGAGGATATAAATGGTGATGGACGTTTTAATATCAACGATTTACAGTGGTCATATCTCAAAGGTGATGGTGATTTCCGTAGTGATGAGGTAAAGGCTTTGCGTGATGAGGCTGACATTATTATCACAAACCCTCCGTTCTCGCTGTTCCGAGAGTTCTTTATGTGGATAATGGAGGCTGGAAAAAAGTTCGTAGTTATTTGTAATAAGAATTGTGTTTCGTATAAAGAGGTTTTTCCATATATAAAGAATAATCAGGTTTGGGTAGGTAGTACACCGATGTCACAAGACCTATTATTTGAAGTTCCTAAAAGTATGGAAGAGGAATTTATTAAAAACGGAAAGGCTGGTAGCAACTATAGAATTGTTGATGGAAAAGTTTTTGGGCGTTCAACTAGTATATGGATAACAAATATTGATCATGGTCGGCGACATGAGCCATTACCCCTGATGACAATGGAGGATAATATCATGTACTCCAAACATAAGGAGATAAGAGGCAAGAAATATGCGCATTACGAAAATTTTGACGCAATAGATGTGCCATTTTATGATGCAATTCCTTCTGATTATGATGGATTAATGGGTGTACCTCGTTCTTTCCTTGATAAATTTTGCCCAGATCAATTTGAGATAATAGGTAATGCCGAAGGGGATGCGGGGAAAGAGCTTGGCTTTAAACCATACCCGCGTGAATTAAGGAAACTCAATAAAAGCTTAAGAGATGGACAACCATATTATTATGACGAGGACGGTTATCCTCAGAAACCATTTGGAAGAATAATAATCCGCAAAAAACAATAAAGCTATGCAAACGACATTGATGACAAACTTGACGGTCAGGGAAATATGCGAGGGCTTTGTTTACAATCAGTTGGAAGGCAAAGGCCTAAATGGTTGGGCAGGAAAACTGACCATACAGCCTGAATATCAGCGCAACTATCTCTATCTTGAGAATGACAGCAAAAAAGAAATGGCTGTAATTGATAGCATGTTGAAAGGATATCCCATCGGGCTTATTTACTTCAATCATGTGCTAGATTATAAGGCACCACAAACGGAGTACGAGATTCTTGATGGACAACAACGTATTACCAGTATAGGCCGCTTTGTTACAGGGAAGTTTGCAATTAAGGACAAGTTCGGTATGGAACAGTACTTTACAGGCTTGACTAAGGAAGAGCAAGAGAGGATTCTTAATTATCGATTGCTGATATACATTTGCAACGGAACCGAGAAAGAAATCAAGGAATGGTTTGAGACCATCAATATTGCAGGTGTTCCCCTTAACAAGCAAGAACTGCTAAACGCTACTTATAGCGGTCCATTTGTTACGGAGGCAAAAAGGATTTTCAGTAACTCGCGAAGTCCGCAACTCCAGAAATGGTATAGTTACATCAATGGTAATGCTAACCGACAGGATATTTTGCATGCGGCTCTTGCTTGGGTAGCAAAAGGCGAGGAGAATATCGGTGGATACATGAGTCTGCACCGCAATGAAGACAACATAGAGGAACTGAAAACTTACTTTGATACCGTAATAGAATGGGCTAAAACTTTGTTTGGTGAGCCTAAAACAGAAATGAGAGGTCTAGAATGGGGAGCCTTCTATGAGCAGTATCATTCTAATTCATACAGTCCCGCACAGTTACAACAACGAGTGAATGAGCTATATGCGGATGAAGCTGTAACCAACAAGCGTGGAGTCTTTGAATATCTACTTGGTGGAGAAACAGACCAGCACTTGTTGAACATTCGTATCTTTGAAGAGAGCGTGAAAAAAACGGTATATGCTCGTCAGACTAATGAAGCGAAGCAACTTGGTGTTTCCAATTGTCCTGAATGTGCCAAAGGACATGATAACGTTCGCACCAAGATTTATAAGTTCAACGAAATGGACGCCGACCATGTAACAGCTTGGAGCAAAGGCGGTGCCACCGATATCAGTAACTGCCAGATGTTATGTAAGACTCATAACAGAGCAAAAGGAAACAGATAATAATACAAAACATGGTACGAGGTAAAGTTATAACTACGCATCTGCGCACAGGCGATCCTAACGGAATTCGCACGGTGTTCATCAGCAATAAGATTTGTGAGATGATTGTATTTCCTAAGTCTGAATTCGACATGGTTTGCCAATTAGAGGAAAGCTCACGTCCAGCTCTGTATATTCTATTAGGCGAGGATGAGAATGGGGCTGCTCAAGCATATATTGGCGAAACCACAAACGGAGTGAAACGCATTAACAATCACAAAAGCCACAAGCTGTTTTGGAACAAATGCCTGATGTTTGTAGCCAAGGATGAGAGCATTAACAAAGCCGATGTTCAGTACCTTGAGCGTAGAGCCATCGACCTTGCAACTGACTGTGCCCAATATGGAGTAATGAATGAGCAATCAGGTAAGGAGATATCGTTATCAAACTATCAGATTGACATTATGGAGGAGTTCTTTGATGATGTACGACTATTGGCATCGTTTATCGGGTGTCCTATCTTTGAGAAACAGGAAAAAAGCAACACTATACTTGGTAACAATCTGTTTCATATTACCGTACGCGAGTGCAACGCTCACGGCATATTTAATGAAAACGACCACTCAATACGAATACTGAAAGGTAGTTTGCTTCCACAAAGTACAGTACCTTCGTACAGAGATGGCGAAAAGCGCAATGCCATCATAGCAGCCATGTCAAAACCTACTAAAGATGGATTCTGGGAATTGCAGCGCGACTATGTTTTTTCAAGCCCTAGCACAGCAGCTAGTTATTGTAGTGGTCGTAGTTGCAATGGATGGATAAACTGGGTAAACGATAAAGGGCAGACGTTAGATGAATTATATCGCAGCGAATAATTCTATCCTAGAATGTTAAGTAGACAAGAATGCATTGATAGGATCCTGGCGAATGCAAAAACGATTATTGAAGAATACAATGTTCGTTCGCTTCGCTTGTTTGGCTCGTTTGCTCGCAATCAGCAGCATGAGTCGAGCGATGTTGATGTATTCGTAGAAATGAATCCAAGTATCTATAAAATGATTGGATTACAAGAGTTTCTCGAAGGTCTACTTGGCTGTCATGTCGACCTAATCAGAAAACACAGAAACAATGATGCTTTCTTACTTACACAAATTGAGAAAGATGGAATTGATATTATCAGAGATTATGCCCCTCAAAAATGGAACACGCTTGCCTAATAGATTACTTATAGCAAAAAAATAACGGGATTCTTTTGGAGTCTCGTTATTTCGTATAATAGCGTTTATTCTTCGAGTAAAGCTTGGCAGCCGCGGAGAACGTCTTGCCAGGTGGCTTCGAAGTTGCCGGTGTACCATGGATCGGCAACATCCTTATCGTAGAGTAGGGGGCGGATTTTACCCTCGGGGTCGCCACCGGCTATACGGGTCATGTTACGAAGATTGGCTGAGTCCATGCCTATCAGCAGGTCGTAACGCTGATAGTCGGCGCGGGTCATCTGACGGGCAGCGTGTCCGTTACAGCTGATGCCGTGCTCGGCCAGCTTGCGGCGTGCGGGTGGATATACGGGATTACCAATCTCCTCGGTAGAAGTTGCAGCTGACGCGATCATGTACTGATCGGTCAGCTGCGCCTGTTCTACTAAGTATTTCATCACGTACTCTGCCATCGGACTGCGGCAGATGTTACCGTGACAAACGAAAAGAATCTTCTTCATCATTTATCCGTTCATCGACAGGAGGAACTCCTCGTTAGTGCGGGTGGTTACCAAGCGATCGCGAACGGTGCTCATGGCCTCGATAGGATTCATATCGGCAATGAACTTACGCATAATCCACATGCGGTTAAGTGTGGTTTCATCAAGCAGCAGATCGTCGCGGCGTGTTGAAGACAGCACGATATCGATAGCTGGGAAGATGCGCTTGTTGGCCAGCGAGCGGTTAAGCTGGATTTCAGAGTTACCTGTACCCTTGAACTCCTCGAAGATAACCTCGTCCATCTTAGAACCGGTATCAACCAGAGCGGTTGCAATAATGGTGAGCGAACCGCCACCCTCGATGTTACGAGCGGCTCCGAAGAAACGCTTTGGCTTCTGAAGGGCATTGCTATCCACACCACCGGTAAGGATTTTACCTGAGGTTGGTGCTACGGTGTTATAGGCACGAGCCAGACGGGTGATTGAGTCGAGGAAGATAACTACATCGTGACCGCACTCTACCATACGCTTGGCCTTTTCGAGCACGATACCGGCAATCTTTACGTGGCGCTCGGCAGGCTCGTCGAAGGTTGAGGCTATCACCTCGGCATTTACGGTGCGGGCCATGTCGGTAACCTCCTCAGGGCGCTCGTCGATGAGCAGCATCATGATATAAGCCTCGGGGTGGTTGGCGGCAATGGCATTGGCGATATCCTTCATGAGCACGGTTTTACCGGTCTTAGGCTGAGCCACAATCAGGGCACGCTGACCTTTACCGATTGGCGAGAAGAGATCGACAATACGAACCGATGGGTTGGTAGTGGCGCGATCGCCGCAAAGGGTGAACTTCTCCTCGGGGAACAGTGGTGTAAGGTGCTCGAAGGCTACACGGTTGCGAACCTCATCTGGGTGGCGACCGTTAATGCTGCGAACATCGGTCATGGCAAAGAACTTCTCGCCCTCGTGTGGTGGACGAACGGTGCACTCTACCACGTCGCCAGTCTTCAAACCATAGCGCTTAATCTGCTGGGGCGATACATATACATCGTCGGGCGACGACAGATAGTTATAATCGCTCGAACGCAGGAATCCGTAACCATCGGTAAGAATCTCCAATACGCCGTTAGCATCAATCAAGTCGGCAAAGTCGTAGCGTGGCTGTGAGCTGGGCACGGCATTGCGATTAAGAACGGGCTGCTCGGGAGTAGCAACGGGCACTACCGGACGGTCGAACATATCGAGTGTAGGTATAGCGCTCTGGTCCTCGATGGGGATATCAAGAATGGTAATAAAGTCGGTACCATCGCCTGGGTCGCCCATCCATACACCGTTCTCGTCAACCTCATCGGTCATGGGATCGGGGGCAGCCTCCTGCTCTTCGGGTGCCTGCTCTGTCTCGGCCTCGGGCTCATACTCGGGCTCGGGGGTAGTAACCTTAGTGGCAGCCATTTTTTCGCGTAGCTGCTCGATGGCATTAGGTGCTACCTCGTCGTCGGCATCATCGGCACCAACGGCAAACTGGGCAGCCTCGGGCACTACAAAATCCTCGGCCTCAGCTGCAGCTTTAGCAGCGGCAGCCTCGATGGCGGCACGTGCAGCAGCCTCTTCGGCCTCTTTCTCAGCCTTGCTCTTACGGCCGCGCTTCTTAGGTTTAGGTGCTTCTTCGGCTGGAGCCTCCTCGGCAGCAGGGGTAGCAGGCATATCGGCAAACAGCTGTGGCTGCTCAACCTTTTTGCGGGTGCGATTACTCTTAGAGTCGAGATTCTCGCCGTCCTCGCCATTTACAGTATAAACCTTGCTAGTATCTTTCTTGGCAATGCGTGTGCGCTTGCGCTTTGGTGAGTCGTCGGCGGCAGAGGCGCTCTGTTCGGCAGCCTTGTCGAGTATGGCATACACCACGTCAGTAAGCTGGTCGTCGGGCGACACCTTAATACCAAGCTCGTCGGCAATACCCACAAGCTGGGGTATGTCCATAGATTCTAATTCTTCTTTTGTATACATACAATATGTACTTAAATTACATTTATGATTCTGAAAAGATTTTGTGGAAATGCTTCACGAACGGAAGCACTGATTAGAAAAATCGTTGCAAAGGTAAGCATATTTTTGTGAACCACCAAACTTTTTCGGAAAAATTTCGTATCTTTGCGCTAAAAACCGCGAAGATACTCCGTCTCGGCAAAAAAAAGAATGAATTCTTTTGTTTTGCTCTCGACTTTTCGTATCTTTGCACCCAAAATTGATATAACTTATGGAAATTAAGAAAGCCGAATTTACTTTAAGTGCCCCGATGGAGTCGATGTGTCCGAAGGATACTAAGCCCGAGTACGCCTTTATTGGTCGTTCGAACGTGGGCAAGTCGAGCCTGATAAACATGCTTACCGGTAAGAAAAATCTGGCCAAAACCAGTGCCACACCCGGTAAAACGCTGCTCATTAACCACTTTATTATTAATAACGAGTGGTACCTGGTAGATTTGCCAGGTTACGGTTTTGCCAAGCGTTCAAAGAAAGAGGTGCAGAAGCTGGAGCAGATGATTAACGGCTACATACTGCAGCGCGAACAGCTGGTAAACGTGTTTCTGCTGATAGATATACGTCTGGAGGCACAGAAGATCGACCTGGAGTTTATAGAGTGGTTGGGTACCAGCAGCGTGCCTTTTGCCATCATATTTACCAAGGCCGACAAGCTGAGTGCCAGCAAGGTGCTGCAGAAC
Source organism: uncultured Prevotellaceae bacterium (assembly GCA_902789415.1). GTDB lineage: Bacteria > Bacteroidota > Bacteroidia > Bacteroidales > Bacteroidaceae > Prevotella. Next base: position 90,242 of record CADAOD010000007.1, read on the forward strand.
CTGAATGCCTACAAGAAGGTGCTGAGCGAAACATGGGAGGAGCTGCCCCCAATTTTTGTTACCTCGTCGGAAAAGAAACAAGGTCGCGACGAAGTTCTGGATTATATTGAACAGATTAATAAGGAGTTGAAGGATAATGGCTAAAGAAAATCCATACTTAGACGTGCAGCACCTGACGAAGTCGTTTGGCTCGTTGGTGTTGTTTCGCGATTTAAGCTTTTCGATAGCCGAAGGACAAAAGGTAGGACTGATAGCCAAAAACGGTACTGGTAAGAGTACGCTGCTATCTATCCTGAGCGGTAAAGAGGGTTACGACGAGGGCGAGATTATCTTCCGTCGCGACCTGCGTGTGGGTATGCTGGAACAGAGTCCGGCATTCGACCCTAACGAGAGTGTGCTGGATGCGTGCTTCAATCATCAGGGCGACCCCGAAAAAGTGCTGAAGGCCAAACAGGTGCTGACACAGTTGAAGATTCGCGATCTGGAGCAGCCTATGCGCCAGTTGAGTGGAGGTCAGCAGAAGCGCGTGGCGCTGGCCAACGTGCTGATTACCGATCCCGACCTGCTGATTCTTGACGAGCCTACCAACCATTTGGATCTAGAGATGATTGAGTGGCTGGAGGGTTACCTGAACCGTGGTAACAAAACATTGCTGATGGTAACGCACGACCGATTCTTCCTGGACCGCGTGTGCTCGGTAATCCTGGAATTAGACGATCAGACCGTTTATACTTATCGTGGCAATTACAGCTACTACTTAGAGAAGCGACAGGAGCGTATCGACAATCGTCGCGCCGAGATTGCGCGCGCCAACAACCTGTATCGTACCGAGCTGGAGTGGATGCGACGTATGCCTCAGGCCCGTGGGCATAAGGCGCGTTATCGCGAAGAGGCTTTCTACGAACTTGAGAAGATTGCTAAGCAGCGCATAGAGGAGCGTCAGGTTCGCTTGAAATCGCGCAACGTATATATTGGTTCAAAAATCTTTGAGTGCCAGTATGTATCGAAGGCGTTTGAGCGCCCCGATGCTGAGCCGCTGACGATACTGAAGGATTTTTATTACAACTTCTCACGATTCGAGAAGATGGGTATCGTGGGCAATAACGGTACAGGTAAATCTACCTTTATAAAAATGCTGTTAGGACAGGTTGCACCCGATAGCGGTAAGTTTGATATCGGCGACACCGTACGCTTCGGCTATTTCTCGCAGGAGGGGTTGCATTTTGATGATACACAGAAGGTTATCGATGTGGTAAAGGATATTGCCGAGTACATCGACATGGGAGGCGGCAAGCACTTAACAGCCTCGCAGTTCCTGCAGCATTTTATGTTCACACCCGAACAACAGCATAACTATGTGTACAAGTTGAGCGGTGGTGAGCGGCGCAAGCTGTACCTCTGTACGGTGCTGATGAAGAACCCCAACTTCCTGGTGCTCGACGAGCCCACGAACGACCTCGACATCGTTACCCTGCAGATACTGGAAGAATACCTGCAGGATTTTCCAGGTTGTGTGATTGTGGTTAGTCACGACCGCTACTTTATGGATAAGGTGGTTGACCATCTGTTGGTATTTAAAGGTATGGGCGACATTAAGGATTTCCCTGGCAACTACACGCAGTATCGCGAGTGGGAAAAACTGCAGCCCGATGAGCCTAAAGGCGCTAAGGAGCCGAAGGCTGAAAAGACTGTAACGCAGCCTGTCAATAATCCGCAGCAGAAACGTAAACTATCCTACAAGGAGAAGCGTGAGTTGGAGCAGCTGGAAAAGGATATCGAGGCACTCGAGGTCGAGAAGAAACAGATAGAAGAAGCCCTTTGTGGTGGCACCACATTGGTTGATGAAATAACAAGAATGAGCAAGCGTTTGCCCGTACTTAACGACGAACTCGACGAGAAGAGCATGCGCTGGCTGGAACTGTCGGAAATATGATACAACAACAATACCCATCGCAACTGCTTGAAAAGGCTGTGCAGGAGTTTTCGAAACTACCGGGCATAGGCAGAAAAACCGCCTTGCGACTGGTGCTGTGGATGCTGCGCCAGGAGGATAGCGACGTAACGCAATTTACTGCGGCAGTAAACGAGCTGAAGTGTGGCGTAAAGTACTGTAAAGTGTGCCACAATATCAGCGATACCGACATCTGTCCTATCTGTGCCGACCAGCGCCGCGACCAGACAACCGTGTGTGTGGTTGAGAACATACAGGACGTGATGGCCATCGAGAATACCCAACAGTTTAATGGTTTGTACCATGTGTTGGGCGGTGTGATATCGCCTATGGACGGTATGGGACCTGCCGATATCGAGATTGACTCGCTGATACAGCGTGTGGCCGAGGGGACGGTGCAGGAGGTGATATTAGCCCTGAGCCCAACCATGGAGGGTGACACCACCAACTTCTATATCTACCGTAAGTTGGCGCCTACTGGTGTGAAGGTGAGCGTGATAGCCCGAGGCATAGCCGTGGGCAACGAGTTGGAGTATGCCGATGAGGTAACGCTGGGACGCTCGATTACTAATAGAACATTATTTGAAGAAAAATAGGGAGATATGAAAGAAACAAGAAATCATTTAATGGCCATTATGGTCTTTGCCATCGTATTCGCATTGGGCGTTGTGGCACTGTTTGAGACCGATACCATGACTGCTGGTTTGTATACTGGCGAAACACAATCGGAGTTTTTCTGGACAGCCTTTATGGAGTTACTCACATTGGGCTGCGTATTCCTTGGCTTGCGCCTGTTTAAGTTTAAAACGGTGCACGCCGATCTGGTTAGTCGTAAGTACGTAGCTTTAAGTGCTTGGGGTGCCTTGCGTCTGGTAATGCTACTGGCTCCTATGGTGGCTAACACCTATTTATATTATTTGTTTATGAATACCACTTTTGGTTACATGGCCATCATTGGTTTGTTGTGTATTCCATTTGTGTTCCCAACCCTGAGCCGCTGTGAGGCTGAGGTTGAAGACGATAAATAAAAATACCCGCAAATGAAGCTATCGGTTGTTATCGTAAACTACAATGTACGCCCGTATCTGACTGCCTGTCTGGATAGCGTGCAGCGTGCTCTTGAGGGTATCGAGAGCGAGGTGTTTGTGGTAGATAACCATAGCAGCGATGATAGTGTAGAGGTTATCGGTAGAGACTATGCGTGGGTACACCTTATTAATAATAAGGAGAATTTAGGTTTCTCGAAGGCAAATAACATAGCCATCCGTCAGGCTCAAGGCGAGTATATACTGCTGCTTAATCCTGATACTGTGGTGGCCGAGGATACGCTGAAAGGCGTTATCGGCTTTATGGATAACCATCCCCAGGCGGGTGGGGCAGGTGTAAGGATGCATAATGCAGATGGTACGTTGGCGCCCGAAAGTCGCCGTGCCATTCCTACGCCATTTGTGGCTGCCCGCAAAATGTTAGGCTTTACCAAGCGCTATTATATGAGCTATCTGCCATGGAATAAGCCTGCGCAGATAGAGGTGGTGAGCGGCGCCTTTATGATGCTGCGCCACAAGGCTATCTACGAGGTGGGGCTGTTGGATGAAGACTTTTTTATGTATGGTGAGGATATAGACCTGTCGTATCGTCTGCTTAAAGGCGGCTGGCAAAACTGGTATCTGCCTTTTGACATCGTGCATTACAAAGGTCAGTCAACCAGTAAGTCGGATTTTCGCTACGTGCATGTGTTCTATCAGGCCATGCTGATTTTCTTTCGCAAGCACTACAGCCATCTTAGTTTCTTTTTTTCGTTGCCAGTAAAAGTGGCCATCTACTTCCGCGCCTCGCTGGCATTAGTTGATATCGTACGTAAAAAACTGCATTTAGGATGAAACAGATCATACTACGCGCTATCGAGCCCGAAGATCTCGACCTGCTTTACCGTATTGAAAACGATGTGGAGTTATGGAATGTGGGCAATACAAATGTGCCATACTCACGTTACCTGCTGCACGAGTATGTGGCTACATGCAAATGCGATATTTATACCGACCGCCAAGTACGCATGATGGTAGAGAACCTGGATGGCGAGGTGGTTGGTGTGGCCGATTTGGTGAATTTCGACCCGGCAAACAGTCGTGCTGAGGTTGGCATTATCGTACTTAATGCTTATCGCCGACAGGAATATGGTACCGCCATGCTGCGTGCTTTGGCCGATTATGCCCAGCGTATTTTGCATCTTCATCAGCTATACGCCTATGTGGATTGTGAGAATCAGGCCTCGCTCAACCTGTTTAAAAAGGCGGGTTACACAGTATGCGCAAAAATAGGCGATTGGCTGTTTGATGGGGCAAAATATCACGATTCAGTGCTAATTCAGTACGTATTTCGGAAAAAATGCGATTAAATCGCAAAAAAAACAGCAAAAAGTTTTGGTAGTTCCAAAAATATCACTACCTTTGCACCCGCAAACAAGAAAAGCGTTCTTTGGTGCGTTAGTTCAGTAGGTTAGAATGCCTGCCTGTCACGCAGGAGGTCACGAGTTCGAATCTCGTACGCACCGCTAAAAAGTTTTTTTTCATTCGTTCCATAGTAATGGTGCGTTAGTTCAGTAGGTTAGAATGCCTGCCTGTCACGCAGGAGGTCACGAGTTCGAATCTCGTACGCTGGATTTTTGTTTTAAATTATCTTGTGTAAGTTTTTAAAAAGATTTTTGGGCAAATTGTTTGTGGATTCAGATTTTTGTTGTAATTTTGCAGCCGAATTAAAAACAAGGACGACAAAACGACAAAACAGTATATGTGTGGAATCGTAGGATATATCGGGACTAAGGAAGCTTATCCCATTCTGATTAAAGGCTTGCGCCGTCTGGAATATCGTGGTTACGATAGCGCTGGCGTAGCTTTGATTAATGAAAATGGCGACTTGAATGTTTACAAGTCGAAAGGTAAAGTTGACAATCTTTGTGAATACTGCAGCGATAAGAATGTAAGTGGTACTGTAGGTATTGCGCACACGCGTTGGGCCACCCATGGTGAGCCATCATCGCGTAACGCGCACCCACATTATTCAGAAAGTAAAAACTTAGCCATCATCCACAACGGTATTATTGAGAACTACGCCGAGCTGAAGGAAAAGCTGCAGGCCAAAGGTGTACACTTTGTAAGCGACACCGATACCGAGGTGCTGGTGCAGTTGATTGAATATATTAAAGAACATAAGAACCTGGATTTGCTTACAGCTGTTCAGGTAGCCCTGTATCAGGTGATTGGTGCATACGCCATCGCCTTGCTGGATAAGAACGATGCCGATCAGATTATCTGCGCCCGTAAGCAGAGTCCGCTGGTAGTAGGTATTGGCGACGGCGAGTTCTTCCTCGGTTCTGATGCCAGTCCTATCGTAGAATATACCGATAAGGTTGTGTATCTGGAGGATGGTAACATTGCTGTTATACGCCGCGGACAGGAACTTCACGTGGTAAATATCCAGGGTGAAGATCAGGATCTGGCTGTAAAGACTGTAGATATCGATCTTGGACAGATTGAGAAGGGTGGTTACCCACACTTCATGCTGAAGGAGATTTTTGAGCAGCCTGAATGTCTGACCAACTGTATGCGTGGTCGTGTTAACGTTGAGGCTAATCATGTAACCCTGTCGGCACTTATCGACTATCGCCGTCAGTTGCTCAACGCCAAACGTATAGTTATTGTTGCCTGCGGTACATCATGGCATGCAGGACTGATTGGTAAGCAGATTTTCGAAAGTCTGTGTCGTATCCCGGTTGAAGTGGAGTACGCCTCAGAGTTCCGCTATCGCAACCCAGTAGTTGGTAAGGGCGATGTGGTTATCGCTATCAGTCAGAGCGGTGAGACTGCCGACACACTGGCTGCTGTACAGCTGGCAAAAGAGAAGGGGGCATTTATATATGGTATATGTAATGCTATCGGTTCATCAATTCCCCGTGCTACCGATACAGGTACTTACATCCACGTAGGTCCTGAGATTGGTGTGGCATCAACTAAGGCATTTACCGGACAGGTAACCGTGCTCACAATGATTGCACTGGCAATGGGTGAGGCCAAAGGAACTATTGATCGCGATGAATATCTGAAGATAGTAAAAGGCCTGAGCGAAATACCAACCAAGATTCGTGAGGTGTTGCAGACTAACGATAAGGTTGCCGACCTGGCCCGTACGTTTACCTATGCACACAACTTCCTGTATCTGGGGCGTGGTTTCTCGTACCCGGTAGCGCTCGAAGGCGCCTTGAAGCTGAAGGAGATCTCGTACATCCACGCCGAAGGTTATCCTGCGGCCGAGATGAAACACGGTCCTATCGCCCTGATTGACTCCGACATGCCAGTAGTTGTTATCGCTACCCATAACGCGATGTACGAGAAGGTATTGTCGAACATTCAGGAGATAAAAGCCCGTCAGGGTAGGGTGATTGCGCTCGTGTCGAAAGGCGATGATACGATTGCGAAAATTGCCGACGAAGTGATTGAGCTTCCCGACGTGCTTGAGTGCTTAGAGCCGTTGGTTGCTACTATCCCTCTTCAGTTGTTGGCTTATCACGTTGCTGTTTGCAAAGGTAAGAACGTTGACCAGCCAAGAAATTTAGCAAAATCGGTGACAGTTGAATGATATTTAAGGCGATTCGTTTTTAAACGTTTCGCCTTTTTTATAAAGAATATATATAGATTATAAGGAAAGAATATGAGAGATGTAACACTTGTCCTTTCGGACGGAACTAAATTTCACGGCAAGAGTTTCGGTAGCGAGAAACCCGTAGCAGGTGAGGTGGTATTTAATACGGCTATGATGGGTTATCCCGAGAGCCTTACCGACCCCAGCTATGCCGGACAGTTGATGACACTTACCTATCCGCTGGTAGGTAACTATGGTGTGCCACCATTCAGTATTGAAAATAATGGACTGGCAACCTTTATGGAGAGCGACAAAATTTATGCTTCGGCCATCATCGTGAGCGACTACAGCGAGCAGTACTCACATTGGAATGCCACCGAGAGCTTGGCCGACTGGCTGAAGCGCGAGGGTGTCCCCGGCATTACCGGTATCGACACACGCGAACTTACCAAGGTGCTGCGTGAGCATGGTGTGATGATGGGACAGATTATTTTTGACGATGAGCCCAATAACATCCCTACGGCTGAGTATGAGGGCATCAACTGGGTAGACAAAGTAAGCTGCAAAGACATTATCCGCTATAACGAAGGCGCTGGCCGCAAGGTAGTGCTGGTAGATTGCGGTGTAAAGAATAATATTATCCGCTGTCTGGTTAACCGCGGTGTTGAGGTAATCCGCGTGCCCTGGAACTACGACTACACTAACATGGAGTTCGACGGATTGTTCCTGGCTAACGGCCCTGGCGATCCCGATATGTGTGTGGATGCTGTAGAGATTCTGAAAAAACAGATGTCGGCATCGCGCAAGCCTATCTGCGGTATCTGTATGGGTAACCAGTTGCTGGCTAAGGCTGGCGGTGCAACCATCTACAAGCTTAAGTACGGACACCGTTCGCACAACCAGCCAGTTCGCGAGGTAGGAACCAACCGCTGCTACGTTACATCACAGAATCATGGTTATGCTGTTGATGCTGCCACACTGGGTAACGACTGGCGCGAGCTGTTTGTAAACATGAACGACGGTTCGAACGAGGGTATCCGTCATCTCTCATTGCCCTGGTTCTCGAGCCAGTTCCACCCTGAGGCTTGCTCAGGCCCCGTTGACACAGTATTTATGTTTGACCGTTTTATTGAGACATTATGAAAGATAATAGTATAAAGAAAGTGCTGTTGCTGGGTAGCGGCGCATTGAAGATTGGTGAGGCTGGAGAGTTTGACTACAGTGGTTCGCAGGCTCTGAAAGCACTGCGCGAAGAGGGCGTAAAGACGGTGTTGATTAACCCTAACATCGCCACCGTGCAGACATCAGAGGGTGTAGCCGACGAGATTTACTTCCTGCCCGTTCAGCCTTATTTCGTAGAGCGAGTAATCGAAAAGGAGCGTCCCGACGGCATTCTGTTGGCTTTCGGTGGTCAGACTGCATTGAACTGTGGTGTGGAGCTTTACCAGAGCGGCGTACTTGAGAAGTATGGTGTTAAGGTGCTGGGTACACCCGTGCAGGCTATCATGGATACTGAGGACCGCGAGCTGTTTGTAAAGAAGCTGGATGAGATCGGTGTAAAGACCATCAAGAGCGAGGCTTGCTCTGATATCGAGAGTGCCCGCAAGGCAGCCAAGGCACTGGGGTATCCTGTGATTCTGCGTGCTGCCTACGCACTCGGCGGTCTGGGTTCTGGTTTCTGCGACAATGAGGAGGAACTCGACAAACTGGCCGAGAAAGCCTTCGCCTTCTCACCACAGGTGTTGGTAGAGAAATCGCTGAAGGGATGGAAGGAGATTGAGTATGAGGTAGTACGCGATAAATATGATAACTGTATCACCGTATGTAATATGGAGAACTTCGATCCCCTGGGAATCCACACAGGTGAATCAATCGTTATCGCACCTTCGCAGACACTTACCAACTCTGAATATCATAAACTGCGTGCACTGGCCATCAAGATTATCCGTCACATCGGTATCGTAGGTGAGTGTAATGTACAGTATGCTTTCGACCCACAGTCGGAAGATTACCGTGTGATTGAGGTAAATGCCCGCTTGAGTCGTTCGTCTGCCTTGGCATCAAAGGCCACAGGTTATCCTTTGGCTTTCGTAGCTGCCAAGTTGGGTATGGGCTACGGTCTGTTCGAACTGAAAAACTCGGTTACCAAGACAACAAGTGCCTTCTTCGAGCCTGCTCTCGACTATGTGGTTTGTAAGATTCCACGTTGGGACCTCTCTAAGTTCCATGGTGTAGACAAGGAGCTCGGTTCGTCAATGAAGTCGGTAGGTGAGGTAATGGCCATCGGTCGCAACTTTGAGGAGGCTATCCAGAAGGGCTTGCGCATGATTGGTCAGGGCATGCACGGATTCGTAGAGAACAAGGAGCTGAAGATTAACGATATCGACGCCGCCCTGCGCGAGCCAACCGATAAGCGTATCTTCGTAATCTCGAAGGCCATGCACGACAAGCAGTACGACATCGATCGCATTCACGAGTTGACCAAGATTGACAAGTGGTTCCTGCAGAAGCTGAAGCACATTATCGATATTGACGAGCAGTTGAAGAAACAGAATATCAACACCGTCGAGAAGGATCTGCTGCGCCAGGCAAAGGTTTACGGATTTACCGATTTTCAGATTGCTCGCGCTATTGGTTTGGAGGGCGAGACCCGCAACATGCACGAAGCTTCGTTGTTGGTTCGCAATCGTCGTAAGCAGTTCGGTATCTTGCCTGTAGTAAAGCAGATTGATACCTTGGCTGCTGAGTATCCCGCACAAACCAACTATCTGTATGTTACCTATAGTGGCGTGGCCAGCGATATACAGTTTGAGAACGACAAGAAGAGTATCATCGTACTAGGTTCGGGTGCTTATCGCATAGGTTCGTCGGTAGAGTTCGACTGGTGTGGTGTTCAGGCTTTGAATACCATCCGTAAGGAAGGCTGGCGTAGTGTGATGATTAACTACAACCCCGAGACGGTATCTACAGACTATGATATGTGCGATCGTCTATATTTCGACGAGCTCACATTCGAGCGTGTATTGGATATCATCGACATGGAACAGCCTCATGGTGTGATTGTATCTACCGGTGGTCAGATTCCTAATAACCTGGCTGTATATCTCGACGAGCAACACGTGAACATTCTTGGTACTCAGGCCGTTGATATCGATGGTGCCGAGGACCGTGCCAAGTTCTCGCAGATGCTGAACGAGATTGGTGTGAACCAGCCTGAGTGGAGCGCACTTACATCGATGGAGGATATTGACAACTTTGTTGACCGTGTAGGTTTCCCTGTGCTGGTACGTCCATCATACGTACTTTCAGGTGCAGCCATGAACGTTTGCTCAAACAAGGAGGAACTTGAGAAGTTCCTGCAGTTGGCAGCCAACGTGTCGGAGGATCACCCTGTAGTGGTTTCGAAATTTATTGAGAATGCCAAGGAAATTGAGATGGATGCCGTAGCCAAGGATGGCGAGATTATGGCTTATGCCATCAGTGAACATATCGAGTTTGCCGGTGTACACTCAGGCGATGCTACTATCCAGTTCCCACCACAGAAACTGTATGTTGAGACCGTTCGCCGCATCAAGCGTATCTCGCGTCAGATTGCCAAGGCACTGCACATCAACGGTCCGTTTAACATCCAGTATATGGCCCGTGAGAACGATATCTTGGTTATTGAGTGTAACCTGCGTGCATCGCGTAGCTTCCCATTTGTCAGCAAGGTTCTTAAGCTGAACCTCATCGACTTGGCTACCAAGGTGATGCTCGGTCTGCCTGTAGAGAAGCCTAAGAAGAACCTGTTCGATCTCGACTATGTAGGTATCAAGGCTTCGCAGTTCAGCTTTAACCGTCTGCAGAAGGCCGACCCTGTACTGGGTGTGGATATGGCTTCTACCGGTGAGGTTGGCTGTATCGGTGATAACACCGACACTGCATTACTTAAGGCAATGCTTAGCGTTGGCCATCGCATTCCAAAGAAGACAGTTTTGCTTTCAACAGGTTCGGCTAAGCAGAAGGCTGAGATGCTGGATGCCGCCCGACAGTTGGTTGAAAACGGCTACGAGTTGTATGCTACAGGTGGTACATCAAAGTACCTTACCGACAATGGCATTGTTAACACCTTGGTACACTGGCCTTCGGATAATGCCCAGCCACAGGCACTTGACCTGCTTCATGAGCACAAGATCGATATGGTTGTTAATATTCCTAAGAATCTTACAACCCACGAACTTACCAATGGTTACAAGATTCGTCGTGCAGCCATCGATCTGAACGTTCCTCTGATTACCAACAGCCGACTGGCGAGTGCATTCATTCATGCTTTCTGTAGTATTAAACTGAATGAAATTGGTATCAAGTCTTGGTCGGAATATAAGTAAAATAGATGCCTATAAGGGCTATATTAGCCCTGAAATGCAAAAAAATGGTGTAATAATTTGGTTATTTCAAATTATTGCACTATTTTTGCAAAGTTAATAATAACAATTACTGATCCTACAGGCATGGACGTAGCAGATACACTCGAATCCAAGATAAACCGCAGTGAGTACAAAGTGCTTATTGTTGATGACGTTGTTAGTAATGTCTTACTGCTGAAGATATTGCTGACAAACGAGAAATTTCAGGTATGTACCGCAAATAACGGTACCACATGTATTGAGCAGGCAAAGAAGGAGCATCCCGACCTGATTCTGCTTGATGTAATGATGCCCGACATCAGCGGTTTTGATACAGCAGTGATATTGAAGAAGGACGAGGAGACAAAGGATATTCCCATCATCTTCCTTACGGCCTTGAATACCCCTCAGGATTTGGTACACGGTTTCCAGGTTGGAGCCAGCGACTTCTTGACAAAGCCATTTAACAAGGAAGAGTTGATAATGCGTGTGATGCAGCAGATTTCGTTGGTAGCTGCTAAGCGTATTATTGAGCAGCAGAATAACGACCTGCGTGCCACTTTGGCAAACCGCGATAAAATGTACTCGGTTATTGCTCACGATTTGCGTTCGCCAATGGCCAGCATCCGCATGGTGCTGAATCTGGTAGTAGCTTCTACATCGCCCGAAACCGTAGGAACCGAACTCTATGAACTGCTTGATAAGGCCAACCGCGAATCAGAAGATGTTCATGATTTGTTGGACAACCTGTTGAAGTGGACCAAGAGTCAGACCGGTCGTTTGACCGTTGTTGTTCAGGACCTTGATTTGAACGATATCATTCCTGGTGTGGTTGAGATATTTGAGATGATAGCGCAAACCAAGCATATTAAGTTGGTGCTCCAGCCATCAGCTAATAACCTTATTGTTACTGCTGATAACGATATGCTTAAAACCGTATTACGTAATTTCCTCTCGAATGCTATTAAGTTCTCGCCCGAGAATTCTACTATCGAAATCGGTATGGCTGCCGAAGGCGATTTTGCCAAGATTAGCGTAACCGACCATGGCGTAGGTATCGCAGCAGATAGACTCGGTTCTATTTTCCGTAAGGGTGACACTACCTACGGAACCGGCGGAGAAGAAGGTTCGGGACTTGGACTCCAGCTCTGTCAGGACTTCGCCCGTAAGAATGGAGGTGATTGTTATGTTGAATCGACCGAAGGTCAAGGTAGTACTTTTAGTTTTACTGTTCCACTAAAGAAATAATGAATACACCTATTTATATTATAGAAGAAACAAAGCTTCGCCGTAACCTCAGTTTGATAGCTGAAGTTGCGGCGAAAGCCGATATTGAGGTTATACTTGCTTTCAAGGCTTTTGCCCTTTGGAAGACGTTCCCCATTTTCCGTGAGTATATTAATAGCACAACAGCAAGTTCGCTGTCGGAGGCCCGTTTGGCATTCGAGGAGTTTAAGGCACCCGCCCATACTTACTCGCCTGCTTATACCGAAGAGGAGTTCCCCGAGATTGTGAAGTGTTCGTCGCATATCACATTCAATTCGCTATCGCAATACGAGCGATTCCACGAGCAAGCCAAATCGGTATCGTTGGGACTGCGAGTTAATCCCGAATATTCCGAGGTTAGTACATTATTATATAATCCATGCGCACCTGGTACCCGTTTTGGTATTACTGCTGATAAGCTACCTGAGCAGTTGCCTGCCGACATTGAAGGTTTCCACTGTCATACACTCTGCGAAAGTGGACCTGATGTTTTCCAGCGCACACTGGTGCACATAGAGGATAAATTTGCTAAGTGGTTTCCACAACTCAAGTGGATCAATTTTGGTGGTGGTCATCTGATGACACGCAAGGATTACGATGTAGAACTGCTTATTAAAATAATACAGGACTTTAAAAAACGCTATCCATGGCTGAAGATTATTCTGGAACCAGGTAGTGCTTTTGCGTGGCAAACCGGACCTCTTGTATCGCACGTGGTAGATATTGTAGAAGATAAAGGTATAAAAACTGCTATACTTGATGTAAGCTTTACCTGCCACATGCCCGACTGTTTGGAGATGCCATATATGCCCGAAGTGAGAGGTGCCGAGATAGTTGAGATGGAAAAAGCTATCGAACCGTTGACTTATCGTTTGGGTGGTAACAGTTGTTTGAGTGGTGATTTTATGGGTTCGTGGCTTTTTGATCACGAATTAAAAGTAGGTGAAGAAATTATTTTCGAGGATATGATTCACTACACAACGGTGAAAACTTGTACTTTTAATGGAATTTCACATCCTGCTATAGGTATGTTGCATGCAAACGGCGAATTGGAGATTTTACGCAGTTTTGGGTATGAAGATTACCGAAATCGCATGGATTAGGGCTGTTTTTGTAAACAAATCGATAAAATGGCACTTTTTTTGAAAAAAAATCGCTGAAAAGTTTGTCAGTTCAAAAAAAAGCATTACCTTTGCACCCGCAATCAAGAGAGATGCCTCTGATAAAGAGAACAACGCGGAAATAGCTCAGTTGGTAGAGCACAACCTTGCCAAGGTTGGGGTCGCGGGTCCGAGTCCCGTTTTCCGCTCATTTGTTGAACAAAAAAGAGACGTTAAGGAATGGCCTTAATGAAAAAATGCCCAGGTGGCGGAATTGGTAGACGCGCACGTTTCAGGTGCGTGTGCCGCAAGGCGTGCAGGTTCGAGTCCTGTTCTGGGCACTCTTTTTTATTCAGCGTATGTTGGAGAGGTGGCGGAATTGGTAGACGCGCTACTTTGAGGGGGTAGTGTCAATTGCGACGTGGGAGTTCGAGTCTCCTCCTCTTCACCCTTGCGGAAATAGCTCAGTTGGTAGAGCACAACCTTGCCAAGGTTGGGGTCGCGGGTCCGAGTCCCGTTTTCCGCTCTTTTTTATAGGAAAACAACATCTTTTTCACAAAAAACATGAATTTATACTTAAGATATTTTGATCGAGAGACTCTCGTTTCAACCGTAGATGAGGCAATAGAATTTTTGAGTTCAATAAACGAGATTGATATGAATCCGCTTCTTGAAGCTGATATTCGTGAATATGCATCAAGCGACGTGTTCTATCCCAAAAGATATAAAGTTCATCCTCGTGTTTATTTCATTATTATTAAGACCGAAGCTGCAACTATGCAGGACTTTAAGGATAAGAAAGCTGTTCATACGCCAGAGCCTAACGAGCAGCCTATGAAAATTACTCCTACCTTGATGCGTTTGCATGAGATAAACGAAGGATGGTACGAAGGATATTTAGATTTTAAGCGTGTACTCTTAGTTCCAGGCACTGGTAAATTCCAGTATCGCGATACCCAATTTGCTGCTCGTGTAAAGGCATTCTCGGGTATGGAGTGCTATGAGCGCATGATTGACTATCTGCGCGACCGTGTTGATTCACGTAGTCAGTTCCCTTCACCTAAAGGTAAGAACTTTAAGTTTCGTTTCCTCGGCAAAGCTAAGTAATCTATATAAACGCTCCTATTATGAATAAGGTAATGCTTATTGGCAATGTTGGCCAAGAACCCGAAGTTAGATATGTTGACCAAGGCGTAGCAGTTGCACGTATCAGATTGGCAACAACCGAACGTGGCTATACGCTACAGAATGGTACCCAGGTGCCTGATCATACTGATTGGCATAATGTGATACTTTGGCGTCGACTGGCTGAGATTGTAGAGAAATATGTGCATAAGGGAGATAAACTGTATATAGAGGGCCGTATCCGCTATACTACGTACGATGACAAACAAGGTCAGCGTCGTTATGCTACTGAGATATGGGCGGATAATATGGAAATGCTTTCACCAAAATCAGACAATGGACTATCTTCAACAAATCCTGAGTGAAGTAACTGTCACAGCACCAACTATGGGTGCTGTGATAGCTATTATAATAGCAGGCTTACTTCTTTTATTTTCCGGCTTTGCCTCCGGCTCTGAAATTGCTTTCTTCTCTCTTTCGCCTAATGATTTAAATGAGTTGAACGACGAGAAGAACGATTCGGATAAATACATTCTACAATTACGTGACGATTCGGAGCGTACATTGGCTACAATACTGATTACTAATAATTTGGTAAACGTAACCATTATTATGCTCTGCAATTATTTCTTTGCGCATGTAGTTGACTTTGGTG
Source organism: uncultured Prevotellaceae bacterium (assembly GCA_902789415.1). Classification (GTDB taxonomy): domain Bacteria; phylum Bacteroidota; class Bacteroidia; order Bacteroidales; family Bacteroidaceae; genus Prevotella. The sequence goes on from CADAOD010000007.1 coordinate 105,359, forward strand.
GTGCGCTCTGGCTGCAGTTCGTTATCATTACGGTATTACTTACATTCTTGCTGCTGCTTTTTGGCGAGATTATGCCAAAAGTTTATGCTGGTCAGCACGCTTTGTCGTTTTGTCGCAAGGTTGCTGGAAGCATTATGGTGCTACGCAAGTTGTTCTATCCATTATCATCTGTACTTATCCGCTCAGGGATTATTGCTGAGAAGGTGGTGCAGAAAGAGAATCACGCGCTGAGTGTTGACGATTTGGAACAGGCTTTGGAACTTACCGATAAGGAAGAACTGAAGGACGAAAAGAATATGCTTGAAGGTATTGTCCGCTTTGGTGACGAGACAGCCAAAGAGGTCATGACCAGTCGCCAGGATGTGGTTGACCTTGATTTCAGTCTGCCTTTCCCCGATGTGTTGAAATGTATTATCGAGAATAATTATTCGCGTATCCCTGTTTATCAGGATACTATCGATAATATTCGTGGTATTCTTTATATTAAGGATTTGTTGCCACATCTGTCTAAGCCTGCTACATTCCGTTGGCAATCATTGATACGTCCACCATATTTTGTGCCGGAAACAAAGAAAATCGACGACTTGCTGCGCGATTTCCAAGAGAATAAAGTGCACATTGCGGTTGTGGTGGATGAGTTTGGCGGTACAAGCGGTATTATTACACTCGAGGATATCTTGGAGGAGATTGTTGGCGAAATAAATGACGAGTATGACGAGGAGGAAAAATCGTATACCCGTATTAATGCCAATACCTATATATTTGAGGGTAAGACTTTGTTGAGCGATTTCTATAAGATTCTCGACCTGGATGATGAAACATTCGAGGATGTAGAAGGTGATGCCGATTCACTGGCTGGACTGCTGCTCGAAATCAAAGGCGATTTCCCTGAGGAGCATGAGCGCTTAGACTATAAAAACTTTACCTTCGAGGTTACGGAGTTAGATGAGCACCGCATCTCGAAGGTAAAAGTTGTAATTCACGATACCGAGAAATAATTACCACCCGTATTGTTCCCAGCGGATAACATTATTCCATTGGTAGTTTTTAATCGTTGAATTCCAATTAGGCGAAGTGTTGTTATATGTGCTTAAAGGAATGAACATGCTGACCGAAGCACAATTGCTGCCATCGGCTTCAAAGTTAGACATTGATGTGCCAAGTTTGGAATAAGCCGTAAGCCATTTCTGAGAATAGAGATGGTATGGGCATGCCTGATTAAAACTTTCCACCCATTGATTGTAGGCTGCATCATCGGTATGCTTTTTTAATACCTGTTGCATGTCGTAAGCATAATTATAGTTGCCATATTGACCGTAATAGGTTATCTGCGACAAATCCAGCGGGTTACCGGGCATAAGCTTTTCAGCTAATGTTGACAGTATCTGTGCAGTGGCAGATGCCAGGTCTTCAAGTCCGTTGGTATTGATGGCTGCTAAAGGAATACTGTTTCCTTTTAGATCGCCAGGCTGGAAATTATAATATCTGTCGCTATTGTTCTGCAATTCGCTGAGATAATAATTGTAATAGTGGTCAATTATCTGCTTGTAAAACAAATCGGAGTCATCAAACATATCGGGAACGATGATATCGTAAGGGGCACCATTATCGGGAATTTCGGCAGGCGAACCAATAATATAATCTGCCACATTGCGCAACTCGTAGGCAATTTCGATGCAGCCGAAATTACAACAATCGCCCATGATGAATTTCAGTTTGTCGTTACCTATACCGTTGGCAATAGCTTTTGCCATAGAGGGTATATTCATCCAATATCTACCTGTGCTGTTTGAAGAATTATTACCGGTGTCACCGCCATAAGCCCTGCTTTTCTGGTATGCTACAGAGTCGTTGTTGATAAGCCAGCCTGATGCATGTCCCCAAAGTAAAAGTCCATAGCTTTCTGATGGATATTTTTCCTTGGCAGTACGCAGTGCTGTCTCAAGCACTGTAGGGTCGGCTGTCAGCGTTTCTGCCATGTAAACAGTATCTATCAGTTCGCCATTCTTTACTCTTGCCATGAAAGGTGTTCGCTTAGAGTTTGCTTCATCTACATACACTATCAGTTTATTGTCTTCGGCAAGTTTTTTTGAGCCTTCTTTCATTTCTTCCAGATCGCTTTTGGCAAAACTGTTCAGGTTATTTTCGGCAGCCATGTATACCAATACAGTCTGTCCAGAAACCACAGGTTCTGGTGTAGGTTCTGGATCGTCTTTCTTATCGCACGAACAGAATAACGCTATTCCTAAAAGTACTATAATAATCTTGTTCATATCTTAAAATTTGCGGCAAAGTTACAAAGAAATATGTAATAACCTGCATTTTTTAATTGTTTTTTAGTATCTTTGCAACGCAAAACAACGATTACAATGAAGAAACTATATATACTGCTGACATTATGCATTTTAATGTTCGGCGCCAACGATGGATATGCTCAACGCTCAAGATATAACAAGCACCATTCTAAACACAGAACGCAAAGAGTTGTAAGTAAGCATAAAAAAGGTAAGAAATCAAAGAAACGTGCGGTTGCGCAATATCGTCCTGATCCACGATTACTTACCGATCCAAATTACGACCCATTTCTGCAATGCGAGGATACATGCAGTCATGTGCATGGTATCGACCTGTCGCATTACCAGGGCGAAGTATTCTGGGAGACAGTAGGCGAGAACACCAAGATGGCTTATGTGTATCTGAAAGCTACCGAGGGCGGCGATCGCATAGATGCCCAGTACGAGCGTAATATTGACTTAGCGCATCGGCACGGTCTGAAAGTTGGTTCGTATCACTTCTTTCGTCCTAAAACGCCTGTCATGACGCAGCTTGAGAACTTTATGACTCAATGCCGGCCTGGCGAACAGGACCTGATACCGATGATTGATGTTGAGACTACAGGCGGACTGTCGTCTGAAGAATTCTGCGATTCGCTTTATGCTTTTCTGGATTTAGTAGAGAAAGCATATCATCAGCAACCGCTGATATATACGTTCCGTAACTTCTACAACAAGCATTTACTTGGCAAGATTAATGATTATAAATTGATGATTGCCATGTACACCGAAGAAGAGCCTGTATTAGCCGACGGACGCGATATTACCATGTGGCAATACACCAGTCATGGTCGTATAGTGGGTATTCGTGGCAGTGTAGACAAAAGCCGATTCATGGGCAATCATAGCTTGCGCGAAATAAGATTTAATCACATTCGTCACGTAGGTAAGAATGTGTCATTCTTCGATATGCGTAAGCGAGTGGGCAAATGATGCGAAGAAATTGGTAAATGCCTCCGAGGGTATGAAACGCATGTAGCGGGCAGAGCGCTTGATGTGATTTATCAAGGCGCCGCTATTGCTGGTATGTACAAAAATACTGTCGGCGCCCTGTGAAAAGTAAAAGTCCTGACGGATATTAGTATATTCGGCCAATTCTTTTGCAACGATAATCGTTTTGTGGTCGGCATCACTTTCTGCAAAAGGAATATCCTTTGGTTCCATACCAAACAAATCCATTAGTAGTGTTGCTTCGAGTTGCGCCATCTGTTCAAAGTGCAGTTTCTTCAGCCATCCAGCCAGCACTTCGTAATCAGCTTTACTATTGTTTGTGCGAAGCGTTAATCCTAACTCAATAAGTAATTTCAAAGGCAGACCCTCGTTCAGGATTCTTCGTGCTATACTGATAATACGAATCAGCATTCTGCGTGTATTAATGTCCGACTGCTCGTCGTCGAGAATATTCTGCAGCTGGCGGTTCAGTATGGGATTGGTAAGCTTGTCGGGACGCAACAGCTCATCCTCATCATTGTCCTCGTCGTTTTCTTTGGCTGTTAGCCACTGCTTCCACTGAGTATCTGTTAAATGAAGATTAAACTGATCTTTACAATTCTTCAGTCCTTGATATACATACGACTGAACGCTATGCACGGTAGCAAGCTGATACAGTTTGCTCCATTTATGTACCGACATTGGCTCCAAAACCTCTGTAGTCTGGAAAGCGCCACATCTAAGCAGCCTGAAAAAGTTTCGCTGAATGATATTCATGAGTATCTTTTGGGATAACGCAGTAAGATAGATAGAATGGCTACAATACCCAGTGCAAACGGGTAGTATAGATAGGGTAGGATGGCAACGGGATTAACTGATGCCAAACCTGCTGCAATAAGTATTTGAGCTCCATAAGGTATTATTCCCTGTACAGTGCACGAGAATGTATCTAATATAGATGCACACTTCTTATTATCTACACCGAAGCGATCGCCGATTTGTTTGGCGATTCCGCCTACAGTGAGAATGGCAACTGTGTTGTTAGCGGTACAAACATCTACTAACGATACCAAAGTGGCTATACTTAGTTCGGCACCGCGTTTACTGTTAACACGGCGTGTAAGCAGATTGATGATAAAGTCGATGCCGCCTTGCTGCTTAATCAGCTCAAGCATGCCACCAGCCATCATTGTTACAATTATCAGTTCGCCCATGGATAGGATGCCGTCGCCCATGGCGCCGAACCATCCGTAGATGTCGAAAGCCCCGGTAAACATACCGATGATACCACACAGTGCGATACCTATGGTTAGTACAGCCATTACGTTCATGCCGCATATGGCTGTTACAAGCACTGTTAAGTATGGGATTACCTTTACCCATTCAACGGCCGGAATCTGTTGTGGGGCAATGGTGTCTTGACCAAGAAAATAGTAAACAACCAGTATTACCAAGGCTGCAGGCATTACAATAAATGCATTTACCCTGAACTTGTCGCTAAGTCGGCATCCTTGGGTTTGGGTTGCCATGATGGTGGTATCAGAGATAAACGACAGATTATCGCCAAAGAACGAACCACCCACAATAATAGCGGTCATCATAGCCAGATCAGTTCCCGTTTCCTGGGCTAAGCCTACGGCGATAGGCGTGAGGGCTGCTATCGTACCCACGCTTGTTCCGATAGAAAGTGAGATAAAGCAGGCAGCTAGAAACATACCTGCAAATATCATCTGTGGTGGTAGTAGACTTAATGCCAGATTAACGGTAGCGTCGATACTCCCCATCTGCTTGGCTGAATGCGCAAAAGCGCCTGCTAATACAAATATCCAAATCATCAGCATCATCTGTTCGGTGGCGGCTCCACGACTATAGCTGTTTATTCTGTGCATCAGTGGTCTGCCTGTAAATACGGCAATGGCGTAGATGCTCGAAACCATAAAGGCTACAGTGATGGGAATCTTGTAAAAGTCACCAGCAATGATGCTGGTGACTAAGTAGAATAAGATAAACACCACGATGGGTGATAATGCGATGATTCCTTTCTTCACAGTGTTACACCGTTTTTAAAGATTGATATTTCGCGATAATCGTTCTCTTCGTTCTTGGCTTTCTCGCCGCTGGCCACTGCCAATACCTTGTCGATAAACTCAGGTACCAACTCTGGCATGGTACGACCCTCGATCAGCTGACCTGCCGAGAAGTCGATCCAGTTCTTCTTGCGCGAAGCCAGATCAGGATTGGTGGCAATCTTCATGGTTGGTACGAAGGTGCCGAAAGGCGTACCACGACCAGTAGTAAACAATACCAGATGACAACCGCAAGAGGCGAGGGCAGTAGCTGCTACCAGATCATTACCAGGAGCCGAAAGCAGATTCAGACCTGGATTCTGCAGTCTGTCGCCATATTCCATCACACCGCTTACAGGTGCTTTACCGCATTTCTGTGTGCATCCCAATGCCTTATCCTCGAGGGTTGAGATACCACCAGCCTTGTTACCAGGACTTGGGTTCTCGCCAACAGGTTCACCGTGCGACAGGAAGTAGTTCTTGAAGTTATTAATCATCGAAACTGTCTGGTTAAACAGCTCTTCGGTGGTGCAACGGTTCATCAGGATAGTTTCGGCACCAAACATCTCGGGCACCTCGGTCAATACCGAAGTACCGCCCTGAGCTACCAGCCAGTCGGAGAATTCGCCTACCAGTGGGTTGGCGGTGATACCTGAGAATCCGTCGGAACCACCACACTTCAAACCTACACGCAGTTTGCTAACAGGCACTTCGGTACGTACATCCTTGCTGACCAATTGATACAACTCACGCAGAATCTCCATACCAGCCTCCATCTCATCGTCTACACGCTGGGTAACTAACAGCTTGATACGATCCTTGTCGTAATCGCCCAGCATCTTCATGAAGTCCTCGGGCTGATTGTTCTCACAACCTAAGCTCAGCACCAATACGGCACCAGCATTGGGGTGCAAGCAGATGTCGCGCAACACCTTACGAGTATTCTCGTGATCCTCCGAAAGCTGTGAGCAACCATAGTTATGATGCCAGGCATAGATGGCATCCACACCCTGCTCGTTAGTTTCCTTCTTTAACTCCTTTACCAGGCGTTCGGCAATACCATTTACACAGCCAACGGTGGGCACAATCCATATCTCATTACGGATACCAACATCGCCATTCTTACGTACATATCCTTTAAAGCTACGGTTGTCGTTTTTGATGTTAATCTGCTCGTTTACAGGGTTATATGTGTACTCAAGAGTACCAGCCAGATTGGTCTTAAGATTGTTCTCGTTTACCCAATCACCAGCTTTTAAATCCTGCATAGCATGTCCGATAGGATAGCCATATTTAATAATGTCGGTACCAGCAGTAACGTCGTTAATCAGTACTTTATGGCCAGCTGGCGTATCCTGATTAATGGTAATCTGCTTACCGTCTACCTCAATAATTTCTCCTTTCTTTTTGGGCTGCAAACAAACCACTACCGAATCGGCAGGGTTAATCTTTAAAAATGTAGCTTGTTCCATTCTTTTATTTACTGTTTTGTTTTAGTTTATATTGCTGTTCTACGATAGAAATCTACGTTTTCCTTGGTCAGAATCTCGATAGGCATGTAATTTACGGGATTCACGGCACGCTTCATCACGATGGCGTTAAACAGTGCATCAACACTGGCGTATCCTTGCTGATAAGCATGCTGGGCTATCAGGAACGAAATGCTGCCTTTACGTACACACTCCTCATTCTTGGCCACCATATCGTATCCCATAATTTGCACATTACGGCGATTACTCTTTTGCAGGAACTCGCCAACAATGTGAGCCTTTGAATTAAAGGTAATGCAGTGATGTACGTGAGGGTGGGTAGAGAAGAACTTCTCCAAAATGCCATCGTAATCCTTGTGGTCCTCGTCCAAGGGAAGATCCACCTCGGTAATCTTAATCTTAGGGAAGTGGTCTACCATATAATGGCGGAACCCTGTCTCACGGTTTGCCTGCTGCTTAGAACCCACGATACCATCGCGTGTCTGCTTCATCAGGGCAATCTCCTTTTCCTTATTGGCAATCAGCATCAGCATCTTAGCTGCGAAATAGCCACTGGCAAACGAATCCTGACCGAAGAACGACAGTGGTTTCAAATCAGGCATATACGAGTCGAGCAGCACATAGGGAATATTTCTTTCGATTAGTTTTTCGGTAAAACGGGCAGTCTGCTCAAGTGTTGCAGGCACGATAATCACGCCATCTATCTTGGCAGTGAACAACTCGCGAACCATCTTTGTGAATGCTGGTGGGTTGAAACGCTCATAGTAAATGAACTTGAGCTTGATGCCAAAATCGCGGCGGAACTCTGTACAAGCCATGGCACCTTCTTCAATCTCGTCCCAATAAGCTTCCTGTTCGTGCTTAGGCAATACGCAATAAAAAGTATATTCCTTATTATATGCTAAGGCCGAGGCGTACATATTGGGGCGGTAATCCATTTCCTCAAGGGCTTTGTTTACCTTTTCTAATGCTGCTTTAGACACATTAGGACGGTTGTGAAGCACACGGTCGACAGTACCAGTAGATACTCCTGCGCGTGCAGCTATGTCCTTAATCGTAATATTCTCTTTTGCCATAATCTCAGATTTTTGTGCAAAGGTACAAATAATTTCTGATTCTCCAAAGTTCTTGGTTAATTATTTGTCCCGAAATCGTTTCCGTAAGTTTTTTGCCACAAAATCTGTGAAAAATTTGCGTGACTCAAAAAAACTTCATATCTTTGCCTCACAAACGAACAAAATAAGTTGAAAATATATCAAAAAAATCAAACAAAGCAATGGCAAAAATTGTAACTTTGGGCGAGATTATGCTTCGCCTCTCGCCTCAGGGCAACGACCGTTTCATTCAGAGTGAATCATTCCGCATCATCCCTGGTGGTGGTGAGGCTAACGTAGCAATCTCTGTGGCTAACTATGGTCATGAGGCTTACTTCGTATCTAAGTTGCCTAAGCACGAAATTGGACAGATTGCAGTTAACGCACTGCGTCGTTATGGTGTAAACACCCAGTTCGTAGCTCGTGGTGGCGACCGTGTTGGTTTGTACTATGCTGAGACCGGTGCTTCAATGCGCCCATCAAAGGTTATCTACGACCGTGCTCATTCATCTATTGCCGAGGCTGATCCTTCAGATTTCGATTTCGATGCTATCATGGAGGGTGCTGCCTGGTTCCACTGGAGTGGTATCACCCCAGCTATCAGCGACAAGGCTGCCGAGCTCACCAAGCTGGCTTGTGAGGCTGCAAAGCGTCATGGTGTAACAGTATCAGTCGATCTGAACTTCCGTAAGAAGCTGTGGACCAGCGAGAAGGCTATCTCAATCATGCGTCCACTGATGAAATATGTTGATGTTTGTATCGGTAACGAAGAGGATGCTGAGCTTTGTCTTGGTTTCAAGCCCGATGCTGATGTAGAGGGTGGTCAGACCGATGCTGCTGGTTACGAGGGCATTTTCAAGCAGATGATGCAGGAGTTTGGTTTCAAGTATGTTGTTTCTACTCTCCGCGAGAGCTACAGCGCAACATTCAATGGTTGGAAGGCTCTTATCTATAATGGTAAGGAGTTCTACCAGAGCAAGCGTTATGAGATTAATCCTATCATCGACCGTGTTGGTGGTGGCGACTCATTCTCTGGTGGTTTGATTCATGGTCTGCTCACAAAGGCTACTCAGGGCGAGGCTCTCGAGTTTGCTGTTGCAGCATCAGCTCTTAAGCACACCATCAATGGCGACTTCAACTTGGTAAGTGTTGACGAGGTAGAATCACTCGCAGGTGGTAACGCTAACGGTCGAGTACAGCGTTAATTGAAAATTGAAGATTGATAATTATGGCAAAGTTTGATAAATTGCAGGTGATGGCAAAGATTGCCGCAGCACCTATGGTTCCTGTTTTCTATAACAAGGACGTCGAAGTTTGTAAGAATGTAGTAAAGGCTTGCTACGAGGGTGGTGTTCGTGCTTTCGAGTTCACTAACCGTGGCGACTTTGCTCAGGAGGTATTTGGCGAGCTGGTAAAGTGGGCCGATAAGGAGTGCCCTGAGCTGGCTCTGGGTATCGGTTCAGTTGTTGATGCCCCCACAGCAGCTATGTACCTGCAGCTGGGTGCCTGCTTCGTTGTAGGTCCTCTGTTCAACCCCGAAATCGCGCCTGTATGTAATCGTCGTCTGGTTCCATACTGCCCAGGCTGTATGACCGTTAGCGAGATTGGTAAGGCTCAGGAGTTGGGTTGCGACCTCACCAAGGTATTCCCTGGCGATGTAGTAGGTCCTAACATGGTTAAGGGTCTGAAGGCTCCAATGCCTTGGTCGAAGATCATGGTTACTGGTGGTGTTGCTCCTGAGGAGGAGAACCTTACTAAGTGGTTCAAGGCTGGCGTATTCTGTGTTGGTATGGGCTCAAAGCTCTTCCCAAGCGATAAGGTTAAGGCCGGTGATTGGCAGTATGTTACCGATAAGTGCCGCGAAGCACTCGGTTACATAGCTAATGCTCGTGCTTAATAAATAACATCCCTCTCGCTCTTTGAAAATGTGAGCGAGGGGGATTCTTTTTAACTAACATGAAATTCTGGCTATTCATCTTATCAACCATCTTGATCTCAGCTTGTGCACGCCCTGATAGGCAGACGGTCGACAAGTTGAATTCTCAATCCTATGCCTATCATTATCGTAATCTCGACTCAACCGAAGCCATTGCACGTCGTTCGTACGAACTGGCAGCCAACTATCCAGCTGGTCGTGCAGAGGCTCTCAACAATATGGCTTTCGTCAACATTGTACGTATGCGCTACAATGATGCCGAACAGCAATTAAACGAGGTTATCGAAACAACCGATAACCAGCTGCAGCACTTGATAGCTTACGTTCAGCAGATGCGTCTGTGCCAGCGCCGTTCCAACAACCGCGCTTTCCACGAGTATCGTGAGATGGCCGACCGTACTATGCGACGCATTAACGAAGAGCGCCACCAGCTTACCGAGCGCGACGAGCGGTTGCTGCTGTATGCCGAAAGCGAGTATGCCATTGTAAACTCTACTTATTATTATTATGTAGGATTGGAGCAGCAGTCGATCGATGCGCTTAATGCGATTGATGCCGATAAGATACAGAGCGATACAGCGCAATATCTTAATTACCTTTATAATGTTGGTGCCGGTGGTATTATTACGCAAGGCACACAACAGGAGATAAACCAAGAGGAGTTCGATAAGTTGATGCGCTGCTTTCTTACTGCACGCAAAGGCAATTACCCATTTTTTGCGGCCAATGCCCTTGAGGCCTTGTCGGAACATCTGATGGACCCCGTTTATCGTCGCCAGCTTACCGACGATAACTTACCTGCATTCAAGTTTATCAATCCTATAGGGGTAGAAGAGGAGATGCTTCCAGGCTTTTTGGCTGAGAATGCCTTGAATATCTTCGAGCAATATGGCGATGTGTACCAGATAGCAGGTGCCTACCGTACGCTGGCGTCGTGCTTCCGACAGATAGGCGACTACCGTTCGGCACTCTTTAATCTGGAGCAGGCACTCTCTGATTCTATCATTAATCAGGCACCCGACCTGGTGGCATCTATCCGCGAACAGCTTAGTGTGGCTTATGCTGCCATTGATGATAAGCAGCAGAGCGACGAGAACCGTAATATGTATCTCGATTTGCAGGAGACTACCCGTCAGGACCGTCAGCTTGAGGCTCGTGCCTACCAATATGAACGTCAGCTTACGCAGTTAAACCTGATGTTGATACTTGTTGTAGCAGCCATTATCCTGCTGTTATTCTCGTTGTGGCTGTTTAATTACTTGAACAAAAAGAAAACGCAAACCGATGAACCTGATAACCTGTTTGAGCAAAAGAACGAACAACTGGCAGTAAAACTGTTGCAGGTAGAGAACAACGAGCGTCGCAACCTGGAGCAACGTGCCAAAGTGTCGTTGGTATGCAATATTACGCCATTTATCGATCGTATTATCCACGAGGTTTCAAGATTGGAAACTGATAGCGCTCATCGCGAGGAACGATTAACTTATATCCGCGAGCTCACTAATCAGATAAATTCATATAACGATGTGCTTACGTACTGGATACAGCTGCGTCAGGGCGAACTCAGTCTGCATATCGAGAGTTTTCCGTTACAGCCCTTGTTTGATGTGCTGCTTAAGGGACGTACCTCGTTCCAGATGAAGGGCGTAGAACTGAACGTAGAGCCTACAGAAGCCGTTGTAAAGGCCGACCGTGTGCTTACGCTGTTTATGCTGAACACCCTGGCAGATAACGCCCGTAAGTTTACCGATCGTGATGGTAAGGTGAATGTATCAGCCACACAGACCGATGATTATGTTGAGATAGCTGTTGAGGATACCGGTACGGGTATGACTAAGGAGCAGCTCGATCACCTGTTTGATCATAAGATAGTTGAAGGTCACGGTTTTGGTTTGCTTAACTGTAAGGGTATTATCGAGAAGTACCGTAAGATCAGTCAAATATTCTCTGCCTGTGAGATTGGTGCCACCAGTAGCTTAGGCAAGGGCTCACGACTGTTCTTCAGATTGCCACGCGGCATAGCCCGACTTATTATTGTGCTGTTGTCTATGCTACCCATGCAGATGCTGGCTCAGGAACCTGAGATTGATGCCCTTGGCATGGCCAGTATCTATTCCGATTCGGCCTATTTCAGCAATATCAATGGCAACTACGAGCGTACACTGCGCTTTGCCGATACCTGTAGATACTATCTGAACCAGCATTACCGTCAGCAAGTGCCAAACGGTCGCTACCTGATGCGCCAGATGGGTAACCCATCGTTGATGCCACCCGAAATCAAGTGGTTCCACGATAGTCTTGTTACCAACTACCATATCATTCTTGATATCCGTAACGAGAGTGCCGTGGCAGCCTTGGCTCTGCACGAGTGGCAGCTGTACAGTTATAACAACCGCATCTACACGCAGCTGTTTAAGGAGATGTCGGCCGATAATACATTGGGCGATTACTGTCGTAACATGCAGCAGTCGCAAACCAACAAAACGATAGCTATCATTCTGTTGATACTGCTGCTGATATCCATCGTTCCTGCCTATTACCTGCTGTATTACCGTCACCGTTTATATGATAGATTCTTACGCGAACAGCAGCGTATTACCGACCTGGAATTGCTTGACGACGAACTGCGTCGTGCCGAACTTGAGGATAGCAACCTACATGTGTCTAATGCCGTGCTCGACAACTGCTTGTCGGCGCTTAAGCACGAAACCATGTACTATCCCTCGCGCATCCAGCAGTTGCTTGATACAGGCGATATGGAGTCGTTAGGCGAGGTAACCACGTATTACCGAGAGCTTTACGGTGTACTCTCGCAGCAAGCCTTGCGCCAAACCGAGCGCACCCGCTTGCACCTGAAGCCGTTGCACCATAATATATTGGGCGATGAGACCTTGGTACGCTATCTCTTTGATATCCTGCGTAAACAGGCCGGTGCCAAGCTGCAACCCGAATATACGCCTCGCGATGGCGGTTATATTGAGGTGCGTGTACCTATGCCTCAGCTTAAGCTTACCGAGAACCAGGCAGCCGAGCTGTTCACGCCCTCAAAAGATCATCTGCCTTACTTGCTATGCCGCCAGATAGTACGCGACTTAGGCGAGGCTACCAACCGTCGAGGCTGCGGTATCTATGCCACAATTCAAGACAATACAACATATATGATAATAACATTACCAAGCGTATGGAAAACTTCAAAGTAATAATAGTAGAAGATGTGCCCCTGGAGCTTAAGGGCACCCTTGGCATCGTGAAGAGTGATATTCCCGAGGCCGAAGTGATTGGAACAGCCGAGAACGAGCAGGCTTATTGGCGCCTCATCAAGCAGCAGAAGCCCGATCTGGTGCTGCTCGATTTAGGTCTGGGTGGTTCTACTACCGTAGGTGTAGAGATTTGCCGCCACACCAAGGAGGTGTATCCTGATGTAAAGGTGCTGATATTTACAGGCGAGATACTGAACGAGAAACTGTGGGTAGATGTGCTTGATGCCGGTGCCGATGGCATTATCCTGAAGACAGGCGAACTGCTTACACGTCGTGATGTATCTGCTGTGATGGATGGCAAGCAGTTGGTATTCAACGAGCCTATCCTCGAGAAGATTGTTGAGCGCTTTAAGCGTTCCGTCAGTGGCGAGCTGGTGAAGCAGGAAGCGTTGGTAAACTACGAGATTGACGAGTATGATGAGCGATTCCTGCGCCATCTGGCTTTAGGTTATACCAAAGAGCAGATTACCAATCTGCGTGGCATGCCTTTTGGCGTGAAGAGCCTGGAAAAGCGTCAGAACGAGTTAATTCAGAAGCTGTTCCCCGAGGGTGCCAGCGGTATCAACGCCACCCGTTTGGTGGTACGTGCGCTGGAGCTGCGTATTCTGGATATCGATAATCTTGAGGCCGATGAAGAGTAGTCGTGTGTGCATGGGGTTGCTGGTGGCCGAGTGCGTGCTGGTCATCGTGTCGTGGTTGCTCTCCGCAGCCCGTATCGAGGGCGTACGCTCTATGCTCTCAACCGAGGGCATACGCTGGTTCTTTGGCGGCTTCTCCAACATCATCGCCAATCCACTGCTGGCATGGCTGCTGTTAGCACTCATTGCTGGCGGTAGCTTACAGCAGAGTGGGGTGGTGCAACATTTCGCAACCAAGGGCGAGGCGCCCTTCCGTAACCGTCTGGCACTGCGTGTAGCCATCGTTTTTGTGGCGCTCTATGCTTTGGTTATCGCCTTGCTTACGTTAACGCCCCATGCCATACTCCTTTCGTTTGATGGTTATCTGTTCCCATCGGCATTCAGTCGTGGACTGGTGCCTATCGTTTGCTTTGGCGTAACGCTGTTCTCGGTGGTTTACGGCATCATCTCGGGCAACAAACAAAAAGGAGAAGATGTGTTCGACATCCTCTCCTATGGTTTGCGTCAGGGTTCTAACCTGATTATCATCTATATCTTTGCTATCCAGTTGTACGCCTCGTTGCGTTTTGTTTTTGGATAACAACGATTACTTCTGCAGCAGTTTCTCCAGTCGTTTGTACTCCTTCTTGGTAAGGCGCATAAACGAACCGTGCTGTGGGGCTTTCACACCCTCGATGTTACGGGGTGAGTGGAAGTTACGCATGTGCTCATCGGCCAGGCACAAGCGGTAGTTGCGTGGGTGCGATGAGTACTCGATGTAGGCAATCACCCAGGTCTTCTGTCCGGGCAACTGGAAGGCGCTAACACCCTCACAGCTCTTATTACCCTCAAAGTTCACGTAATCGTCCTCTACAGGCTCGCTCCATGGACCAGTAAGTGTAGGTGCTGTAGCGGTAAACAAACCGGCCTTACCACCTTCTTTCTTAATCATCATGTGCCATTTCTGGTCGGCCTCAACCCAGTTGATGTCTGCATCGATGGTGGCGTAGCCCCAATCGAACAGCAGCTTAGGCTGAGTGAGTGTTGTAAAGGTCTCGTCGGCATACGAGTAGTACATGCGGTCGTAGTGGTCCTCGCCGCGGTTACGCATCGAGTAGTACACCATATAGCCGCCCTTCTTACCGTTAGGCCAAACATAGTCCTCGTCCCATACTATCTGTGGTGCCCATACGCGGTTGATGGTACTCCAGTTCTTATATACGCTGGGGGCGTCGGGATCAGAGAAAATCTGTGTACCCTTACGATAGTCGAACGTTACCGACTTCCAGTGAATCAGGTCGTCGCTGCGCAGCAGGTCGATACCGTAGTTGTCCCAAGTCTCAACCTTACCCAAGCGGTCGCGGGCACCTACGTTCATGTCGGTGCAAACCATCAGGTAGCCTTTACCATCGTGCTTACGGCAGATGTAAGCATCGCGTGTAGCGCCTTCGATGCGTGCATGCTCGGCATCGCTGAAGATAGAGTCGCCGTTCAGCAGGTCCTTATAATGAAAACCATCGCGACTCAAAGCGTAGGCTGTCCATGCGCGTCCGTGATCGTTCATGTGACAATACAGAAATCCATAATCTCCTTTTTGCAGATTACCCTTCTGGGCGCTGCAAACACTAGGTGCACTCATTACAAGTGCCGCAATCAGCCAAATAATTTTTTGTTTCATCATCGTCGTAAAAATTGTTTTATCGGCGACAAAGATACAAATAATTATTGATATTACCAAATTTATTCAACTATATAAACAAACTGCCTATCTGGAACACCAGCATGCTGGCCACCCAGGCCACCACTGTGGTGTAAATGGCAGCAAAGCCAGCCCAGCGCCACGAGCCTGTTTCGTGCTTGATGGCGGCAATGGTAGCTATACAGGGGAAGTACAGCAGAATAAATATCAGATAGGCATAGGCAGCCAGTGGGGTGATACCCTCGTTCAGCATCATCTGGCGCAAGCGGGTGTACTTCTCGGTATCGTCGCTAAAGCTGTCGTCATCGCCAAAACTGTCGTCGCCGCTATACAGTACGCCGATGGTAGATGCCACAATCTCCTTGGCACCCACACCAGCCAACAGCGATACATCCTGTTTCCAGTTAAAGCCCTGTGGGGTAAAGATGGGCTCGATGGTTTTACCCATGCGTCCGATGTAGCTCTGCTCCTGCTGCTGCTCTTGTGGTATATCTTCGTTATGTGGGAAGTAGCCCAAAGCCCATACAATGATACTGGCCACCAGGATAATGCCTCCCATCTTCTTCAGGTATTCCTTTCCTTTCTCCCAGGTATGGCGCCAGATGGCTTTGGGTGTTGGCCAGCGGTAAGGTGGCAGCTCCATAACAAATGGCGTGTCCTCGCCCTTAATAACGAGCGATGAGAAGATTTTGCTGACTACTACCGACACAAAGATACCGATGGCATAGAGCGACAGCAATACCCACGAGCGGTACTGCAACGAGAAGAACGTGCCGGCTATCATGATATAGATGGGCAGACGGGCCGAACAACTCATAAACGGCAGAATCATCATGGTGATGATGCGCGAGCGCCGGCTCTCGATGGTACGTGTGGCCATGATGGCTGGTACGTTACAGCCAAAGCCCATAATAAGGGGAATAAACGATTTTCCGTGCAGTCCCATCTTGTGCATCAGCTTGTCCATGATAAAGGCTGCGCGTGCCATATAGCCCGAATCCTCCATCAGCGAGATGAAGAAGTAGAGTATCAGAATCTGTGGCAGGAATACGATGACCGAACCCACACCGCCGATAACACCATCAACCAGCATGGCCTTCAGCGGTCCGTCGGTCATGCCTTCGCTAATCTTTTCGCCTAACCACTGTACACCTTCCTCAATCCAGTCCATGGGGTACTGACCGAGTGTAAAGGTAGTCTGGAACATGATATAAAGCAGGAAGAAGAAGATGGGGAATCCCAGATACTTATGCGACAGCAGGCCATCAATCCTATGCGTAGCTTTATAGGTATCTTTCTTATGTCCGGTCTTATAGTTGGCCTCTTTCAGGGCACCGTTAATAAAGCCGTACTTGGCGTCCATAATCGCTGTCTCGCTATCGCTGCCTGTTTCTTCTTTAACACGGGCCGATGCCTTATCGCGCTCGGTTGTCAGGTTACGGAAATCCTGAATACGCTGCTCGCCAGCCATGTGGTTGCCCAGGTACTCCAACACCTGACTATCGTGCTCCAGGAGCTTCAGTGAGAGGTATCGGGTAGAGTAGTGCTGGGTGATATGCTCGTCGGCCTTCAGGTACTTCTGGATATGCGAGATACCATCCTCGATCTCATGTCCGTAGTTGATGTGCAGGTGGCGCGAGAACTTACTGGTACCCTCGTACACCTGGATGACGGCACGGAACAGATCTTTTACGCCCAGTCCGCTCTTAAACGATGTAGGAATCATTGGCATACCAAACAGCGTACTCAGCGTGTCGAGGTTAATCTGGTCGCCACGGCGTTCAAACTCGTCGTACATATTCAGCGCGCACACCATGCGTATGTTCATGTCCACCAGCTGGGTGGTAAGATACAGGTTACGCTCCAGGTTCGATGCGTCGATGACGTTAATCACCACATCAGGCATTTTCTCTGTCAGATGCTGACGAACATACAGTTCCTCGGGCGAATAGCACGAGAGCGAGTAAGTGCCAGGCAGGTCGGTGAGGTTAAACTCGTAACCGAACATCGATGCATGTGCCTCGGTGGCATCCACCGTTACACCGCTGTAGTTTCCCACATGCCCGTGGGCGCCCGATGCATAGTTGAACAGGGATGTCTTACCACAGTTAGGATTACCCACCAGCGCTACGTTGATGGTACGGCGCTCCTTCATAGCCTCATGACGGATATAATCATCCTCATGTCGATTACTGTCGGTAGCCAGATTAAAGGTAGTAGCCTCGAATGGGGTATCGGCCGACACCACCTCGATGTTATCAGCCTCCTGGTGACGCAGACTCACCTCGTAACCCATCAGCTTATATTTCACGGGATCCTGTAGTGGGGCGTTGAGCAATACCTCAACCTCCTGACCACGAATAAAACCCATTTCGACGATGCGCTTACGGAATCCGCCGTGTCCCAGCACCTTTACAATAATACCTTTATCACCTGTTTTCAGTTCCGACAGTTTCATACCTTATTTATTTTGAGTGCAAAGGTACAAAAAAAAACTTGCAACCCGATTGCAAAGGTCGCAAGTTTTTATAAAATACCTAAAAATGATGATAGGTTATTCTGTCTCAAAGTAATTTTCGAGCTCAGCACGTGCACTTCCGTCGGCATTGACCATATCGCGAACGATGTGACCCTTCTCCAGCAGCGCAATGCGTGTAGAGATGTCGATGGTGTGTGCCAGGTTATGACTCGAAACCAGAATAGTAGCGCCAGTACGCTTGTTGTACTCGGTGAGCACATGTTTGAGCGTGTTCTGGCTCGAAGGGTCGAGGAAGTTGAATGGCTCGTCGAGAATCACCAGCTTGGGGTTGTTAAACAAGGCAGAGATGATACCTACCTTCTGTTTGTTACCTGCCGAGAGGTTACGAATCAGTTTCTTCTGTCCGAAAATCTCACCGGCAGCGAACTTCTCGAAATCCTTCAGTCGCTCGTCAACCTCTTCCTGCGTTTTATCAGTAATCTTACCGATAAATGCGAAGTACTCCTCGGGTGTGAGGAAATCGATAAGGAAACCCTCGTCGATGTACGAGCCTGTAGCGGCCTTCCATTCCTCGCTCTGGGCGGGGTTGATGCCATCGAGAGCCACATCACCCTCATCGGGTTTCAGCAGGTCTAACAGCATGCGGAAGAGTGTGGTCTTACCTGCACCATTGTTACCTACGAGGCCGAGAATCTCGCCATCGTTGATTGTAAACTGTTCAATGTCGCAGGCAACTGTGTTGCCAAACGCCTTCTTCAAATTGCTTATGGTTATCATAACTCTTAACTCTTAACTACACGATTCCTTTACCGTGACAATTCTTGAATTTCTTACCCGAGCCACATGGACATGGATCGTTGCGTCCGGGCAGCTTATCTTTAACGATGGGCTCGCGGCTCTGCTGGGCACGTGTGTCGTGCTGTGCAGCGGCCTGCTGGTTGCGGTCAACCAACTGCTCCTCGCTGATATTCTGCTTGCTCTCCACGTACTGCTGGCGCTCGGTGTGCTGCTCGGGGGCAGCCTCCTGTACTTGCTGCTGCATCTCGGGGATACCGCTGCGTGTAAGGATAGAGCAGATGCGGTTGTACATATCGTTAATCATCTCGTCCCAAACCTTGGCACTCTCAAGCTTAAAGATCAGCAGTGGGTCCTTCTGCTCGTAGCTGGCATTCTGTACAGAGTGCTTCAGCTCGTCAAGCTGGCGCAGGTTCTCCTTCCAGCTATCGTCGATGATGTGCAGCAGGATGCTCTTCTCAAACTCCTTCACGATGCTCTTGCAGTCGCTCTCGTAAGCCTCCTTCAGGTTGCAAGGGATGTTGTACATCTTACGACCGTCGGTGATGGGCACCATGATGCGCTCGTAAATCTGTCCCTGAGTCTCGTAAACCTGCTTGATGATAGGCTGGGCTACAGTCTGGATGCGCTCGGTTTTGCGGTTAAAGTTACCGATGGCAGCCTGGAAGGCATTCTCGTAAAGAATCTCGCGAGGCTGGTTCATATATTCTTCGCTGCTGAAGGGCACCTCCATCGAGAGGATGTGCAGGAATTCCTCCTTACAGCTCTGGAAATCGGTAGAGCTCTCGATGATGTTTACTACGCGGTCCCAGATGATGTTGGCGATATCCATACCGATACGCTCACCCATCAGGGCGTGGCGGCGCTTCTCGTAGATTACGGTACGCTGCTTGTTCATCACATCATCGTACTCGATCAGACGCTTACGGATACCGAAGTTGTTCTCCTCAACCTTCTTCTGGGCACGCTCGATGCTCTTCGAAATCATAGGACTCTCTATCATCTCGCCCTCCTTGAATCCCAGACGGTCCATGACAGAGGCGATACGCTCAGAGGCGAACAATCGCATCAGCTTATCCTCGAGTGATACGTAGAATACAGACGAACCTGGGTCGCCCTGACGTCCGGCACGACCACGCAGCTGACGGTCAACACGGCGGCTCTCGTGTCGCTCGGTACCGATGATAGCCAGACCACCGGCAGCCTTTACCTCAGGCGACAGCTTGATATCGGTACCACGACCGGCCATGTTGGTGGCAATGGTAACGGCACCCTTACCATTAGTGCTCTGTCCGGCCAATGCTACGATGTCGGCCTCCTTCTGGTGCAGCTTAGCATTCAGCACCTGGTGGGGGATACCCTCGCGCTTACCGGTCTCAGGGTTCACATACATATCAAGCATACGGCTCAGCAACTCTGAAATCTCCACCGATGTGGTACCAATCAGTGTTGGACGGCCCTGATTTCTCATCTTTACTACTTCCTCGATTACAGCCTTGTACTTCTCGCGAGCGGTCTTGTAAACGCGGTCGTCCTGGTCGTTACGGATTACTGGGCGGTTGGTTGGAATCTCAACCACATCCAGCTTGTAGATATCCCAGAACTCACCAGCCTCGGTCGAAGCGGTACCGGTCATACCCGCCAGCTTGTGATACATACGGAAGTAGTTCTGCAGGGTGATGGTAGCGAATGTCTGTGTGGCAGCCTCTACCTTTACGTGCTCCTTGGCCTCAACAGCCTGGTGCAGTCCGTCGCTCCAGCGGCGACCCTCCATGATACGACCAGTCTGCTCATCAACGATCTTAACCTCGCCGTCGATAACAACATATTCGTCGTCCTTATTAAACATACAGTAAGCCTTGAGAAGCTGCTGCAGGGTATGCACACGCTCACTCTGTACAGCGTAGTGGCTCATCAGCTCATCTTTCTTATCCAGACGCTCCTGATCGGTGAGTCCGGTCTCAGCCTCGAGAGCCGACAGTTCGGTAGTGATATCGGGCAGCACAAACAGCTCGGCGTCGTTCACCTCCTTAGCCAGCCAGGCAGTACCCTTATCGGTCAGGTCGCATGAGTTCATCTTCTCATCTACCACGAAGTACAGAGGCTCAACACACTCAGGCATGCGGCGGTTGTTGTTCTCCATGTAGATATTTTCGGTATTCTGCATACCAGCCTTGATACCTTCCTCCGAGAGGAACTTAATGAGTGGCTTGTTCTTAGGCATGGCCTTGTGCGAACGGTAAAGCGACAGGAAACCGGCATCCAGCTTCTCCTGTGCCTCTTTCTTGTTACCAGCCTCCATCAGCTTGTTACCCTCGGTAATCAGGGTCTTGGCGTCGGCCAGATACTGGGTGGCCAGCTGGCGCTGTACGCCTACCAGCTTCTCAACCAGTGGCTGATACTCCTCGAACATCTGATCGTCGCCCTTGGGGATAGGACCAGAGATGATCAGAGGTGTACGTGCATCGTCGATCAATACTGAGTCGACCTCATCGACGATGGCGTAGTTGTGTGCGCGCTGTACCAGGTCGCTTGGCGAAATGGCCATGTTATCACGCAGATAGTCGAAACCGAACTCGTTGTTGGTACCGAAGGTGATATCAGCCTGGTAAGCCTTACGACGGGCCTCAGAGTTAGGCTGATGCTTATCGATACAATCCACGCTCAGGCCATGGAACATATAGAGAGGACCCATCCACTCAGAGTCACGCTTAGCCAGATAGTCGTTCACGGTTACTACGTGTACACCGTTACCAGTGAGTGCGTTCAGGAATACAGGCAGGGTAGCCACCAGGGTCTTACCCTCACCAGTAGCCATCTCGGCAATTTTTCCCTGGTGCAGAACCACGCCACCAAACAGCTGTACGTCGTAGTGTACCATTTCCCACTTCAGGTCGTTGCCACCGGCAGTCCAGTGGTTGTGGTAGATAGCCTTGTCGCCATCGATGGTAATAAAGTCTTTCTTTGGGTCGGCAGCCAGTTCGCGGTCAAAGTCGGTAGCAGTAACAACCGTCTCCTCGTTCTCGGCAAAGCGGCGTGCTGTTTCCTTAACGATGGCGAATACCTCGGGCATCACCTCGTTGAGTGCTCCCTCGTAGATCTCCAGAACCTCTTTCTCAATCTTATCGATCTGAGCGAAGATATCGGCACGCTCATCGATAGGGGTGTTCTCGATAGTAGCCTTGAGTTCTTCGATACGGGCTTTCTGCTCCTTGGCAGAGTTCTGTACTTGCTGCTGCAGTGTCTTAGTGCGCTGGCGCAGGGCGTCGTTATCCAGCTTCTGTACCTCGGGGTAAACGGCTTTTACCTGCTCAACGAGTGGCTGGATAAGTTTCATGTCGCGGCTGGATTTGTCACCAAACAGCGACTTTAAAAGTTTGTTGAAATTCATATTTAATTTTATTTTTTTACTTATTGTTGATGTATGACGTTATAAAACGGCGGCAAAATTACAAAAAATATTTGTAACTGCCAAGGCTTTTTGTTAAAAAAGCGGTGTGGCCATACATGCATTGGGTGCACGAATGCGTATTGCCTTCGAAATTGTTGGGGCAATTCGCTCTATGCTAACGGGTGCCTGCACCTTTTGTGCGGGGATATTGGCACCATAGAATATAATGGGGAAGCAGGCCTGTGGCTGCTTGTAGTCATACTGCTCATGCGTGTCGTCGTTCTGCATCTGCCAACCAGGTGCCAGCTCTACCAGCAGGTCGCCCATATGTGTCTCGTACAGATGGGTTTGCACACGTTTTACGCCTGTTATCTGCTGTAGGAACTCCTTGGCCTTCTTGGTGGCTTCGGATAGGGCGATACGCTTCTGCTCCAGCAGCTGATGGTTCAGGTACAGCTGGTTGCGATAAGCGCCCTCTACGTACTTACCTTGGCCCCACAGGGCACCCAGGTACATGTTAAGCAGGTTGGCCGTACGGTTGGTGTAATACACACCCGTAGGAACGTGATATTTGGCGTATTCATCGGCAACGGCCTGAGTGTAGCCTGTAGATGTAAGCACAAACAAAGCGTGCTGCTTGCCTATCAGATGCTGTATCTCGATAACCAGCCTTTGCAGGGCCGATTGGTAATTATCTTTCTCGTAATGCAGGAATAGCAGATCGGGGATGCTATCTTGTCCAAGTCTTTCTTCAACTACCATCTGTAAGGCTTTAACAGTCAGACTGGTAGCGTCCCATGTCTTACGCTTATCCTCATTCCATATCAGGCGATCTACGTTGTGGCCTGAAAGCAGACTTGCTGTCTCCTTATTTGTAGCTACGGCGCATACCTTTCCGGCGCCGTGTGTGGCCATCTTCAGTTCGTCGGCCAGGGTAGAAACGGCGATTTCATCGGCGGTGGCTGTTACGGTTTGCAACGTTTGGCGGTCGAGCCATTTATCGGCAGTAATGGTGTGATAGAACGGCGATGTGCCAGTAACGACTGACGAAATGGCAGACGATAGGTCAACTTGACTATAGGGATAGAAGCCTTGCTCGTAGATTAATCCATCGTCGAACAGAGCGGGATAGTCGGTAAGCAGCTGGTCGATGGTAATATTTACCACCAGCCGGGGGCTTGCTCCCTTCTGTTGCTGCGCTTGCGAGCTGAGTGCCAGCATCGTAAGCAGGGTGACGTATAGATATCTATTCTTCATTTCTTACAACGTATCAGCAAACATAGTGCCACAATCCACATGCCCTCGGGATAGCTCTGCAGTATGCCACCCAGTCCGTATAGTACCAGCATGGTGAGCAGCAGTTTGGTCCACAGACTGCGCTTGCCCTTGATAACGGCGGGTATGAACAGCAGTGGCAGCGGGTTGAACAGCAGCAGGTTCAGGTTAAGCGATGTAGTGGGGTGCTGCGAGAAAATCATTACCGTAAGCACCACACCGGCTAGGCCCTGTATGGTCATCAGTAGTACGTCCCACCATTTTACAATGCGTTTGCTCTTCCACTCGTACAAGGCTATACATAGTGATATAATAAGCAGTATAACGGCCATCTGGGTGGGTGTCAGGCAGAAGTCGGGTTCTATCATCTGTACGCCTGGGGGTACCAGCAATCGGTGCTCCTTTACCAGTGGGCGATACTTGCCGTCCTTATATATCTGTGCGCGCGTAAAGTCGGTCATCAGGTTTACAGGCAGGAACTCCTGCTCCTGGCGGGTGGTGGCCATGTCGGCTTTTACACCCAGCAGCATGTCGTTGCCGAACTTCGACCACAGGTGGTTGCGGTTGCACTCGCGAACCATCTCGCGGAAGGTGGGTTGGAAGCCTTCGCGGTCTTCGTAAACTACCTGACCTTCAATACTTTTCTCGATAATATCTCGAGGTTTGGTTGAACAGTTGTTGTAGAAGAAGTTATAGCGATAAACACGGTTCTCTTCGCGCAGATTCTCGCCCAACAGCTGCTGCAGGGTGCGCTTCTCGTCGTTGGTCAGGTTCAGCACCTGCTCGGTAATGCTGCTGCCCCATTTCTGGTAGTAGGGCCAGAAGGTGTCGTAGGGGTAGGCAGCCAACTCGTAGTCGGTAAGTCCGAATACGAATCGCAGGGCAAAGTAGGGCTTGCTAAAACTGAACATGCCCCAGTTGAACACCAGATCGGTGCTTCCCTGGTGCCATCTGATGGCAGCATGACCGTACAAACTGTATATCTCCTCGTGGGGCGAACAGGTTAGTAAACTCACTTCAACCGAGTCCATTGGGTCGATATTCGACTCAACGGTCACAAATGCGCTATTTCCGGTATTTGCCTCGGATTGCGCATAAATTGGCTCTATATAGCTGACACTCAGCAGGATAGCTGTGGTTAGCAGGCTCTTAATTTTCATTTTTAAATGTTTCACGATGCAAAAATAACTTATATTTTCGAAGAAAAAGCCATTTCTTCGTTTTTTTTTGATAATTTTGCACGCTGAAAAGTTTTTCAACTGAATAAAAGTATAAATATGAATAGAATTCTCGCCAGTTTCGTCTTAGCAACCATGACGACATCGGCTTTTGCGCAGAGCAACACTAATTCACCCTATAGCCAGTTTGGCTTAGGCGATCTGACTGATCAGAGTGTAGGATTTAATAAAGGAATGAACGGCGTGGGCCTGGCCATGCGTCGCGGTAACGAGGTAAACACCACGAACCCCGCATCGTATTCGGCCATCGACTCGCTCACGATGCTGTTTGATGCCGGACTCTCGGGTCAGATTACCAATTATAAGGAAAACGGCAGTAAACTGAGTGGTAAGAGTGGTGGTTTCGACTACGTAGTTGGTCAGTTCCGTGCCTTTAAGGGCGTGGGCGTAACTTTTGGTATGCTGCCTTACTCTAACATCGGATATAATTATTCGCAGACTGAGTATCTTGGCGATGCCGATCTTACCAAGATGGCAACTACCTTTACCGGCGATGGAGGTTTGCACCAGCTGTTTATCGGTACCGGTATCCGTTTGTTCAAGACCCTGAGTGTGGGTGCCAACCTGTCGTACCTGTGGGGCGACTACACACGTAGCATTACCAGCAGTAGCAGTGCCAGCAATGTTAGCACCATGCAGATGCTGTACACAGCCGATATCAGCAGCTATAAGCTCGACCTTGGTATGCAGTTTGAGGTGCCATTGAGCAAGACCGATAATATTACCCTTGCCGCTACCTGGACACCAGGACACTCGCTGAAGGCCGATGCTGCCTGCTCGGTCATCAACAGCAACTCTACAATTAGCAAGGCCGATACCACCAATTTAACCGCAGTTAACGCGCTAAGTATTCCAACAAGCTACGGCTTTGGTTTGGCTTACAACCACGGTCAGCAGTTCCGTGTAGGTGCCGATTTCGTGATGCAGAAGTGGGGTAGCGTTGATTATCCCTCGTTCGATACAAAGAACAGTACCTATACCATGAAGTCGGGACTGCTTAAGGATAGCTACCGCTGCAGCCTTGGTGCCGAGTGGACACCAAGCCCCATGGGACGCCATTTCTTTCAGCGCGTGCACTATCGTGCCGGCGTAGGCATGGCCACACCTTATTATTATATTAACGGTAAGGAAGGTCCTAAGGAACTCTCGGCCAGCATAGGTTTCGGTATCCCCATCCTGAACAATATCAACGGTCGTTCATTCCTGAATATCAGCGGACAGGTTGTAAAGCGTTCGGCTGACAATATGATTAAGGAAACGATGTTCCGCCTGAACATCGGTCTGACATTCAACGAGAGATGGTTTGCAAAGTGGAAGGTAGAATAATAGCCGTAGCCGCGTTTGCAGCAATGATATTAGGCGGTTGTACCGAGGTGCACGAGCATACGGCACCCGCTATACACGACCGCGATTCGGTGTCGGTAATGACGTCGTATGGTGTTAATACGCTCATTAGCGATAGCGGCGTTATCAAGTACAAGATTGTAACCGAGCGCTGGGATGTAAATGTGGTTAAGCACCCCTCGTACTGGTACTTTGAGAAAGGTGTGTTTTTTGAGCAGTTCGACGAGAAGTTCCATGTAGAGGCGTATATCCAGGCTGATACAGCATGGTATTACGACCAGAAAAAGCTATGGCACTTGTGCGGGCGCGTACGTATACGTAATATAAACGGACTGCTGTACGAGAGCGAGGAGCTGTTTTGGGACGGTATCCGCCACGAACTTTACTCGAACGTGTTCTCGAAGGTTACCACCCCCGAGCGTAGCATGGAGGGCACTTATTTCCTGTCGGACGAGCACATGACGCACTATACCGTTAGCAACTCGAAGGGATCGTTCCAGCGCGAGGATATGATTGGCGAGCAGAACGATACTACCACGCAGAAACCAGGTGCTACCCCCGATACCACACAGGTACAGCCATCGCTACGCCCACAGTTGCAGAAACATAGAAAGCACTGACGATATGACTACAACGATTATCTGGCTACTGGTTTCGATGCTGTTCTCGGCCTTTTTCTCGGGCATGGAGATAGCTTTTATATCGTCGAACCGATTGCGTGCCGAGATGGATCGCGAAAAGAACCGTTTTTCGCAGCGCATCATCGATGTGTTTTATCAGCACCCTAACAACTTTGTATCCACCATGCTGGTGGGCAACAATATCTCGCTGGTTATCTACGGTATACTGTTTGCCCAGCTGTTTGATGCCACACTGTTTGCGCCGCTGAGCGACGGGGTGAGGGTTACGGCCGATACGCTGCTCTCTACGCTGATAGTGCTGTTTACAGGCGAGTTCCTGCCTAAATCAATCTTTAAGAACAATCCTAACACGCTGCTCACGGTGTTTGCCGTGCCCGCATGGGTGTGCTATGTGGTGCTTTACCCCATATCGCGCTTTGCCACGGTGCTGTCGAAGGGACTGTTGCGCCTGATAGGCGTACGCATGAAGAACGCCGGCGAGGAAAAAGAGTTTACTAAGGTGGATCTCGACTATCTGGTGCAGACCAGTATCGACAACGCCGATAATGACGATGAAATCGAGGAAGAAGTAAGGATTTTCCAGAATGCGCTCGACTTCTCGGAGACCAAAATTCGCGACTGTATGTTGCCCCGTACCGAGATTGATGCCGTAGAGGATACCGACACCATCGAACAGCTGCGACAGGTGTTTATCGAGAGCGGACACTCAAAGATTCTGGTGTATCACGAGGATATCGACCATATCATCGGATATGTTCACTCGAGCGACATGTTCCGTCTGGATAAATCCAACTACCAGCAGCCCATCATCGATTGCAATATGGTGCGCGAGATATCGTTTGTGCCCGAAACCATGCTGGCTTCGAAGCTGATGGCGCAGCTGATGCAGCAGAAACGCTCGCTGGCCGTGGTGGTTGATGAGTTTGGCGGCACCAGCGGACTGGTATCGTTAGAGGACATCATGGAGGAGATTACCGGCGAGATTGAGGACGAACACGACAATACTAACCACGTGGCCAAACAGCTGGGCGACCACGAATACATGCTATCGGCCCGACTGGAGATAGCCAAGATTAACGAGATGTTTGATCTCGACCTGCCCGAAAGCGACGAATATATGACACTCGGCGGACTGATTCTGCACGAGTATCAGTCGTTCCCAAAGCTTAACGAGGTGGTGAAAATGGGCCGTTACGAGTTTAAAATCATTAAGAATACAGCAACAAAAATCGAATTGGTGCGATTAAACATTGCCGAATAGCCAAAATTTATACGAAAAAATTAGGTCGTTTCGAACAAATTTATTAATTTTGCACCCGTTTTATGAATAATAATTAAAAATTTAAATACATTATGGCAGCATTAGGAAAAATCCGTAAAAGAGGCGTAGCCCTCGTTTGCATTATCGGCTTAGGCCTTTTCGCCTTCATTGCTGAGGAAGCTATCCGTTCTTGCGAAGCAACCAAGAACCAGCAGCGACAGCAGATTGGCGAAGTGTTAGGAAACAAAATCAATGTTCAGGACTTCCAGGCCCTGGTTGATGAGTATCAGGATGTTCTGAAGATGACTCAGAACCGCGAGAACTTCTCGGAGGACGAGCTGAACCAGATCAAGGATCAGGTTTGGAGTCAGTATGTTAATGAGCAGATCATTGCCAACGAGGCTGAGAAGCTCGGACTGACAGTTACCGACGAGGAGCTGCAGAACATCATGAAGGAGGGTACCAACCCTATGTTGTTGCAGACTCCATTCGTAAACCAGCAGACTGGTCGTTTCGACGTGACCATGCTCACCAAGTTCCTTGACGATTACAAGAAGGCTGGCTCAAACGCTCAGCTGGCTGAGAGCTACCAGACTATCTACAAGTTCTGGCAGTTTATCGAGAAGAACCTGCGCACTCAGACTCTGGCTCAGAAGTACCAGGCACTGCTTTCTGGCTGTCTGCTCTCTAACCCCATCTCAGCAAAGATGGCTTTCGAGGGTCAGAACATCGAGAGCGACATCCAGCTGGCTTCGATCGCTTACTCTTCAATCAACGACAACGATGTAAAGGTTGACGATAAGGACCTGAAGGCTAAGTACGAGGAGAAGAAGGAGATGTTTAAGCAGGACGTTGAGAGCCGCGATATTAAGTATGTTGATTTCCAGGTAGTAGCTTCTACAGCCGACCGCAAGGCGCTGATGAAGACTATGACCGACGCAGCCCAGAAGCTGCAGAGCGGTGCTAACGCTGCCGAGGTGGTTCGCAAGGCACAGTCGCAGTTTGCTTACACTGGCATGGCTGCTACCAAGCGCGCTTATCCTTCAGACATCGCTGCTAAGCTCGACTCAATGGCTGTAGGTCAGACCTCAGCTGTATTCGAGACTGCTTTCGATAACACTCTGAACGTAGTTAAGCTGATTGCTAAGACTCAGGCTCCCGACTCAATCGAGTATCGTCAGATTCAGGTTGGCGGTGCTACTGTAGAGGCCGCAAAGAAGACTGCCGACAGCATCTACACAGCTCTGAAGGCTGGTGCTGATTTCGAGCAGCTGGCTCAGAAGTACGGTCAGACAGGTGCCAAGCAGTGGCTCACATCAGCTATGTACGAGAATAGCAACACTATCGACGAGGAGTCGAAGAACTACCTCGCTGCTATCAACAACCTGGCTGTTAACGATGTGAAGAACCTGGAGTTTGCTCAGGGCAACATCGTGCTGCAGGTTACAGCCCGCAAGGCTATGGTAGAGAAGTATGATGCTGCTGTGATCAAGCACACCATCGATTTCTCAAAGCAGACCTATTCTGAGGCTTACAACAAGTTCAGCCAGTTTGTAAGCGAGAACAAGACTATCGAGGATATGGAGAAGAACGCCGGCAAGTTCGGTTTCAAGGTTACTCCACGTCAGGATCTGTTCAACTACGAGCACAACGTAGCTAACGTGCGTTCTACCCGTGAGACTATGAAGTGGATTTTCAACGCTAAGCCAGGCGAGGTTAGCCCACTGTACGAGTGCGGTAACAACGACCACCTGCTGGTTGTAGCTCTCACCAAGATTAACCCCGTAGGCTACCGCGATATGAACAGCCTGAAGGATATGTTGAAGGCTGAGGTTATCCGCGATAAGAAGTTCGAGCAGATTAAGGCTAAGCTGGCTGGTGTTAACGACCTGGCTGCTGCTAAGGCTAAGGGTGCTCGCATCGACTCGGTTAACCAGATTACATTCTCGGCTCCTGTATTCGTACAGGCCACAGGTGCTTCAGAGCCTGCTCTGGCTGGTGCCGTTGCAGCTGTTAAGGCTGGCGAGTTCAGCAAGCACGTGGTTAAGGGTAACGGTGGTGCTTACCTGTTCAAGGTTGTTAAGAAGCACAACCGCGCCGGCGCTAAGTTCGACGCTGCTCAGACCGAGGCTCAGCTCCAGATGCAGGCCACTCAGGCTGCTCGCATCTTCATGCAGGAATTGTATCAGAAGGCTGGTGTGGTTGATAACCGCTACTTGTTCTTCTAAGCAATAGTTGATTTTAGTTTAAAATGGGACCGGGAGTTTTTTAAGCTCCCGGTCTTTCTTTGTTTAATCGCCGTTCGACTCGTTGCCGCCCGATGATGGATTGCCGCCCGATGATGGATTGCCGCCCGATGATGGATTGCCACCCGACGACTGATTGTCGCCTGATGATGGCTGGCCCGACTTAAACTCGGCAATCGCTGTAGCAATGGGTTTCAGGGTGGTAACCTTCTTCTCCTTGCCGTCAACGGAAACCGTTGCAGAGTCAACAATGTTGCGGAACTCCAGCGAGCAATACTCCTGCTTAAAGCGGCGCGAGGTAATGTTGTCGTTCTCAACGCCGTAGGGCAGGAATCGGATGTGTACACCCTTAACCACCTCGTTAGGATCGGCATTCTCCATAGCTGCGATGCTCTCAATAGGCTTTTCTACGTCGCAGGTGGGCATAAAGGTGCCCAGGGGCTCCATACGTACAGGTACGCCCTGACTGATAAGCTCAGGCAGACACTGGGTGATTTTCTTGAGCACTCCCTCGATGATGTCGAGCGAGTAGATTGATCCATGATCGCTCATGTGCTTGGCAAAGCCTCGCAGCGAGAGCGTGGTTTGGGTGTCAACTTCGGGGTAGTACTTACCGTACCCCGCGTTTCGGGCGTTCTTGTTCTTGCGCAAGTTAATGCCCAACTTGATTTCGTTTGTTGTTGCCATAAATGTGTGTTTTTAAATGTGTTTTGTGGTATTATTACCATGTGCAAAGATACAAAAAATCCCCCAAATAACCAAACTTTTCGGCAGGTATTTTTGTAATATTTCAAGAAAAAACTTGCAAGTTTAAAAAACTTATAGTAAATTTGCAAGCGATAGATAACTTCATAGCAATTAGTACAACAATGAGCGAAGACTTAAAAGATAAAGAAGCTAAAGGCCATACTGCTAGCGAACCCGCTGCCGAATTGGCTACGCAGCATCATGACGGTGTGCATTATGTACACGACGAGATTGATGATCTGAATTGGGATAGCATGCCCGTATTCGGAGCTAAGAACATAGACGAAGCTAAAGCCAGAATTAATCAGGCATGGGAGGATCGCAACAATCCCAGTAAATGGGCTACGTCGGAACAGATGTGGAACCGCCTTTCGAAAAAATACCCATGGCTAAGATAATCTGGGACGTAAGGATGAACCCCGAAACGCTTATTTTAAGAATAAAATAACATCCCCCCTAACACTAACCCCGCTTTACTATGATAGTAGAGCGGGGGTGATAGTTTCGGCAGAAACTAAAAAAAATCGAGATTTATTTTGTAGTTTGCATATTTAATCGTATATTTGCACACGAAAGATAACTCAACAGCATAAAAAATGAGTGAAGACATAAAAGACATAGAAACTAAATGCCAAACTGCCAGCGAACCCGCTGCAGCTCTTACCTATGGTATGAGTGCAGAATTGCGCGAAAGCGAACTTTTAAACATGGTCAGGAAATTGAGCCATGAAGACAAGGTTTGCCTGATTCGCTATATTTATGGAACAGAGGAACCAAATGCAGAATTTTATAACGAACTGGCACATGGCGAACAACCATATACAATGGCAGAATTAAATGCACGTTTCGACGAAACAGAAGCTGAAATAGATCGAGGCGAAGGCAAGTCGTTCGAAGAAATGATGAATGGTTTTAAGAAAGAACTCTTATGGCTAAAGTAAAGTGGCAGAAGCGAGCCGAGCGTGAACTTTACAAACTTCTTGTCAATGGTTTCTTGGAATTTGGAGAAGGCACAGCTAACAATTTCGCTAAAAAAGTTGCAAAACTAAACGAAGATCTTGGCAAATATCCCGAAACAGGTTTCCCTGAGCCATTACTTATGGAAAGGAAGAAGCTATACAGAGCTCGACATATCATAAAACGTTTTAAACTGATATATTACTACGCAGAAAGTTCGGATACTGTACACATTGCAGATATTTGGGATACAAGGCGTGAACCCTCAAAACTTTCCAAAAGGATAAAATAACACCCCCACTAACACTAACCCCGCTTTACTATGATAGTAGAGCGGGGTTAGTGTTAGGGTAGAAGGAATGCGCGGAGGCGCTGAAAAGAGGGGATTGGGTGTTGCAAATATGCGGCGGTTTTTATCTGCAACACAATTGTAACACCTATTTGCAATACCAAGCCGAGTGCATATACGTCTGATTAACAAATAGATAGATTTCTAGAATGACTCTCTGTTGCGGTGTTGCAATTAAAATCTAAAAAACAGGGTATATATAGTATTCTAAAAATGAGTATGAAGATAGTATATTTGCTATTGCAACTGCAATATTTGCAACACCCCATAAAAAAGCCCGCCCCAAACGGGGCAGGCCTGAAACAAAAAAAGCACAAAAACAGTACCGTTAGAATATGATGACCTGCTCTTCGGACTCGGATTCTCTCTGCGCTCTCTCGGCTAGCTTTGCCTCATATTCCTCAGTCGACTGCACATAGTAAAAGTACGAAAGCACTCCATCGGCGCGGCGCAGAATGCGCTCGCCATCCTTAGGTTTACCAGTAATCGATGCGGGATTAAGGCAATGGATGTGCGAGGCATAATCGCAGTAGGCTTTGAGGCGCTTGGTAAACACGTTCTTGGATACACGATATGTTATCTCGCGACTAAAGTTGGCATACATCTCGTCTTGCTTAATTTCGCGATCGAGATTGCCACCATCAGGCGCAAAATACACCTCGGCCCACTCCTCGAAATCCTTACCTACAGAGGCACGCTCAGCACGGCGCTCAACCTGCTGCATAGGTGGCATTATCTTGCGCTCAGCTGCCGGCAACGACAGGTAAAGCTTTACGCACTGCATGAGGAAAGCGATATCGGCCTGCCAGTCGTTCTCGGGATATTCTGAGCCCATCAGGTTGCAACCAAAGTCGTCGCTAATCTTACGTGTTTGCAGATAGTCGTTTTGCTTGGTTTTTTCGTGATAGTAATCGGAGAATATCTGCGGCCAAACACGTCCCATGGTGCTGGGATCGTTCTTGCGGATGGTATAGTTGGTACCAAAGGCAAACTTAGGACTCTTGGAGAATGGAATCTCGAACGGGTGATCGCCTTTGGCCTCGCCACGGAAGGTGCCAGTGATCCTGCCAAAGAAATAATCAAAGTTCAGGGCCTTGTGGCACTCATCTACAATGATAAGATCGGTTTTCTCGCTCACACCATCAAACAAGAATCGGTTCTCGACCACCGACTTTACACGCGCCTCGATGCTAAAAGTGTTAAGCAGTTGGCCTAGTGCCTTGAGATAGAACGACTTGCCGCTACGCCCATTGCACTCGTCCTCGGTTTCGCCCATCGTAGAGTCCATACAGAATGTGGCCCATGCAGCCGACTCCGACTTATAGCCATGCAGCAGATAACCGATATTAACCAGCTTGGCCAGCAGGCATTGATTCTCGTCGTTGCGCTCCTGGAGGGTAAGTGATTGATGGCCCTCATCAACCTTGCGCCAGTACAGCCTGGAGGCATTTATCACAAACTGAAACAGTTTGCTAGGTTGATTTTCGGTAATAGCTACCACAAGCTGCCCCTCACTATTCTTATCAACCGTGAACATCGCCGGCATGTTACGATAATCATGCTCTACGATGTTATCGGCCCACACATAACTGTCGCACAGATTAGAGTAGGGATGACGTGTGATGTCACTGCCCGTTACCTCAACCCAACCATTACGGAAATAAAATCGCTGTGATGTGGGCGTGGAATTATTAAAGTCGAGGTTGTCGCACTCTATTAGATGGCTCACGCTGTTTGTTGGCAAATCGTGGCTGCGCAACAGTCGATTCTGTAATGCCTCGTCTAATCCCTCGCGCTGCGCCTGAGTGAGCAGGAAGTTGGTAATCGTTTTGGCCATCACGCGCGTAACCTTAATACCATCTATATGAATGTAAACGGGGTCCTTGTGCGCGTCGTCCTTCAACGTGTAGTAGCCGTTAAGTGCCAGATAATAGTTAAGCCGGGCAGCTGAGATGGAATAGGAGATGTTGCCATCTTTATCGTGGCGCTCTATCCAATACTGTGCACATTGGGCACGACTAATCAGGCGTCGCATAGCAGCACGATGGGGATTAAGCTGGATGTAATCCTTCAGGTCCTTGCGATAGCGGCCGCGGTTGTCGTGCAGTAAGTGCATGTCGCTGGTTGTCATCCAAGCTGTATAGATGCTGGGCATGCGGAGTGCCAGGCGGCGCCCAACCTTAATGCCGGTGTCGTCGATATCGGGGATGTTAACCACACGCTTGGCGTACTTCAGCAGCAGTTTCATGTCGGCATCCTGCAGAGTCTCGGTCTCGCTGCCAAGCCATATGGGCAGGTAGCCCATGCTTAGGCAGTTTACGGCATCGCTGCCACCCGATACCTGCACCACTTCGTTGAGCTTCGCCTCGCCTTGCTCCTCAAACTTGCGGCGCAGTGCCGATAGGCCGAAGATGTAGTGCTGAGGTTTGCTGCCAATGATATGGAAACGGAATGACTTGTTACAGTTCTTGGGCTCGTAAACCTTGATAAACTTCTGCATGTTGCCTTGGGCATCCTGATACATGCACTCCTGCGCATATATAGGATAGGTGGCAGTAGGTTTCTTGATGGTAGTGGTGCCATCAACGGTGCGGGTAATGGCCGCAACCGTATGCCATTGAAGAGCCACCAGATGCTCGGGTTTTACACACGGTCCCCATACATTCAGGTCGGCGGTGGTAAAATCGCCACCATAGGTAACCCTTTCGGGCTTACCAAGTTCGCAGGGCATGGCGGCACGCGTCACTACGTCGGGTTTGTTAACGCTCTGCTTCAGCTCCTCCTGTACGCCATACTGTTCGGCCAACTCCTGAACAGCTATGGCAAACTGAGCTTGCGTGTAGCCGCGATCCCACATGTAAATGTCGATAGGCGAGAAGTAGCCTTCGCCTTCGCCCATACCAAAGTCCTTCACGTGCCAGCAGTCGTTTGTATCCTTAGGTGGATAAACACAAGCCGATGGGGTGTGCTCTTCGGAACGTAAGCGGAACTTACGCTTGTTAGTTACTGCATCGACGGCCTGAGGGCATACGTCGAAGATGATGTCGAGACCATTGTTAGAATGGTCGTAGATTTTCTGTAGGAGTTTTGTATTCATAATTTGTTTTTTAATATATGTATTATTATCCTAAACTGCCTACAAAGTTACATAATTAATTTAATATGTACAAGTATTTGGTGTATTATTGTGTAAAAAGATACAAAAATACAAACTTTTTATACAATTATAGTATAGTGTTTTATAAAAAGCCAATAAAGTGTTACTTTAAATAAAGTAATAGCAATAAAATTATGCTTGATTTATTTGGTAGTTTCGCGATTTTTTTGTATCTTTGTAGGGTATATAAAAAGGATATAAAAATCTACATACCATGGAAAACACAAGTTTTAAAACATCTCAGTATGCCAGTGCCGTGCTGCTCATTGTGAGCAGCATTGGGCTGGTTACGTATCAGGTGGTTAGCATCAAGGATGTAGCCACCGGACTGCTATTCTACGTGGCGCAGGCGTTCTTGTTTGCTGCATCTATCTTCGGACTGAACCACTATGTTAACATCATTAGTAAACGGCTGAAACGATGAGTACACCACGAGGATTACGTAATTGCAACCCGCTTAACATCCGTTTGAGCGCGGATAAATGGCGGGGCATGAAAGCCAGGCAGACCGACAGCGACTTCTGCCAGTTTGAGAGTATGGAGTGGGGGTGGCGCGCTGCCTTCTGGTTGCTTACCCGCACGTACTACCACAAGTACCGCCTGTACACCATCCGCGACATTATTCATAAGTGGGCACCCACAACCGAGAACAATACGCAGGCGTATATCGTCCATGTGTCAAAGCTTTCGGGCATCGGGCCATTGGAGTGCCTGGGCAACCCATCCGAGCATCCCATCCGCTGGCTGTCGGTTGCCGCTGCCATGGCCATCCACGAGAACGGCACCACAGTTGTAGATTCCATCGCTATGCTACGTGGCTGGACACTCTGTAACTCCTAACACAAAAAATACACGAAGTCTCGCAAAAAAATCGATGATTTCGTGTATTTTTAACTATTTTTTTATACCTTTGCAGCCTGAAAGAGAAGACGAATAGATGTGTTTATTTACTAAAATTTTAACCACTACGAAAACCGTTATTGCTATGTCGTTCATTGTCATGGCGTTATCGGCTTGTAACGCTGAGCATCGTGCGCCGCATGCCCAGCCCAATACTTATCATGTACCTCACAAAACGCCTGCCACCGATACGGCCAGCAACATACTGCCACCGCCATCTCCCGAGCAGATTACGCACGAACAGATGGAGGAGATGCGCCGACAGAACCACCAGCTGCAGCAGCGATCACGATTCACGTCGGGAGGCGTGGCCATGATTCTGGGTGTTATCGGATTCCTGGTATTCCTGAGCGCCAACAACCGTTGGCGCCACACGCTGAAGGTTAAAAACCAGCAGCTGGAGCGCGAGCGTAACGTAGTGGTGGCACAAAATAAGCAGCTATCTATCGAGCGCGACCGTGCCGAGGCTGCATCGAAAGCCAAGACTGCCTTCCTGCAGAGCATGACGCACGAGATTCGTACACCGCTTAACGCCATCAGCGGTTTCTCACAGATTCTTACCATGCCTGGCATGGATCTGTCCGAGAAAGACCGTCAGGACTACAGCGCACGTATACAAGAGAACACGCGCCTGCTGACGAATATTCTCGACGACCTGATACTGATTGCCCACATGGAGGGCGATACAGAGCTGCCACCTGCCGAGGAGTGCATTCCACTGATAGTGATGGCCGGTGCCATCGATGCCATCACACCACGAGTTGCCAAAGGCGTAACCGTTGACAGTCAGTGTAACATACTTGCCGAAGAAACCGTGATGTGCCATCCCCACCTGATGGGTATTGCCATTGCAAAGCTGCTTGATAATGCCGCCAAGTTTACCAAGCAGGGCAGCATATTGCTCACACTCGACCACGAGGGCGACAAGATGCACCTGGCCGTAACCGATACTGGCTGCGGTGTACCTGCCGATAAAACCGAACTGATATTTGAGCGTTTTTATAAACTTGACAGTTTTTGTCAGGGTGCTGGTTTAGGATTGCCGATTGCACGCATGATTGCCGAGCATCTGGGCGGCACGCTTACACTCGATACCACTTACACCAAGGGCGCTAAGTTCGATATGATGCTCCCATACATTTCAAAAGCATGAAAGAAAAAATCTTCTCACTCTTAGGTTTCTCGCTGCAGAGAGACAGTTTGACGGCCGAAATCGTTTCGGGCATTACCACGTTTATTACCATGGTTTACATACTGGCGCTTATGCCAGCCATTTTTGCCCCGTTAGGCAAGTTGGGATATCCCGTTGAGTCGCTGTTTACCGCCACAGCCCTGTCGGCCATCGTAGGTACGCTGTTTATGGCATTTATCGCCAAGCGCCCGTTCGGACTGGCTCCAGGACTTACGCTTAACACCTTTTTTGTTGAAACGGTGTGTATTACCATGGGCTACCCCTGGCAGTTTGCTCTTACAGCCGTACTGGTTGAGGGACTGCTGTTTGTACTGATCTGCGTGAGCAACATGCGACAGGTTATCTTTGAGATGGTGCCCACATCGCTAAAATACGCCTTTGCCGCTGGTATCGGCTTTTTTGTGGCTATGATTGGATTCAGAAACAGTGGTATCCTGGCCGAAGGAACCATCTTTAACCATATGGAGACACTGATTTCGCCCACATCGCTGCTCTTTCTGCTGGGACTGCTGATGACGGGACTGTTTACCGTAATGCGCATTAAAGGCGGACTGCTGCTCAGCATCCTGATTGTAACCTTGGTTGGTATCCCCGTTGGCATTACCGTGATACCCGACAATATGGTTATGATTCCCGCATCGCCCGCGCCGCTGTTCTGTCAGTTCTCGTTCGATTACCTGATGTGGCCCGACTTCTGGGTATGCGTAACCACCATGCTGTTTTTCGATGTGTTCGATACCTTGGGCACCGTGGTAGGTGTGATGGCCAGCGTGGGTATTATCCGCAAGAATGGCCGTATCCCACACATGCGTAACATTATGCTGAGCGATGCCCTGGCCACGGTAACGGGTGCCTGCTTTGGTTGTAGTACGGTAACCACCTATGTAGAGAGTTCAACGGGTTTTGCCGAGGGCGGTCGTACCGGTGTGTCGGCATTGGTAACATCGCTGTGCTTTGCGCTCAGCCTGTTTATCGCGCCCATCTTCCTGGCCATCCCACCATCAGCCACAGCGCCAGCCATGGTTGTGGCCGGATTCTTTATGTTTGCTGTGGTGCGACATATCAAACTTACATATAACCTCGAGGCAATGCCTGCCTTCCTGAGCATTCTGCTGATGACGATTACTGGCAGCATCTGCGATGGAATCTTAACGGGACTGATATCGTATATCATCCTGTCGTATACCTACGACGGCATGAGGAATATGAAACACTCGCGAAAGACCACTTCAACAAATTGAGGTGGTCTTTTTTTATATCGCAACTATTGCTTATATTTGCAACTGTATTTCTTTAAACTTTTGTGAGCTATGATTTACAGTTTTAACCACCACGAAAATGCTGCAGGGATAGTTCCTGGCATTTTAAATCGAGTTGTATCGTATTTTGTTTTTAAAAAGAGTGAGTCGCTGTATCAGCGATTCTTGCGTTATCTTGATGAGTCGCATCGTGATGGGCTGATGGGTAACGGGCGCTATGCTGTGGCACTGGGTAAGGCGCACAAGCTGATGCGTTTCCTAACCATCGAGGGGCATCCCGACATTGCCACCCGCAAGTTTACTACCGATATGCTGCTGCGTTTCAGGCAGTTTATCTACGATGAGTACAAATATGCCCGGCAATATCCTGCTTTATACCCACGCGGATCGGGGCACCGACCGCCCAAAAAGCGATTGCGCGACACCACCGTGGTGCACGACCTGAAGTTGCTGCAGGCATTCTTTGCCGAACTTGAGACTACCGAGGAAATACGCCGTTCGCCATTCCGATCCATCTCGATGGAGAAACGGCGCATGATGATGCATGTGAGCTACGACACTCCGGTGTTTCTGCGCAAGGATGAACTTGCGCAGGTAATGGCTGCCAAGGTGCCCCGGCGTTTGCAATGGACCAAGGATATTTTTGTGCTTAACTGTACCATCGGCTGCCGTATTGGCGATCTGCTGCGATTAACACCCGAAAAGGTGTCCGTCTCGGCCGATGGCATCCCGTATATCCACTACATACCCTCTAAAACAGCCAGATTTCAAACCAGTAACAGCGAAATCATCACGCCCCTTGTGCCGTCGGCCCTCGAGATTATCCGTCGCACCAAACTTAAACTGTTGCCCTGTGGCCCGCACTATGGCAAGCAACTGTACAATCAAACGCTGAAACAGCTGCTGCGCCTGTGCGGCATTACGCGGCTGGTAAAGATATATAACGTTGAAATGGGCGACAACGAAGAGAAACCGCTGTGCGAGGTGGCTACATCGAAGCTGGCCCGCAAAACGCATATCGACATGCTTAACAAGGTGCAGATAAACTACTATGCCGCCGGACTGCATCGCCCCGGCTCGGAGGCCGTTTACCGTTACACCTCGCTCGAACTCAAGGACCGCTACGAACTGCTGAAAGCCGCGCTTGGCGAAAGCTGAACACAAAAAAAGGCTCCCTGCCGATGAGGGAGCCTTAACTGTGAGTGTTATATCTTACTGGATGCCGCGCTCGCGGAGCTGCTGCTGCCAGCGCCAT
This sequence comes from uncultured Prevotellaceae bacterium, assembly GCA_902789415.1. Lineage (GTDB taxonomy): Bacteria > Bacteroidota > Bacteroidia > Bacteroidales > Bacteroidaceae > Prevotella. Next base: position 145,270 of record CADAOD010000007.1, read on the forward strand.
GCGGTGCGCAGAATCTCCTCGGTAGGAGTCTCGGCCTTCCAGCCAAGCACCTTGTTGGCCTTATCAACGTTACCCCAAACCTGCTCGATATCGCCCTCGCGACGTGGAGCGTAGGTCCAGTTAACCTTTACGCCAGTGGCCTTCTCGAAGCCCTCTACAATCTCGAGGGTTGAAAGACCCTTACCGGTACCGATGTTGAATACCTCGACTGCCTCGCACTCAGGCTTATCAAGCACGCGCTCCATAGCCTTTACGTGAGCCTTAGCCAGATCAACTACATAGATATAGTCGCGGATACAGGTCTTGTCAGGTGTGTTATAGTCGTTACCGAAGATCTTCAGCTGCTTGCGGATGCCCATGGCAGTCTGGGTAACGAAAGGAATGAGGTTCATGGGCACACCGTTAGGCAGCTCGCCGATGAGTGCTGATGGGTGGGCACCGATGGGGTTGAAGTAACGCAGGATAATGCTCTTGATAGGTGCACCAGAGTGGATGTAATCCTGGATAATCTCTTCGTTTACCTGTTTGGTGTTGCCGTAAGGGCTCATAGCCTTCTGGATAGGAGCGTTCTCGGTAACAGGCAGGTTCTCGGGTGAAGGCTGACCGTAAACGGTGCAGCTACTTGAGAAGATGATACCCTTAACATCGTACTTAGGCATAAGCTCCAGCAGGTTGATGAGTGATGTAAGGTTGTTGCGATAATACAACAGTGGCTTCTCAACGCTCTCGCCTACAGCCTTCGAGGCTGCAAAGTGGATGATACCCTCGATCTTTGGGTACTTCTTGAACACGCCCTCGAGGGCATCCATGTCGCAGCAGTCAACCTTCTCAAAAGCAGGACGAATGCCGGTAATCTTCTCGATACCGTCAACTACATTGGCATTTGAGTTCGACAGGTTGTCGATGATAACAACTTCGTAGCCTGCTTCCTGCAGCTCTACGGTGGTGTGACTACCAATAAAACCGGTTCCACCAGTAACAAGGATTGTTTGTTTCATAATGTTTTAAATTATATTGATATAGTTGTAATAAATGTTCCTTCTTGAGCGAACTCATCGAGATTAAGCGGCTGTTTCGACAGGGCGAATAGGGTAGAGCCCGAACCCGACATGGCGGCGTAGTTGGCGCCCAACTGGTACAGGCGGTCCTTAACGGCACCTAACTCGGGATGTACAGCAAACACGCTGTCCTCGAAGTCGTTAGTTAGCTTGCCACGCCACTCCTCAACCGGCAGCTGTACCACATCGCGGCAGTTAAGCTGGGGGTAGTGGGGCTTTATCAGGGCAAAGGCCTCGCGGGTTGAAACCGGAATGTCTGGTCGAACAAATGAGAGATACCAGCCTGACAGTGAGAGTGTTATGGGTTGCAGCTTTTCGCCGATACCCTCGGCATAGCAAGGCTTGTTGAGGATAAAAAATGCGCAGTCGGCACCCAGGCGGGCGGCATACTGTATCATCTGCTCATCGCTCAACCCTAAGTTGCACATCTGGTTAAGCAGCGTAATCATAAAGCCGCAATCGCTGCTGCCGCCACCCATACCAGCCTGCGTAGGTATACCTTTATACAGGTGCGCGTGCACGCGGGGCATATCAGGAAAATCCTGCTTCAACAGATTGTAGGCACGAACCACCAGGTTGCGCTGCTCGTCGCCATCAATATGGATGTTGGTTACCTTCAGGTCGCAATCCACCTGCGATGGGAACTGGGCATCCATCGGATACACCTCGAGTGCATCCTTGATGGGCACGGGGAAGAACACCGTCTGCAGGTTGTGATAACCATCGGGACGCTTCTCAACAACGTTCAATCCGAGATTGATCTTTGCTATGGGAAATACTATCATACTTATATTTTTATATCAACACAGAGGTACAGAGCTACAGAGGTTTTTATTTATCACTCTGTGCCTTTGTATCTCTGTGTTTGTTTTTATTAGCGTTTTGGCCCTTGCCTTTGCCACCGCCGTGACCGCCGTGGCCCTTTGAGTGCCAGCGACCGTTACGACGGCTGGTGGGCTTCTTTTCGCGTTTCTTATATTCGGGAGCCTCGCCCAAACCCTCGGGCAGGGGCAGCTTTTCTACTTCCTTACCTAAGAAGTGCTCGATGCTCTGGAAACGGTACATATCGTCGTCGCTCACAAAGGTGATAGCCTCGCCATCGCGATCGGCACGGGCGGTACGTCCGATACGGTGTACGTAATCCTCGGTGTCGGATGGTACGTCGTAGTTGATAACCAGACGGATATCGTCGATATCAATACCACGGGCCACAATATCGGTAGCCACCAGCACATCGGTCTGTCCGGCCTTAAAGCGGTACATCACCTCGTCGCGCTCGGCCTGCGACAGGTCGGAGTGCATCTGGTCGCAGTTAACGTGCATCGACTTCAGCTTGCGTGTAACCTCTTTTACGCGCTCCTTCTTACCCGAGAAGATGATGACGCGCTGCAGATCGCCACGCTTAAAAATGTCCTGTATAATCTTCAGCTTCTGTGGCTCGTAGCACACATAGGCCATCTGGTGAATCTTCTCGGCAGGCTTTGATACGGCAATCTGTATCTCAACGGGATTGTGCAGCAGCTGTACGGCCAACTCACGAATCTTCTTAGGCATGGTGGCCGAGAACATGATGCGCTGACAGCTGTCGGGCAGCTCCTTCACAATCTTCATGATATCCTCGATAAAGCCCATGTCGAGCATACGGTCGGCCTCGTCGAGTACAAAGAACGAACAGCGTGAGAGATCGAGATTACCTACCTTAAGGTGACTGAGCAGTCGGCCTGGTGTGGCAATCAGCACGTCGGCACCCATGCGCATTGAGCGCAGTTCCTGATCGTATCGGTTACCATCGTTACCGCCGTAAACAGCCACGCTGCTCACATCGTCAAGATAATAACCAAAGCCCTGCATGGCCTGGTCGATCTGTTGTGCCAACTCGCGGGTTGGCGACATGATGATGGCGTTGATAGCATCCTTGGGATAGTCGCCATCGTCGAGTTCCGACAGGATAGGCAACAGGTAAGCTGCGGTTTTTCCGGTACCAGTCTGGGCCACACCCAGTACGTCGTATCCATCCAGAATCTCAGGAATACACTGCTCCTGGATGGGCGTCATATCCTCGAAGTGCATGTCGTAAAGGGCATCAAGGATATTATCGTTCAGATATGTTTCTTCAAATTTCACTTGTCAATCTTTAATGTTTAATGTTTAACCATTAATTCGGCGCTTGTCTGTAGCAGAAGTATGCTATGATAGCATATAATATATTAGGTATCCATGCAGCCAGCATGGCAGGCGTGTCGGCATTGATGGCAAAGGTGGCACTGATAGTCTGCAGCAGAATGTAGCTGAACGACAGGGCCAGACCGATACCTAAGTACATACCCATACCGCCCTTACGCTTGCGACTCGACAACGACACACCGATAAGTGTGAGGATAAACGAGGCAAACGAGGTGGCTATTCGCTTGTGGTACTCAACCTCGTACTGTACCACGTTAACCGATCCGCGCTCAACCTGTTTCGAGATATAATCGTGCAGCTCGGTTGAGGTAAGCGTTTCTTGCTGTCCCTTCGAGAACACCAGGTCCATAGGCTCCATCTGTATCAGGGTATCGATAACGGCTCCCGACTGGATTTCTTCGCGTAAGCCCTTCAGTGTACGTATCTTATAGCTCTGGGCCTTCCAGTGGTAGCGGCTGTCGCTGATAGAGTCGTAGCGGATAACCGAGGCCGTCATATGGCTCACCAGCTTCTTGTTCTCGAACTTATCAAGCGAGAAGCCGTAGCCAGTCTTACTCACATCGTCGTACTGCTGCAGATAGGCAATCACACCCGGACTAACCATCAGCTGTACGTTGTTGGCCGATAGGTTACGGTCCTTATTCTTGTACTTGGTCTCAAAGTCCATCTTTACCTGGTTACCCTTAGGAATGACATAGCCGCCCAAGTAAAAGTTAACCACAGCAATGAGTGCCGCCGAAATCATATATGGGCGCAGCAGGCGCTTAAAGCTTACACCGGCTGCCAGCATGGCTATAATCTCGCTATTGCCCGCCAGCTTACTGGTAAAAAAGATAACGGCAATAAACACAAACAGCGGTGAGAACAGGTTTGCGAAGTAGGGCACAAAGTTGGCGTAGTAATCAAATACAATCGCCTTGAGTGGTGCGTTATAGGTAGAGAACTTAGCCAGGTTCTCGTTCACATCAAACACTATCGAGATAGAGATGATGAGGATAATCGAGAAGATGTAAGTACCAATAAACTTGGCTATGATGTAGCGGTCGAGTCGCTTCAGGTATCTGAACGGATTCAGTACCTTCAAGGCCTTCAGGCATTTAAGCCAGCGCAGCCATCTCAGCCAATGTCCTATCTTGCGGAATGCTTGTTTCATCGTCTTTTTCCTAATTGTTCGATAACCGAACGTTTCCACTGTACAAAGTCGCCTGCGATAATGTGCTGTCGGGCGTCGCCCACCAGTCGCAGATAGAATGCCAGGTTGTGTATCGAGGCAATCTGCATGGCCAGCAGCTCCTGAGCCTTGAACAGGTGGTGCAGGTAGGCCTTGCTGTGTATGCGGTCAATCTCGCAGCCATCGGGGTCGATAGGCGAGAAGTCGTTCTCCCATTTCTTATTGCGCATGTTCATCGTACCCTCGTAAGTAAACAGCATGGCGTTACGACCGTTACGGGTTGGCATCACGCAGTCGAACATATCCACACCGCGCTCAATGCCCTCCAGGATGTTCTGAGGCGTTCCAACGCCCATCAGGTAACGTGGACGGTCCTTAGGCAGGATATCGTTTACCACCTCGATCATCTCGTACATCACCTCGGTAGGCTCGCCCACGGCCAGTCCACCAATCGATGCACCACCACCGTCGTTCAGTCGGCTCAGTACATCGCACACGTGCTTGGCGGCATCCTGGCGCAGGTCCTTATAGGTACAGCCCTGAACGATGGGGAACAACGTCTGGTTGTAGCCGTACAGGGGCTCTGTCTCGTTAAAACGCTTTACGCAGCGCTCCAGCCATCGCTGGGTCAGGCGCAAGCTGTTCTCGGCATACTTATAGTCGCTCTGGCCCGGAGGGCACTCGTCGAACGCCATCATGATATCGGCACCAATCACACGCTCGGTGTCCATCACGTTCTCGGGCGTAAAAATATGCTTCGAACCATCAATATGACTACGGAACTCGCAACCTTCCTCACGAAGCTTACGAATGCCTGTAAGCGAGAACACCTGGAAGCCACCCGAATCGGTAAGGATGGGGCGATCCCAAGTATTAAACTTATGCAAACCGCCTGCCTGGCGCAGAATATCAAGTCCAGGGCGCAGGTACAGATGATAGGTGTTACCAAGGATAATCTGTGCCTTAACCTGCTCGCGCAGTTCGCTAAAGTGTACACCCTTTACGCTACCTACCGTGCCCACAGGCATAAAGATAGGTGTCTGAATCTGTCCGTGGTCGGTGGTGATCACACCCGCACGTGCCCAGCTGTTTGCATCGCTATGTTGTACTTCGAACTTCATTTATTTCTTATTTTCTTTCTCTTCGGGAATAGTAAAATCCAATGGATGCTTTACAATCTCATCGGTCAGGGCAAAATCCCATACATCCTGCACGTTCTCCACATAGTGGAAGTTAACGCCCTTCAGATAGATATCGGGAATCTCCAGGATATCCTTCTCGTTCTCCTGACACATCACAATATCGGTGATACCGGCGCGCTTGGCGGCCAGAATCTTCTCCTTAATACCACCTACGGGCAGCACCTTTCCACGCAGGGTAATCTCGCCGGTCATAGCGGTGTTCTTACGAACCTTACGCTGGGTGAGGGCAGAGGCTATCGATGTGGCGATAGTAATACCTGCCGAAGGTCCATCCTTTGGTGTAGCACCCTCGGGCACGTGGATATGGATGTTCCAGTTGTCGAAGATTCGGTAGTCGATATTGAGCGTCTCGGCATGGGCCTTAACGTACTCAACAGCCAGGATGGCCGACTCCTTCATCACATCGCCCAGGTTACCGGTAAGTGTAAGCTTAGAGCCTTTACCCTTCGAGAGCGAGGTCTCGATAAACAGTATCTCGCCGCCAACCGATGTCCAGGCCAGACCAGTTACCACGCCGGCATAATCGTTGCCCTGATAGATGTCGCGATAGAAAGGTGGCTTGCCAAGCAGTCCCTCCAGCTCGCTGGGGGTAATCTTCTTGTACTCGGCACCATCCTCAATCTGTCGCTTAAAGGCTATCTTACGCAGGGCCTTGTTAATCTGCTTCTCAAGCTGGCGAACACCGCTCTCACGGGTGTATCGCTCAATAATCATCTCGATGGCAGCCTTATTAAAGGTTGGCTTCATACCCTTTACATTCAAACCGGTGTTATCCAGCTCGCGTGGTATCAAGTGCCGCTTTGCTATTTCAATCTTTTCCTCTGTGATATAGCCACTTACATCGATAATCTCCATACGGTCGAGTAGGGGACGAGGAATAGTACCCAAGTTGTTGGCTGTGGCGATGAACAGCACCTTCGAGAGGTCGTAATCCACATCCAGATAGTTATCGTGGAAGGCGTTGTTCTGCTCAGGATCCAGCACCTCGAGGAGTGCCGATGCAGGGTCGCCATTATGGGTGTTCTGTGTTACCTTGTCAATCTCGTCGAGAATAAACACGGGGTTGCTCGAGCCTGCCTTCTGAATGCTCTTGATGATACGTCCGGGCATGGCACCGATGTAAGTACGACGGTGACCGCGAATCTCGGCCTCGTCGTGCAGTCCACCAAGCGATACACGAACGTACTTACGCTTCATGGCTTCGGCAATCGACTTACCCAACGATGTCTTACCAACTCCTGGAGGGCCATAAAGGCACAGGATAGGCGACTTGAGATCGCCACGCAGGGCCAGCACAGCCATATACTCAAGGATACGCTCCTTAACCTTCTCCATGCCGTAGTGCTCCTTGTCCAGAATCTTCTGGGCACGCTTCAGGTTCAAATCGTCGATGGTATATTCGCCCCAAGGCAGGTTTACCAGTGTCTGCAGGTATGTAAGCTGCACGTTATACTCAGGACTCTGTGGGTTCAGATTGTCCAGCTTGTCGCACTCCTTACGGAAATACTTCGCCATGTCGTACTTCCACATTTTGTAGCGTCCCTTGCTCAACAGTTCGTGCTTCTCGGCCGACTCGCCGTTACCCATCTCAGCCTGCATGTTCTTAATCTGCTGCTGCAGGAAGTAGTTACGCTGCTGCTCATCGATATCCTCGCGGGTTTTGTTGCGGATATCGGCCTTAAGATTCTGCAGGTTTATCTCGCGGTTCATTATCTTCATGGTGTTGAACAAACGCTCCTTAACCAGTGCGATTTCCAGCAACTTCTGTTTCTCTTTGTAGTTGAATGGCATGTTGGTGCACACAAAGTTAAGCATCATCACCATATTCGAGATGTTCTTGATAGCAAAGCTGGCCTCGTCGGGAATATCCTCCGAAACCGAGATGTACTTGCTAACCATATCGCGCAAATCGGCAACAGCCGTATTAAACTCACGGTCTTTAGGGGCGGGCAGTTGCTCTTCGAGCGGTGTTACTTTGCCCACAAGGTAAGGCGATGTTGAAATAATCTCGTCGAGCTCCATGCGACCCAATCCCTGCAGAATGGCTGTAAAATTGCCATTGGGTAGGGTGAGGAGCTTCATTACCTTGGCAAAAACGCCCACCTCATACAGGTCGCTCTGCTCGGGGACGTCAACGTCTGGATCGCGCTGTGCCACAATGCCAATTATCAAACCTTTCTTTTCGGCTTTCTCTACCAATTTCTTACTGGTCTGACGACCAATCAGAATGGGTGTTACCACGCCAGGAAATATAACCATATTGCGCAATGCCAGAATGGGCACGCGGTCTGGCGTGTTAACATTCAAGAAATCCTTAAAATCTCCATCTACGTCAGCAATCATCTGAAATGCTGTATTGTTATTCTGATTACTCATTTTTCAAATTTATTAAATCGGGGTGCAAAGTTACTAATAAAAATTAAGAAATAAGTACGAAAGGGGCAAGAATTAACAAAATATTAGTAACTTTGCGGCGATTATGGCAAAAAACAGCTTTCAATTCAAACAATTCACTGTTTATCAGGACCGGTGCGCTATGAAGGTGGGCACCGATGGTACACTGCTTGGCGCTTGGGCAAATGCGCCCCAAAACGATGCAAGAATTCTGGATATCGGAACGGGTACCGGACTGGTGGCACTGATGATGGCGCAGCGCTTTCCCAAGGCCCAGGTTACAGGCATTGATATCGACGAGGATGCCGCCCAGCAAGCTCAGGAAAACGTAGCAGGCTCCCCATTCGCTAATAGGATTATGATAAATAGAGAAGATGCTACAAAAATTACCGACAAAGCAGGGTATGATGCCATTGTTTGTAATCCGCCGTATTTTGTTGACTCTCTTACGTGTCCTGAAGACCAGCGCACGCTAGCCCGCCATGCTGTAAGTTTAACGTACGAGAGCTTGATGCACGCCGCCAACCAGTTGCTAAAAAACGATGGAATCCTGTCGTTGGTTATTCCTGCTGATAATCAGGAAAACGTAGAATCAGCCGCAGCTTTCTGTGGATTATTCTTAACCAGAATCTGTCTGATAAAAACTACGCCCAACAAACTTCCCAAGCGTCATCTGGTAGAATTCAGAAAGCATCCCGTAGAACAAGTAAATTTCGAAGAGCAAGTATTAGAATCGTCGCCAGGAACACGTAGCGATTGGTATCACAGTCTTACTAAGGATTTCTACATCAAATAATCTAACAGCTTATACGCTCTAAATACGTTCACTAAAACTCCTATTTATCATAATGCCGATTCTAATAAAAAAGTAATAGTCCCCACAAACGTGAGGACTATCAAGCTCTTTCTTAAGAATTTTATTCTTAGAATGGCAGATCGTCAGATGATCCCTCGCTGGCAGGTTCCTGTGCTGGTGGGAATGGCGATGTGGCTGCCGAAGGTGCAGCGGCTGCTACGGGAGCGCCAGCTACAGGCTGCTGACCACGAATAACGTTGTAAGCACGGATATCGTTGTACCAACGACCGTTATATTCGCGAGCGTCGATATCAAACTGGATGGTAAGCTCGTCACCATTCTGGATGTTGAACTGGTTGATTCTGTCCTCACCAAATACGTTAAAAACGCAACGCTTTGGATACTGACCAGGAACCTCCAAAACGTATTCCTGAGTCTTCCACGAGTTACCTGTACGGGCCGAAACGCCTCCGCGGGCTTCCATTACCGCGATGATTTTACCTGTTAATTCCATTATCTTTTTTGTTTTATTTTGTTGAATTTATCGTTTTCAGAGTGCGAAATTACTAAAAATAGTTTGAATAACGCACATTTCTGCTCTTTTTTTTGCTCATTACAACTTTTTTTTGTAATTTTGTAACTAATAATATAATATGTAGAATAATAAAATAACTATAAACTATGCGTTTTACAGTATCAAGCACAGCATTGAGCTCTAAGCTCGTTGCACTCTCGAGAGTGATTAACAGTAAAAATGCTCTACCCATACTGGGTGACTTTTTATTTGAGATCGAAAACAGTGTTCTGCATCTGACAGCATCAGATTCAGAGAACGTGATGAAGACCCAGCTGGATCTGATTGAAAGCGATGGCGACTTCCGTTTCGCTATTAGTAATCACGATCTGCTCGAGGCCGTTAAGGGCTTCTCTGAGCAGCCTATCACATTTGATGTGGACTTGGAGCAGAACCTGGTAAAAATCACCTATCAGAACGGTTTGTTCTCTCTGCCTGTCGACAATGCCGACGAGTTCCCTGTGGCACAGCCCATTAGCGATTTTGCTAAGAGCATCGTTCTGCCAAATGCTACTCTGGCCGAGAATATCAACCGTAGCCTGTTTGCTACCGCTCAGGACGAGCTTCGTCCAGTGATGAACGGTATTTACTTCGATCTTACACCCGATCACCTGGCTGTTGTGGCATCTGATGGTCATAAGCTGGTTCGCAACAAGATTTTCAGCATCAAGAGCGAGGAGCCATCGGCATTTATCCTGCCTAAGAAGCCCGCTAACCTGCTGAAGAACCTGCTGGGTAAAGATGGTGGTGATGTTACTATCCGCTTCGATGAGCGCAATGCCGAGATTAACTTCGGTGATGGCGTACTGCTGTGCCGCCTGATCGAGGGTCGCTACCCCAACTATAACTCTGTAATCCCACAGAATAACCCCAACGAGGTTCGTCTGGATCGCCTGTCGCTGTTGGCAGCCCTGCGCCGCGTTCAGCCATTTTCTAACGAATCAAGCAACCTGATTCGTTTCCATGTTGAGGGTACTACATTCCAGCTGGATGCCGAGGACTACGACTTCTCAAAGACCGCTACCGAGCGCATGACTTGCGATTATAACGGTATGCCAATTACTATTGGCTTTAAGGGTAATGCCTTTATTGAGATTCTTAGCAATATCGAGTGTCCTGATGTGCTCATTCAGTTGGCCGACTCAAGTCGTGCTGGTTTGGTTCTGCCTTCAGAGCAGCCCGAGAATCAGGAGATTGTGATGCTGATGATGCCAATGCTTATTAACGGTTAAAAACGGGAGAAGTAAAGGTGAAACTGAATTTAACTAAACCTCTGGTAATATTCGATCTGGAGACTACGGGCCTTGACTTAGTGAAGGACCGTATCATCCAGATCTCATATATAAAAGTATATCCCGACGGACGTGAAGAACGCGGTAACGAGTTAGTAAACCCCGAAAAGCCCATCGAGCCGATGATTACCCAACTTACGGGTATCTCGAACGATGACGTAAAGGATAAGCCCACCTTCAAGCAGTTGGGCGCCGTGCTGGCCGAGAAGTTTACAGGTTGCGACTTTGCAGGATTTAACTCAAACCACTTTGATATTCCCCTACTCGCTGAGGAATTCTTGCGTGCTGGCGTAGATTTTGATTTCAGCAAGTGCAAGATGATCGACGCACAGACCATCTTCCATAAGATGGAGCGCCGTAATCTGGCTGCAGCTTATAAGTTCTACTGCGGACGCAAGATGGAGGAAGACTTCGAAGCACACCGTGCCGACCAGGATACCGAAGCCACTTATCGTGTGCTGATGGGCGAGCTGGACAAGTACGCACCAGGTGCTAACGAGGATGCAGAGAAGGTGCTTGAGAACGATATGAATAAGTTGGCCGAATTCTCGCGCGTAAACAACAATGTTGACTTTGCCGGTCGTATTGTTTGGGCCGAGATGAAGGACCGCAACGGTAATACCCTACTCGACGAAGATGGAAACCCACGACTCACCGAGGTGTTCAACTTTGGTAAGCACAAGGGCATTCCGGTAGCCGATGTGCTGCATATCGACCCAGGTTATTACAGCTGGATTCTGTCGGGCGATTTTACGTATAATACCAAGCAAGTTCTTACACGAATTCGTCTTCGCGAGTCAAAACTTAACGGATGATCAGGCAGACTTGTTTAATCATACTGGCGCTACTTGCAGTTCTTGGAACACATGCCCAAGAGCTGCAAGTTAAGGTTAGTGTGAACCATAGTCAGATACAAGGCACCGATGCCAGCGTGTTTGATAACCTGCAGCAAAACATCGAGCAGTTTATGAACGAGCGCGCATGGACCAGCCTGCAGTTTCAGAAAAACGAACGCATACAGTGCAACCTGAACCTGACTGTAAACAAGTATGTTCGCGACGAGAATCGCTTTGAGTGTACCGCCCTGATACAAGCCAACCGTCCGGTTTATAATGCGGCCTATAGCACCACATTATATAATAATAAGGATGCCAACTTTAACTTTGTGTTCCAGCAGTTCGACCAACTGAATTTTACTGAAGAGAACGTCGACAATCAGTTGACCGCTCTCCTCGCCTACTACGCGTTGCTGATGATTGGTATCGACCTTGACAGCTTTGCGCCGATGGGTGGAACCGATGTGCTGCAGCGCTGTCTGGTGCTGGTGAATAATGCGCAGAACTTAGGCTTTACAGGTTGGAAATCGTTCGAGGACAACCGCAACCGCTTTGCCGTTATCAACGATTACATGGACGAAGGCATGAAACCATTCCGACAGTTGCAATACGATTATTATCGTAAGGGATTAGATGAGATGGTGAATAACGCCGAACGTGGCCGAACGGAGATATCGGCAGCCCTTGAGAACGATCTGAAGCAGGCCCACGAGAATAAACCGCTGAGTTTGCTGCCGCAGATATGGACCGACTACAAGAAGGACGAGTTGGCCAACATCTATAAAGGCAAAGGTACACAAAAGGAGAAACAACGCATCTACGACTTGCTGATGGGTCTGAACGCCTCGCAGAATAATAGTTGGGAACAAATTACCAAATAGAGTTACTATGCTTAAGCATTTATATATCAAGAACTTTACGCTGATTGATGAGCTGGATATCTCGCTCTACGAAGGCTTCTCGGTGATTACCGGCGAGACTGGAGCGGGAAAGAGTATTATCCTGGGCGCCATCGCGTTGCTGTTAGGACAGCGTGCCGATTCGAAAACCATCAAACAGGGTGCCGAGAAATGCGTGATTGAGGCGCATTTCGATTTGTCGCGTTACGGCATGCAGGCATTCTTTGATGAGAACGATATTGAGTACGATGCCGACGACTGTATCATTCGTCGCGAACTGACGGCTGCCGGTAAGAGTCGTGCATTTATCAACGATACGCCCGTAGCCCTCTCGATGCTCAAGGAGTTAGGCGACCAGCTGGTGGATGTACACTCGCAGCACCAGAACCTGTTGCTGAACAAGCAGGACTTCCAGTTGGAGGTGGTAGATATCATTGCCGACGATGCCGCTCAGTTGACCAAATACCAGCAAACGTATACCGCATATCAGGCTGCCGAGAAGGAGCTTGCCGATTTGCAGGCTGCCATCGAGCGCAACCGTGAGAACCGCGATTTCTTGCAGTTCCAATACGAGGAACTGGAGAACGCGCATCTGATTGAAGGCGAGCAGGAAGAGCTGGAACAGCGCAGCGACACGATGGAGCACTCCGAGGATATCAAGAGTGCTCTCTATACTACCGACAATGCTCTATCGGCCGAACAGAACGGTGTGATAGAATCGCTTCGTTCGTCGCTCTCGGCCTTGCGTAGCATCGAGGCTGTTTATTCCGAGGTGGGCGATTTGATTCAGCGTATCGATAGCAGCTATATCGACCTGAAGGATGTGGCGCACGAAGTCAGCAACTTGTTAGAGTCGGTTGATTTCGATCCTGCCGAACTGGATCAGGTTAACAACCGCTTGGACCGTATCTACGAGTTAGAGAAGAAATATCACGTTGACACTATCGAGGCGCTGATTGAGAAGCGCGACAGTCTGCACCAGCAACTGCAGGCCATCGAGAATGGAGATGAGTCGCTCGACGAGGTTAAGGCACGTCTCAGTGCATTGGAGGCCCAGGCCCGTAAAGAGGCTGATGTACTTACCAAACTGCGCACCAAGGCTGCCAAAATGATTGAGAACGAGATGCAGAACCGCCTGGTACCATTAGGTATGCCGCATGTACGTTTCAGCATTCAGCTTACGGCAGTCGAGTTGGGCGTGAATGGTTCCGATAGGGTATCTTTCCTGTTCAGTGCCAACACTTCTACCCCACTCCAGCCTGTTTCACAGGTGGCTTCGGGTGGCGAGATTGCCCGTGTGATGCTGTCGCTCAAGGCGATGATTAGCGGCGCCGTGAAGCTGCCAACAATTATCTTCGACGAGATTGATACCGGTGTGAGCGGAAAGACTGCCGAGATGATGGCTCAGATTATGAAAGAGATGGGCAGTCATGGTCGCCAGGTTATCAGCATTACACACCTGCCGCAGATTGCAGCCTTAGGCTCGGTACATTATAAGGTTGAGAAGAACGAGACCGCCAATGGTACTACCAGTAAGATGCGCCAGCTTGATGCCGACGAACGTGTACGTGAGATTGCACAGATGCTGAGTGGTAGCGATGTATCGGAGGCAGCGATCCAGAATGCGAAAGCGCTGCTGAAGAATTAAAAATTGAATATTGAAGATTGAAAATTTAAATATTACGATGAAAAAGAAAGTATTATTGATATTACTGGCGGTGATGCCGTTGATGGTTAGTGCTCAGCCCAGCTGGGTAAAGAAAGCCACCAAGTCGGTATTCACCCTGAAGACATTTGCCGAGGACGGTTCGCTCATCGGCAGCAGTAACGGATTCTTTACCAGCGCCAATGGCGACGCTGTAAGTAACTATACCCCATTCAAGGGTGCTTCGCGAGCTGTGGTTATTGATGCAGCAGGTAAGGAACTGCCCGTAGTAAGCATCGTAGGTGTAAACGATATGTACGATGTAGTAAAGTTCCGTGTAAACGGTAAAACACAGCCTTTGGCCATCAGTAGCGCTACAGCTACCGTAGGCAGTCAGGCTTGGTTGCTGCCCTACCACGAGGTAAAGAGCGTTCCAGCTGGAACAGTACGTAAGGCAGAGACCTTCCAAGGCGAGTACAATTACTATACTGTAGCGCTCACCATGCCTGCCAACACCGTTAGCTGTCCGCTCATTAACCAGCAGGGCGAGGTTATCGGTTTGATGCAGCAGCCCGCTACCGATAAGGATACACTTAACTATGCCATTAGCGCACGTTTTGCCGATTCGCTTAAGATTTCTGGCTTCGGCATGAACGAGTCTACCTTGTTGGCAACCAAGATTAAGAAGGAATTGCCCGATGATGTCAAGGAGGCTGTTTTGGCGCTCTATATGGCACAGTCGCGTCAGGATTCGGCTGCTTATGTAGCTTTGGTCGAGGACTTTATCAAGAAGTTCCCTACTTCATCCGATGGTTATCTGTATCGCGCCCAGCTGAAGACTGCCGCTCATGATTTTGCCGCTGCCGACAAAGATATGGAGATGGCCATCAAATACGCTCAGCAAAAGGATGATGCGCATTACAATTATGCCCGCATGATTTACAACAAGATGATATTCCTGGCTGATGTACCTTACGATAAGTGGACATTCGATAAGGCGCTCGACGAGGTCCGAATGGCTAACACCTTTAACCCACAGCCCATGTATCGTCAGACCGAGGCTAACATCCTGTTTGCCCAGAAGAAATACGCTGAGGCTTATGACATTTATACTGAGCTTACAAACACCAACCTGAAGGGTGCCGAGCTTTACTTCAGCGCCGCCCGTTGTAAGGAGATGCTCAAGGATACCACCTCGATGCTGGCTCTGATGGATAGCACCGTAAATACATTCAGCAAGCCCTATCTCAAGGAGGCTGCCCCCTATCTGTGGGCACGTGCTCAGGCTCGATTGCAGGCCAAGAAGTTCCGCGAGGCTATTAACGATTTGAACGATTACGAGGAGCTGATGAAGGCCGAGGTTAACGATAACTTCTACTACATCCGTCATCAGGCCGAAATAGATGGTCGTTTGTACCAGCAGGCGCTCAACGATATCACCCGTGCCATCGTGATGAATCCTAAGGAGACATTCTATTATGCCGAGAAGGCCTCGCTCGAAATTCGTGTCGGTCTTTACGACAATGCGATAGCAACTGCCAAGGAGAGCTTGAGCGTTGATGCTAACGACAGCGACGGCTACCTGTTCTTAGGTGTGGCTCAGTGCCTGAAGGGCAACAAGAAAGAGGGAATACAAAACCTGCAGAAAGCCAAGGAAATGGGCAATCTGCAGGCTGATAACTTGATTGAGAAATACAAGTAACCGTTAGAAAGGTAACGGTTCGTTTGGATCCGACGGAGGCAACGGTGGGTTGTCTCCGTTTATTTTTGATCCCAATATCTCGCCGCCTCCCATTGGGGCACGGTTCTCGATAGCTTTATCCTCAGGATTCTCAAAGCGTGTGTACTCACCACGGAAGGTAAGCAGCACGTCACCCGTAGCACCCTTACGGTGCTTAGCAATAATAATCTGTGCCATGCCGTGCAGGTCGCGACCGTTATCATCCTGATAGATATGATAGTACTCCGGACGGTGTACGAACAGTACCATGTCGGCATCCTGCTCGATGGCTCCCGACTCACGCAGGTCGCTCAGCTGGGGGCGCTTTCCTTCCAATCCCTCACGGCTCTCAACACCACGGTTCAACTGACTCAGCGCCAGGATAGGAATATTCAACTCCTTAGCCAAACCCTTGAGCGAACGCGAGATGGTTGACACCTCTTCCTGTCGGCTGCTGAATCGCATACCGTTGGCGTTCATCAGCTGCAGGTAGTCAATCATAATCAGCTTTACACCATGCTCACGCACCAGTCGGCGCGCCTTGGTGCGCAACTCGAATACCGAAAGACCTGGGGTATCGTCGATATACAGCGGTGCACCCAGCAGTTTATTAATGTTCTTATCCAATCGCTCCCACTCGTCACGTTGCAACTGACCGTTCAGAATCTTCGAACCCTGAATCTCACAGGCGTTAGAGATTAATCGGTTTACCAGCTGAACGTTCGACATTTCTAACGAGAAGAAGGCCATTGGTGTTCGGGTGTCGGCAGCAATGTTCTTAGCCATTGAGAGGGCAAATGAAGTTTTACCCATCGCAGGACGTCCGGCAATAATCACCAAGTCGGAAGCCTGCCAACCACTGGTCAGGTCGTCCAGCTTAAAGTAACCGGTTGAAACACCCGTCAAACCGTCGGTGTTCTTGGCGGCATCCTGAATACCCTTTACGGCCAGTGAGATAACTGGGTCGATGGATGTATAGTCCTTCTTCATGTTGTGCTGCGACAACTCGAAGAGCGAACCCTCGGCCTCCTGCATCAGGTCTTCTACATCAATGGTTTCGTCGAAGGCCTTGGTCTGAATCATGCTTGCAAACGAGATGAGCTGACGTGCCAGCGACTTCTGCGCGATGATGTTGGCATGATACTCGATATTGGCTGAAGAGACAACGTTCGAGCTCAGTTCGGCCACATAACCAGGACCACCTACCTGCTCCAGATTTCCCGACTTGGCTAATTGTTCGGTAACGGTCAGGATATCCACCGGTTTCTCCTCCATACTCAAGTCGCGTATGGCGGCATAAACCATCTGATTGCGAGGTTCATAGAAGCTCTCGGGGCGCAGTATCTCGCACACTACCGCATAGGCATCCTTATCAATCATCAGCGCACCCAGCACAGCCTTCTCAATCTCCAAGGCCTGTGGCTGCAGGTGTCCGTAGGTAGGATCTACGGGCTGGTTACTACTCTTTCTTCGTCTATTTGTTTGTTCTGCCATATATAATCTCTAAATTCTTAATTCTTATTTCTCTTTTAATACGGGGAGCGAAAGGTGATAGCGTACGGCCAGGAAGCGAATCAGACAGGTAACTAAAAAGCTTACCACAGCGCTAATTTCGGCTGCAACGCCTAGTTCGGCTAAGCCCCAATAGGCTACGCCGCCTACCACACATGCCATTGCATATATCTCCTTATGGAATATCACAGGCTCATTGTTCAGCAACACATCGCGGATCACGCCACCGGCCGAACCGGTAATGCAGCCCATGATGATAGCTACCCAGAATGGTTGGTCGAAAGCTAAACTCTTCTGGATGCCGGCGATGGTGAAGAGCGCCAAACCCAAGGTGTCGAACACAAACCACGCGTTCTTCAGCGGTTCCATCCATTTGCCGAACAGCACCACCGTGAGCAAGGCTACTGCGGTACATATCAGATAGATAGAGTTTGTCATCCAGAATGGTGTGGTGCCTAACATCACATCGCGAATGGTACCTCCACCAATAGCCACAGCCACACCACACACATAGCCGCCAAACCAGTCGAACCGCTTAGCTGCTGCATGCCTGATGCCGGATATTGCAAAGGCAAATGTGCCTAATAACTCTATTAACTTGATAATCAATTCCTGATCCATATTCATTTTAGTCTTCGTATCTTTTTCCCCAATAGTTCACCATGCGTTGGTATAATTTCTCTTCGGTAGGATTATGCTGCCCGTGCCAGATGCGTTCGTTTTGTAGTGCATCAGGCATATATTGCTGTGGCGTGAAATGCCCCGCAAAGTCGTGCGGATACTTATAACCATCGTGATAGCCTAACTCCTTCATCAACTGCGTGGGCGCATTACGTATGGGTAGCGGCACTGGCTGATTACCTGTACGGCGCACCAAGTCTAATGCGGCATCCACTCCCAAGTACGCGCTGTTGCTCTTAGGCGATGTGGCCAGATATACCGTGGCCTCTGCCAAAGGAATGCGTCCCTCGGGCCAACCTATCTTCATCACCGCATCAAACGCGGCATTAGCCAACAGCAAGGCATTTGGATTGGCTAAGCCGATATCCTCCGAGGCGCTGATTACCAGTCGGCGGGCTATAAACTGTGGGTCTTCGCCGCCCTCAATCATACGTGCCAGCCAATACAAGGCGGCATCAGGATCGGAACCTCGGATACTCTTGATAAAAGCCGAGATGATATCGTAGTGCATCTCGCCGTCCTTATCGTAGGCCAAGGGGTTCTGCTGCAATCGATTTACCACCTTTTCATCGGTGATGATAACTTCATCTCCTGCTTCAGCCTCTACTACCAACTCTAAGATATTCAGTAGCTTACGTGCATCGCCTCCGCTATATCTCAGCATGGCGCTTGTTTCCTGTAGTACGATGTTCCGCTCCTTCAGGATGCTGTCGGTATGGATGGCGCGCTCAAGCAGTTTCAGCAGATCATCCTTCTGTAGCGATTTAAGCACATAGAGTTGACAACGCGACAGCAACGGACGTATCACCTCGAACGATGGGTTCTCGGTGGTGGCGCCAATCAGGGTAACGATACCCTTCTCAACAGCCCCCAACAGCGAGTCCTGCTGCGACTTTGAAAAGCGGTGTATCTCGTCTATAAATAATATAGGTGATGCCTCGTTAAAGAATCGGCCATGCTGTGCCCGTTCGATAACCTCGCGCACATCCTTCACACCACTCGTTACAGCCGAGAGCGTGTAAAAAGGTGTTTCTAACTTGTGGGCTATAATCTGAGCCAGGGTTGTTTTACCCACTCCCGGAGGTCCCCAAAGTATAAACGAGGGTATGCGTCCTGCGTCAATCATCTTACGCAGAACAGCTCCTTCACCCACCAGATGTTCTTGTCCGATATACTCATCTAAAGTGCGTGGACGCAGTCTTTCAGCTAACGGTTGTGCCATATTCGGGCACAAAGTTACGCTAAATTGCGATAATTACAAAAAAATATAGCCAAAAACTTGCGAATAAAAAATAAAGTGGTTACATTTGCACAAAAATTAGTAGATTATTATGGCAAGAACAAAACAACAACTACCGGAAAGTAATCCGTCATTATCAATTAAGAGTGTAACAAAGAGTAGTGTTTGGGACATCCAGGAGAACGATGTGTTCCGTATGTGGGAAGCCGCTTGCAAGGATGCCGAAGTAAAGGAAAATGTAAAGCACTACATTCAGATTTTTAAGAGCGCCTTCTTTATCGAGGACCTTCGCGAGGATTCTGCCCCTATCCGCAAGAGTTTCGAGGCTCGTGGCTATAAAGTAGGTACCATCAAGTTCGATGATAACATGAAATTCATCTGGGCCATCAAAAAGCGCCCCATCAGTCGTGTTACCGATTTGACTTACGAGAATATCCGTCACATCTCAGCAACCCAGTTGCTCGAGGTTATCGATCGCAACTTTGGTGGCGGTTGGGATTCGCTCTCACAGTCGATCCAGGACATCATCCAGAGTGGTTTCGATATCTCTACCACTACCCTGCCTAAGGACCGCTTGCACAAGAAGGGCGGCATGTACGATAAGAAGGTAGAGGATGGCTACGAGGTACTCGAGGTAGCAAAAGGTGGCTGGGTTGAGGCTATCTTTGCTAAGCTGAAGCCCGAGGAGGTTAAGCTGCGCATGCAGTTGCGTAGTGGCGACGATGATGACTTTGATGAGGACGACGACTCTGACGTAATCGTTGAGGACAACTACAGCTCGCACGATGAGGAAGACGAGGAGGTAGATGAACCAAACGATGAGGACATCAACGAGGATAACTACTCGACCATGATGGACCTTGGCGACGACTCTGACGAGGAGAACTCTGAACTCATCGACTTCGCTGAGGAGTAAGTGCGCGTTCACTAACAAAACAACTATCCAATAAAACTAAGACCTATTATGATGATTCCTCAAGTATTCTGGCTGGTGCCCATCGCATCTGTTGTGGCATTAAGCATGGCGTACTATTTCTTCACACAGATGATGAAAGCCGATGAGGGTACGCCGCGAATGAAAGAGATTGCGCTTTATGTGCGCAAAGGTGCTATGGCCTATCTCTGGCAGCAGTACAAAGTAGTAGGTATTGTATTTGCCGTGCTGTGTGTGCTGTTTGCTTTTATGGCCTACGGACTGAATGTTCAGAACCCCTGGGTACCGTTTGCCTTCTTAACGGGCGGTTTGTTCTCGGGTCTGGCAGGTTTCTTTGGTATGAAAACGGCCACTTATGCCTCGGCGCGTACGGCTAATGCTGCCCGCGAGAGCTTAAATGCCGGCTTGAAGATTGCCTTCCGTTCGGGCGCTGTTATGGGACTCACCGTAGTAGGTCTTGGTTTGCTTGATATAGCCATCTGGTTCGTAGTGCTTAACCACTTCGATGCAGATGGCTTAATTTCTATCACCACAACTATGCTTACCTTTGGTATGGGTGCTTCAACCCAGGCGCTGTTTGCGCGTGTGGGCGGCGGTATCTACACCAAGGCTGCCGACGTGGGTGCCGATATCGTAGGTAAGGTTGAGGCCGATATCCCTGAGGACGATCCACGCAACCCCGCTACCATTGCCGATAACGTAGGCGACAACGTAGGCGACGTGGCTGGTATGGGTGCCGACCTGTACGAGAGCTATTGCGGCTCGGTACTTTCTACTGCCGCATTGGGTGCAGCTGCTTTTGGTGTGGCTGGCTTGGAGATACAGCTCAAGGCGGTTATCGCACCTATGCTGATTGCTGCCGTGGGCGTGTTCCTCTCGCTGCTGGGTATCTTCCTGGTTCGTACCAAGGAGGGCGCCACCATGAAGGACCTGTTGCGTTCGCTTTCGGTTGGTACCAACGTGAGTGCTATCCTGATTGCCGCAGCTACCTTCTGTATTCTGTATCTGCTTGATATCCAGAACTGGCTGGGTCTCTCGTTCTCGGTTATCTCGGGTTTGGCAGCAGGCGTTATTATCGGTCAGGCTACCGAGTATTACACCTCGCACAGCTACAAGCCTACCCAGAAGATTTCGGAAGCCGGACAGACTGGTGCCGCAACGGTGATTATCAAGGGTATCGGTACAGGTATGATTTCTACCTGTATCCCCGTTATCACCATTGGTATCGCCATCATGCTCAGCTATCTGTGCGCAAATGGGTTCGACCTCTCTATGTCGTCAACATCGCTGGCTCACGGTCTTTATGGTATCGGTATTGCTGCTGTAGGTATGCTCTCTACATTGGGTATTACGCTGGCTACCGACGCTTACGGACCTATTGCAGATAACGCAGGCGGAAACGCTGAGATGTCGAACTTGGGCGAAGAGGTTCGTCACCGTACCGACGCGCTCGATGCGCTTGGTAACACCACAGCTGCTACCGGTAAGGGTTTTGCCATTGGTTCGGCTGCGCTCACCGCATTGGCGCTGTTGGCATCGTATATCGAGGAGATAAAGATTGCGATGACTCGTGGCGGCGTGATGATGCAGAACGTAAAGGGCGAGTTGATCTCGGCTGCCGATGCCAATATCCCCGACTTCATGAACTTCTTCCAGGTTAACCTGATGAACCCCAAGGTGATTGTGGGTGCCTTTGTTGGTGCTATGGCCGCCTTCCTGTTCTGTGGTATGACGATGGAAGCCGTAGGTCGTGCAGCCGAGAAGATGGTGCAGGAGGTTCGTCGCCAGTTCCGCGAGATAGCAGGCATCTTAGAAGGTACAGGCACGCCTGATTACGGTCGTTGTGTTGAAATCTCTACCCGTGCAGCTCAGCACGAGATGATTATCCCATCCGTACTGGCCATTCTTATTCCTATCATCGTAGGTTGCGTGCTGGGTGTTGCCGGCGTGCTCGGCTTGTTGGTAGGTGGTTTGGCTGGCGGTTTTACTTTAGCTGTGTTTATGGCTAATGCCGGTGGCGCTTGGGATAATGCTAAGAAGAATATCGAAGAGGGCGCCTTTGGCGGTAAGGGCTCGTTTGCCCATAAAGCCTGCATTGTAGGCGATACCGTTGGCGATCCTTTCAAGGATACTAGTGGTCCGTCGCTCAACATTCTGATCAAACTCATGTCGATGGTTAGTATTGTGATGGCGGGACTCACCGTAGCATTTATGTAAACAATGAAGCAATTACTTACTACATTCGTATTCTGGCTTTGTTGCGCATTAGGCGCTCAAGGCCAGATTTTTACCTCTGCGGCCATCCCCGATAGTGTGTGGCAAACCATGCAGGGCAAAACATGGCACAATAACCCTTATATCAAGCGTAGCGATTTGCGTTACCTCAGGATAACACATGTAGATATCGAAGGCAAAACCCATGTGGGCGAGATGATTTGCAATAAGCTGATAGCCGATAAGCTGTTGGCCATATTCCGTCAGCTTTATAAGGCACACTACCCTATCCAGCAGATGCGCCTGCCTGATGTGTACGATGCCGACGACGAGCGCCAGATGCGTGCCAACAACACCAGCTGCTTTTGCTATCGTAACATCTCCGACTCCAAGAATCTGTCGAAACATGCGCGCGGTTTGGCGGTAGATATCAATACGCTGTATAACCCTTACGTGCGTTACAGTAAAAAAGATGGCAGCCAGATTGTAGAACCTGCAACTGCCAAGAAGTATGCTAACCGTAAGGCCGATTTCCCGTATAAGATTACCCGTAACGATCTGTGCTATAAGCTGTTCATAAAATACGGCTTTAGCTGGGGCGGTTCGTGGCGCACCATGAAGGATTACCAGCACTTTGAGTTTAATGGGCGTTAATGCGCTGGCGGTAAGCATCCATCACACGGAACCCATAATCCAGCAGCGCTACCGATTCGGTAAAGCGCGTATGGTGGCGCCTGCTCTTTAGCAACACCAGATACAACGTGTGTCCGTTACGTGTGGCTGCCGACGCCAAGCAATAACCCGCCTGGTAAGTAAAACCTGTTTTAATGCCAATACAACCTTCGTACGTGTGTAGCAGGGCGTTGCTGTTGCGACAGTCAAGATGGCGACCGTCGGTCAGCGGCACAGCCTTCTCGGCTGTACCCACAATGCTGGCAAACATGGTGTCGCGCATGGCGTAGCGAGCCAGTTTTATTAAGTCGGCTGCGCTACTGAAGTTATTATCGTTAGGCATACCGTTAGGGTTGGCAAAGTGTGTGCTGTCCATCCCTAAGTACTGCGCCTTCTGGTTCATCAGGTCGTAAAAACGCAACGTGTCGCCTGCCACATGCTTGGCCAGCGCGTAGGCTGCGTCGTTATCGCTAATCATCATCATCTCGTAAATCAGGTCGAGCATTACATAGCCTTGGCCCAACCTTACGCGCGAATCCTTATTGATATAAACATCTTCGGTAATGTCGATGCTGTCGCTCAGATTTCCTTTTTCGAGTGCCAGCAGGGCGGTCATCATCTTGGTAATCGATGCCATATAGCGGCGTGCGTAGCCGTTTTTCTCGCTAATCACTATTCCTGTAGAGTCATCTACAAGCATCCAGGCATCAGCTGTAAGCGAATCCAGTTTGGTGCGTCCTTCAATCGAGTCGGCATTAAGCACGGCGCGCAGCGTTGTGGTATCAATATGGCTCACGTGCTGCAGTCTTATTTGCTCGGGAGATAGTTCAATTTTAGCTTCTTTCCTTCCTAAACCACACGATGCCAATATGGTTGTAAGCACCATGCTGATGGTTATATATCTTGTTTTCACTGGTACAATCTTTTTAAATTTATCAATTTTTGAGCGCAAAGGTACACATTTTTTCGTTAAAATCGCCGACTTCCGAACAATTTTATCTAAATTTGCACTCTGAAATGGAAAAGATTATACTTGGAATTGACCCCGGAACCAATCTGATGGGATATGGATTATTGAAGGTAGTTGATGGAAAGGCGCAGATGATGACCATGGGCGTTATCGATTTGCGCAAGTTTCCTGATGCATACCTGAAGCTGGGTCATATCTTCGAACGTGTTACCAGCATTATCGACGGGTTCCTGCCCGACGAGATGGCTATCGAGGCGCCGTTCTTTGGTAAGAACGTGCAGTCGATGCTGAAGCTGGGGCGTGCTCAGGGTACTGCTATAGCAGCCGCTGTGCACCACGGCGTTCCCATCCACGAGTATGCTCCCATGAAAATCAAGATGGCGCTAACCGGTAATGGTGGTGCCAGTAAGGAACAGGTGGCTGGCATGTTGCAGCGCCTGCTAAAGATACCCAACGATGAGATGGGCAAGTATATGGACGCTACCGATGCGCTGGCAGCTGCCTATTGTCATTATCTGCAGATGGGTCGCCCCGAGAGCGACGTGAAATATCGTGGCTGGAAGGATTTTATAAACAAGAATCAGGATAAAGTATCAAAGAGAAAAGAGAAACCATGAATACAATTGAACTAAAGAATGCGGTGGCACGTAAGCCTGAATGGCGATTGGCCGAGCCGGTGAACTTTCATCTGGCCAAGGGCGAACATGTGGCTATTGTAGGACGTAATGGCGGTGGTAAAAGTATGCTGGTTGACATGATTACCGGCAAGCATCCCGTATATCCCGGACAGTTAAGTTATTCTTTCGACGAACCATATAACAACTTGAAACACATTACGTTTCGCGATACTTATGGCGGCGATAACGATCGTACATACTTTCTGCAGCAGCGATGGAATCAGATGGAGATCGACGAGGAGACACCTACCGTTGGCAGCAAGCTCGAAGAGGCATTCCTGCTGGCTGGCGACGATACGCCCGAGCGCCGTGCCTTCCAGAAGCATCTTTACCAACTCTTTCATCTTGAAGATCTGCTCGATAAATACATCATCCTGCTAAGTAGCGGCGAACTGCGCAAATACAAGTTGGCCGCCAACCTGTTTACCAAGCCCAAAGTGCTTATTATCGAGAATCCGTTTATCGGTCTTGATGCCGAGACGCGCGACCAGGTAAAGCAACTGCTCGCCACCTTGGCTGGTCAGCAGGATATGCAGATTATCCTGGTGCTCTCAAAGATTGATGAGATACCTGAGTTTATCACACGTGTCATCAAAATGCTCGATTTGCGCTTTGTTGAGGATATCGTGGTAAAGACCTATTACCCCATCGATCGCTGTCCGCATGCCATCTTGCTGCAAAAACCCAATAACATACCCCCATTGCCACAGCAGATTATCCAGTTTAACAATGTTACCATCCGCTATGGCGAACGTACTATCCTGAAGGACTTGAACTGGGTGGTGCTTAAGGGCGAGCATTGGGCGCTGTCGGGACAGAATGGTGCCGGCAAATCTACCCTACTCTCATTGGTTTGTGCCGATAATCCCCAGGCCTATGCCAACGATATCTCGCTGTTCGGACACCGACGTGGCAGCGGCGAGAGCATCTGGGATATCAAGAAGCACATTGGTTACGTATCGCCCGAGATGCACCGTAGCTATAAGCAGAATATCCCTGCTATCGAGATTGTGGCCAGCGGACTGAAAGATACCGTAGGCCTTTACGCCCGTCCTACGGAGGCGGAAAGAACGGTATGCCTGGAGTGGATGAACCTGTTTGGTATTAAGCATCTGGCCGACCGCAAGTTCCTTGAGATGTCGAGCGGCGAGCAGCGCCTGGTACTGCTGGCTCGCGCCTTTGTAAAGAGTCCCGACCTATTGATTCTGGACGAGCCTTTGCACGGACTGGATTTGTGCAACCGCAATCTGGTTAAGACGATTGTTGACCGTTATATGTTCGATAACCCCGAGCGCACGCTCATCTACGTAACACATTACGAAAATGAGTTACCAAAATGTATTGATAACTCATTGTATTTAACTAAGCATTAAAAAGATTTACTTACTTATTCTCCATCAGAGCCGCTGTACGCACACGCGACAGTGTCTCTGGTGTCATCTGCAGGTAGCTGGCGATATATACCAGCGGTGCACGCAGTACCAGCTGAGGCTGATTCTTAACCAGCTTCTGATAGCGGTCCTGTGCACTCTCAAAGCGCAGCATATCAGCGTGGTGCTGACTCAGGATGAGGCTCTCCTCCAGAATCTTACGATACAGAATCTGGATGTTAACGCTCTTCATAGCCACAGCCTCCAGCTCGGCTTTAGGCAGCGCAATCAGGATAGTAGGCTCCAAGGCCTTGATCTGCAACTGCGAAGGTACCTCGTGGAACAAGCTCTCGATACACATTACAATCGTGTTCTCGGTGGCCATATATTCGGTCAGTTCCTTATCGTTCTTAAAGTAAAACTGGCGCACCAGTCCGCGTACCACCCAATAAATGTTGGTACAGGTCTCGCCCTCCTTTAGGATCATCTCGTTCTTAGCGAACTTCATCGGAACAAGAATGCTCTCCAGCAGGTCGAGCTCGTCGTGCGTCATTGTACTGTATCGGCGGGCCAGTTCTCGGGCCACGTCTCGGGTTGTTAAGCTTACATTTGCCATAGATTATCGTTTGTTTTTAGTCCAATTTCAATACTGCGAGGAAGGCCTTCTGTGGCACCTCCACGTTTCCGATTTGTTTCATGCGCTTCTTGCCTCGCTTCTGTTTCTCCAGCAGTTTACGCTTACGGCTCACGTCGCCACCATAACACTTGGCGGTAACATCCTTACGTACCTGCTTAACCGTTTCGCGGGCAATAATCTTAGCGCCGATGGCAGCCTGGATGGCGATGTCGAACTGCTGACGTGGAATCAGCTCCTTCAGCTTCTCGCACATACGGCGTCCAAAGGTTACGGCGTTGTCCTGGTGTGTCAGGGTGCTCAGGGCATCCACGGGCTCACCATTCAACAGGATATCAAGTTTAGCCAGCTTTGAGGGACGGAAGCCGTCGATATGGTAATCAAACGAGGCGTATCCCTTTGATACCGACTTAAGTTTGTCGTAGAAGTCGATTACGATTTCGCCCAGAGGCAGCATAAAGTGCAGCTCTATGCGGTTACCGCTCACGTACTGCTGATCCAACAGCTCGCCGCGCTTATCCAGACACAGCGTCATAATCGGTCCGATATAATCGGCAGCGGTGATGATTGATGCGCGGATATAAGGCTCCTCAATGTGGTCAATCATGGTCTGGTCGGGCAGTCCGCTTGGGTTGTGTACCTCCTTTACCTCGCCCTGCTTGGTGTAGCACATATAGCTTACGTTAGGAACGGTGGTAATCACGTCCATATCAAACTCGCGGTCCAGTCGCTCCTGGATAATCTCCATGTGCAGCAGTCCGAGGAATCCGCAACGGAAACCAAATCCCAGTGCTACCGAGCTCTCGGGCATGAAGGTAAGCGAAGCGTCGTTAAGCTGCAGCTTCTCGAGCGATGCA
Source organism: uncultured Prevotellaceae bacterium (assembly GCA_902789415.1). Lineage (GTDB taxonomy): Bacteria > Bacteroidota > Bacteroidia > Bacteroidales > Bacteroidaceae > Prevotella. The sequence goes on from CADAOD010000007.1 coordinate 172,802, forward strand.
CGCAGGTTCTCGTAGTCAGTTGGGTCGATAGGATAAACACCCGCAAACACCATTGGTTTAACCTCCTGGAAACCCTCGATGGCCTTGTCGCAAGGCGTGGCCACGTGTGTGATGGTATCACCCACCTTAACCTCGCGCGAGTTCTTGATACCGCTGATGATATAACCCACATCGCCGGTCTTCAGCTCCTTGCGGGGAATCATGTCCATCTTCAGCACACCAATCTCGTCGGCATCGTACTCCATACCGGTATTAAAGAACTTCACGTGGTCGCCGCTCTTGATAGAGCCGTTAACAATCTTGAAGTAAGCGATGATACCGCGGAATGAGTTGAATACCGAGTCGAAAATGAGCGCCTGCAGCGGAGCCTTCTCGTCGCCCACTGGGTGCGGAATCTTCTCAACTACAGCGTTCAGTATCTCTTCAACGCCCTCGCCGGTCTTACCCGAAGCACGGATAATATCCTCGCGGTCGCAGCCAATCAGGTCGATAATCTCATCTTCAACCTCATCGGGCATGGCGCTGGGCATATCAATCTTATTGATTACAGGGATAATCTCCAGGTTATGGTCGATGGCCATATAGAGATTCGAGATGGTCTGTGCCTGTACACCCTGTGTGGCATCAACCACCAGTAGCGCGCCCTCGCAGGCAGCGATAGAGCGGCTCACCTCGTACGAAAAGTCTACGTGTCCCGGGGTGTCAATCAGGTTCAGAATGTATTTCTCTCCCTTGTAAGTGTATTCCATCTGTATAGCGTGACTCTTAATCGTAATACCACGTTCACGCTCCAAGTCCATATCGTCGAGCATCTGTCCCTCGGTCACCTGTATAGTCTTAGTGTACTCCAGCAATCGGTCTGCCAGAGTAGATTTGCCGTGATCGATGTGGGCTATGATGCAGAAATTTCTTATATGATTCATCTAGATCTATGCTTTAGACTGCAAAATTACAAAAAAAGTCTCAGAAATCGCATAATTTTGCTTTTTTTTGTATCTTTGCAGGCAAAAAATTACAATCGTTATGAAAAAGTATTGGATATTAGGCGTTATCGCCCTGTTATTTAGCGCTTGTCAGGAGAGTCTGGAGGACCGTTGCGAGCGCGACGCCAAGGAGTATACACGCAAGCATTGCCCCACGGCCATCGATGAGAACACAGTGATAGATAGTTTGGTATTTGAGCGCGCCACGCACACCATACATTATTATTATAAGCTTACGGGTGTGGCCGACGAGGAGCAGGCAATTAAGGATTCTGATGCCGCTAACGTGCTTAAGCAAGGTCTTAAGAATGCCACTGCCGTTAAGGTGTATAAAGATGCCAAGTACCGCTTTGCTTACACCTATCGCTCCAGCAAAGATCCCAAGAAGATCCTGTTAGATGTGGTTTTCACAGATAAGGATTATTAAAATAAAATTCCCCCGCCGGCTTGGCGAGGGAATTCTTTTTTTATTCAGCAACCTCTTCAGGTTTCATGTTTGTGTAAACGGTCTGAACGTCGTCAAAGTCCTCCAGCTTCTCAACCATCTTGTCGATAGTCTCGCGCTCCTCGGCTGTAACTTCCTTCAGGTCGTTAGGAATACGGGTGAACTCGGCACCAGTTACCTCGAAACCGTTCTCCTCAAGGTGCTTCTGCACAGCGCTGAAGCTTGAAGGATCGGCGTAGATGGTGATGCTGTTCTCCTCCTCGTCCTCGTCGTACTCGTCCTCTACTCCGTAGTCAATCAGATCCAGTATCATCTCGTCCATATCCAATCCGTCCTTCTTCTTAAAGGTGAATACGCTCTTGTGGTCGAACAGGAATGAGAGCGAACCCTGAGTACCCAGGTTACCATTGAACTTGTTGAATACCGAACGAACGTCACCTACAGTACGTGTGGTGTTGTCGGTCAGTGTCTCAACAAAGATGGCAATTCCGTGAGGTCCGTATCCCTCGTAGTTTACCTCCTTGTAATCGCTCTGGTCCTTACCCATAGCGTTCTTGATAGCACGCTCAATGTTGTCCTTTGGCATGTTCTCGCGCTTAGCGTTGGCAATGATAGCACGCAGTGCGGGGTTGTTCTCTGGCTCTGGACCGCCTGCCTTAACGGCAATAGCAATCTGCTTACCAATCTTTGTAAATGTCTTGGCCATGTGGCCCCATCGCTTCAGCTTTGTAGCTTTACGATATTCAAATGCTCTTCCCATATACTTATTTAAATTTAGAAATTCAAAAATGTAAAAATGTAAATATTAGCGCAGTTCTGCATTCAGCTGCTTTTTGAGCTGGGCAATCAGCTTGTTCATGATAGCCTCAATCTGCTTGTCGCCCATGGTCTTCTCCTCGTCCTGAAGGATAAAGTTAACGGCGTAGCTCTTCTTGCCAGCAGGCAGCTTGTCGCCCTCGTAAACGTCAAACAGCTCAACCTTCTTCAGCAGCTTCTTCTCGGTCTGGCGGGCAATCTGCTCAATCTGGGCAAACTCTACGCTGTTGTCAACCAACAGAGCCAGGTCGCGACTAACGGCTGGGAACTTGGGCACCTCGGTATAAAGTACCTCGTTCTTCTTAATTACCTTCATCAGCGCAGTCCAGTTCAGCTCGGCGTAGAATACGGGTGCATCCAGTCCGAACTGCTTCAGCAGCTTCTTAGTGATGATACCCATCTCGATGAGCTTCTTACCACCACGGTTCTCGATGGTAACACCGGCCGAGAAGATGTCGTTCTCGCTCTTCTTGCGAACAATCATGCCGGGCTTAACACCGATACGGCGCAGAATGTTCTCAACGTAGGCGCTCAGCTCGTAGAAGCTGCTCTCCTCGTTAGCGTGAATCCAGCTGCCCTCAACACGCTTACCAGTAAGCCACAGGGCAGCGTGATACTGCTCCTTGTAAGCCTGCATAGGATCGTCGAGGTTTTCCTTCTCTGGGTCGAAGGTATATACGTTACCAAACTCAAAGAAACGCAGGTTGCTGCGCTTGCGGTTCACGTTGTGCTGTACGCTCTCCAAACCACCAAACAGCAGCGTCTGACGCATCACGTTCAGGTCGGTACTCAGTGGGTTCATAATCTTTACGCAGTTCTCGGCAGCGTAAGCGTTATGGCCCTCGTAGTAAGCACCCTTGGTGAGCGAGTTGTTCAGGATTTCGTTGAATCCCTCGCCTACCAGCTGCTCGCTTACGATGTTAGCCAGCTTGTGCTTCTGGTCCTCGTCGCCCTTAATAACGAGCGAGCTCTTCAGCTGAGTTGGAATCTCTACATTATTATATCCGTAAATGCGCAGGATATCCTCTACTACATCGCAAGGACGGGTAACGTCCACACGGTAAGCAGGAATCTCCAGCTTTAGGCCCTCGGCAGTCTCCTCGAGTGTCTTCATCTCCAGACTCTCGCAGATGGCCTTAATCTTATCGGTAGGAATCTCCTTACCAACCAGACTGTGAACGTAGTCGTATTTCAAATCTACAACGGCGTTCTCCATCTTCTCGGGATAAACATCCACAATCTCCATGCTTACCTTACCGCCAGCCAACTCCTTACACAGGATAGCGGCCTGCTGCAGGGCGTAGATAGTGCCATTGGGGTCAACACCACGCTCAAAACGGAAGCTGGCATCGGTGCTCAGTCCGTGGCGGCGTGCGCTCTTACGTATCCATGTTGGGTGGAAGTAGGCGCTCTCAAGAACCACATTCTTAGTGGTCTCGTAAGTACCGCTACCCTTACCGCCAAATACACCGGCAATACACATGGGCTCCTCGGCATTGCAGATAGCCAGGTCGCGATCGCTCAGCTTGTGCTCCTCGCCGTCCAGTGTCTGGAAAGGTGTGCCCTCGGGCATGGTCTTAACTACTATCTGATGACCCTTTACCATGTCGGCATCAAAACAGTGCAGAGGCTGTCCGTAAGCCATCATCACGTAGTTAGTGATATCTACGATATTGTTGATGGGGCGCAGTCCGATGGTGTTCAGCTTGTTCTTCAGCCAGTCGGGACTCTCCTTTACCTCGCAGTCGCTAACGCTTACGCAGGCGTAACGCTTACAAGCCTCGGTGTTCTCAATTTTTACCTCGATGGGCAGGTCGTGATTGTCAACAGTAAACTTCGAGCAGTCGGGGCGATGCATCTTGGTCTCGTAGCCATTGCTCTTCAGCCAGGCATACAAGTCGCGTGCCACACCCCAGTGGCTCAGTCCGTCGGCACGGTTGGCGGTAATGTCAACCTCAATCAGCCAGTCGCTCTCCAGGTGATAGTACTCGGCAGCGGGTGTACCCACTACAGCGTCCTCGGGCAGTACGATGATACCGTCGTGACTGGTACCAACGCCAATTTCGTCCTCGGCACAAATCATACCGTTGCTCTCTACGCCGCGCAGCTTGCTCTTCTTAATCACAAACTCCTTGTCGCCATCGTAAAGTACGCAGCCCAGATCGGCCACAATCACCTTCTGACCGGCGGCTACGTTAGGCGCACCGCACACAATCTGCGATGGCTCGCCCTTGCCCAGGTCAACCGTTGTTACATGCAGGTGGTCTGAGTTAGGATGGGCCTCGCAAGTAAGTACCTTACCTACGTACAGGCCCTTCAAACCGCCTTTAATACTCTGTACTTCTTCCAATGCGTCGACTTCCAGACCTGTCGATGTCAAAGCATCGGCCACCTGCTGTGCAGTCAGGTCGAAATCAACGTATTCCTTCAACCATTTGTAGGAAATATTCATTATACCAATTCTTTAGTAATTACTATCTTCGAAATTTCAAGGTGCAAAGGTAGTAAAAAATTGGTATTTACACAAATTTTTCCTGCAAAATCTACTCAATACACTTCATTAAAAAATCTACAGCGCCGTTTATGCCGAATTTTCGCACATCAAGGCTGATGTCGTAGTTGCGTGCATCAAACCATTCGCAGCCTGTATACGTCTTGGTATAAAGCTCTCGGCTGTAATCATTATCTACCACCATGGCAGCGGCATCGCGCAGGTCCAGTCCGTATTTTTCGGCTATGCGGCGCTTGCGGCATTCCTCGCTACTGTGAACAAATATTTTGAGTGCATTGGGGTGATCCTTAAAGATGTAGAATCCGCAGCGACCAACTATCACGCAACTCTCCTTCTGGGCTATCTGCTTGATGGCGGCGCACTGGGCCTCGAACAGCTCATGACTGGTCTGGTCCTGCTCGGCTCCGTCGTACTCGGCCTTAGCCATATAGTTGCGATAAAAGTTGGTGAAATCGTCGCGCCACAAGGGGTTGCGTGTTTCAATCTTTTCCATGGCATCCTCAACTACAGGTATGCGTTTAGCTACCTCGTTCAAAATCTGCTTGTCGAGCAGCTTAACACCTAACCTTCGGGCAATCTCAGCTCCGATCTCGTGTCCGCCGGTACCAAACTGGCGACTGATCGTAATCACAAATTTCTCGTCCTTATTCATATCGTTCCAAATTTTTAGTTAATAGATTCGTATTTATTGATGGTGCAAATATAAAAAAAAGATTTGGAAGTTCCAAACCTTTTTAAAACTTTTTCTTTCAATTTTTAATTTTCAATTTGCAATTTGCTCAAGGTATTGAGCAACCGCTTCGGCACATCGCTCGCCATCTACACCAGCCGAGACAATTCCGCCCGCATAGCCGGCACCTTCGCCGCATGGGAAAAGTCCCTGAACCTGAACATGTTGCAGCGTTTCCTTATCGCGAACAATTCGCACTGGACTCGATGTGCGTGTCTCAACCGCAATCATCACCGCCTCGTTGGTCAGGAATCCGTGGGCGCTCTTGCCAAATGCCTTAAAGCCTTGCTGCAGTCGGTGCGATATCATCTTAGGCAGCCAGAAGTGCAGCGGACTTGATATCAGTCCTGGCGCGTACGATGATTTTGGCAGATCGTAGCTCAGCTTGCCGTTCACAAAGTCGGCCATTCGCTGCGCCGGAGCCGTCTGCTTCATATTGCCCTGCTGCCAGCACATTTTTTCCAGCTGCTCCTGAAAATGCATCATCGCCAAGCAGTCATCGCCTTCTATATCTTCTGGTCGCACCTCAACTACCATACCACTATTACTCCACGCCGTACCGCGGTTAGCCGGACTCATACCGTTAACCACAATCTGCTCCTTATCGGTAGCCGCAGGAATCACGAATCCACCGGGACACATACAGAACGAGTAAACCCCTCGCCCATCCACCTGTGTTACCATCGAGTACTCGGCAGCAGGCAACCATCGGCCCCTACCTTGTTTATTATGGTACTGTATCTGGTCAATCAGATGGCTGGGATGCTCCAATCGCACGCCCACCGCAATGCCCTTGGCCTCAATCTCAATCTTAGCCTCGGCCAGATAGCGGTAAACATCGCGTGCCGAGTGGCCCGTAGCAAGAATTACAGGTCCACGGAATTCTAATTGTCCGTTCGCAGATACAGCTTCCACACCTACCACTCTATCCGCATGGCAACTGTCAACTGTCAACTGTCCACTATCCACTATCAAGCGCGTCATTTTGGTTTGAAAGTGCACCTCGCCACCACAACGTATGATAGTGTTACGCATCGCCTCGATTACCTTTGGCAGACGGTCGGTACCAATATGCGGATGTGCATCGGCCAGGATAGCCGTAGAGGCGCCATGCTGACAGAACACATTCAGAATTTTCTCTATGTTTCCGCGCTTTTTGCTGCGTGTGTACAGCTTACCGTCACTATAGGCACCAGCGCCACCCTCGCCAAAGCAGTAGTTGCTCTCGCCATCCACCTGCTGCGTGCGACTGATGTTTGCCAGGTCCTTCTTGCGGTCGTGTACGTTCTTACCGCGCTCCAATACTATCGGGCGCAGTCCCAACTCTATCAGGCGCAGGGCGGCAAACAGTCCACCAGGACCCGCTCCTACCACTATTACCTGTGGTTTGCCCTCTACGTTGGGGTATTCTGTGTGCTGGTATTCATCGTCCGTAGGCAACTCGTTCACATACGTGCGTACCTTCAGGTTCACGTATATCTGTCGCTGTCGCGCGTCAATGCTACGTTTCAGTATGCGTACCCCTTTAATATCGCTTGGGTTCAGTCCATACTCATCGCCCAGGTAGTTCTTCAGTCTGTCCTCCTGTGCAGCCACCTCCGGCGTTACTCTTATCTGGTATTCGTTAATCATTATATAAATGTATTTGGCTGCAAAGGTACTAAAAATACCTCACGCAGCCAAATATATTCGTATTATTTAGGCATTTAGAATGCTTACGTGGCGGCGATTTGAGAACGGGCGCACGGCAAAGTTCAGCCAGATGGCACCGTAGCGGTTCTAGTTAATACGGATAGGCTCCTCGCCCACTCCATACTTTTCATTATATCGCTTTCGCAGCTCTTCAAGCCAGATGCACAATTGCTTAAGGTTGGCAATCGCCTCATGACTTGGGATGTTATACACTTCGGGATGATTACTCTTAGTGAACTCCCCGAGCTTAAAGTGCTCGGAGAGCTTTGCATTACTCACTGACTGCAAATTTGCTGTCAGTAACTTTCTGCCATGCGAGTTCCATCTTGCGGATGGCTCGCAGTACATCAAAATGATTCTTACCAGTAACTTCGGCTATCTCAAGCGAAGTCATCATTTGAGTTCCGTTATAAATACTTATTTCTTTCATTGTAATTGAGTTGTTTAAGCGAGAAGAAGTGTTCGGATTGTTTGGCCATTTACTCGAGAATATCCTCCTCAGCTCCAACTCATGGTTTTATTAGCAACTCGCACAGTGATACAGTGTGACAGTTAAAAATACAAGGGGGTACTAGGTGCGGAATTATATCTATATTTATATATATTATAATATATATAAATATAGATATAATTTTAAGGGGGGGAGGGTGAGAATTTTAACTGTCACACTGTATTTTCTGTGCGGGGATTCGTAAACCGCAATCAAAATTCCGTACCTTTGCAGTGTTGAAATGAATGAGACAGACGGCGGCCGCGTGAGGCAAAACTATTTCCCACGTGCACTAAGAAAATCTGCCACGTGTGGGCGCAAGAAACTCATTGAACATTGAACATTGACAATTGAACATTATTAATTAAAAATTTATTTACAAACCAAAAATTTAGTATTATGGCATTGAAAGTTAAAGCACAGGAAAAGTTGCAGAAGATTGGCAAGTATGAGGGCACTTATCGCTACATTATGATGCCCGAGTTGTACACCTCACTCAGTCAGGACAAGGTGATTAAGGAGGCTGCTCTGCGCAGCGGAGTAAGTAAAGGCATTATGCAGGCCTGTTGGGATGCTGCCGGTGAGGTGATTAAGGCATGGGCCACCGAGGGTCATAGCGTTGCGCTGCCAGGTTTGGGAACCATGCGTTTCGGTTTGCGCGCCAAGAGCGTGGGCAAGGTGGATGAGGTTAAGGCTGGACTGGTAACCAGCAGACGCATTATCTTTACGCCTAACGTAGACCTTAAGGACGAGCTGGCAAATACCGCCATCCAGATTACCTGCTACGACCGCGATGGTAAGGAGGTGAAGCGAGTTACCAGTAGCGATGCGGGTAACGTTGAGGACAACGAGAATACCCAGCCATCGAACGGCGGAAATACCGGAGGCGGCAACGAGTCGAACGGTGATTAAGGGTTTGGGGCGAAAGCCCCGCCCTACCCTTTAAACATTTATTTATTATCTATCAGCGGCTTGTGGGCAGCGTGAATACAAAGCGGGCGCCAGGGGTGTGGGTGGTGTCGAGAACCACATCGCCACCTAAGCGGCGAGCCAGACTGCGGGCAACGGTTAGACCGATACCGGTTCCATTATAATACTCATCTAATTGCACAAACTCATCAAATATATGTTCGGCCTCGGCAGCGGGAACGCCTATACCGGTATCCTCCACCGCAAACTGCACAAAGCCATCGCACTTAGCAATCGTTAGCGCGGCGCACTTTTTATCGGCAATCGCCTGATGTCCATAGGCTTCGGCTGGCGCGGTAAACTTTATGGCATTATCGAGCAACAACGACAATACGCGTACTGCGGCCTGCTGATTGGTGGTGAGCACCATCTGCCCTGCCCCATCGGTATCCTGCAGTTGGAAATCAAGATGCGCAGCTTCCTCGATGCCCGACGACAGCACAGCCTGGTTGGCTATCTGTAAGGCCGAAACCTGATCGGTAAGCGGGATAACGGTACGACTGCTGGCATCCGAGAGCTCGAGCATCTTATTTATAAGGCCGGTAATGCGGTCGGTATTCTCCAGAATCTGCTGGTTGGCATCGTGGCGCGCGGCTTCGTCTAACTCCATGCCCTCGGCAGTTACCACCTGTGTAAAGCCCGAAAGGATGTTAAGCGGCGTACGGATTTCGTGCGATATCTGCTGGATAAACTTGGTCTTCATACGCGACGGATAGTAAAGAATGTTGCTGCCAATACAAGGGCAATTAGCAATGCCAGCACACGGGTTTGTAACAGCTGGTTTTTCTGCTGGGCTATCTCGGCATCCTTCTGCTGTGTCTGATAGATGGTTGACAGTTCGATGGCCTGATTCTTCTTTTCAATAGCAATGGCTGAGTCGAGGTGTTCGAAGGTGTAAGCTGCTACGCTTAAGGCCGAGTCGTTACGGCCGGCTTTGTAGTTGGCTTTGAATTTTCTTGTCAGGTAACTTAAGTTTTGGAGTGTAGGCTCTGAGCCAAAATCTTTCAGATACTGATATACTATTGCATAAGCATCGGCAGATTGGGCGTAACGCTTAGATCTCAGCATATAATCGCCCTCATAGATTTTCGCCATACTATTTGTTTTGGCAAAGTATGTGCGTTTAAACTCTGCAAAGGCTTGGTCGGCCTCTTTTTGTTTGCCCAAGCCAATACAGATAGTAGCGCGATTGATGTAATAGGTACTCCACGACATGTCGGTGACAAGAGCAGGAACATTCTTTTTGTTAGCCATATCCTTAGTTATAGCCTCTGCATAATTAATCCATTTTTCTGCCGACGCATAATCATCTCGTTCTGAGTAAGAAATGGCGGTGTTAAATAGATAAATAGATGCATAGTAATCGTGTTTCCATGATGTGTCTAACGCCCTGACTTTCTGGATGCAATCATAACATTTTTCGAAAGATTTCTTTGCTTCGGCAGTCAAGCCCTGATGAAGCTGGCTCACACCCACACACTGCAAAATTTCTGCTAGGATATCGTAAGCTTCGGGAGCACATTCTGGGCTGGATACTAAGGCATATAGACCTTCGTAGGCTGGCAAAGCGATGCGTAGCAAACCCTCGTCATCATTTCTCTGTCCATGATATTCCACCATCGTCTTTACACACTGGAAATAGAACAGACTGTCGTAGGCGTTTTGGGGCTTTTTATCTAAGGCAAACTTCAGGATATCTACGGCTTCTCGCGTTTTTCCTGTTCGTATATAGATACTTCCTTTCATGTAGCAATTCCTGAATATCGAAATGTCGCCAGTAGCCAGTAAACTGTCGGAAAGGAATATGGCGCGATCAAGGTCCTGTACACTGGTAGCTGCAGAAATCAGACTATCGGCAAGTGTTGTTTTTGGAACATAAGCCTGCTTTTTGTTACATGACGATATCGCCAACAAACAAATGGCAATGAATATTAAGGAAAAATTAGATTTCGCTTTCATAATTGTTCAATTATTTATCATTTATTAGCGGCTCGTGGGCAGCGTGAATACAAAGCGGGCGCCAGGGGTGTGGGTGGTGTCGAGAACCACATCGCCACCTAAACGACGAGCCAGACTGCGGGCAACGGTAAGTCCGATGCCGGTGCCATTATAGTACTCATCAAGTTGCACAAACTCGTCAAAGATATGCTCGGCCTCGGCGGCGGGAACGCCTATACCGGTATCCTCCACAGCAAACTGCACAAAGCCATCGCACTTAGCAATCGTTAGCGTGGCGCACTTTTTATCGGCAATCGCCTGATGTCCATAGGCTTCGGCTGGCGCGGTAAACTTTATGGCATTATCGAGCAACAAAGACAACACGCGTACTGCGGCCTGCTGATTGGTGGTAAGCACCATCTGCCCTGCCCCATCGGTATCCTGTAGCTTGAAATCAAGATGCGCAGCTTCCTCGATGTCCGACGATAGCACAGCTTGGTTTGCTATCTGTAAGGCCGAAACCTGATCGGTAAGCTGGATAACGGTACGACTGCTAGCATCCGAGAGTTCGAGCATCTTGTTTATAAGGCCGGTAATACGGTCGGTATTCTCCAGAATCTGCTGGTTGGCATCGTGGCGCGCGGCTTCGTCTAACTCCATTTCCTCGGCAGTTACCACCTGTGTAAAGCCCGAAAGGATGTTAAGCGGCGTACGGATTTCGTGCGATATCTGCTGGATAAACTTGGTCTTCATACGCGACGAAATAACAAAGAAAGCTACAGCCAGAAAAAGAGCTATCAGCAGAGCCATCACTCGCGTCTGCAACAGCGAGGCCTTTTGCTGGGCTATCTCGGCATCTTTCTCGTTCATATCGTAAATCGAAGCCATTTCCAGCACTTTGTCGTGCGAAAAATTATCTATAGCAGATGACAGATTCTGACAGATTTTATCGGCCACTATAGCAGCCGTATCCTTGCGACCAGCATTTAAGTTAGCTATATATTTTTTAAGGTATAAGCCATGAATAACCTCGAGACTCATATCCATACCCAGTCGCGCTAATGCCCCATCAAGATTTTCCATATATTTAGCAGCCTCGTCCCAACGTTTTGCCTCATAAAGAAAAACAAAATGATTAGCATATCCTGTCGGTTTTTTTGAGAAATCTGTCTTATCATACTCTTTGTATGCCTGCAAAGCTTCTTTCTCTCTGCCCATATGCTGTAAAGCCTGTGCCTTAATAATAAGCGTATAACCCCTAATTTGGTCAACAGTAACATCAATTTTCTCGTCTGCAGGAAGTTTGCTGCATTCGGTTATTGTTGCCTCCTGACGCTCGATCCATGACAATACCCTTTCGTACGCTGCGTTATCGCCATAAGATATAATAATATCATTTAAAAGTTTTAATCTGCGTTTCAGATAGTATCCCTTGTCAATCGACGAGTAATCGTATTGCAAGGCCAGATTGTAACCTTTTTCAAAATATTTCTCTGCATTATCTTCATTACCACGGTTTACCATTCCCACGCCAACCGCTACGTACAGGTTTACATAATTTAAATAGGCGGCTATATCCTCACTCATTTCTTCTAATTTAAAATGCTTCAGGGCATCAAGGGCCAAAACAGTAGCAGTCTCAATATGCCCCTGAAGCTGCTGAATATATGTCCGTTCATAGGCTGCTGAAACTTGTACCATCCTATCGTATTTATCTACATTCTTTCGGTCAACAACTTCCATAAAAATAGAATCGGCTTTATTGAAGTCGTAAAGCTCATAGAATTCAAAATAACCATACAGATAATCTCGCATTGTTTCCGAAATGGTTCCTGCAGCATATAGGCTGTCGGCCACCTCGGCATACATTATTAAGCTATTTACTGTCTCCTTATTTTGAGCGATTTTCGTCACTTCGAGAATATCGGTATGGCGATTGTTGTTTTTACTTTCGTGCTTACATGATACGATACAGACCATCAGCAGGGCTGATAGCATGGTGGTGAAGATGGATTTAAAAGTAAGTTTCATAACATTTATAGATATAAATTGGTCTTTTCGGCTGCAAAGTTAGTCATTATTTCGTAAAAAATCGTATCTTTTTCAATAAAAATATGTATTAAAAAAAATCAGCCGGGGAGCGGGTTGCTCCTCGGCTGGATCGGTTCTTATATAATAAACGTAGATTAGTGTGACTCTTCCTCGGCCTTCTTGGTCTCGGGGGCATCTGCGCCATAATAGTTGTAGTATGCGTTGTAGCGGTTGTAACCCCACTTAGCCTGCAGCATGTCGGGGTCGAGCTCCTTAGCCTTATCGAACAGGTCGATAGCCTTCTTGTAAAACTCCTTCTTCTTAGCAGCATCCTCGGTCTCCTGAGCCTGTACGCTGTAACCTGTACCTGCGTAGGTAGCGATGATAGCGTTGTCGGGCTTAACCTCGAAAGCCTTCTGCAGATAAGTAACAGCCTCGGCAGCCTTGTTAGCCTGGAGCAGAGCCAGACCCTTATCGGCCAGAGCTACAAAGTTGTTAGGATTAGCAGCGAGAGCATCGTCGAGAATCTTGTTAGCCTCGTCGGCCTTACCCAAACCAAGCAGTGTGTTGTACAGCTTCTCCATTACACCGTCGGTCTTGTGCTCAGCGTAGATAGCCTTCAGGTTGTCAACGTACTTCACTGAGTCGTCCTTAGTCTTCAAACCGTCGCTCAGAATCTCGAGCTTCAGGTTGAGGGCGTTCTCGTACTCCTGAGGATCCTTCATGGCAACATCGGCCAACTCGAGGGCCTTAGCCATATCCTTATCCTGGTAAGCGAAGATTGAAGCGAAACGAGCTACCTGACCGAAGAAAGGCTTCTGCTGCTCGCGGTCGCAATCCTTGAACATAGGAGCTGCATCGCTCTCGGTAAACAGCTGCCAGTACTTACGTGCAGCAGCGTTGTCCTTAGCGGTAAGAGCGTCCTGACCAGCGTTAACCAGTGTGTTACGTGGAGCAACCCACAGGCGCTGAGCGTTCTTAGCGGCAAACTTAGGAGCTACCTTACCCTTCTCGTTAGGCATCTGGTCGAACTTGTCGCACTCGATACCTGCTACGATAGCGGCGTAAGCCATCTCGTTCATCAGTTTCATATCTACAGCCTTCTCTTCCTTACCCATCTGCTTGGCTACCTGATTCTCGGTCTGGATAGCGCTCTGTGCATTAAAGTCGTTAAGGGCAAGGTCAACAAGCTTGTTGTAAGCCTTAGCCTTCTCGGCATCGTTAGCCAGAGAACCGAGGTTGCTCTTTACGAGAGCTTCAGCTTCTGCATAAGTCTTTGCCTTGAGGATAGCCTTCAAAGCGTCACTGTCGCCGGCAAATGCTGTAGCGCTGGCTACCAGCACACATGCCATCATGATTAATTTTTTCATAAGCTTAAAAATTTGGTTGTACTTATTTGTTATTAATTAAATTTACTCGTTTGTGGGAGTCTCGGTTGCCTGAGCCTCAGGAGCCTGAGCCTGTGCCTCTTCAGAGATTACGGCCTCTTCGGCATCGCTCTCCTCCTCTTCTGAGTGCATAACCTTACATACCGAAGCGATACTATCGTTCTTCTTTGTGAGGTTAATCAGGCGAACACCCTGTGTTGCACGACCCATTACACGTACGTCGGCCACCTTCAGGCGAATCAATACACCACTCTTATTAATAATCATCAGGTCGTTCTCGTCGGTTACCACCTTGATGGCTACCAGGCGACCGGTCTTCTCGGTGATAGCAAGTGTCTTAACACCCTTAGCACCACGCGAGGTCTTACGGTAATCCTCAACCTCCGAACGCTTACCATAACCGTTCTCCGATACTACCATGATGGTCTCGGTGTTAGGATCGTTCACGCAAACCATACCTACTACCTCGTCGTCGCCACCATCCAGGCGCATACCAATCACACCGGTAGATACACGACCCATGGTACGTACATCGTTCTCGTCGAAACGTACGGCACGACCGTTGCGGTTAGCCAGCAGCAGCTCGTTGTGGCCGTTGGTGAGGCGAACGCCTACTACCTCGTCGCCCTCGTTGATGTTGATAGCAATCACACCGTTGGCACGTGGACGTGAGTAAGCCTCAAGACAGGTCTTCTTGATGATACCCTGCTTGGTAGCGAATACTACGTAGTGCGAGTTGAGGAACTCGGTATCGTTGAAGTTCTTGATACGCAGAACGGCGTTGATAGCATCATCGGGCTCGATATTCAGCATATTCTGGATAGCGCGACCCTTTGAGTTCTTATCGCCCTCAGGTATCTCGTAACACTTCTGCCAGTAGCAACGACCCTTCTGGGTGAAGAACAGCAGTGTGTTGTGCATGGTGGCAGGATAGATATACTCGGTGAAGTCGTTGTCACGATGACGGGCTGCCTTTGAACCCATACCGCCACGACCCTGCTCGTGGAACTCTGACAATGGGGTACGCTTGATGTAACCCATGTGCGAGATGGTGATAACCACTGGATCGTCGGGATAGAAGTCCTCGGCGTTGAACTCGTGGTCGAAAGGAATAATCTCGGTACGACGCTCGTCGCCATACTTCTCCTTCACCTCCTGCAGGTCGGCCTTCATTACCTCCTTACAACGCTCGGGGTTGTCAAGAATCTCCTGCAACTCGGCAATGAGCTTCTGCAAGTCGTCGAACTCCTGGTGCAACTGATCAACACGCAGACCAGTGAGCTGAGCCAGACGCATATCAACGATAGCCTTACTCTGCAGCTCGTCTAACTCGAAGCGGGCCTCCAAGTTACGCTGAGCGTCGGTAGGAGTCTTACTGTTACGGATGATGCGAACTACCTCGTCGATATTGTTAACGGCGATGATCAAGCCCTCCAAGATGTGGGCGCGCTCCTGAGCCTTACGCAGATCGTACTTGGTACGACGGATGGTTACGTCGTGACGGTGCTCTACGAAGTATTTTACGCAATCCTTAAGTGTGAGCAGGCGTGGACGACCCTTTACCAGAGCGATGTTATTAACTGAGAATGAGCTCTGTAGGGCTGTCATCTTAAACAGCTTGTTGAGCAGTACGTTAGCGTTGGCATCGCGCTTGCAATCCACAACGATACGCATACCCTGACGGCCCGACTCATCGTTAACATTAGCCACACCCTCAATCTTGTGCTGGTTGGCCAGGTCGGCAATATAAGCTACCAGGTCGGCCTTGTTTACACCGTAAGGAATCTCGGTTACTACAATCTTATCGTGTGTGTCGCCGCTCTCAATCTCGGCCTTGGCACGCATCACGATACGACCGCGACCAGTCTCGTAAGCATCCTTAACACCCTGCAAGCCATAGATGTAAGCACCTGTTGGGAAGTCAGGTCCTGGAATGTACTGCATCAGGCCCTCGGTATCAATCTCAGGATTGTCGATATAAGCACAGCAACCATCGATTACCTCGCTCAGGTTGTGGGTAGGCATATTGGTAGCCATACCTACGGCAATACCGTTACCACCGTTAACCAGCAGGTTGGGCACCTTGGTTGGCATAACGGTTGGCTCCTCGAGCGAGTCGTCGAAGTTAGGCGCCATATCTACGGTTTCCTTATCCAGGTCGTCCATAATGTGCTCACCCATCTTTGAGAGGCGGCACTCGGTGTAACGCATGGCAGCTGGTGAGTCGCCATCCACCGAACCGAAGTTACCCTGACCGTCGACAAGTGTGTAACGCATGTTCCAATCCTGGGCCATACGTACCAGGGCACCATATACTGAAGAGTCGCCATGTGGGTGGTACTTACCAAGCACCTCACCTACTACGCGGGCACACTTCTTATAAGGCTGGGTAGAAACGTTATTAATGTTCATCATACCATAAAGGATACGGCGATGAACGGGCTTAAAGCCATCGCGAACATCGGGAAGGGCACGGGCCACGATTACCGACATAGAGTAATCGATATAGCTCGATTTCATCTCTTCTTCGATGTTGATCTTAATAATTCTGTCGTTGTCGAATGTTTGATCCATCTTTTTATTTTACTATTTTACTATTTACTTTTTTACCATTTTTGCGTTTAAGGGCATTTTTAAGCCCTCTGACGCGTTTTTAACCGTGCAAAGGTAATTATTTTTTTGCGACCCACCAAACCTTTTAAGCTATTTTATGGTAAAAAATTAGCTTTTTATGGCACGATGTTTGCAAGATTTGTTGTATCTTTGCAAAAGATATATATAAAAAGGTATATTAATAACTATAGAGAAAGGATTAGAATGACGACACAATTTTCGCCAAAACTATCTGAGATATTGGCTTACTCGCGTGAGGAAGCTGCCAGATTGGCCAGCCGTTCGGTTGGACCGGAACACCTGCTGTTGGGCATTATGCGTACCAAAGAGGGACCGGTTATCGACCTGTTTAAAAGGCTGAACCTGAACATGCAGGCGATTAAGACCGAACTGGAAATGCGCGTAAGGGAGGACGAAATCAGTCAGCCCATACATACTACCGACCTGGTACTGAACGAAAAAGCCAGCAACGTGCTACGCCTGGCTGTACTGGAGGCACGCATACAAAGAGCCACTAAGATAGACGAACAACACCTGCTGTTGGCCTTACTGCACGATCAGGCTAACAACGGGGCAAAGCAAGTTTTAGAAATGAACGATGTGACATACGACGACGCAATGGCTATACTGTTTGCGCCGAAGAACACGAACGTAAGTAACAATATTACCAACGGCATAGGACTGCCCGACGAGGAGGAAGAGGAGTTTGAGATGACTGGCGGTGGCAAGAGCGCTAACAGCAATGCCAGCACCCAGAGCACCGCAGCCCAGAAAAAGGCCAACTCGAAGACACCCGTGCTGGATAGCTTTGGTACCGACCTGACAAAGGCTGCTGCCGATGGTAAGCTTGACCCCTGTGTGGGTCGCGAGCGCGAGATTCAGCGTATTGTTGAAATCTTGGGTCGCCGCAAAAAGAACAATCCCATACTGATTGGCGAACCTGGTGTAGGTAAGAGTGCCATCGTTGAGGGGCTGGCACAGCTGATTGAGGCCCACCACTGCAGCCCCATGCTGTTTGGCAAGCGTATCTATACCTTAGATATGACGGGCATTGTGGCTGGCACCAAGTATCGCGGACAGTTTGAGGAGCGCCTGAAAGCGCTGATGAAAGAGCTGGAGACGAACCCCGAAGTGATTGTATTCATCGACGAGATACATACCATTATCGGTGCAGGTTCAACACCAGGCAGTATGGATGCTGCCAACATTATGAAACCTGCTTTGGCACGCGGCACCATACAGTGTATTGGTGCTACCACGCTGGATGAGTACCGCGAGAGTATTGAGAAAGACGGAGCCCTTGAGCGCCGATTCCAGAAGGTACAGGTAGAGGCAACCACCAACGAGGAAACGCTGCAGATTCTGCGTAACATCAAGGATCGCTACGAGCACCACCACCACGTGACATATACTGACGCTGCACTCGAAGCCTGTGTCAAATTGACAGACCGCTATGTTACCGACCGCTTTATGCCCGATAAGGCCATCGACGCACTCGATGAGACGGGCTCGAAGGTTCATCTTGGTAACGCCCAGATTCCACCCGAGATTATCCAGAAGGAGAAGGATCTGGCCGAAGCTCGCGAAAATAAACAGAAGGCGGTTAAGATCCAGAACTACGAGTTGGCTGCTGGCTATCGCGACCGAGAGACGGTATTGGCACAGGAGCTGAAGGAGCTGAACGACCGATGGAGCAGCGGCGAGGGCGAAGAGCGACAGGTGGTAGATGCCGACCAGGTGGCCGAAGTGGTTTCGATGATGACGGGTGTGCCCGTACAGCGTATGGCCGAACAAGAGGGTATCCGCCTGAAGGGTATGGCCGTAGAATTGAAGAACAACGTGATAGCTCAGGATGCCGCTATCGACAAGATGGTAAAGGCCATCCAGCGTAATCGTGTGGGACTGAAAGAGCCCAACCACCCTATTGGCGTGTTTATGTTCTTAGGTCCCACGGGTGTAGGTAAGACTTATCTGGCCAAGAAGCTGGCCGAATTTATGTTTGGTAGCAGCGATGCGCTGATACGTATCGACATGAGCGAATATACCGAGAGCTTTAACACCTCGCGACTGATTGGTGCGCCTCCGGGATACGTAGGCTACGGCGAAGGCGGACAGCTCACCGAGCGAGTACGCCGTCACCCCTACTCGATTGTTCTTTTAGATGAGATTGAGAAGGCTCACAGCAACGTGTTCAACTTGTTGTTGCAGGTGCTGGATGAGGGACGCATGACGGATGGTAACGGCCGCTTGGTTGACTTCCGCAATACCGTCATCATCATGACATCGAATGCCGGTACCCGTCAGCTTAAGGACTTTGGTCGTGGTGTAGGTTTCGGCGCTACAGCACAAACCGGTCTGATGAAGAGTGACAAGGACAAGCAGTACGCACGCGATATTGTGCAGAAGGCACTCTCGAAGCAGTTCTCGCCCGAGTTCCTGAACCGACTGGACGAGATTATCACCTTCGACCAGCTGGATCTGGACGCCATCAAGCGTATTATCGATGTTGAGTTGAAGGGCTTGTACAACCGCATTGAGCAGATAGGTTATCACATCGACCTGAGCGACGAGGCCAAGGAGTTTGTTGCCACCAAGGGTTACGATGTGCAGTTTGGTGCCCGCCCACTGAAGCGCGCCATACAGAACTATCTGGAAGATGGTATTAGCGACCTGATAGTGAATGGCGACCTTGAACCGGGAGCCACCATCCATATCACACTAAAAGAAAATGAGTTAGCATTCAGCTAACTCATTTTTTTTTATAACGTCTCACATTCTTTTAACCAAAGGGCGCTTGAGGCATCACTTGGCATGCGCCAATCGCCACGAGGCGACAAGCTGACACTACCCACCTTAGGACCATCGGGCAAGCACGAACGCTTGAACTGCTGATTGAAGAATCGGCGGCAGAAGGTGGTGAGCCATTTCTTAATGGTCTCTTCATCATACAGCGCTGGCTGATCGGCTGTGGCGGTGCAGAAGGCACGCTTGGCCATCAGGAAAATCTTTTTAGGACTGAAGCCGTAGCGCAGGAAATAATAGATAAAGAAATCGTGCAGCTCGTAAGGACCAACCAAATCCTCGGTCTTCTGCTTGATATTTCCGTTTTCGTCGGCAGGAATCAGCTCGGGCGAAATGGGGGTATCGATGATATCGAGCAGCGTTTCGGTAGCCATATCCTGAGCCACATAACGCACCAGATAGCGAATCAGCGTTTTTGGCACACCAGCATTCACACCATACATCGACATGTGGTCGCCATTATAGGTAGCCCAACCCAATGCCAGCTCCGACAGGTCACCTGTACCAACCACAATGGCATTCTCCTTGTTGGCTACATCCATCAGAATCTGAGTGCGCTCGCGAGCCTGCGAGTTCTCGTATGTGATATCGTGAACCGAAGCATCGTGATTAATATCGCTGAAGTGCTGGGTAACAGCTGCGGCAATGCTGATTTCGCGGATGGTAACCCCCAAGGTTTCCATCAGCTTCAGGGCATTGTTATAGGTACGATCGGTGGTACCAAAGCCGGGCATGGTGATACCGATGATGCCCTTGCGGTCGAGACCCAACTTATCGAACGCCTTTACGGTTACGAGCAGCGCCAAGGTAGAATCCAAACCACCGCTAATACCGATAACAGCTTTTTTGCCATTGATGTGGTGCAGACGTTTTACCAAACCCATTACCTGGATGCTGAGAATCTCCTCGCACGACTCCTGCATGTTCTCGCTCTTTGGAATAAAGGGATAAGGATTGATGTTGCGCACCAACTCGAACTTACGCAGCGTTGTAGCCTTGCAGGCGATTTCGCGAGCGTGGGCATTACGCTGCGCATTGATAAAAGTGGTATTGGTGCGGCGCTCAACCTGCAGCGCCTGAATATCAATCTGGCACATCTTGAGTTGTGGCTCCAGCGAGAATCGGTCACCCTCTTCCAATAGTCGTCCATTCTCATAAATAATCGCGTTGCCGCCATAAACCACATCCTGGGTTGATTCGCCAAAACCGCAGCTGGCGTAAACGTAACCACTCATCATGCGGGCACTCTGCTGGGCAAGCAGCGATTTAAGGTAAGCGTGCTTACCAATCAGCTCGTCGCTGGCCGAGAGGTTGAAGATAACGTCGGCACCAGCCAAAGCCAAGTTGTTGCTGGGTGGTGTGGGTGCCCAAACATCCTCGCAAATCTCGATACCAAACTTCACGCCATCGGCAGTAACAAATACCTGTGGTTCGGCCGAAACGTGAACGGGACTGCCGGCAAAATAAATATCGGTAGGATTCAAATCCTGAGCCGACGCAAACCAGCGCTTCTCGTAAAACTCACCATAGTTGGGCAGATAAACCTTGGGCACAATGCCCAACAGCTGTCCGCTCTGCAGCACAGCTGCGCAGTTGTACAGCAGACCGTTGACTACTACTGGCAAACCAACAATCACAATCACGTTGAGCTTGCGGGTATAATCAAGCAGTTTTACAATGCCATCTTCGGCATGATCTAACAGGAGTTGCTCTTTAAACAGATCCTGACACGAATAGCCCGTAATGCAGAGTTCGGGTAATACCATCACCTCAACACCCTGTTCTTCGGCCTGAGTAATCAGACTCTCAATCTGCTGTACATTATACTCTACATCGGCCACCTTGACCGTGGGCACAGCAGCTGCTACGTTTACAAATCCGTATTTCATAGTTTTACTTTTTGTACGTCGTTCTCAATGAGTGTGTAAATAAGCGCGGGCTGCTCGAAGAAGTCGTTCTCGCGGAAGGCATGCAGCTTGTAGAACTTAACGGTATCTACACGCACCTGGGCGTTAACGGGCGACTTCAACAAGAAATGTTTGTCGCGCTTGTAAGCTACCAACTGCACACACAGATGCTCAAGATTGTTCAGGTCCTCGCGACCGAACTCCTCGATAAACTCCTTGCAGTTTGGCTCAATCTCGCCTTCGGCTCTCAGCTTCCAGGCTGTGCCCTCGGCTGTCATCAGCACATAGCGCAGATAGTAGTTTGAATCGTTAACTAGATAGCTCTCGAAACGGGTTTGCGAGAGTTCCTTCACATCCATGGGCACAAAAGCCAGATAGGCACTCAGCTTGTCGCCACCCTTGCGCTCCTCGGGTTTTGCCTTAAACGTAATCGGACGGTCGGCCGGCTCAATCTCGGGCTCCTCGTCATCATCGGCAGCCTGTCGGGCTTTGGCCTTCTGTTCAACCATACGGGTAGTTTCGTAACTCTCCTCGCCTACTACCACCACCTCGTTGATGAGCATCGGCATCTGGAAGCCGTCCTCATCCTCAACAAGTACTATATTCTTGCCCTGAAAGCCGGCTACTTTTCCACCGCCTACTTCGCTCAGGAATCTTACTTTATCTCCAATCTTCATTGTCGTATATACTGTAAATTTGCCGCAAAGTTAAAAAAAAAAGCCCGAACTACAAAATAGTTCGGACTCTTTTTAGTAATCTGTGGTTATTTAGTCGAGACCAAAGAGAATCTTCAGTCCGCCATCAACACCCGAGAAGCCCATAAAGGCCAGGCTGAGCAAACCAGCTGACACCATGACGATGGCCATACCCTGCATGCCCTTTGGAATTTTTACCAACTCAAGCTGCTCGCGCATACCGGCAAACACGGTGAGTGCTACACCAAAGCCGATAGCTGTTGAGAAGGCGTAAACCACACTCTGCAGCAGGTTGTAATCCTTCTGGATAACCAGAATGGCAACACCCAGCACAGCACAGTTGGTGGTAATCAGGGGCAGGAAGATGCCAAGTGCCTGATACAGCGCTGGCGACACCTTTTTGAGCACAATCTCGACCATCTGCACCAGCGAGGCAATCACCAGAATGAAGGCGATTGTTTGCAGATACTGCAGACCGAAGGCATTGAGCACGTATGTTTGAACCAACCAGGTAACGATGGTAGCCAAAGTAAGCACAAAGGCTACGGCTGCCGACATACCCAGCGAGGTATCAATCTTTTTTGAAACGCCAAGGAACGGACAGATGCCCAAGAACTGCGACAACACGATGTTGTTTACAAATATGGCGCTAATGAAAATCAAAACGTATTCCATAATCTATTTATTGACCATTGAACATTGACCATTGAACATTAATTCCTAATTTTGTTCACGATGGCGATGAGGAAGCCGAGGGTGATAAATGCACCTGGAGGCAACACAAAGAGCAGGATGTTATAAGTCTCGGGAATCAGAACGAATCCGAAGATTGAACCTGAACCTAACAACTCGCGACACATACCCAGCAGGGTAAGACCGAGTGTGAAACCAAGACCGATACCAATACCATCAAACAGCGAAGCTACGGGCGAGTTCTTAGCGGCGAACGCCTCGGCACGACCCAAGATGATACAGTTAACCACAATCAGTGGGATAAACAATCCTAACGAGGCATCAACCTCGGGCAGATAAGCCTTGATAACCATCTGCAGCAAGGTAACAAATGCAGCAATCACTACAATGAACACGGGGATGCGTACCTTATCGGGTGTTACCGACTTGAGGCACGAGATAACCACGTTGGTGCAAATGAGCACAGCCATAGTGGCCAATCCCATCGACATACCGTTCAGAGCAGAAGTGGTAGTGGCCAGCGTAGGACACATACCCAGCATGAGGACGAACGTTGGGTTCTCCTTAACAATGCCGTTCTTTATAATACTTATATAACTCATATTGCTCTAAATTCCAAATTCTTAATTTTTAACCTGCTTTGTTGCGCCTGTAGCAGCATCCATGGGGGCTGCCTTGTAAGCGTTATAAGCATTGTTTACTGCCAACAGGAAAGCACGACTGGTAATTGTTGATGCGGTGATGGCATCAACCTTACCGCCATCCTTAGATACGGTGAGAGGCTGAGCTGGCGACAGGCCGATGATATCGCCCTTTTCGCCCTTCTGGAACCACTTGTCGGCCTTAGCACCAAGACCTGGTGTCTCGGCATGTTCCAACAGCGTGTAACCCAATATCTTGCCCTCGGTATTAAAACCTACCAGCACCTTCAGGTCGCCACCAAATCCACCAGTAGTTGATTCTACGGCTGCACCCAGTTCGTTGCCTTTGGCATCCTTGGTTTCGTAAATTACATAAACCAACTCCTTGCCCTTGGCATCGGTCTGCTTTACGGTATCGGTCTTTGATACCTGCAGATCATCTACACACATCACCGTCTTAATACCATCGGCCAGCGCCTTTGCTTTCTGATCGGCAATAGGACCCTCGGTAAGGTGGTTCACAAAAGCCAGGATACCACCCATGATAACTGCTACTCCGGTAAGTACCAGCACCATATTTAATAATGATGATTCAAGCTTCTTCATTTTGCAACCTCCCCGAAACGTTTTGGTTTAACATAATTGTTGATGAGTGGTGTGAACGCATTCATAATAAGAATGGCGAACGACATACCCTCGGGATAAGCTCCCCAGTTGCGGATAACAACGGTGAGGAATCCGATGGCAACACCATAAATGATCTGACCCTTTGGAGTCATCGGGCTGGTGACATAATCGGTAGCCATAAAGATGGCGCCCAGCATCATACCACCAGTAAGCAGCACGCTAATGGGATCGGGGTAAACGGGATTAGCCAGATGCAGCAAACCTGAGAACACAAACGCGGTACCAAGGATTGATACAGGAATGTGCCAAGTGATAATGCGGTTATACAGCATGAAGGCCAAACCCAGCAGCAGGGCCAAGGAACAAATCTCGCCCATGGCACCAGCACCACCCGAACTTGAACCTAAGAACAGGTCGAATGATGAAGGTAACTGCTCGAGTACCGAAGCGTCGCCCGTACGGATGGCCGAGTTGATAATCGATAGAGGTGTAGCACCAGTCTCAGCATCGAGATAGGTATCCCACTGTCCGATCTTGGGCCATGTGGTCATCTGGGCAGGGAAAGCTACCAGCAAGGCAGCACGACCCACCAGCGCAGGGTTAAAGATATTGTTACCCAAACCACCGAACGTAAACTTAGCAACGCCGATGGCAAACAGTGCACCAATCAGGATAATCCAGATGGGCAGGTTCGAAGGTACGTTGAACGCCAACAGCAGACCGGTGATTACAGCCGATCCGTCGAGCAGCGTATTCTGTTGTCTCTTCAGAATATATTTGCAGATAGCCCACTCAAAGAAGCAGCAGGCAGCCACACTGGTGGCGGTAACGATAACCGCACCCAGACCAAAGAAATAGAACGAAGCGAGCAGCGCAGGCATCAAGGCGATGATAACACCGTACATGTTGCGCTCGATCGAATCGCGGCTATGGGCGTGTGGCGATAATGAAACTATTAATTTACTCATTGATCATTGATGATTGAACATTGAACATTATTTTTTAGCTGCGGCACGGGCGCGGATGATACCCATCACTGTGCTCTTACCCAAGCGGATATTATCCAACAGCGGACGATAAGCCGGACAGGTGTACTGACACGAGCCGCACTCAATACAGCTGGTGATATCCTCGCTCTCGGCACGCTCCCAGTTCTTAACCTCCGAGAGTTTTGCCAGAAGATAAGGCTCCAAGCCCATCGGACAAACACCTACGCACTTGGCGCAACGGATACAAGGCTGGGCGTCCTTACGGCGTGCTTCATCATCCGAGATGATAGTAACCGAGTTGGTTCCCTTGCAGATGGGCACCTCTATCGAAGTCAGGGCCTTACCCATCATTGGTCCACCAGCCAACAGCTTGTTGTCGCCCTCGGGCATACCGCCACAAGCATCAATCAAATCCTTCATGGGTGTACCCATACGCACCAGGAAGTTGCCTGGGTTCTCCAGTTTCTTACCAGTAACGGTGGTGTAACGCTCAAAAAGGGGCTTATTCTTCATCACAGCCTCGTAAACGGCAAAGGCTGTACCTACGTTCTGTACGATAGCGCCCACGTTAACAGGGATGGCAGGAGGTGCGGGTACCTGACGATTAATCACGGCATCAACCAACTGCTTCTCACCACCCTGTGGGTAGCGCTGCTTCAAAGGCACAACCTCTACATTGAACTTTGAACCTGCGATATTGAACTTTTCATCACATTTCCTGGTAAGCAGCTCGATAGCGGCGGGCTTGTTGGTCTCGATACCAATATAACCCTTGTTAACCTTAGCACCCATCATCAGCAGCTCAAGTCCAACCAATATCTCATCGGCGTGCTCCATCATCAGACGATAGTCGGCTGTGATGTAAGGCTCGCACTCTACGGCGTTGATAATCACACACTCAGCCTTGGCTGTTGGTGGCGGTGTAAGCTTGATGAAAGTGGGGAAACAAGCACCACCCATACCTACTACACCTGCGTTCTTGATACGCTCAACAATCAACTCGGGAGTGAGCTCGGGATGACCGGCCACCTGCTCCAGTTTATCTGAGCGGTCGATACTCTCTTCCCACTCATCGCCCTCTACATTAATGATAATTACGGGCTTGCGATAGCCGGTAGCATCGATAGCTGTATCAATCTTGAATACAGTTCCGCTAACCGACGAGAAAATAGGTGCTGAAACAAAACCGCCAGCTTCGGCAATCATGGTACCAACCTTTACCTTGTCGCCCTTTTGAACAACAGGCTTGGCAGGCGCACCAATATGCTGACCCAATGGGAAGATGGCCTGCTTAGGCAGCGCTGCTACCTTAGTGGGCACCTCGTGGGTGAGCTTATTCTCGGCTGGGTGGATACCACCCATACTAAATGTCTTTATCTTCATGCTTTTGCCTCCTCTTCTTTTTTAGGTTCTTTGGGCTTTGGTGCAGGAGCAGGCGTTGGGAAGTTTACATCCACAATAGCATGCTTTGGACAAACGGTGACACACTTACGGCACAAGCGGCACTTGGTGTGGTCGATGTAAGCCAAGTTGTTCTCAACGGTGATAGCACCAAAGTTACACTCCTTTTCGCACTTGCCGCAACCAATACAGCTAACGGCACAAGCCTTCATGGCAACAGGCCCCTTGTCCTTGTTAACACACGATACGAACACGCGGCGACTCTTTGGTCCCTTTTTGCGAAGCTCGATGATGTTACGTGGACATGCCTTAACACAGGCGCCACACGAGGTACACTTCTCGTCGTCAACCTCGGGGATTCCTGTTTCGGGGTTCAGACTGATAGCGCCAAACTGACAGGCTGCTACGCAGTCGCCACAACCCAAGCATCCAAAGCCACAAGCTGTTTCGCCAGCACCACAAGCGTGCATAGCGGCACAGGTGCGCAAGCCCGAATACTCGGCAATCTTGGCACGATGCTCGCAGGTTCCATTACAACGCACTACAGCTACCATCGGCTCGCTGTTAGCGATGGCCATCCCCAATAAGTCGGCTACCTTTCCCATAGTCTCAGCGCCGCCTACCGGACACATCAGTCCGTCGAGGCTTCCGGCATCGGCACCCTTTACAAGTGCGTCGGCCATACCGCTACAACCAGGGAATCCGCATCCGCCGCAATTGGCTCCGGGCAACAGCTCGCCCACCTGCGCAATACGTGGATCCTCATAGACAGCGAACTTCTTGGAGGCTGCAAAAAGCACAATAGCAGCTATCAAGGCGATAGCTCCAAGTACAATTACTGCAATCAAGATGAAATTCATAAATCTATTTGTTTTAGTTACTATTTATTATTTTTCGATATTGAATGATATCTGTCGCTGAATGCGGTCCTTCATCACCCACAGCGCCAGATAGTAAGGTACCAACGATGCTAATGCCGCTAAAGCAGCCAACCCCTCATCGCCAAAAACCTTCAGGGCTATCATCAGTACACATATTAATAATAAGAAAGGTGCGCCAAAGCCCAACAGCAGGGCACGATTGGCCACATCTTTTGATGCCCACACGGTTACCTCCTGCCCTATCTGGTATATGTTGGTATCGCGCGTGAACACATCAACGATTTTTACTTTCGATTCGGAAGCGTTGCAATGCGAGGCTACCTTACAGGCAGCACACGCCGACGTTTGCACAATCTGCACCTTGATGCAGCCGTCAGCAATGCTTTTTACGATTCCCGAATGTGTTATTTTATTACTCATTAATTTGCTAAGTAGACATTACATTTTGCAAAGGTACGACAATCTAACGAATAAAACAAGCGAAAATGCGGTTTTTTCGCAAAAATATTCGTAATCGTTTGCAATTACAAAGTTTTTTTTATACTTTTGTCGCAGAATTAATACAATAATAAAATGAAAGCAACCGAACTGGCTCAGCAACAGATTGAGCGCGCTATCCGTAAAATAGCCGACAAGTTTCCTCCCACCGAGGAGGCCAACGTAATGACCGATATCCACTTTCGCGTAACGCAGGATACCGGCGAGCTGATGGCGTTCGACGATAACGACGAGGAGATTAACCGTTGTATCATTGAAGACTGGATTGACGATACATCGGATAATTTCTTTGAAGAGATTCCTGCTGTGTTCCGTAAGTGTCTGGATAAGATGAAGGATACCATCGAGAACATGTCAATCCTGAAACCATTCTCGTTTGTATTGGAGAATGAAGACAAGGAGCCAGTAGCCGAATTGTACCTGGTAGATGACGAGACCGTGATTTTTGATCCCGAACTGATGAAGGGCCTGGACGAAGATCTGGATGCGTTCCTGAAACAGCTGCTGAAAGACTAATTCAACTCCTCACTTTTTTGCAACAGGAAATTACGCTGGGCATCTAGCGTAAACACTTCTTCTGTGCGTGTTTTGTGGGCATCCTTCGAGTAGTCCATCAGATGGATTTCGTAATCGCTCGTAATGGTAAAGTACTGTAGGATATCCTCGGCGTCAAAGTCGTCAAGGTCGGCTTCGTCTTCAATCGCGTACAAACAAAGCTTATCTACAGGCATATAATCCTCGTCTAACGAGTAGAGCCATAACGAGTATCTGTCGTCTTCCTCGTCGGCAGCTAAAATCATCAGGCGGGCACCTACTGTTTCCGAAAGCGAAATGGCCTTCTGCTTGTTGTTACCTTCCAACTCCAATGCCTTGGCAATATCCTGTGGCACAGGTTTAAAGTTGGGCAGGTAACGTATCAGCTCATCGGTGTAGGTAATGGGCAGAGGCAGAAGGTTCAAACTGTCGTAAAACTGTTTGAGCGGATTGTCCGATTCGGCCAAATTGATACCCTGAGCCGCCAATCGCTCGGCTGCTTCTACCTTCTTAATGCTGTCAAGCTTGCGCTGCATCTCTTCAGCGCTCATGCTCCTGCCGCCACAAGCAGAGAACATGAGCACGATAACGATAAATCCTAAAACTCCCTTCATATTTTTGCCTCCTACGGATTTTACGGATTATAATTTCACCTTTTTCGATGCGGGTTTGCTCTCGTTCTGAATACGGTTCAGAGCAGTAACCACATACGTGTATTTGGTTTTGCCATCATCGTAAGGCAACTTGTAGAATGGCTTATCAGTCATAGCCACAATCTTCGAGGCGTCATCCACGTTCACCTTCTCGCCTTTAGCAAAACGGTATATTACAAACTTCTCGGGTGTCTGGTCCCAGTGCTTGCTGTGGGTTGGTGTCCAGAACAGAATGTAGCCATCCTCAGTCCAAACGGGAGCCAGCTTCTTTACCTTCTTAGGTGTCTTACTGCTAATAAATGGCATCTCGGGCTGCAAGGCTGGGTGCTGCCAATATTTGTTGCGCAGCAAGGTGCCGTAGTTGCCCACATTGTCAACCGCAGCCTTAGCATACCACAGTACGGTACCCTTAACGGCTGGGTTAGCACGGTGCAGATTCATCTTGGCACCCATCTGGTGTACGTTAGCATTCTGTGGGTCGGCATACTTAACGGTGCGCTCCACATCCTCGCCAATCACCAGCGGACGGTTGGCGGCATGCTGGCTCCACCACTTAATCAGGGTTGCATAATCGGCTGCCTTATTGCCAATCTCCCAATACAACTGGGGCACGCAGTAATCCAACCAACCATTGTTTACCCACAACAGAATGTCGGCATACAAATCGTCGTAGTTCTGTGTGCCGTTGGTGTTACTGCCCACGGGCGAACTCTTCTTGTTACGATAGATACCGAATGGCGAAATGCCCACCTTTACCCAAGGCTTAACCTCGTGGATGGCCTTGTAGAACTGCTCGATAAACAGGTTTACGTTGTAACGGCGCCAGTCGTTCTGATCCTTGATACCGTTAGAGTGATCGTGGAACAGCTCATCATCGGGAATGCTCAGACCCTTCACGGGATAAGGATAGAAATAATCGTCCATATGGATACCATCCACATCGTAGCGGGCCACGATATCCTTGGCAACCATACAGATATAATCGCGATTCTCCTGCATACCAGGATTCAGGATAAACAAATCATCGTAAGCAAAACAGCTATAAGGTTTGCGAACGGCAATATGATTGTTGGCCAACTGATGGGTGGTCTTAGTCTTAGCACGGAAGGGGTTAATCCATGCGTGCAACTCCATACCGCGTTTGTGGCACTCGTCGATCATCCACTGCAGAGGGTCCCAATACGGATTGGGCGCCTTGCCCTGGGTGCCTGTCAGGAATCGGCTCCAAGGCTCAATCTTACTCTCGTAGAGTGCATCGCACTCGGGGCGCACCTGGAAGATAATCACGTTTACGCCATCCTTCTTCAACTCGTCGAGCTGATAGGTAAGCGTTTCCTGCATCTTCTTGGTACCAAGATTCTGGAACTGTCCGTTCACACACTGTATCCAGGCTCCGCGCATTTCACGCTTCTGAGCCCAAGTTGTCATCGCCAGCATCAGGGCGAGAGCCATCAATAGGTATTTACTCTTCATATCTTAATTTGTTCTTTCTTGCTTCTTCAAGTGATACTATCTGAGCCTGCTCCTGGTGATATTCCTCGCGCAGAGTTTCGTATTTTTGGTCCAGTTCGTGCTCTACCGATTGCTTGTCGGTCAACAGCTTCTGGGCAACCAGTGCATTTTGCGAGGCATCCTTCATCCATACTACCGGTCCGCCATAAACGGGGGCAATTTTCAGGGCTACATGTAGCTCGCTGGTGGTAGCGCCACCAATCATGATGGGGATATCCAGTCCGGCCTTCTTCAACTCTTTAGCCACGTTCACCATTTCCTCAAGACTGGGGGTTATCAGGCCGCTCAAGCCAATCATATCCACGTGCTCCTCCTGAGCCTTTTTTACAATCTGATCGGCAGGCACCATCACGCCCATATCCAATACATCGTAACCGTTGCAGGCCATCACCACACTTACGATGTTCTTACCGATATCGTGCACGTCGCCCTTTACGGTAGCTAACAGCACCTTACCAGCAGATGTGGTATTCTCTGTCTTCTCGGCTTCGATATAGGGCTGCAGGATATCTACCGCCTGCTTCATGGTACGGGCAGTTTTTACCACCTGTGGCAAGAACATTTTTCCCTCACCAAATAGCGTACCAACGGTATTCATTCCTGCCATAAGCGGACCCTCTATAATCTGCACCGCATGGGTGAACTTGGGCAGCGCCTCTTTCAAATCTTCCTCTAAGAATGTGCCGTCGCCCTTAATCAGCGCCTGAGCTAATCGCTCTTCAACTGGCGTTTGGGCGCGGTCCTGAAAAGGGGTGTTTTCGCTCGTGGCGCCCCCAGCCTCTTTCTTGGCTAATTCTTCTTCCAGAATCTTTCCGGCCAACTCAATCAGCGTCTCCGAAGCACCCTTCTTTCGGTTCAGTACCACATCCTCGATTACTTCAAGCTGATCCTGAGGGATATCAGCATAAGTAACTTTGGTTGAAGGATTTACGATACCGAAATCCATTCCTACTTTAATGGCGTGATACAGGAAAACGGCATGCATAGCCTCGCGGATATAGTTGTTGCCGCGGAACGAGAAACTCAGGTTGCTCACACCACCGCTCACATGTGCGCCAGGCAGATTCTGCTTAATCCATTCGGTAGCGCGGATAAAGTCGATGGCGTAGGCATCATGCTCCTCCATACCCGTAGCAATCGCCAGGATATTGGGGTCGAAAATGATGTCGAGCGGGTTCATGCCCACCTGTTCGGTCAATATCTTGTACGCACGACTGGCTATCTCGATACGGCGCTCGTAAGTAGTGGCCTGTCCCTCTTCGTCAAAGCACATCACCACCACAGCAGCACCATAACGCATCACATCCTGCGCGTGCTCGATAAACTTCTGCTCGCCTTCTTTCAGCGAGATAGAGTTGACGATGCTCTTACCCTGAACGCACTTCAGTCCGGCCTTGATCACCTCCCAGTTCGACGAGTCGATCATCACGGGCACTTTAGCAATATCAGGTTCGGCGGCTATCATGTTCAGGAAGGTTGTCATTTCCTGCTTAGCTTCCAGCAAGCCATCGTCCATATTTATATCAATCACCAAGGCACCATCGGCCACCTGTTTGCGGGCGATAGAGAGTGCCTCGTTGTATTTCTTTTCCTTAATCAGTCGCAGGAATTTTCGCGAACCAGCCACATTGCATCGCTCGCCCACATTCACAAAATGCACCTCGTCGGTCACATTCTGCAGTTCCAGTCCCGACAGCCACATCGTGGTGCTTGGGGCTGCTGGCACATGGGGCTTCTTGCCTACCACCAGCGGACCGTACAAACGGATAAACTCGTCGGTAGTACCGCAGCAGCCACCAATGATGTTCACGATGCCCTCGTCTACCATCTCGCCCATCTTGGGAGCCATACTCTCGGCGGTCTCGTCGTAAAGACCAAGGGCATTTGGCAAGCCGGCATTAGGGTGACAACTGATATAATAAGGTGCTTTTTGTGCCAGTTCGCGGATAAAAGGTTTCATCTGCGTGGCACCAAACGAGCAGTTCAGTCCGATAGAGAAAATAGGATAAGTGCTGACGCTGGCCAAGAACGCCTCAAGCGTCTGACCCGACAACGTACGACCAGCCAGATCGCTCACCGTTACCGATAGCATGATGGGCAGTTCCACCTTGCGTGCTTCCATCGCGCGCATACAGGCGTCGATGGCACATTTGGCATTCAGCGAGTCAAAAATGGTCTCAATCAGCAGCGTATCTACCCCACCCTCAATCAGTCCGTCGGCCTGTTCCTGATAGGCCTCCAGCATCTCGTCGTAAGTCACATCGCGGAAAGCAGGATTACTTACATCGGGCGACATCGAGAGCGTTTTGTTGGTAGGACCGATCGAACCAGCCACAAAGCGGGGCTTCTCGTCGGTACTATATTCGTCGGCCAACTGTCGGGCTAAGCGTGCCGACTCGCAGGACATCTCATGAGCACGGTCTTCAAGATGATATTCAGCCTGCGAAATGCGCTGACTGCTAAATGTGTTGGTAGTGATGATATCGGCGCCAGCTTCGAGGTATTTGCGATAAATATCCGAAACAATTTCGGGGTGTGTCAGGTTCAGCTCATCGCTGTTACCCACCTTGCCCATCACGGCACCTATCATGGTTCCCATACCGCCATCGAGTATGAGAATACGCTGTTTTATGATCTCGTTTAGTTTCTTCACGCTGTAAATTTCTATAAATTCTCTCTAAATTCTAAAATCTAAATTGACTTTATTTCCAGACCTTCATCGCGCGATCCATCTCGCGGCGATCTTCTTTCTCTTTCAGCGTCTGGCGCTTGTCGAATTCCTTCTTACCCTTACACAGCGCCACATCAACTTTTGCCCGGCCTTTATCATCGATAAACACCAAGGTGGGCACGATGGTAAAACCGGTTTGTTTGGTTGCACTCTCAAGGGCGCGAATCTCTTTCTTGGTTAGCAACAGCTTTCTGTCGCGTTTGGCTTCGTGGTTGTTGTACGAACCGTAGAAGTAAGGACTTACATTCATGCCCTTCACCCACAGCTCGCCGTTAAGCACCACGCAATAGGTATCAACCAAGCTCGCCTTACCCAGTCGGATACTCTTAATCTCCGTACCTGTAAGCACGATGCCTGCTGTATAGGTCTCCACAAAGAAGTACTCGAACGAGGCCTTCTTGTTGCGAATCTGTACAGGACTCTTTTTGCGTAACTGTTCTTCTGTCTTGTTCATTTTTAATGTTCAATCTTCAATCTTCAATTTTCGCGAAGTTGTCCAAGTGATCGTCCACATAATGGGCGATATCCTCGGTCCATTCTTCCTCGTTTTCGATAAAGATATCATCCAGATTCTCGAACTCAGGATACTGTTCGAACATCGCCATGAAATCCTCGTCGCTCTTCTCGGTTTCAATCTCTTCGCGATATTTTAGCCACAAGGTGTGGGCATCGTAAATCAGTTTCGAGGGGGCACGCATATCCCACTGGCGCAATGCTTTGGCCAGAGGATTCTTGAAGATAAATGGACCGTAGCCGTTATAAATCAGCTGTACAAATCCGCCATCCATCACCTCTTCGTGCAGAATATTCCAGGCCAGCAATGTCAGCTGGTCGGCATTCAACTGGGCCATGCTTTCAGCGGTCAGTTCGCCACCGATAGCATCGTAGATAGCCTTAACAAACACGTCCAGGAACTCATCCATTCCCTCGAGTGCAGCCTGCTGCAAATCCTCGTCTTTTACAATTACCTCCACCATATCTCTCAATTATTCTCACTTCTCAATTTCATAAATGCCAGTTGGCGTTTTGCGCTTCAGCACTTCCAACTCTACATCCTTACCAGGAATCACACCATGACTGCGCAGGATGGTCTCAACCGTTTTGCGGGCCAGCTCAGGGTGATTGTTTTCCTCGCTCAGGTGGCACAACCAGATGTGCTTCAAGCCCTCGCTCATATTCTCAACCAGCGCCTCGCCACACGACACGTTCGACAGGTGTCCGCTACCACTCAGAATGCGCTGCTGCAGATAAGCGGGATAAGGTCCGTTCTTCAGCATCTCCACATCGTGGTTAGCCTCTATTACCAGATAGTTGGCACGATTAATGGCCTGCTTGATATCGTCAGTAATACTACCCACATCCGTTAACACCACAAACACAATGCCTTCAACCTCCAGCTCATAACCCACATTCTCGCTGGCATCGTGGGGTACCGCAAAAGGGCGCACCTTAAAGTCGCCAAGCTGTACCTGTTCGCCAATTACCAACTCGTGTTTATGATCTTGCGAAACTTTCTTTGCTACACAATAATTCTGGTCTATGCCCTCGTGTACTTTATGAGTGGCATAAACTGGCAGGTTGCAGTCGTGACTCAATGACCCCACACTCTTGATGTGGTCGGCGTGATCGTGCGTAATCAATATACGCTTGATGGAATTGAGCTGAATACCATACTCTCTGCAGTATTTCTTAAGTGTGCGTATTCCTATTCCTATATCTATAATCAGCCCGTCGGTCGCTGTGCCCAGATAATAGCAATTACCGCTGCTACCGCTTCCAAAGGATATAAACTTCAACATCTCAAATTATAATTTTCGTGCAAAGGTAGCACAAATAATTGAGAAATGAGAATTTAGAAATTAGAGATGCCGTACTATTTTACTTTTTTAACAGTAATTAGAATGGCATACCTACGGCGAAGTGGAAGGCAAGGTCGCGACTTAACTTTGGATGGATGATGGGGTAATGAGCTTCCGACTCGATTTCGAAGGCTGGATTGATGGCTTTCATACCCAGGTCGAAGCGCAAAATAAAGTAGTCAAAGTTTAAGCGCAAACCAGCGCCATAGCTCACGGCCATGTCGCTCAAAAAGTTGCTGAACTTAAACTGTCCGCCAGGCTGGTCGGCATATTCGCGCAGCGTCCAAACGTTACCGGCATCGGCAAAGATGGCACCGTTGAATTTCCAGAACAGCTTCATGCGATATTCCACATTCATATCCAGTTTCATATCACCGGTCATTGTAATAAAGTTTATACGTCCGTCTTTGTCCTTATAACGACCAGGACCAAGACTACGTACCGTCCAACCTCGCACGCTGTTAGCACCACCCGAAAAGTAACGC
The DNA here is from genome assembly GCA_902789415.1 of uncultured Prevotellaceae bacterium. GTDB lineage: Bacteria > Bacteroidota > Bacteroidia > Bacteroidales > Bacteroidaceae > Prevotella. The sequence continues at coordinate 208,317 of CADAOD010000007.1, forward strand.
TTCTCGAACGGCAATACCTTTGAGTTTCCGTATGGATAAGCCAGACCTAAACCGATATGGAACACTAACTGGTCGTTAGTGCCCTTGAAGATTTGTTGGGTATAGTCGAAATCGCCTTTTACGTACTGTGCATAGGCTATGTTAAACAACTTATACTGTCCCAAATCATCCTTCGAACCGCCAAATAAGTTTGAGCAGGCACCTAACAGATTACCTGCCGTTTCTACGTTCGCCTTCAGGGCTACTACGCCATTGTTATACGTGTAACCAAAACCCATTTTCATGATAAACAGGTCTTCGTAATTATAACGCAGAATCACGTTTTGGTTCGATGTGTTTTCTAAGTATTCTGTCTTAAAAGTTTCACTAATCCAAGGCATAAATACATAGTTCAGATTCACCAGGTCGAAACGGTAGCTATCATGGTGATTCTGAGGGCGCCACAGATACGACCAACCGGCCGACAAGACTCGGCGATGGAACTCAGGACGGTCCTGCGAATCGTACAGCAGCGACAACTCGCTGGTGGCTATTGTGCGGCGACGGAAACTACGAGTAAGGAACGGCATGATGAATCGGGGAAACGAGAGTTTTGTTTCTACACTATACTCCGTAAAGTCCTGATTGCTGTATCCCTCCAACCCTTTAATGGCCTCGTAGGCACCACGCAGCTGCAAACTGAATGTTTCCGACCCGCGGAACAGGTTGCGATTCTGATAAGTGAGCGAGGCTGCAGCACCAAAGTCGCCAGCGGTATTGGTACCTTCGGGCTGGAAGCTGATGGTAGATGGCTTGTTGGTCTGCACCTGAATCTTGGCATCCAGCAGTGTGGTGTCGGGCTGCTGCTCAAAAGCAATATTGGTATATTTCACAGCACCTAATCGGCCAAAATGGTTATAGGTGTTCTGCAGTTTCTCGGCCGAATAAGGCTCGCCAACCTCCAGGAAGGTATTCTCGCTCAGCACTTTGGGGCGCAGATGCAGGCGCTGGTCGTCGGCCCCACCCTCGTACTTGATATCGCTAATATTGTATGCCTTATGCTGCTGTTGCAACAGCAGTTTCAGGTTCACACCCTGCTGCTCCTCGTCCTTACGGGCACCATAGGTGATGTACTCCTTGTGAAAACGGAAGTAGCCGCGATTCTGCAGATACTGGGTGATGGCATTACGCTCGGCCGACAGCGTCTCAACGCTGAACTGCATACCCTGATGCAACAGCGACGAACGTCCGCGCAGCAATCTTGCCACCGTGGTGTCCTCAACCACAAAATCCAGCTCGCGCACAAAGTATGGCTTGCCCGGATGCAACACATACACAGCATTCAGTTTATGCTTTTTCTTGTCGATAAACAGCTCAACCTGCGCATCCAGATAACCTTTGTTCTGCAGCGCTTGTTGCAAATCCTTACAAGTCTGCTGTGCCTGCAGCGTATCGTAGATAACAGGCGCCTCGCCCATCTGTCGCAACGTGCGGTTAATCCACGAACTGTCCTTGCCCGCCATCGCGTAAACACCCAAAGGCAACTTTACGGCCGAGAACCAGCGCGAGTTAGGCTTCTGGTGCACATAATTCTTCAGGCTACCTGGGTTAATATCGTGATACTTTCCATCGGTAACCACCTTTACTTTATTCAGCAGGTAGCTGTCTTCAGGTATATCACTACTAACCGAACAGCCGCACAACACACATGCCACTGTTCCTACCGATAAATAATGCCATATTTGGGGTCTTTTCATCAACTTCTTCACTTATAAGTTGCAAAATTACAAATTTATTCTTAACTTTGCACAGAATTAACGGATTTTATTAATAATGATTAGCAAAAATCAGATTAAATACGTACACCAACTTGAGTTGAAGAAGTTTCGCAAACAAGAGGGCCTTTTTATTGCCGAAGGTCATAAGGTTGTGGGCGATTTGCTGAAAGCCGGTTATACCCCCAAGCAGCTCTATGCTACTGCCGACTGGATAGCCGCAAACCCAGTTGCTGGTGCCGTCGAGGTAACCAACGACGAGCTTACCAAACTCTCTCTGCAGCAGCATCCCCAGCAGGTGCTCGCCCTCTTCCCTATCCCCCAGTCGCAGCCCAATCTCTCAACTCTAAATTCTAACCTCTCAATTCTCCTGGACAATGTCCAGGATCCTGGTAACTTAGGTACTATCATCCGTATTGCCGATTGGTTTGGTATCGATACGATATTTTGTAGCGAGGGTACGGTAGATGCCTGGAACCCCAAAGTGGTTCAGGCCACGATGGGTTCGATAGCACGCGTACATCTTATATATATCGACACCATGCAACTGCTCGATTCGCTGCCCAAGGATTTCCCCGTTTACGGCACCTTCCTGGATGGCGAGAATATCTACACTCAGGAGTTATCGCAACAGGGTCTGATTGTGATGGGTAACGAGGGAAATGGTATCAGCGACGCTGTACGTGCACGCGTTACCCACAAGCTGTTGATCCCCGATTTCCACAAAGGCCCAACTGCCGACAGCCTGAATGTAGCCATCGCCACCGCTATCACCTGCAGCGAGTTCCGTCGCCGTGGGTAATTATTCTCTGTAAGCTTTTTCGCCGATTGTCTCCTGCGATCCGAGTGTCATCTGTCGCAGGTCGTAATACGAGCCATTGTAGATATTAAAGTCAACATTACCTTTAATACCAGGCAATCGGCCTACGTCGGTATGCTGCCAGAATTTCCAAGGACCTTGGTATTCCAGCGAGTCAACATAGTAATGCGCTATCCAGTAAGGATACTGATCGAACACAGGATCAGAGAGATAGCGTGTCTTGAATTTAAAATAGGTATAGATAATAGGTTTCACCTGGTAGTGATTCTCCACCAAGTGCAACCAGCGTAGCACAGAGTATTTGAAGTCTTCATCACTCTGGTTCTTAGGTTTATGCTCCACGTCAAGCACAGGAGGCAAGTCGCCATTCTCCAGCTTAACGGTATTGATAAAATGATAAGCCTGCTCTTCAGCGGGCGTATGCACACTATAGAAGTGATAAGCCCCGCGGGTAAAACCATTCTCACGTGCCTGATAAAAATTCTCACGGAAGTTCTCGTCAGTACGTGTAGCCCCTTCAGTAGCTTTAATCATCACAAAGCGGATAGGACAGTGGTCTATCTGTCCGTTGTCCTTGAGCTCATCCCAGTTGATGCGTCCCTGATGATGACTGATGTCGATACCATGAATCTCGTAGCCCTCGGGATAGCTCACGTCGCCATAAAGGGCACGCCAACGGAATCCGAACGGACCAACAAAGAAATAATAGAAAAAGTAAATATATACTGCTACAACAGCGCTGCCACCAACCCAGTATGCCCACCCGGGCATATGCTGCAGAATACGCACAAAGATTCCGGGCTTACGACGGCCACGTGGACCATGGTAAGTGTGGGTAGTCCCTATTCCCTTTCTTCGTACAACTCGGCGTTTTGGCATATATTTAGATAATGAGGCACGGAATTAAATCCGCGCCTCATAAGATATTTATTTACCCTGCTCAAGAGCAAGTGTGCGTGTTGGCTGGTCGCAAACCTCTGTTGGACCCCAGTACTGGATAGGACCAGGATATACATAAGCGGTTTCGCGAGCCCAACGATCACGCTGTGCAGCGAAGGTCTTAAAAGGAGCACCGTCAAGCTCAACCAGAGCCTTACGGATAACTGGCTTCATCTCACCATTACGCTTCTCCATGTTCATCATCATTGTGATGGGCACACCACCAGCAATCCACTGCTCAGCAGGAGCTGTTGTGTTCTTAACGATAGCCATGTAACCGGTCTTGCCGTTAGCAATCAGCTGTGCAGCTGATGTACCAAGAGCGTAGCAGTAGTCAGCGTCGAAGTTAGAAGGAGCAGCGCAACGTCCTTCGTAACCGAAGAAGTGGTGCTGAGCTGAGAACTTACCAGCGTATTTGCCTTCCTTCTTCATCTTCTCCAGCTTCTGGGCTACCATTGTAGAGAGCAGCTTCTCGGTCTCAATCAGCGATACCTGTACGTTTCCGTGTGGGTCGCGGTCGAGAGCCAGCTGACGGGCAACACCAGTAGGCAGACTGTTGAATACAGCCAGATTCTCCTCAGTCAGGTGAGCCTTTACGAAGTCGATCGACTCGTGGCGATCCAGGTTCTTTGCCTCAGGCATAGCCAGAACGTCGTTCAGCTGAGCGATGAGCTTCTTGATAGCAGGAATGAACTCGATAACACCCTCAGGGATGATAACTGTACCGAAGTTGTTACCATCAGCAGCACGCTGGCAAACAGCGTTAGCGATGTAAGTAACGATATCGTCGAGGCTCATACCCTTCTTCTCGATCTCCTCAGAAATCAAGCAGATGTTTGGCTGAGTCTGCAGAGCGCACTCCAAAGCAATGTGAGATGCTGAGCGACCCATTACCTTAATGAAGTGCCAGTACTTACGTGCTGAGTTACAGTCGCGCTCAATGTTACCAATCAACTCAGAGTATGTCTTACAAGCAGTATCGAAACCGAAGCTGGTCTCAATCTGGTCGTTCTTCAGGTCACCGTCGATAGTCTTAGGACAACCGATTACCTGTACGCCGTAGTTCTTGGCAGCATAGTACTCAGCCAGTACACAAGCGTTGGTGTTAGAGTCGTCACCACCGATAATAACGATAGCCTTGATGTTCAGTTCGCGGATAATCTCCAATCCCTTCTCAAACTGGTCAACCTTCTCCAGCTTTGTACGGCCCGAACCGATCATATCGAAACCACCAGTGTTACGATACTCGTCGATGATATCAGCTGTGAGCTCCATATAGTTGTGATCTACCAGACCGCCAGGACCCAGGATGAAACCGAACAGACGGTTCTCGGGGTTCAGCTTCTTAATCTGGTCGAACAGACCGGTGATTACATTGTGACCGCCAGGAGCCTGACCGCCTGAAAGGATGATACCTACATTCATCTTAGTGTTGTTAGCCTCGGTAGCGGGCTCAAACTCAACGATAGGCATACCATAGGTGTTAGGGAAGAGCTTCTTAATCTCCTCCTGGTCGCCAACACTCTGTGTAGCGGCACCTTCCTTAACTTTTACTGCACCCTGAAGCGCCTTAGGCAACTTAGGCTGATAAGCGGCTCTCGCCAACTGCAATGCACTTTTTTCCATATTAATATTCCTTATAAATTAATGAGTAATTGTTTTCTGAGCCGCAAAATTACTTATTTTTTGTAAGAAATACGAAAGAAATCGAGGTATTTTTGGCATTTTAATATTTTTTTGGTGTAAAACACTTGTTATCTCAGTTTTTTTTTCTAACTTTGCTTTATCAATATAACAAAACACCCCAAAAGGAGGGGATAAATAAGGAAATAATTATGATGAACAAAAGAACACTTAAGAAAAGCATCAATGCAATCTGTGACGAGATTTTTGCCGAGGCAGTAGCGCTCTCATTGTATGGTAACGATAGAAATTCGGAAAACGACGATGCCCTGATTCGTTCTGTAATCATGCTTCGCGCCAACTATATCAGTCGCATTTCTCATCCAGAGCCTGGCATGGATGTACAGGCTTATTATAAGGACCTGCGCGATAAGTTTACCGCCGAAGCACAAGAAATTGTAGATCAGCTTAACGCATAATCCAGGTACTGCAATGCTAAAATCACTTTGCAGATGGATTCTGTATAAACGCATGGGGTGGCAGAAGGATATTTCCGAAAACCACCCCGAAAAGTTCATTATCTGTTTAGCGCCCCACACCAGTAACTGGGATTTTTTGTTGGGTCAGCTTTACAGTAGAGCCGAGGGTATGAAGATCAACTTCCTGATGAAGAAGGAATGGTTCTTCTGGCCTCTTGGCCCTATCTTCCGTAGTATGGGTGGCATACCTGTTTACCGACAGAAGAAGATGAGCATGACCGACGCGATGGCCGATACAGCCAAGCAGGCATCGCAGTTTAAACTGTGTATCACTCCCGAGGGTACCCGCAGCCGCGTGGATGAGTGGAAAAAAGGTTTCTACTTCATTGCACTTAAGGCCGGCATACCTATTTTATTATATGGAGTGGATTACGAGCGCAAACTCATACAGTGTACAAAAACCATAATCCCAACTGGCGACCTTGATGCCGACATGCGGGAAATAAAATTGTATTTTAAAGATTTTAAGGGCAAAAAGCCCGAGAACTTCTCGATTGGAGAGATAGGAGATATTACCAAGCAATGAAACGTACAAGTATCATACTCGCGGCTGTGTTTGCCTTGCTTACTGCGATGCCCGCTGATGCGGCTCGGAAAATCAAGGTTAAAACACCGCCCGACCCCTATAAAACGCTGAAGGATAAGATTGACCGATACTTTGTAAACTACAAGAGCGACGAACAGCGTATTCGCTCCGGTTTTCACCTGAAAACTCTGGTGGTTAATGATTCATTGCGTACTATCGACATCAGTGCCAACAACACTTTTGGCGAACAGCTGTTTACCCCCGAGATGGCCGAGACCATCTATCAGGATGTGCTGCAGTTGCTGCCCGATACGGTGCAGGATTATAACCTCAGCATCACTACCAACGGCTGGGATGTTCGCCAGCTGGTGCCCAACCGTTTGCGCCAGCACAAAGATAAAAACCGTACCTGGGGCGACATCGATTATCACGGTCGCCCCTGGGTGCGTAACGCCTCGCTGCCCTACACCATTACCGAGGGTTTGCAAAACCGCCACATCTCGCTTTGGGCCAGTCATGGTCGCTTCTTCAATGTCAAGGACAGCACGTGGAAGTGGCAACGCCCAGCACTGTTTGGTACACGCGAGGACCTTTTTACACAAACCATCGTTGTACCCTACCTCATCCCCATGCTGCAGAATGCAGGCGCTGTGGTGTTTACGCCACGCGAACGCGACTGGCAGCGCAACGAGTTTATAGTTGACAACGATACGCCCCAATCGGGCTATGCCGAGACTAACGGCAGCTATCAGTGGTGCAAGAGCGATTCAACCGGATTTGCTTGGCATCCAGGTAGTTATACTGATTTCGAAAATCCTTTTAATGCTGGTACTTGTCGCCAGGCGGCCATCACCGCTAATACCAAGCACCAGAGTGAGATTATATGGAAGCCCGCCATTACCGAGAGCGGCAATTATGCTGTTTACGTCAGTTATCAGACTGTCGAGAACAGTATCGACGATGCCCACTACACCGTGTGGCATCAAGGCATACCCACCGAGTTCCGTGTTAACCAGACGATGGGACAGAAAACGTGGGTTTACCTCGGTACCTTCTATTTCGACCAAGGTCAGAGCACTCGCAACTGCGTAACGCTCAGCAACCTGAGTCGCCATCACCACGGTGTGGTAACAGCCGATGCCGTACGCTTTGGTGGCGGTATGGGTAATATTGATCGTGGTCGCGGTGTAAGCGGTCTGCCCCGTTGCCTCGAGGGCGCCCGTTACTATGCTCAGTGGGCAGGCATGCCTTACGAGGTTTACAGTACCAAGAACGGCGAGGACGATTATGGCGACGACATCAACGTGCGCAGCTATATGGCCAACCACCTGGCTGGCGGTTCGGTGTACGAGCCCGATACCACAGGCCTGAATGTGCCCATCGAACTCTCGTTGGCCGTTCACAGCGATGCCGGTTATACCCGCGATGGCAAGAGTCATACAGGCACCCTGAGTGTTTGCACCACCTATCTTAACGATAGCATTCTTAACACGGGCCTTACCCGCCTGGTATCGCGCGATCTGGCCGACGAACTGCTCTACTCTATCCCTGCCGATATCAAAAAGAAATACGGCAACTGGCCCACACGCGAACTCTACGATCGCAACTACAGCGAAACCCGTTGCCCCATGGTGCCCAGCGCCATTCTCGAAACCATGTCGCACCAGAACTTTGCCGACATGCGCATGGGTCAGGATCCCAACTTCCGTTTCGATCTGGCTCGTAGTATCTATAAAACCCTGCTGCGCTACATCAGCAGCATGCACCATAAAAAATATGTGGTGCAGCCCTTGGCGCCCAATCGCCTCTCGGCCGAACTTACCGGTCGCGGTCAGGCCAAAATCAGCTGGCGCCCCGTTTACGACGAGTACGAATCTACCGCCAAACCTACAGGTTTTGTAGTTTACACAGCCGTTGGTCGCAGCGGTTTCGATAACGGCACCTATGTAAAAGGCGGCACCGAAACATCCATCACCATCCCCGTCGATCCCGAAAAGCTGTACTCGTTCCGTGTCACAGCCGTTAACGATGGCGGCGAGAGTTTTCCCAGCGAGGTGGTATCGGTATTCGATGTGCCCGAGGCGCAGAAGTCGGTACTCATCGTTAATGGCTTTACCCGTTTGGCAGCCCCACAGGTGGTCGATAACAGCGTTTCGCAAGGTTTCGACCTTACTACCGATGCCGGCGTTACCTACGGCCGCACAGCCGGTTGGTTAGGTTATCAGACTGGTTGGGACAAGAGCAAGATTGGTAGCGAGCGCCGAGATGGTCTGGGCTATACCAACGACTCGCTGCAGGGCCAGTTCATCGCCGGTAACGATTTCGATTATATCCGCACCCACGCATCAGCCATCGCCACAGCCCGCAAATATCGTGTGGCCAGCTGTTCGGTGGCAGCACTCGATAACAACGATGTTTATCCGCAGAACTACGAGATGATGGATGTCATCCTGGGTCTGCAGCGCCACGATGGCTACTCGCTGGTGCCTTATCAGCTCATGTCGCCCATGCTGCGCGAGCACATCCGTTTGTTTGCCAATCGTGGCGGTTCGCTGCTGGTTAGCGGTGCCTACCTGGGCAGCGACATGCAGGAACCCAACGAGCGCCGTTATATGGCCGATATCCTTAAGCTTACCTACCAGGGACTGAATGCCGACTCGCTGCAACGCGATACCATCAACGGTCTTGGTCTGCAGTTCACGTTCCACCGTCAGCTTAACGAGCAGCACTATGCCGATCAGCACCCCGAAATCATCGAGCCTATTTATCCCGCCTTCTCGGCCATGAAGTATGCCGATGATTACAGCGCTGCGGTAGCCTATAGCGGCACCGATTACAAGTCGTTCGCCATGGGCTTCCCCTTCGAGTGTATCAAGGACGAGCCCAAGCGCAACAGCATTATGCGTGGCATTTTGCAATTCCTATTACAATCAAATAACCCCTAAAAATATCTAAAAATATGAAGATTCAATCTAACGCATCTGGAACCCGTAGTATCGAAGTAAGTGACGAACACCTGCTGACCATCGAGAAGTATCAGCTTTTCCGCGATCTGATCGACTCAAACGGCTACGTCGACGAACAGGTACTTGACAAGTTGAAATTGAACATTCGCGCACTGCTCGAGGGCGATGCCGGTAAAGATAAAACCCTGCTCGACCTCTGTCTCGATGTCATCTATCATCCCAACATGAAGGCATTCGGACTGCAGCAGCTTGTGCTATTATACATTAACTGGAAGAATCAGAATAACGACGGCTTAGGCATGGCCACTAACGTTGTGCAGGGCACGCCGTTCAACTGATTTCCATAATTTAGGAATTAGAATTGAGAGAGTACAGATTAACTGATTTTCTGCCCACAACAAAAAAGGAGCTCGAACTCCGTGGATGGGATTACGTAGATGTAATCCTGTTCTCGGGCGATGCTTATGTAGATCACCCATCGTTTGGTGCCGCCGTGATTGGCCGCACACTCGAGGCCGCAGGTTTCCGTGTAGCCATTGTGCCCCAGCCCGACTGGCACGGCGACTATCGCGACTTTAAAAAGTTAGGTCGTCCACGCCTGTTTTTTGGCATTGCCCCAGGCTGTATGGACTCGATGGTAAACAAGTACACCGCTGCCCGCCGTTTGCGTTCCGAGGATGCTTACAGCCCCGACGGTCGCCACGACATGCGCCCTGAGTACCCCACCATCGTTTACACCAAAATCCTTAAGGAGCTGTATCCCGATGTGCCTGTAGTGTTAGGTGGTATCGAGGCCTCGTTGCGCCGTGTTTCTCATTACGACTACTGGAGCGACAGCCTTAAGAAGTGCCTGCTTTGCTATTCGCCTGCCGATATGATTACCTACGGCATGGGCGAAAAGGTTACCATCGAGCTGGCCCGCCGCCTGGCTGCCGGCGAGCGTATGTGCGACATACGCGACCTGCCGCAGACAGTATTCCTGGCTCGCAAAGAGGAAATACCTGGTGGCATTACCGATCGTGATATTGTGCTCCACTCACACGAGGAGTGCCTCAAGAATAAAAAGGCACAGGCCGAGAACTTTAAGAATGTAGAGGAGCAATCCAACATGATGCACGCCCAGCGCCTGCTGCAGGGTGTTGATGGCAGGTATGTGGTTATCAACCCGCCATATCCACCTATGACTACCGAGGAGCTCGATGCATCGTTCGATTTGCCTTACACCCGTCAGCCGCACCCCAAGTATAAGGGCAAGCGCATTCCCGCTTACGATATGATTAAGTTCAGCGTAAACATCCATCGTGGTTGTTTTGGTGGTTGCGCCTTCTGTACTATTTCGGCCCATCAGGGCAAATTTATTACCAGCCGTTCCAAGGAGAGCATTCTGCGCGAGGTAAAACAAGTTATAGAGATGCCCGACTTTAAAGGCAACCTGAGCGACCTGGGTGGTCCTTCGGCCAACATGTACGGCATGAGCGGCCGCAATAAGAACGCTTGCGAAAAGTGCCGCCGCCCATCGTGCGTACACCCGCAGATATGCCCCAACCTCAATACCGATCACTCCAAGCTGCTCGATATCTACCGCTCTGTCGATGCCCTTCCTGGCATCAAGCACAGCTATATCGGTAGCGGTGTTCGTTACGATTTATTATTACATCGCAGCAAGGACGAGGCCAGCAATAAGGCCGCTATGGAGTACACCCGCGAGCTCATTACCCGTCACGTTTCGGGCCGACTCAAGGTTGCCCCCGAGCACACCAGCGATCGTGTACTTTATCTCATGCGCAAGCCCTCGTTCCAGCAGTTCTACGAGTTCAAGCGCATCTTCGATCGTATCAACCGCGAGGAAGGTCTTCGCCAGCAAATCATCCCCTACTTCATCTCCAGCCACCCAGGCTGTCAGGAGGAAGATATGGCCGAGTTGGCAGTCATCACCAAGAACCTCGATTTCCATCTCGAGCAGGTGCAGGACTTTACCCCTACGCCACTCACCAACGCCACCGAAACGTGGTACACTGGCTACGATCCTTACACGCTGCAACCCGTGTTCAGCGCCAAAACACCTAAAGAAAAGTTGGCCCAGCGCCAGTTCTTCTTCTGGTACAAACCCGAGGAGCGTCGTGGCATCGAGCGGTCGTTGCGCCGCATAGGTCGCCCCGATCTCATTGCCAAGCTGTATAGCGGCATGCCCCCACAGGGCGGCTATCGCCCAGCTTATGGCGCCCCCAAGCCCGCAGGCGGCGGCAAACCTTCAGGTTATGGCAAATCATCAGGTGGTGGTAAGCCCAAATCTTATAATCCTAATTTTAAAAATGAAAATTCTCGAGCAAAGCATCATAGCGAAAAGCCCCAACAAGAAAAGCGAGGACGGAATCGTCGTAACTCCTGATTTTATTGCTGTTATTGATGGCAGTACCTCTAAAACCAAGCGTCGCCATTGCCCCATCATGAGCAATGGCCGCTATGCTATGCTGCTCATCAGTCGCTACATACGCAAAATGCCCGCCAACACCAGCAGTCATCAGTTCTGCGTAGGTGTTACACGTGCGTTGCGCCGCCATTACTGGCTCCGCTTTCCTGTAGAGCGTATGCAGCAGCACCCCGAAGAGCGCCTCTGCGCCTCGGCCATCATCTACAGTCGTTTGCGCCGCGAGGTTTGGATGGTAGGCGATTGCCAGTGCCTCATTGGTGGCAACTACTTCGATAACCCCAAACCCTACGAGCAACCCCTGGCCGAGATGCGTGCCGCTAAGGTGAAGGAGCTGTTGGCCGCAGGCGTGCCACAAGCCGATTTGTTGCAGTCCCACGATCCTGCTCGTGAGGTGATGATACCCACCATGCTCGAGGTGATGAAAAATCAGAACATCACCTATGCCGTTATCGATGGCTTCCCCATCCCCGAGCAAAAGGTAAAGGTCATCCCACTCGACTTCCAGAAATGGGAGCTCGTGTTCGCCAGCGACGGCTATCCCCAACTGGCCCCAACACTAAAAGAGTCGGAATCGCTACTGGCCCACCAGCGCGAAACCGACCCCTTGAATATTGGCGCCTTCAAAGCCACCAAAGCCTTCGTTGCAGGCAACAACTCGTTCGACGACCGCACCTATATCCGCTTCGAAGTGTAAGGTGCCTTACGCATTTAGAATGTTTACGTGGCGGCGATTACTGAACGGACGCACCGCAAAGTGCAGCCAGATAGCGCCGTAGCGGTTCTTTTCTATCAGTAGCTCATCAAAGTTCTGGTTACTCTCATCAGCGTAATCCAGCAGGATGTTAGCATAATGTATTAATTGCTCGGTATTCAACACCTTGATATCAACGGCACAACCCGTAACATGGTTACTGCTGGCAACCCCGCCAACCTTTTTATTCAACTGCGGACTGCGATACCCTGAGTTAATACGGATAGGCTCCTCGCCCACTCCATAGTTTTCATTATACCGCTTTCGCAACACTTCTAACCATTGGCAAACGCGCTTCATATTAGCAATCGCCTCATGGCTGGGGATGTTATACACTTCAGGATGTTTGTTCTCTGTGAACTCCCCCAACTTAAAATGTTGGGAGAGCTGTGCATTACTATTTAATTGTACTATTGGTTCCATGCTTATTCTTTTATTGTTTTATTGTTTGCTATGAATCTTGATGCTTTTTTAAAACTGATATCTGATATCTGAGTCACATACTTTCTGCTTTTCCAATTCCTTACCATTTTGGCTGCATTGGTAGCGCTCAAGCCTTGTTGCTGACGAACGCGCTTAGCATCATCTATGGTAAACTCATCGGGCAATAGCTCCAGCAGATTGCGAGGGCCGCGGGTGCCAACGCGTTCACCTTCTTGGTTGGCTTTCTCAATATCCTCGCCAAAGAACTGCATTTTGCACCAAAGATCGTACTGCAGACTCCAACGAACAAAATCTTCAATCGTCTTTTCCCATTGGCAGCCGTTGGCAACGTACAGCACACAAGCTTTTAACCAGGCTATCACGATGGCACGATGCGACAGGTTCCAGTAGGTTTCGTCCTGCGACAATCGGGCAAATTCAGCGCACTCCTCCTGTAGCTTTTTA
>CADAOD010000008.1 GCA_902789415.1 uncultured Prevotellaceae bacterium
TCATGATACAATAAAAGTTGTAGTTATGTGCACTATTGCGGATGCAAAGGTACGACAAAACTACAACTGTTACAACGTGTATTTCAACGAATGCTTACGATTAACCATTATGACAAAGAAAGAAACAATTAAGTTCATCGTACAGATAATTGCGAGTATCGCAACAGCGATTGTTACCGCCCTGGGCGCTACGAGCTGCGTGGGCACCATGTAGATAGCCAAGGACCTGCACTTGCGCGGCCCGCCACGCATACTGCAGCAGGCTCTATCATATCACCCTCAGGTTTCTAAGCGAAGCCTGAGGGATTTTATTATAAAGCCAGGCAGATCATTCATCAAACTTTATCTCCTTAATCACTTCCATATGGTTAAATAGATGTTTCTTACCATTCGCCACCACTGTATCTTTATGCTTTTTACTGACGCCATAGATGGTACGGCCAGCCCACTTTAGTTCACCTTCAGGATATGGGCATGATATTGTTTTCTTCTTATAGTCGAACTCTGGATAGTCCGTCATGCCAAATCCCCAGTAATCTTTATTATCATTATATGGAGGATAGTCTATGAGCACAGGACGTCCTTCTACAATACGATACACATCGTAACCATCGTGATATCTAACAGCCATAGACTTGTGGACTATAACCAATTCCTCTTTTCCGTCGAAATCCAAGTCCATAAAGAAGAATGGTGTATACATCGGCATCAACTGATCTTCATCTTTATAATAATGATAATTAGCCTTTATAGTCTTGTTCTTATACTTTTTGAATAACTTTGGATTTTCAAATTGGAAGTCCAGCCTTCCTTTACAGAACGCTGTATCTCCAAAGCATTGTGTATGGAGCTTAAATGATTGTCCGCCTTTCGTAAAAGTAAAATCTGCAGAGATAATATCAACATCAGATACAGCCAACTTGGCAATAGCTTTCACTTTATATCCATTAACCGGCTGTCTATAGACAACGAGGATACTATCCTTGCTGTATCTATCTACTTTCAAACTATCTGCAAACTCTTTTGGAATTCGATGACAAGGTACAGACTTCCATTTTACAAGTTTCCTTGAGTTTTGTGGACTGAGATCATGGCTATCTGTAAAACACAAATCGATGAACAACTTAACCCTTGCAAAATACTCGCGGATTGTGGTAAGAAACGCCCGTCTTGCTTTTGGCATTTCTGCATTATATGCCTGAATGTTCTCCACATCCAGCCCAAGATGCTCTGCCTGGTAAATGGCTCGCTCATTATGGAACTCCTGAGATATTATCGTAAAACTCTTCAAACCAAACACCTTGTTGGCATTAATGATAGAGTTTATCGTTCTATATCCCTTTCCATCCAAGATGATAGCACTTGCTGGCACACCTCGAGCCACCAACGAATCCCTCATACATTCAGGCTCATTGACACCATCCAGACTATCCTCATCGCCACTAATCAATATCTGCTCAATCTTCCCTGCCTTGTACAGCTGCTCAGCTGCATCAATGCGATAGATAAAGAAGTAGTTCTTTATCTTAGTTATACGAGCCTGTGGAGTTGTCCCCAATAAAAGCCCAACCTTATTGTATTTAATACTGTCGATATTATAGAAAACCTTCCCTTTGGCAAAGTTCACCACAATCTGATTGCATACTAGGATCAACACCAGGCATACAACGGCAACAATGCCAGCGGTCCACGCACCTATCTTTATTAATCTTTTCTTCATCGTTTATTTGCTATTATTTTTTTTCCAAACGAAATCTGGCTTGTAATCTTTCACATAATGCAAGAGAGGATCTACTGCCCATGTTAGTTCTTTTGGAAAATCAACTCGAAGGTAAAGCCATGTTCTATAATCCACCAACATAAACTTTTCGAAATATCGCATATTATTTACACTACGTCCTGCCATCATAAAACTGCTATCAGATACAGATTTGGTAACAGCAGTCATGTTTAGTGCGTCATACTTTTCTCTAACACTCATGTCATAATCGTCTTCAAACACCTTTGCAGTCATTACAACCTCATAGAAAGACACACGCATTGATTGCGAGTCCCAACTTTCTTCTTCTTTTTTCATAAAGTCAGGATACTCTATTATAAGTTTGTTATCATATATTACACACGATAATTTGGGGGACATTTCAAACATCTCTCTTATTTCTAGCGCACTGTATAGCTTAAGGCTCTCCAAGTTATTTTCATTGTTTACATCCTCAGAAGTATTATCTAGATTATTCGGCTTGGAGAAAATATCCCCAATCCGAAAATTGCCTATTACCATCGCTGCCAATACAATAAAAACACAACCAAAGATAAACTTCTTCATATCCTTTGCCCAGTTTTACACCCTTCCATAAACAATTTTACCAATAACGGAATTCTTCTGCAATGAGATCCTCCAAAACTCATCTTTGCTTGGCTTTGTACTCAAATTAGGTTCTGTGAGTACACATTCATAAGTACCGTTACCAATCATTCTCCATTTCGACTGTCCCAGCTTCATTGCTCCTTCAATCTGCATAATGACAGAATCACCTATTGGTTCTTTGAATTCTATGGTAGCCTCACCACAGTAGTCACCTGTAAAATCCTCCAAAGTTTCCTTACATTCCTTAATGGTGAATTCTGGAAGTTGGTTTTTTGCAATCTCTTCTATTCCTTTCTTTGAAGTGTGGTATGAGTCTGGTGTACACGGATAAGGAGTGCGGAGTCCCAATTTTCCCATGGAAATAGCATCTTTATAATCCCTGCCGAATTTTTCTATCATCCGTTCTTCTTCTCTTTTGTCACTTCCTCTAATCAGCCACACAAAGAGTAAGACTATCAGCAACACTGTTATGCCAATAATCCACCATACTATTGGAAAATACATCCCCAATATAATGATGCCAATAATTATTATCCAAAAGACCAATTTCTTCATCTTCTAAATGGATTATTATTTATCACTACAGTTGGATTATTCCTATCCAGCAATGCAAAACCTATTTCAGTCTGCACCATAATATATTGCTCATTCTTCCCATAGAAGCTCCAAATATTCAAATAAGTATAAGGTTTCACCACCTCATTACCACGAGAGTCAATGATCCCCTATTAGCAAAAGTTGTAGGATCATCATCATGAACGCTCACCAAACAATAACCATCATCAAATCCCCACATGTAGTTATACTTGCCAAAATCCACTATCGGAGTTTTATTTCCATAATCAAATGCTGCCCATTGCCTATCTGCCCGCCTAACGCAGCAGACAGTTGAGTTAATAGGTGGTATGACTTCAATACACTTTATACCCATACTTGCTATGAATGCATCGAAATCACAGCACTCAAAGCCTTGGTTTTCTAATAGCTCTATGGCTTTCTTGAATTTTATGTCGTCATGAAACATATCTCAATTCCTTTACTTTCTAATCAATATTTCCATAAGCATCTGGATCATCATCAAGAGCATCTCTTAGCCCTTCATCATCAATGTTCCAGTAATCAGTGGTGTCGTAGCAGGACCAGTCTGTTGCTTCCCCATTCTTATCATTTTCATTCTCTTCAACATACGAAGAGTCCACGCTATAGATAGCTGACATTAACGAATGAGGGGGAACCCTATTATAAGGTTTCGATATACCTCTTTTGAATATTTTCAATTCCTTAATTGCAATTGAAGTGCTATCAGATTGTATAAGTAGCTTAACCTGTTCTATGAAATCTCTGATATTTGTTTTTGAGTATCCAAAAGAAATACCAATGCGATTTATTTCGTCCCAAGTCAGTATGCCAATTTCGATATGCAAATATAGAAAATAAAAGAAATACTTCATTTCCCATGTGTTATATATTGTGCCTATCGCCTTTCTATATGTTTTTTTATATGGTTCAAGAGGGAATGGATGTATAATACTATCCAATGCCTTTCTGTCTAATCCCAAATATTCCACATAATCGTCAAAATAAGGAGATTCTATTACACTTTCGAAATTGAAAGAAAAATGAGCAATAGCTGTATAAGCATAATAACACAAGGAGTTCTTAATAAGTGATTGGACTTCATTAAACTGTTCTTTAGTCTGAGTGAACTTGTTGTTTGTGTGCTTGATATCAATTAAAGGCACTTCTCCTGTTTCTGCATCACGCTCAATATAAACAATAGCACTCACTTTTCCATCCGTATCCCACTTAACTGTCACCTGGAGAGCATCCTGCATCTCGTATATAACAGATAGGGGGATGATATCTAATGCATGTTCTACAAACACGACAAAATGCTCGAAAGAGGAATTGTCGATCCAAAGAGTTCGATATATCTTTCCGTCATTTCGTAATAACCATTGTTCTCCAGATATATCTCCATATTTCAGAGTAAAACTTCTAAGAGTATATATCATATTTATATGTTCAGTGTCTTTGCCCATCTTTGTATATCAGTTATTTATTTCTTCCGTTTTTGTTTACATATAGGAATATTTCATGTTATTCCTCTATCTCATATGAAAGCAACCTAAACTCAATATCGTAATGAATACTACTTGTTCTACCACAACCAGTACACCCACTCTTTGAGTTACAATACTGATGCTCATATAATTCAGGATCACAACGCAAATTAACAAGCTTAGACATTTTCGGTGCTATATCAACATCTACTGAAAATACTTGGTAGTGGAATATGTCACCAAGTGAATATTTCCAATTCGTATATGGATTACTATAGGTACTATTGTATTCATATTCAACAATTTTCCGACGATAAATCAATACACCAGTAATACTGATAACACTCTGAGATGTGTTATTGTGGAAAGAAACTTGTTGAATGCTCTCATGCCAGCCTTTGGAATAAGAAACTATGTTTATTGCTGTTGAGTCAGACTTTACTATATGTCCTTGTTGGGGTAAGGAGTTAATATCTACACACTTATTTATATATGATACCGGCATTGCAAAATTAAGGTTTTGACTATTCTTATATGTAAAAGTCGCAACACCAATGACAACACCCTTTTCATTTAACACAGGACCACCACTATTTCCTGGGCTAATAGGTGCAGTTATTTGCAAATACTCTACGCCTTCATTATCTCTTTTTCCTGATAAGATTCCATCAGAAATAGTCCCCTCCAAACCTCTTGGGTTACCAATAGCGTATATTTTTGCCCCAACCTTTTCTTTGCCTACAGAGTCTACTTTGACATAAGGGAAATCTTGTTTGGTTTTAATAATAGCGAGGTCATGAAGTGGAGACGCTTTTATAACTTTTGCCCCTTGGTAAACTTCCTCATCGCCTGCAATTTTAAATTCTAATTTCTCTGTACCAGCTACACAATGGTAATTTGTTACCATCGTGTTTTTGTTAATGAAAAAACCAGATCCTTGAGAGTATGGCACACCATCTTTATAGCTTATAATCATTGCTACTTTATTAATAGTTTGATTATATACATCCTCTGCTGTTAGTGCTTCTGTACTATCATTTTGCCCATTACCGCTTTTAGTGTTGCTATTATTACATGCTGCCAAGCATATGGCTGCAAGGGTAATTAAGAAATACAACTTATTCATAAACACATTTTGTTCATTAATTGTTTGTTATTCATATTCACAATGGTTAGCAGCCATCTCGTCTTGACCATTTCTGGCCAGCTCGTTGACACTCTCAAAGAAACGATACATCTGTAGTACTCGTGTGTATAAGTTATCGACGTCTATCAATGGCATCTTACGCTCTTCATCACCAATACTTTTGGTTAGGAACTCGTTATACCTAAACAAGGTTCCACTTTTATCAACATCATTTAACTCTTTTATCAGATTGCCAACACTAATTACTGTCTTATCCTTAGTAAGATACTTAACCAATCCTTCCCATAAGTTTAGGAGGTCATGACCTTGTATTTTTGACTCGTCCTTGTTCGCTTTCTTTCTCATAAGCCTTAACCTCAATATCGAATCTTTCATCGACAACTCAAGATACTGACGAAAACAGAACATCACAGGGTTTATATAACTTTCCCGAACAAATCTGTCATTTGAGATCTTTATCAGATTAAGCAAGGCTGTAGCTGCGCTTGCATATCCATTCTGCATGTAAATCTCGTCATCATTTATATGGGATGATAATTGTTCGATTCCGTCTCTTTCTTCAAACAACTTATCCGTTTCTGATAATGGATGTGCAAACAAGCAATCATGGTTAATGTCATTTTTAGACAAAAGAATGAAATCCCTTGTCAGTTGCCTTTTTATTGCATCCTTATATTGTTTCTTCAGTTTTGAGAAACGATGCTTATGTTTATTCTTATTTCGATACATCTATTCCTTTCGTTTTTAAGTTGAACTCAATTATAATTCTTTTATTTTCTTATAAATATCTTAATTAGTCTGTATTCCAACGTGCATCGGAATCTCCTTCATATGCATCTGAAACCGAATCTGTGGCATACTGTTGATACTCTTGCCATGATTCGTTAGCAGCATCCTCGTCAATGCCAACTTGAACGTCTTTAGGGAAAATTGTTGGTATAACAACCTCTCCTCTATTATTCATATACCCAAGTTTATCATCCTTTTCAATTTGCAAATATCCAAGGCGGTCACAAGTATCATCACTAAAGATTATGTCTTTGGATATGCTGAATAGACTTCCATCGAAGTCCATGATATACTCTTCGCCTATTATAATACGATCAATAAAGGTTCTCGTGTTAACTTTGAAACCATCGGCAGAATAATATAGCAACTTATAAGAATCATTAAGGATTGCCAGACAATTGTTCGCTCTATTAATTATTTTCCTATCATGATGATAACTTCTATCATATTCGTTGTCATCTTTGTAAACTAAGAGATACTTATTCCAAGCGAAACCTAAATGTACATTTGTTAATACCAATGTATCATTGATTTGAATGGAACCAAGATTATAATACTTATCGTTAGTTCTTTCAGTCATTTCATTAATATGGGCCCATTTCTCATCTAAGTTGTCTGCCAGAAAATCTATATAAACATAGTTTGGCTGTTGATGTGATTTAGAGAATTTTTGGAGTATTTTAGATATATGTTCTTTGTTTTCAATATTTTCTTCTTGCAATATTTCGCCTCTTTTGTTGAGCAATTGATACATATATCCAAACTTTGGAAAGATCGGGTCAGTTCTATCTTCCCAGTACTCTCCTTTTACAATAGCTTTTTCGTCATCAATGTAAAAATAGGGATATTTGTTTTTAATAATCTTGTCTTTTTGATTCCACACATAGTTACCCAAGTACGTTAGTTTGTTAATGGGTAGATTCCCCAATTTACAGTAAATAACGGAATCTGTTGGATAGACAAACTCGAACTCTTCATTAAAAACTTCTCTACCATTCACATCAACAAGTTTGTAATCATAAGTTTTATAATAATGGAAGTCAATCTTGTAGCTTTTTCTAAAGCCTACAATGGCATATTTGTCTTCAACTATATCAACGATTATGTCATATCCAGTTTCTGTGGTTATTCTTTTCTCCACAGTATCCCAGATAAAAAACTTTTCTATGATTGGACTCTTTTGAATTATGTACCTCATAATTAATCCTTTACTTCGATGACACTAATAAATCCTTCACATCCACGTCGAGGTGGTGTGCAATCTCATAGAGCTGTTCTACTGACGGCTGAACTTTATTCGTCATCCATCTGGATACTGTACCAATGTTCCTGTCCATCTTTTCAGACAGCCAGGTTCCAGTTTTATCATTCTCAGCTAAAACTGCCTTGATTCTGTTATAACGATGATTATCTTCTTGCATATTACATTCTATTTATTTCCTTCTAACCATTTTTCTAGTTCCATATGATCACCGACCTTACCACTTTTCTGATAAGCTTCAGATAATAAAGATACAGCCTTATATACTAAATCTCTATCACCAGGTGCTCTCTCTGTAACGATTGTGTACCACTGTTCCGCTAGCCTTTCTGCCTCAGAATTATCGTCTAATTCCCAATTGACTTCTATGAGACGATTTATCAAGTCCTCATGATCAGGATGTATAAAATGTGTATCTTCCACCCAATGACCGTCTATGATATACTCATTCATCATCAATTTTGTATAGTGCTTATTAAATAAGTCTCGTTCTTCGGTCAATATCTTTTTCTTATCATTATGGTATTCTTTATATGCAAGCTCTATTATCATGCTAACTAAGTAGCTGTCTAACTCTAGGGACGTTGCTGGGTGAAAATAGAATGTCGGCAGATATTCCTTGTACATAAGATCATGGAA
The DNA here is from genome assembly GCA_902789415.1 of uncultured Prevotellaceae bacterium. GTDB lineage: Bacteria > Bacteroidota > Bacteroidia > Bacteroidales > Bacteroidaceae > Prevotella. The sequence continues at coordinate 8,268 of CADAOD010000008.1, forward strand.
TTCTTTCATTTTATGATTATCCAAGAGATTTAAGCCCACTTGAATGATTGAATCAGAATAAGCTATTTTTTTAACCCAGTTTGTTTTACCTTCAGTTGGCAAGTTATAGTTGGAAACATGCTCTTGTAATCCTTCAGACATTTCTCCTATCAAAGCCTTTCCCTTCGAATCCAGATTATTAAGTCCTGTTGTATCTGGATGTAGATAGGCACTAATAATCTTTTTATAAACATCAACATAGAACTCAAGAGAATCCTTTTGAGATGTCGGTTCGTTATTCACCTTTTTAACTCCACCAGCATTTGAGCACGCCGAAAGAAATATGGAAATACAAATGACATATATCCATTTACCAGGTTTACAATCATATATATTGGCTATGATAGCCTTGATTTTGTTATATCGTAGATTGTCCATAGATTAATATTGTAATATTACTAAAAATAGGCGTTTCGTGTGCAAATATAGTATTATTTTTGTTGATTCGGAAATATTATCATCGTTTATATGCTTGACTTTGCACAAAAGGGGTGAATTGTGCAATAATTAAACACCCCTCGGTATATTAATCTCTGTCTTACCCTGAAAAACGTTGAATAAAAAAACAACGTTTTTCAGGGTAAGACACTCCTATTCCTTCTTTATACTCTTTTCTGACCTGTTTTGCTACAGCAAGAAAAGACTTATTATTAATATACTCTCCAACTTCTATATCTTCTTTAGATACTGGAGTTAGTTCGGCATACCCTGATTTAGATGAGATAACCACTCTCTCACCTCTGTGTGCCATACCAATATACTTGCTTTGGTTTGACCTGAATTCTCTGCCTGTTATTATTGTCATAATCTAAAAAAACGAGTTTATTATCAGTCCTAATATAGTAACTATTAAAACAATAATAAATCCACACCCAAATTTAATCCATTGTCCATTACTGTAATTTATTGGATTATACGGTTTGTTTTCATCAAAATGTATCATACTCTCTTTTTTAAGTAACCCCCATTTTTATATCCCATATTCCAAACATTTCGCAGATTTTAACCAAAAATAGAAAACTGCTTAGGCTTCTTTTTATATCTTCGGCTTCTCTCAGAGGGAGATGAAAAGATTTATTCCCTATTATTTGCCATTCTTTCTTGCTCATCCAAATCTTCAGGAATATTACTATTTGCTTCAAAGCTTTTGCCTAGTACTCTCATTAGCACATAAAGGAATGGAATGAAAGGTATCAATATAAGATACCTAAACATTTCCTTCATCATTTTAAAATACTCTTTTATAGCCATCCCCATCTATCCCACTTAGTTCTACTTATAACTGGAGTACCTAGGACACAGCGGGACAGACCCTCTGTGCCCATTAGGAAGCCTTTTCACATCAAATATTACCAAAATCCCTTTTGTATTAATAATTTAATTCTTTGTTGCTATAATCTATGGCGAGAAATGATGAATTGTCAGTAGCTATACCAATATATCCACCTTCTACTTTCCAAGTATAGAAAACATCACCATAATCAGCTTTAATATCGCATTTTCCATATTTTTCAGTATATTCATTTAATAAAGAAGCAACATTAGGCATATTTCCTCTGAACCAAGTTCTTACTATGTTAATGTCTCTAGTTTCCTCATTATAATACAATATTATTTGTACAGGCTTATTCAAGTATGTACCATCATAACCAATTTGTCTTGATAGAGTATCATCCCCATTACAACAATATCCTTTCCCTTCTAACTTTTCGCCAAAGGTTTTCACATTCCCTTCAATAGGTATTTCCATAAATTCTATGCACCTAGTATTGCTTGTGCTATTTTTATGACCACAACTTAACAATCCTAATATAAAGAAAATCAAACTAATTACTATTATACTTCTATTCTTCATATATATACTTACTTTTGATAATCCACTTCTGGGTACAAAGATACATAGAAAATAACAAAACTACTAAATCATATTATAATCTAGGACACAGCGGGACAGACCCTTGTGTCCTTGAACTGCTGTGATAAAATATTCATCAGCAAAAAAGCCCTGTCCTACATCATCAATCTCATCCATAATTGGATAAATACACTGATTTATTAAATAGTTCATATTCAATAAGTTTTTTATGACATTAACAATTCTTTCACATCCACGTCGAGGTGGCGTGCAATCTCATAGAGTACTTGTTCAAACAGGCATTGTATTTCCATATCCATTCGTTTTAGCTATTGGCGCCATTCATTAGGCGTATCGTGTACAAATATACGAAGAAATATTAAATGAAATGTGTTTTTGAACAGAAAAATATATATAATTGCACAAAACTGGCTAATTGTGAATAAATAATGTTTAATCTGACTCTATCTGCAATGGTACATTGGTACATTAGTTCATTTCCGTTTTTTTATGTAATAAATGCCAATAATCGGGGAAAGATGCTGGCATTTAAGGATTTCTTATTAATTTTGCGGCGAGATATTTATGACGAAGAGTATACATACATCGGCTAAGATAAACTGGATATCGGCACTGCAGGGCATGGCTATTGTACTTGTAGTGATGAACCATGTGCGACTGTATGATGCGTCAATTGGTGACGACTATGCTTTTGTGCATCGGATACGCGATGTGTTTCAGCCGTTCTTTATGGCAACATTCTTCTTTATTAGTGGCATGCTGCTATACTATACCAGGATGAGTAGCGAGTGGAGAACGTTTCAGCTGTATAAGGATAAGACGGCAAGACTGATAGTGCCGTTGCTGTTTTGTACGGTACTGGGATGCGCCAGTCAAGCGGTGTTTAACGGTGTGGTTAAGCATCCGAAGGTGATAGGGATAGATACACTGCTATACGCCCTGCTGGATTATGACACTACGCCTTGGCCTCACAGGTGGTACCTGGTGTCGCTAGTGTGGATAATGGCGCTGTACCCATGCTATCGGTATATATCTGATAGGGGAGTGAAGGCTGAGGTAATGGCAGTTGCAGCGACCATCGCAGTTTATCTGGTAGATTTTACCGATTGGGTAGACACCAACTGGTGCTATGCATTTACGCTTAACAAGCACTTGCCTTTTTTTCTTCTGGGCATCATTACATACAAGTACAGGCTGTTTCGATATCTGCGGTCTGCTTTGGCTATGTGCACCTGCTGGGCTGCATACTGCACGATGTATATGTTGACACCGCACGGCGAACCATGGTGGCTGCTGATGAGTGTGGTGGGTGTGATGGCTATGATTAGCACCAGCATGATCATAGCAGACAGAATACCGCAGGCATTGTCGTCGATACGCAATTATGTGTTCCCTATATATCTGTTCGGTATTGCATTTCAGGCGTTTGTGGAGTTGATATTATGGCGAAGGCTGGGATGTCCTGACGGGTATGTATATGTATTCTATGTGCTGAACATTCTAGCTGGATTGTACCTACCCATACTGATGAGTAGGGTGATTGAGCGTATACCGTACCGGTGGATTCGTCGATGCTTCGGATTAAATGCATAAATGGGTTGTATCTCGCAAATACAAAGAAAAAAACGTTTTTCTTTGGTATTTCACTCAATTTACACTATCTTTGCAGGCAATTATGGACATTACAGAGAGATTTATAAACTATACCCAGTTTGACACGCAGTCGGCTGAGGATAGTGACACCGTACCGAGTACGGCGAAACAACTGGTGTTTGCCGAGTACTTGAAGAAAGAACTGGAACACGAAGGACTGAGCGATGTGGAGATGGACGAGAAGGGTTACATTTACGCAACGCTGAAGGCCAACACGAAAGACAAGATTCCTACCATTGGATTTATTTCGCATTACGATACCAGCCCCGACTGCTCGGGTGCTGACATTAAGCCACACATTGTACGCAACTACGACGGCAGCGACATACTGCTGAGCGAGGGTATTATGATGAGTCCGAAAAAGTTCCCCGAGCTGCTGCAGCACACAGGCGAGGACCTGATAGTAACGGATGGTACCACTCTGCTTGGTGCCGACGACAAGGCGGGCATAGCCGAGATAGTAGAGGCGATGTGCTACCTGCGCGACCATAAGGAGATAAAGCACGGCGATATTCGCGTGGCTTTTAATCCTGACGAGGAGATAGGTATGGGTGCGCACCACTTTGACGTGGAGAAGTTCGGTTGCGAATGGGGCTACACGATGGATGGTGGCGACGTGGGCGAACTGGAGTTTGAGAACTTTAATGCTGCCAGCGCGCGTGTATATATAAAAGGTGTAAGCGTGCACCCAGGCTATGCCAAGGATAAGATGGTGAATGCCAACTTGCTGGCTATGGAACTGGCTGCGATGCTGCCTGCCGATGAGCGCCCCGAGACTACCGAAGGCTACCAGGGATTCTATCACCTGTTAGGCATACAGGGTAGTGTGGAGAAAGCAAGCATGCACTACATTATTCGCGACCACGACCGCGACCGCTTTGAGGACCGCAAGCGCACGTTGGTTAACGTGGTGGCTGCGATGAACGAGAAATACGGCGAGGGTACGGTTACGCTTGAAACCAAGGACCAGTACTACAATATGAAGGAGAAGATTGACCCGCAGATGCACGTGATAGATCTGGTGCTGCATGCCATGCAGGACTGCGGTGTGGCTCCGAAAGTAAAACCTATCCGTGGTGGTACGGATGGTGCACAGCTGAGTTTTAAAGGATTGCCCTGCCCTAACATTTTTGCGGGCGGCGTGAACTTTCATGGACCTTACGAGTTTGTAAGTATCCAATCAATGGAAAAAGCCAAGCAAGTAATCGTCAAAATCTGCGAACTCACTGCCGGCTTTAATCTTTAATGTTTAATGTTTAATGTTTAATCTTTAATATTAAACAGGGAGTCGAGCGAGTCTTGCTCGCCTACCACCCAGATGATATCACCTGCACGGAACTTACGATTTGGACTATAGGGGGAGAGGCTTTCCTTTCCCTCTTCTAATCCTACCACCATACAACTGAAGCGATCGCGGATACGACTCTCGATGAGGGTCTGACCCACAAACGGACTATCGGTACCGATAATGAGTTGGCGCAGCTTCATCTCGCGCATCTCTACATCTACATCGATACCCAGCACCTCGTTCTCGATGGCATCGCGGAAAGCAGTGAACTGCTGGTCGCTACCGATGACCTGGAGCACATCGCCTGGGAACAGGATGTTATAACCATCGGGGATGTTTATACGACGGCCTCCACGCAGGATACTACTAACATGCACACCATACTTGGTACCCAGCTTGAGCTGTGCCAATGACTGTCCCATCCAAGTGGAGTTGAACGGCACCGTGAAATCGGCAATATGGATATCGCGATCGAGCAGCTTGCCCTCGTAGAGCGGACGTTTCTTGCCATGCACCTGGGCTTCGATATCGCGCGAACGCAGGTTCTGGATAAACAGGCGCTCGAGTGTAATGCTACGGTGCTTGGTACGGCGTGAGAGGATGATGAGCACGATGACTACAAAACCGATGGTAATCATCAAGGCATTGGTGAATCGGCTAAGGAAATTGCAGATATAGAAGATAAAGCTGACGGCAATGAGGAAACGCACCAGGATGGTGAACAGCAATGGCAAACGGTTGCGATTGCTCTCGGCCCACAGGGCTTTCCACTCCTCGCTGTGATTCTTCTTCATGACCATGGCACGCAGGAAGGGTGCGATGAGGGCCACGGTGAGTACACCGGTAATGGCGTTGGCATACCAATGAAGCTCCCAGCCAGGCAGCATTTTACGGGTTACGGGCAGCACAAAGGCAAACATCATGGCAATGGATGCCGACGAAAGGATGGAGTAAACAATGGTGTTGATGGTCATCTGCGTGAGCAGGCGTTTCCACTTGCTCTCCTCCTGACTATGAGTATTGCCCATGGCCAACTGGTTAAGCGACTTGATAAGCTTACCAGGCAGACGCTTCTCAAGGTTATTATAGGCTGGTGTGGCCAGACGAATCATGTAAGGAGTCAAGAAGGTAGTGATGACAGATACGGCTACCACCACGGGGTAAAGGAAATCGCCAATAACGCCCAGCGACAAACCTAACGAGGCGATGATGAACGAGAACTCACCAATCTGCGCCATCGAAAAGCCGCAACGCATGGCCGACTTGAGCGACTGGCCACCTAACATAAACGAGATGGTGCCGAACACGCTCTGCCCTACAATAATGGTGAGTACCAGGCAGAGAATAGGTATGGCATATTCGACCAGAATCTTTGGATCGACCAGCATACCTACCGACACGAAGAACACGGCACCGAAGAGGTTCTTAACAGGCTCGACGAGTTTCTCGATACGCTCGGCCTCGATGGTCTCGGCCAAGATGCTACCCATGATAAACGCACCGAATGCCGAACTGAAGCCAACCTTGGTGGAGAGCACGGCCATGGCGCAACACAGGCCTAAGGCCACGATGAGCAACACCTCGTTATTAATGAGCGTGCGAACACGGCGCAAAAACAGGGGGATGGCAAAGATACCTACCACCAGCCACAGCACTAGGAAGAAGCCGATGCGCATGACTGACTCAAAGAGCTGACCACCACCCATACTTGAGCCGCTGGCAAGGGCACTCAGCATTACCATCATGACGATAGCCAGGATATCTTCGAGTATAAGCACACTCATTACCATGCCGGCAAACTGCTGCTGGCGCAGACCTAAATCATCGAAAGCCTTATAGATAATGGTGGTAGATGACATGGCCAACATACCGCCTAAGAAGATGCAATCCATCTTGCCCCAACCAAACACATGGCCCACCACAATGCCAAGCATCATCATACAGAAGATGATGGTAACGGCGGATATAACGGGCGAGGCACCCATCTTGAGGATTTTTTTGAACGAGAAATCCAAACCCAATGAGAACAGCAGGAACATCACACCGATATCGGCCCACAGGTGTACATTGGCTACATCGACTGCCGAAGGGGTGTAAGGCATGTTGGGACTAACCAGGAAACCTGCAACAATATAGCCCAAAACCAGGGGCTGCTTCAGGCGTTTAAATATCAGTGTAACCACACCTGCCACCATCAGTATCAGCGCCAGGTCGGCAATCATTGGGGGAAGTTCTGCCATAGCGTACTAAATTTAGTACCATTGAACGGCGTTTGAGTAGCTTGAGCGCTTGTCGTACTTAAGCGCATCGGTAAGCGTTGACGCGTTACAACGGAACGAGAAGTTATAACTGGTGTACGGCGCCAACACAACCTGACACGACATGCTGAAGCAGTGAAGGTCGCGGTTAAGTGAGGCCGTAGTCATTGATATCTTCTTATTATCGAAATCGTAACCTGATGAGAACGAGATGTTCCATCCGTCGCTGATGCGCACGTTACCACTCACATTGAGGTTCTGCGTAAACTTATAAGGATAGCGCATGGTGTTGTAGTTGAACTTCGACAAGGTCTGGTCCTCGCGCATGGTGATACCATAACCAATACTCAGGCTCCATGGCATCTGGAAGGCCATATAGCCATCCTCATCAGTCTCGGCTTTCTCGCCGCCGCCCTTACGCTGGGCGCCATGCTTGGCTTTCTCCATATCCTTATCAACGTTCGACTCTAAAGTCTCGTCCCACTCATCGTCGTCGTTGTTACCACGGTTATTCTTCTTACCCTTCTTATCATCCACCTTCTCGCCACGCAAGCGCTTAAAGAAGTTGGCAATCTTCTCATTGCTAATGGTATAAGAGAGGTTTTGCGAGATACCCTGGAATCGACCGATTTTACCAAGTCCCCAGTAGGTTTGGTGCTCAGATACACGAGGTGTGGCACCTACGCTATCGGCCTCGTAAACATACGATGCGAACACAGCGTTGAGGTTCAGGGTGTAGCTCTTGCTGAGCTTGAGGCGTAACGAGGTTGAAAGGTCGCTCCAAGGACGGATATCGGCGGCAAAGTTATACGACATCGACATGCGGAACTCGTCGATGAGCGAAATCTTCTTAAAGCCGGTAGAGTCGTCGTCGCTCTTAACCTTCATTTCGAGGTTCTGCGAGAGATCCATCGATATGCTACCTGTTTTACCCTTGCCAGGCACACCGTTGGCACCGATAGAATAAGGTGAGTACTCTACCATGGTTACGTTGCCATCAGCATCGGTCTTCTGATACTGCTCGTAGTAGCCATAGCGCGAGGCACTGAAGTCGGGCGCGTAGCTATAGCTAACGCTTGGGGTAACCACGTGGCGGATGGCCAGAATCTTATCGCCGAATATCTTGCGGTTGGGTATCCACATACCATAAAGCTTGGTAGAGGCACCAACACTAAAGTTCCAGTTATATACATTATAGAAACCAGTTAGCGTATCGGTAACCTCGCGCTGACCAACGGCATCCCACGACTTACGTGTTTTGCTAAAGTAAGTGCGGTCGGTAAAGTTGAACGATGGGGTGAGGTTAAGATAGCCAAACAGGGTAAAGTTGGCGCTAACGGGTATATAGTGCTGCATGCCGTTGGTCCAATCCTTCGACAACGACGAGTGCATCAATTTATCCTCCTGGGTAGTAATCTCGTTCTTAAACTGACCAGTGTACTGCAGCGAGATCTTCTCGTACCAGCGCTCATCGCCTACCCTCTTTTTACGCTTAAAGGGATAGAAACGGGCGATTGACACGTTCAGGTCGGGCAGTGTAAGTGCGATGGTGCTATCGCGCATGTTCTGGTTCAGGTTGGCAGTTGAACTCAATGTCATGCCGATGCTCGAGAATGTGGTGCTCCACGATACCGATGAGGTACGGGTTGACTGTGTGAGCGTTTGCGGGTTGTACATCGAGGTAAGGTTATTCTTCTCGTAGCTGCTGGTAGCGAAGTTAACGCTGGCCGAGAGCTGCGAGTAAGGGTTGGCCTTGGCATCCTGGCGATGGCTCCACACTACCTTAAAGCTGGTTTGCTTGGTGTAGTCGGGCATATTCTTCTCGCCGCTAACGGTGTTCTGGTAGCTGGCCAGGAACGAGCCGCTGTAGCGATAACGCTTTTTATAGTTCGACGCTGCCGAGAGGCCCCACGAACCCTTGGTATAGATTTCGCCAATGAGCTTCAGGTCCATCTTATCGTTGATGGCAAAGTAATAACCACCATCGCGCAGATAGAAACCACGTTCGGTTTCATCGCCATAGGTAGGCATGATGAGTCCGCTTGAGTAGCTCTTGGTAAAGGGGAAGAATCCGTAAGGGATGGCCAGTGGCAGAGGTACATCGGCCACTACCAGATAGGTAGGACCAAACACCACATCCTTACCTGGGCGCACCTTGGCACGCGACATGGCCAGATAGAAATCGGGATGCGGATCGTCGCAAGTGGTATAGCGACCGTGGCGCAGGAACATTTCGCCATCGGCACCACGCTTTGAGAGTTCGCTGGTAAGGAATCCCTCTTCCTGCTGTGTATATACGCTCGAAATCAAGCCTTTCTTAGTCTTAAAGTTAAAGGCCATGGTATCGCTCTGGTACTCGTCGCTACCCATTTTGAAAACGGGGGTACCCTTGAGGTCGTTGGTAGTAGAATCGAAACTACCCGTGGCATGTACCAGGCTGCTATCAAGACTCATGTAAATCTTGTCGCTCTGCAGGTCCATATTCTGATACTTCACCTTCGAGTCGCCATACAAATGTGCCAAACCCGAAGCTGCCTCGTATGTAAGCGAGTCCTCGGCCGAATACTCTACTGGCGAATCGATACCATTTTTGCGACGCTTGTTGATACTATCCTTTGCCAGCGAATCGTCGACAGCCTTATTGTGGCGGAAGATGGCCAGCTGTATCGAATCCATCTTGGTGGTATCGGTAAGGGCTTTTATGGTATCCATCACGGCTGTGATGGCGGGCTTTACAATGCTATCTGCAGATATACTATCAGAGTTACCAGAGCTTTGCTGAACTCTGGAAACCATCTTCATGGGCACTTCCGCCATCACTAACAGGATAACGAAAGCGAACAGAATCAATACCGAATTTCTTTTCACGGGTGCAAAATTACAAATAATTCTGCGATTTTCGCCATAGATTAACAGAGATTATCACAAAAATTTTACTTTATTCGAACATATCCACCCATTTCAGGAACTTATGAACACCTTCGGCACCGAATTTCGCTAAACTTTTGGCTGTCTCGACCACAGTACGTTCGTGCTCGACATGCGATTTTGAGTAGAACTTATCGGCATAGCACACCACCTGCTCTTCGAGCACTTCGGGCTCGTAACTACGGTCGAGTGGCAATGGCAGCTGCTGGCGCTCAATCTGGGCACGGGTAAGTCCAGTGCCAGTATGGCGCTCGCACACATAAGCATGGCGCAAAAAGCCCTCTTTGCGAAGTATCTCGCCACCAATATAACCATGACAGATGTAGGGCTCGGTGCCTACACACTGTATGCTGGGTGCGTTACAACGAAAAATTCCGATATCGTGCAGCATGGCTGCCTCTTCCAAAAACTCGGTATCCAGACGTAGTTCGGGGTGCTGCTTGGCAATCTTCAAGCATCTATCCGCCACCTGACGAGAATGAACCAAAAGGATTTTCTTCAGTTCGTTATCCTCAGGATAGTACTTATCAATTATTGATTGGTAATCCATAAAAAATAAATGAGGCACGAATTACGCGAAATACACGAATTTTAAAATTTTCGTGCTAATTCGTGAAATTCGTGCCCTATTAAAATATTACACGTTTAAGCTTCGCGCTCAATCCAGGCGATGGTGTCGCCCTGACGAATGTTCTGACCAGGCTTAACGCTGATATCTACCAGCTTACCACCCATAGCAGCAGGGATTGATACAATCTCGCCCCACTTGGTCTGCAGATAACAGAAGGTGTCGCCCTCCTTGTACTTCTGACCAATGAATGGCTCAACGCATGGTGCCAGCACACCTTCGCCACCAAAGCCCCACAACAGCTGACCAGCCAGAGGAGCCTTTACAGCGTCGGCCTTAGCGTGCTTGATAGCGTCGATCTCTTCCTGCGAAATCTTCTGACCGCCACCCAGCTTGGCATCCTTAGCCTTCTGGATATCAGCCAGCAGCTGCTTCTTAGCCTGTCCACTCTTGAATGGACGGTACTGCTCGGGGTGCATAGCCAACTCGAACAACTCCTCGTCGTCCTGTCCGTAATCCCAACCGTTCTCGTCCATCTCCTTACGGAAGGTATCGAGTGAGTTCTCCAACAGTGTGTGAGGATCGGCATCGGTGAACTTAAGACCCTTCTTCTCGGCCAGCTCAACCAGCTCGGGAGCGATTGTTCCGGGCACCTTACCACTCTTACCAAGAATCATACCCCAGATGGCATCGTCCATCATCACGTAACGACCCTTGCCCTGCTCCATGGTGAGCAGATTCATCAGAGCGATATTCTTAGTGTACTGAGAGAATGGAGTTACCAATGGGGGATAACCAACCTTTGGCCATACGTACTCTACCTCGTTGAACAGCTTAACCAGCATATCGTCCATAGTGAGTGCGTTCTCACCCTTCTTCTCGCGTTCCTTATTAATCATCTTCTGGATAGGACCAAGATCGGCCATCATAGATCCCATCATACCACCAGGCAGACCGCAACCAAGCAACAGTGATGACATGTGCTTGTTAGCAGGGTTGATGAAGTAGCCCAACCAGTCGTCGATAAACTCCTGTGTGAGTGTGCGTGCCTGCATGTAAGCGTTCATATCCAGATCGGCCACCTCGAAGCCCTCGTTCTTCAGCATAGAACGAACTGAGATGATATCTGGGTGAACCTTACCCCACGACAGTGGCTCGATAGCGGTGTCAATCACATCGGCACCGTTGTTACAAACCTCGAGGATAGATGCCATAGACAGACCAGGACCAGAGTGACCATGGTACTGAATGATGATATCGGGGTGCTTGGTCTTGATGGCCTTGGTGAGCTTACCCAGCATAGCTGGCTGACCGATACCAGCCATATCCTTCAGACAGATTTCCTCGGCACCAGCAGCGATCACCTCGTCGGCAATAGCAGCATAGTACTCAACGGTGTGAACAGGTGATGTAGTGATACACAGTGTAGCCTGAGGTGTCATGCCACCCTCCTTGGCCCACTTGATACTTGGGATGATATTACGGGTATCGTTCAATCCGCAGAAGATACGAGTGATATCTACACCCTGAGCGTGCTTAACCTTATACATCAGTGCACGAACATCATCGGGCACGGGATACATACGGAGTGCATTGAGACCACGATCAAGCATGTGAGTCTTAATACCAACCTCGTTGAATGGCTTACAGAAAGCACGAACAGCCAGGTTAGGATTCTCGCCTGCCATCAGGTTTACCTGCTCAAAGGCACCACCATTGGTTTCTACTCGGGCAAAACAGCCCATATCGATAATGGCGGGGGCAATGCGTTCCAGCTGATCCTTACGAGGCTGGAATTTGCCTGAGCTCTGCCACATGTCTCGGTAAACGAGACTGAATTGAATCTTCTTTTTTGCCATATTTTTCTAGCTAATTTTCAAAATTTGAATGCAAATATAGCACTTTTTCTGCACATAGCGGCAAATATCCTACAAATTTTATAATTTTTAGTAGTGGCATAGGCTTTTCTTTACTAAGTATGCAGAAGATTTTCATTTCTTTCATCACTGAAAGAAACGAAACAAAGAAAGGGGCGAAAACGTCCTGAGCTCGGCCTCCGAGCCAGGACGTTTTTGGGACTACTTTCTTTTTCGACCCACGCGAGGACTACTTTTTCGTTTCCGCGAACTAACTAATCAAATCATTTGAAAGTGTGGTTCATCAGTCTTTGTTCGGCGAGGGCTTCGAATTTGGTGCCGGGACGACCGTAGTTGGCGTAGGGGTAAATGCTGATACCACCACGTGGCGTGAAAAGACCAATCACCTCGATGTACTTGGGATCCATGAGACGAACCAAGTCCTTCATAATCACATTCACACAATCCTCGTGGAAATCGCCATGGTTGCGGAAGCTGAACAAATAGAGCTTTAGACTCTTCGATTCAACCATCTTCTCACCCGGAATATACATAATCTTGATTTCAGCGAAATCAGGCTGCCCCGTGATAGGACACAGCGATGTAAACTCAGGACAGTTAAACTGTACCCAGTAATCATTCTCGGGATGCTTGTTCATAAACGTCTCAAGCACCTCGGGCGCATAATCGCTCTTGTACTCAGTCTTCTTACCGAGTGCCTGCAAGCCTTCTACCTCTCTATTCATAACTCCTTAACTTTAAAAATGTTATATGCTACATCCTTGTCGAACACATCCTCGTGGTCGTGCTTCTTGGTAAAGTTTACCACACGGATGGTTACAGGAAGTGCAATGATTTCGTAAACCGTCTTCAGTGTTACCTGTGTGATAACCAGCGATGGCATCTCCTCCCAGGGGATAACACCACCCAGCGCCAGGGGGAAGAAGATGATTGAGTCGGTAAGCTCACCCCAGACAGTACTCATCACGGCACGTGCCGAGAAATTCTTACCGTTCGAGCTCAACTTCATCTTACTCATCACGTAGGCATTCATAAACGATCCTGCCAGGAACGCCAGGAACGATGCACCGGCGATACGAGGCGCCAATCCGAAAATCTGATGGAATCCCTCCTCACCATGCCAGTACGAGGCACCAGGAATCCAGTCGGCGATGGCACCAAACACCACAAACATAAAGTTCATGGCAAAGCCCAACCAGATGAGCAGACGGGTGCGACGATAGCCCCACACCTCGCAAACCACATCGTTGATGATGTAACTTACGGGGAACACAATGAGTCCAGCCGTCATGTTAGCAGGTCCAAACGAAATCTGTTTTGTCTCCAATACGTTTGCCGTAATCAGGCACACGCAAAACAGTATGCCGTAAAACATAAACAGCACACTGATTCTCTGATTGTCTTTTAATTTTTCCATATTTCTTGTTTTTTTAAAGGGGGTGTTCAAGTACCCCTGTTATCCATTACAACAGATACAGCAACCAACCCATGTAACCCATAAAGGTAAGTATCAGTACCCATCCCTCGCGGCGCGATACGTAATACTTGGTGATTGCAAATATCCACATCAGTCCGATACTAATCAGCATCATCATCAAGTCGACGATGGTGATACCCATCATACGCATGGGGTGAACCACTGCTGTGATGCCGAGAATAAGCAGAATGTTAAACACATTTGAGCCAATGACATTTCCGATAGCCATGGCCGAACGACCCTTGTAAGCAGCCACCACACTGGTAGCCAACTCGGGTAGCGACGTACCGCCAGCCACGATGGTAAGACCTACCACACTCTGACGGATACCGAAACGATATGCCACATACGTAGCACCATTCACAAAGATATGACTGCCCACGATCAGGCAGCCCAGCCCGAGACCGATCCAGAACAGGTTACGCCACAGGTGCGTATAATCCTTCTTAGGCTTTTCGCGCTCCACACCCAGCTCCTCGTCAAGGAAATCCAGCTTTCCGTCGTTAGCAGCCATCTGGAAGGTGTAAACCATAAAGGCCGCAAAGCCGATAAGCAGGATAACACCATCGGAACGACTGATTTCGTTACCCCACAGGTGTACCGAACCCATATCGTCGGCACACAGCATGAAGAGCAGCAACGAGGCACCGATAGCAAACGGGATATCCTTTTTTACCGTATTTGGCGCCACAGCGATTGGTGCTACTGCAGCCGAACAGCCTACAATAAGCAGGGTGTTGAAGATATTAGAACCTATCACATTACCTACAGCCAGATCGGGCGTACCCTTCAGGGCCGACATCAGACTCACAAACAGCTCGGGCGCCGAAGTGCCGGCTGCTACGATGGTAAGACCTATCACTATTTCGGGCACACGCATATCGCGGGCCAGCTTTGAGGCACCATCCGTCATGCGGTCGGCTCCGAAGATAACCAGGATGATACCTGCGATGATGAATCCGATGTTAAGTAATGTCATAGTATTCCAGATTATTTTTATTCCATATCGCTAATAAACGCATCCAGACTGCGACGGTCCTTTTTGGTGGGGCGACCTGTACCACGGGCACGATCAACGAAACCACTGATACGCGTCATCTCCAGCAGTTCGTACTGCTCGGGGGCCGTTACATTCTCGTAGATTTCGGGTAGGAGTTTTGCACCTACGCGCTGTTCGATAGTCTTCAATATACGGAACGAATAGGTGATGGGCGGCTTGCGCACGCTTACGGTCTCGCCTACCTTTACCATGCGCGAGGGTTTTACGTTCACCCCACCTATGGTAACACGTCCGTTCTTACATGCATCGGCTGCTATCGAACGGGTTTTAAAGATACGCGATGCCCAAAGCCATTTGTCAATTCTTGCTTCTTCCATATCACCTTAATGTCATTCTGTCATTACGTCACACGTCATTTCTTACCCAGTTTGTTAAACTGGTTCATGGTAATATCGATACCTGCCAACACAAAGCTCTTGATAATTTCGCAAGCGGTATCGATGCTTGGCTGGAGGGTTTTCATATCCTCCTCGTCGTACTTACCCAACACCCAATCCACCTGCATGCCGCGTGGAAAATCGTTGCCGATACCCATACGCAAACGGGCATAGTTCTGGCCGATGAGTTGCTGAATATGGCCCAGACCATTATGACCGCCATTAGAGCCACTGGCTTTCAAGCGGAAGGCACCGAGAGGCAGAGCCACATCATCGCTGATAACCAGCAGTCGGCTCTGTTCGATATTTTCCTTATTCAGCCAGTAACGCACGGCATTACCGCTCAGATTCATATAAGTGGATGGTTTGAGCAATATCACCTTGCGTCCCTTGAGCGATGTTTCGGCCACAAAGCCATAGCGTTTATCATCAAAATGAATATTGGATGCCTTAGCAAAAGCATCCAATACCATAAAGCCTGTATTGTGGCGGGTGTTCTCGTACTCGTCGCCGATATTCCCCAAGCCAACAATTAAATACTTCTCCACGTAATAATTCTTTTAATTACTGGGCAGCCTCGGTAGCAGCAGCAGAACGAGAAGCACGTGTAGCCTTAACTGAGCATACTACAACCTGAGCAGGAGTAGCGATCTGCAGACCATCGAAGTTCAGCTCAGCTACCTTGATAGCCTTACCGAGCTTGAGCTCTGTAACGTCTACATTCAGAACCTCAGGAATCTGCTTGTAAGGAGCTGTTACGTTAAGAGTACGTACAGCCTGGCTCAAACGACCACCATCACGTACACCCTGAGCGTGACCAACGAGCTTAACAGGAATACCAATTGTGATTGGCTTCTCCTCGCTTACCTCATAGAAGTCAACGTGCATCAGAGCATCTGTTGTTGGGTGGAACTGGAGCTCCTTCATTATAGCCTTGTGAGCCTCACCATCGATAGTCAGGTTTACAACATAAACATCGGGTGAATAAACAACACGACGGAGCTGTGAAGCTGGGATAGCAAAAGACATTGAAACGGGCAGACCGTTCTCACCCTTTGCCTCACCGTACATGTTACAAGGTACAAGACCCTCCTTACGCATTTCCTTGCTGGCCTTCTTGCCAGTTGTGGCACGCTTCTGGCCACTTACGCTAATTTCTTTCATAAATGTGTTACTCTAAATTAAGTTTAAAAATTTACGTTTTGCTTAATTCGCCATCACACGAATCTCGGCACGAAGCCGAAAAAGCGGTGCAAAGGTACTACTTTTTTTGATACCAACCAAATATTTGGCTAAAAAACCTCAATTTTCTGCATTTTTCTTGCTTATTCCAACCTTTTTCACTAATTTTGCAGCCGATTTAAACGTATTGTTTATATAAAATAGGTATAATAATAAATAAAAACATCAAGTGAGATGATTAACAGAGAAATTATCAGAATTAAGATTGTTCAGTTAACCTACGCCTACTATCAAAACGGTAACAAGAACATCGACACGGCTGAGAAAGAGTTATTTTTCAGTCTCTCGAAAGCTTATGACCTCTACAACTACATGTTGGCCCTCATCGTGGCCGTTAATAAAGAAGCAAGCCGCCGTATGGAGGTGATGGTACAGCGTGCCAAGCGCGAAGGTACCCCCGAGCCATCGCAGCGCTTTGTATTGAACCGTTTTGCCATCCAGCTGGCCGAGAATAAGCAGCTTAACGACTTTATCAGCACCCAGAAGAATGGCTGGGACGAGAATGCCGCTTTTGTGGCATCGCTGCTGGAGAAGATTGAGCAGAGCGAGGTTTATCAGGACTACATGAACAACCCTGAGGACAACTACGACGTGGACCGTGAGTTCTGGCGCAAGATATATCGTACCCTGATTCAAGACAACGATGAGCTCGACTCTATCCTGGAGGACATGAGCCTGTACTGGAACGACGATAAGACCATTGTTGATACATTTGTACTGAAGACTATCAAGCGCTTTAACGAGGCCAACGGCCCCAAGCAGGAGTTGCTGCCTGAGTGGGACAGCGAAGACGAGAAGGACTTTGCACGCAAGGTGTTCCGCGCAGCTATCCTGAATGCCGACCAGTACCAGCGCTACATGAGCGAGGCTTCGCGCAACTGGGACTTCTCACGCCTGGCTTACATGGATATCATCCTGATGCAGATTGCCATCGCCGAGATGATGACCCTGCCAAACGTGCCCATCAGTGTTACTATCAACGAATACGTTGAGATTGCCAAGTTCTACTCTACCCCAAAGAGTGCCGGCTACATTAACGGTATGCTGGATGGTATCGCACGCAACTTGGTTGAGAGCGGACGCCTGGCTAAGTTTATCGAGCCTAAGAAGGAGAGAGAATATAAACCCAAGAAACAAATTATAACGAAAGAAAATGACTAATTTTGTACTCGCTGCACAGGCAGCACAGAACGGTGGCGGTATGAGCATGATTATCATGATGGTAGCCATCTTTGCTATCATGTGGTTCTTCATGATCCGCCCACAGCAGAAGAAGCAGAAGGAAATCCAGAAGTTCCAGAACGAACTTTCGGAAGGTACCGAGGTTGTAACTGGTGGCGGTATCCACGGCACCGTTAAGAGCATCGATCTGGCTAAGAACACCGTCGACATCAAGATTGCTCGCGACGTGGTTGTAACCGTCGAGAAGACTTCGGTTTACAAAGATATGGCAAGCACTCTGCAGAGCAAGTAAATGAAGGATATCTTGGGGAGAACCCTAACAATATTGCGTAAGCTCCTTTTTAGCAAGGCTAACAAGGAGCTACTGCATTTTGTGTTCTTCCTGGCACTTTCGGGTATCTTCTGGCTACAAACCACTATGAACGAGGTGTACGAACGCGAGTTTGCCATCCCCGTTTCGGTGGCAGGTGTGCCTAAGAATGCCGTACTTACAAGCGACGAGACCGATACCATACGCGTAACCATTCGCGACAAGGGTATCACACTCCTTACTTATATGTATGGCAACATTCTGCGAAAGATTAACATTAACTTTAAGAACTACTCGCACGGCAACGGTACTGGTGTGATATCGCAGCAGGAACTGCAGAAGCTGGTTTACCAGCAGCTGGCCAACGGTTCGCGCATTACGGCCATGAAGCCCGAGAAGCTGGAGTTTTACTATAACTACGGCAATAAGAAAACGGTGCCCGTGCGCTGGAGCGGACGTGTGATTCCCGAGGAGTTGTTCTTTATTTCGCGTGTGGCTTACAGTCCTGATAGCGTAACAATCTATGCCTCGCCCGAGAAGCTCGATAGTATTAACGTGGTTTATACCGAGCAGCTTAACTACGCCAACTTCCGCGATACGCTGCGCGCCAACTGCGAGCTGGCTAAGATTAAAGGCGTAAAGATGATACCCGACCACGTGCGGGTTACCTTCTGCACCGACGTTCTTACCGAGGAGAGCATAGAGGGTGTACCCATCAGGGCCATCAATCTGCCTAAGGGCAAATCGCTCCGCACATTCCCCTCGCGCGTGAACATTACTTTTGTTACGGGCGTAAGTGTGTACCGTAATCTTAAGCCCACCGACTTTACAGTGGTGGCCGATTACAACGAGATTAAGGACCACCCGCAGGAAAAGTGCCACATTTACCTTAAGAGTGTACCACGCGGCATTTCCAGAGCACGTTTGGAAACCAGCATGGTTGACTATCTGATTGAATCGGACGAAGAATGAAAGTAGGCATTACGGGCGGCATTGGTAGCGGTAAAAGCTATGTGTGCCGCGTACTAAAGGCTCAAGGCATAGAGGTGTTTGATTGCGACACCGAGGCCAAACGCTTGATGCGAAATTCGGCCGAGCTGCGCCAACAGCTAACAGCGCTGATTGGCCCCGACACCTACGCACCCGATGGCACGCTGAATAAGGCCGCCGTAGCCAAATTTCTGCTGGCATCGCCCAGCAATGCCAAGGCTATCGACGCCATTGTACACCCTGCCGTTTTCGAGGCATTCCGCCAGAGTGGATTAAACTACATGGAGAGTGCCATCCTGTTTGAGAGCGGCGCCAATGTATTGGTTGATAAGGTGATTGTGGTGATAGCACCCAAGGAGGTACGCCTGCAGCGTGTAATGCAGCGCGACGGTATCAGCCGCGAACAGGCGCTGCAGTGGATGGGCCGACAACTGCCACAGCAGGAGGTAATCAGTAAGGCCGACTTTGTTCTGATTAATGATGGAGAAGCTGATATAGATAATCAAATTAACAAAATAATAAAACAATGCAACAAACCATTTTAGCAATTGCCGGTAAGCCCGGTTTATACAAGCTTGTTACTCGTGGTAACAACAATTTGATTGTAGAGGCTCTGGATGCTACTCACAAGCGTCAGCCTGCCTTCGCAACCGATCGTATCACATCACTTGGCGATATAGCCATGTTTACCGAGACTGATGATGTGCCCCTGACTGACGTACTTGACAATCTGAAGAAGCTGGAGAACGGTAAGCGTGCCAGCATCAACGAGAAGAAGGCCTCGAGCGCCGAGCTGCGCGAGTACTTTACAAAGGTACTGCCCGAGTGGGATCAGGACCGTGTAAAGGACAGCCACATCAAGAAGCTCATCACTTGGTACAACATCCTCATCGAGGCCGGCATCACCGACTTCAAGGACGAGGAGCCCGAGACCGAGAGCGCTGAGTAAGTGCTTTTTGTTCAACACAGAGACACAGAGATACAGAGATTTTCTTTATTATTCCTCAAAGATAATAAATCCTCTGTTACTCTGTGCCTCTGTGTTTTTATATTATTATTGCTTAGCTTCGAAGGTTTGTTTGATCTTCTGTTCGCGATGTTCTACGCGAACCTCGATACCAAACTTTTCGTGGATATGCTCGGCCAAGTGCTGAGCCGAATATACCGAGCGATGCTGACCACCCGTACAGCCGAACGAGAACATCAAGCTGGTAAAGCCACGCTGAATGTAACGGCGCACATGCGCATCGGCCAACTTATAAACCGAGTCCAGAAACGTTAGTATCTCGCCATCATCCTCCAGGAATCGGATTACAGGCTCATCCAGTCCCGTAAGCTTTTTGTAAGGCTCGTAACGACCGGGGTTGTGCGTGCTTCGGCAGTCGAACACATAGCCACCGCCATTGCCACTCTCGTCCTCAGGTATGCCCTTGCGATACGAAAAACTGAACACCTTTACCACCAGCGGACCCTGCGCATCGTATTTCGAGAAGGTGGCAGGACCATCCTGCGGATGAGCCTTATAGGGGTTAAGATCAGTCGTCTTATAACCATCGGCACGACTGGCCACTGTCTCAATTTGCTGGAACTGTGGCAGTTCGGTGAGTTTCTGCAGTATCGCTATCAGATACGGATAGTGGAACTGAGTGGATGATGCCAACAGCTCGCGCAAGTTTTGTATGGCAGGCGGTATACTCTCAATAAAATGCTTTTTCTGTTCAAAATAGCCTCGGAATCCATAGGCGCCCAGCACCTGCAAAGTGCGGAACAGTACAAACAGCGACAGACGGTTTACAAAGTGACGCACGGTAGGCACCTCGATATAGTTCTTCAGCGAGTTATAGTACTCGTACACCAGTTCGCGGCGCAGCTTGTGCGGATACTTAGCCGAAGCCTGCCACAAGAATGATGCCACATCGTAGTAATACGGACCTTTTCGGCCGCCCTGATAATCAATAAACCAAGGGTTGCCATCGTGGTCCATCATTACGTTGCGCGCCTGAAAATCGCGATACAAGAACGATTCGCCTGGCTCCGATGTCAGGTCCTTCGCCATCAGTCTGAAGTCGGCCTCCAGTTTCAGCTCGTGGAAATCAATCTCCGTAGCCTTCAGGAAACAGTACTTAAAGTAGTTCAGGTCGAAAAGCACACTGTCAACGTCGAACTCGGCCTGTGGATAACAGTTCTCGAATTCCAGTTCGCGTGCACCCAGAATCTGCATCTTAGGCAACTCACGGATGGTGCGGCGCAGCAGCTCCTGCTCCTTCAGGGTATAACGTCCGCCCGCCTCGCGTCCGCCACGGATAGCATCAAAAAGCGACATGCTACCCAAGTCGGTCTGCAAGTATCGCAGCTGGTCGTCGCTGGCAGCCAGTATCTTCGGCACCGGCATCTGCAGACGTGTAAAATGCTTGGTAAGATAAATAAACGCATGGTCCTCGTCGCGACTGGTACCAATCACACCAATCACCGTCTGGCCCTGCTTATCAGTCAACCTAAAATAAGTGCGGTTGCTACCGCCCCCAGGAATCTGCTGAACGTTAGCCGGCTCAGCACCCTTCCACTGTGTATATAAATCGATAAGTTTCTGCATAACGTCTGCAAAGGTAATGATTTTTAGGCACGGATTACACGGATTACACGGTTTTTTTCAGAAAATTAAAATTAATCCTTGTAAATCCGCGAAATCCGTGCCTTTTTAATTACTTGATGGTAATCCAAACAGCCTCGCCTCGGGCTTTGGCTTCTACTATCTTCTTTTTCAGGCGGTATAGCCATATCTTGCTATCCACTACCTGCCCTACCACTCGGTTTCTACCTGGCAGTATGCAGCCTTGGGTGTCGGCAGCGGTGTTGCCTGCATGTATGCGTATGCCACTGAATCGGGGCACGCCTAACAGTATGGGCAGCCACTGCTGAAACTTATGGCTCCACGAGATGACTACGGCATAACGACCTTCGGGGATGGCCGAACAGCCTTGCACTTTATGGGCGCCTGCGGCGTAGTTGCGCCAGGTAGGTTCGAGTGTGTCGCAAAAGTAATCCTCAACCTGATAGGTGCGATACTCATCTACTACTTCGCGTTCGATGGCCAATCGGCCAATTGTATAGGTTTTGCGTTTTGCTATGCGTGTAAGTATTAATTCCATATGCTGTAATTACTTAATGTCATTTGTCATCTTGTCATTGTCATGTTTCGATTTTTGCCAGTGCGTGGCATCAATCTTTTCAACCCAGCCATCCACGTTCCATCGCGATATGATTTTAACGATGGCATTGTGCGATACCGATTTAGCCTTGAGGGCTATCACATCGTCGACGGTAAAGGTTGGCGGCAACTGGTCGAATATCGAGCGATTGCAGCCGTAGCGGCGGCTCTCCTGCTCGGCATCAACATACTGGTTTTGCAGCACACTGCCAAACGTGCGTATCTGCTGTTCCATGCAGTACTGGGCCATCATTACCGCAAATTGGGTGCAAGCCTTGCTTTCCTTTGTGTTGCCTGTTAGCAGGTGGAAGATAACGCCACAGCGAAAGCCGATAACGGCGGCACGACGGCGATACACGTCTTTTACGTGGTCGATATCCTTGGCAGCCTCAACACGTTTCTGTTCACACCATTCTTCGATGGCATGGCGCAGCTTGGGGGTGTCAACATAGCCAGTGTACGCTCGCAGGCGGCTTACGGCCTGCTGTATGCGGTCCTCGTCTAAGGTGGTGCGGCTGCGGTATTTTGGCATCGGTCATCGTCATGTGTTCGTGGCGGTTTGTTTGGCGTTAACAGATTTTTACAAGTTACGATAGGGCGAAATTTGGTTTACATGCGAAAATTTCGTACCTTTGCATTGTCAAAAACGAGGGAGGCCGAGGGCGGCTGTTAAGGAGAAAAATTGCGAGCATTAATAGTAATAATTGCAAGTATTAATAGTAGCAGGATTTTTACTTAAAAGCCAGCCCGAACCCGAACTCAAGGCGACAACGAGACAATTAATAAAAAGTTTAACAAACAAACTATTTAAAAACATTATGGCAATTAAAGTAATCGCACAGCGCCGAGTGCTAAAAATCGGCAAGAACCCTGGAGCAAAGCGCTTTGTAATGCGCCCCGATCTGTACACTCCCATCCAGGAAAAGAAGGTATTTGCCGAGGCATCCACCCGCAGCGGTATTGCATCGGGAGTTATTAAAGCGGCTTGGGATGCCGCCGGCGAAGTGATTCGCGCGTGGGCCACCGAGGGACACTCTATCCCTATACCCGGACTGGGAACCATGCGATTCAGCGTGCGCAGTAAGGCAGTTGAAAATCTGGACGACGTAAAAACCGGACTGATTACCACCCGACGCATCGTGTTTACCCCCAGCATCGACGTGAAGGACGAGCTGAAGAATACCTCGATACAGATTACATGTCTGGACGAAGACGGTAACGTGCTGAAGCGCGTAACCAGCGGCGACAGCGGCGACGTGGAAGACCCAGAGAACGGCAATACCAACGGTGGTACCAACCAGCCATCAAACGGCGGCGGCAACGAGTCGAACGGCGACTAAGGGTTGGGGCGAAAGCCCCGCCCTAACATTCTTGCTTAGGCAAGCGAACAAGTTAGAGCGAAACATTAAAGATTAAACATTAAAAGTACTATGAGCAGAAAAGAAACCATGAAGTTTATCTTGCAGATGATTGCAAGCATCGCTACGGCGATTGTTACGGCACTCGGCACTACCAGTTGCATGGGGCTGTAAAACAAAAGAACGAGGGGTTCGCAGCATCACGCGGCAAGCCCCTCTTTAAATAAAGAAAAACTTTTTCAAAAAAGATTGTCAATTTATACTTCCCAACCAATGGCCGAGGCACCGAGTACAGCGGCGCTGGCACCATCGAGACCTGAAACAAGGAACTTAGCCTTGCCCTTAAAGATTTTAAGCACGTGGGCATCGTAAGCCTCGCGGATTGGTTTCATAATCAGCTCGCCAGCCTTAACCATACCACCAAAGAAAATGAATGCCTCGGGTGATGAGAAGGCAGCGAAATCGGCACAAGCCTCGCCAAGCATTTTTCCTGTGAACTCGTAGATATCCTTAGCCAGCTCGTCGCCCTTACCTGCGGCAATCGATACGTCGAGCGATGTGATATCATCGGGGTTCATCTCGCGCAACAGCGATGGACGATCGGTCTTGGCCAGCATCTCGCGAGCGGTACGAGCCACACCTGTAGCCGAGCAGTAGCACTCCAAACAGCCTGTACGACCGCATCCGCAAACACGACCTTCCTCGCCACGAACCATCGTAACGTGACCCAGCTCGCCTGCAAAACCATCGTGACCGTAAAGCAGCTGTCCGTTAACTACAATACCCGAACCTACACCTGTACCAAGGGTGATAACAATAAAGTTCTTCATGCCACGAGCCACACCGTAAACCATCTCGCCGATAGCAGCAGCGTTAGCATCGTTGGTAAGCGCTACGGGAATGCCTAATGCATCGCTAAACAGCTTAGCCAGGGGCACGATACCATCGTGAGCCCAAGGCAAATTAGGAGCAAACTCGATTGTGCCGTTATAATAGTTGCCGTTAGGAGCACCAACACCCATGGCCTTGATTTTCTCGATACCACCCACCTGCTCGATGATAGGCTGCAAAGCCTGTACAGCGGCTGCAACATAATCGTTAACATTAGTGTAACCGCCTGTTTTGATGGCTGTTGTAGCCTTAATTTCGCCACGGGCATCAACAATACCAAATACCGAATTGGTACCTCCCAAGTCTAAGCCAATAACGTAAGGCTTAATTTCTGCGTTCTGTTCGTTCATAATTATAATAAGTTTATTAGTCTATATTTTTATCAAAATTTGATTTCAAGGCACAAAATTACTAATTTTTTCGGCATATCACTTGACTTTTTACGGAAATTAACCATTATTTTA
The DNA here is from genome assembly GCA_902789415.1 of uncultured Prevotellaceae bacterium. Taxonomy (GTDB): domain Bacteria; phylum Bacteroidota; class Bacteroidia; order Bacteroidales; family Bacteroidaceae; genus Prevotella. The sequence goes on from CADAOD010000008.1 coordinate 33,314, forward strand.
TAAAAGAATGATTAAAATCATTACTATGAGGAAAAATTTTAGTAACTTTGCACCCGTTATGCCAATTCATATACCAATAAATATATTAGACTTCATCTTCAAGGGGATGTTGATAGGTGTGATTGCCAGCGCACCTATGGGACCAGTAGGCATTCTGTGCGTGCAGCGCACACTGAATAAGGGCCGCTGGTTTGGCTTTGCCACAGGTATAGGTGCCGCCCTGAGCGACATTATCTATGCGGCATTTGCTGGCTACGGTATGTCGTTTGTAATGGATTTTATTACCAACGACCAAAATAGATTTTATCTGCAGATAGCGGGTAGCGTATTGCTGCTGTGCTTTGGCTGGTACACCTACCAGACCGACCCCACGCAGAAAATGCACCAGAGCGGCAAGCAGCAAGGCACATTGTGGTACAACACATGGACAGCCTTTCTGGTTACGTTTTCAAACCCGCTCATCATCTTCCTGTTCCTGGCCATGTACGCCCAGTTTGCATTTGTGCTGCCCAACCACCCATTCGAGATGATTGTGGGCTTTGCCAGCATTGTGGCAGGCGCCATGCTGTGGTGGTGGGGACTTACATGGCTGGTTGATCAGATACGCACTAAGTTTGATACCAACGGTATTAAGATTATTAACAAAGTTATTGGCGTGGCAGTGATTGTGGGCAGTATCATTATGCTGCTTGGAACTACCACCAACCTGGTAAGATTTTTTTAGGATACAGATATGTTTATAGCAAACGAACTGAGAAAGACCAACATTGCCGAGTATCTGCTGTATATGTGGCAGATGGAAGACACGGTGCGAGCATTCGACTGCTCGCTGCAACGCATTAAGCGCGAGTACATTGAGCGCTTTGACTACAACGACGAGCAGAAGGAGGAAGAAACCGACTGGTTTGGCAACCTGATACGCATGATGAATCAGGAGGGATGCCGCGAGCAGGGACACCTGCAGATTAACAAGGTTACCATGCAAATGCTGATTGAACTGCACCAGCAGTTGTTGCAGAGCAGCAAATTCCCATTTTACAACACGGCTTACTACAAAGTTCTGCCTTTCATAGTAGAGCTGCGCAACCGTGGTGCCAACAAGGAGGAGAACGAAATCGAGACCTGTTTTAACTCGCTGTACGGCGTGATGTTGCTGCGCCTGCAGAAAAAAAACATATCGCCCGAAACCGCCCATGCCGTAAAGGAGATTACAACTTTTATAGGCATGCTCTCAGATTATTACAAGAAGGATAAAGAAGAAGGACTGAAATTCGAGTAAAACGTATGAAGATACTGATTACGGGTTGTAACGGACAGTTAGGAAACGAGATGCAGCTGCTGGAAAAGGAAAACCAGCAGCATACCTATTTTAATACCGATGTGGCCGAGTTGGACATTACCGACGAGGCTGCCATTAACCGTTTTATTGCCGACAACGAGATTGACGGTATTGTGAACTGCGCCGCCTACACAGCCGTAGATAAGGCCGAGGAGAACCAGGAGCTGTGCCACAAACTGAACGCCATCGCCCCAGGATTGCTGGCCAAAGCCATCGAAAAGCGTGGCGGATGGATGATACAGATATCTACCGACTATGTGTTTGATGGCACAAATCACCGTCCCTATACCGAGCAGGATAGTGTATGCCCCAACAGCACCTACGGTCGCACCAAGCTTGCAGGCGAGCAGGAGGTGATCAATGGTTGCAAGCGCTCGATGATTATCCGCACGGCATGGCTGTACTCTACATTCGGCAACAACTTTGTGAAGACGATGATTCGCCTTGGCAAGGAGAAGCAGGAACTGGGTGTTATCTTCGACCAGATAGGTACACCTACTTATGCGCGCGACTTGGCGGTGGCTATCTTTGCCGCCATCAATCAGGGCATCGTGCCAGGCACGTATCACTTCAGCAACGAGGGTGTTATCTCGTGGTACGATTTTACCAAGGCCATCCACCGCATTGCGGGCATCAACACTTGCCATGTGCGCCCCCTGCACACCAGCGAGTACCCAACACCCGCCGCCCGTCCGCACTACAGCGTATTAGACAAAACAAAAATAAAACAAACCTATGGTATAGAGATACCATACTGGGAAGAGTCATTAAAAGATTGTATTGAGAAATTATGAATCAGGAAATAGAAAGAAGACGTACATTTGCCATCATTTCGCACCCAGATGCGGGTAAGACTACACTGACAGAGAAGTTTCTGCTGTTTGGTGGACAGATACAGGTGGCCGGAGCTGTAAAAAGCAACAAGATCAAGAAAACTGCCACCAGCGACTGGATGGAAATCGAGAAGCAGCGTGGTATCTCTGTATCGACCTCTGTGATGGAGTTCGATTACACTCCCGATGGAAAAGACATCGAATACAAAGTGAACATTCTGGACACCCCAGGTCACCAGGACTTTGCTGAGGATACCTTCCGCACACTGACTGCGGTTGACTCGGCCATTATCGTAGTGGATAGTGCCAAAGGTGTTGAGACTCAGACTCGTAAGCTGATGACGGTGTGCCGCATGCGCAAAACACCCGTTATCATCTTTATCAACAAGATGGACCGCGAAGGTCGCGACCCATTCGACTTGCTCGACGAACTGGAGCAGGAACTCGAAATCAAAGTTCGCCCCCTGTCTTGGCCTATCAATCAGGGTGCCAAGTTTAAGGGCGTTTACAATATCTACGAACAGAAGCTCGACCTGTTTACACCCGACAAGCAGCGTGTAACAGATAAGGTAGAGGTTGACATCGACAGCCAGGAGCTCGACCAGCGTGTAGGCGAGGAGAACGCCGCCAAGCTGCGCGAGGATTTGGAGCTGGTGGATGGTGTTTACCCCGAGTTCGACGTAGAGACCTATCGCAATGCCGAGGTGGCTCCCGTATTCTTCGGATCGGCCCTGAACAACTTTGGTGTGCAGGAGCTGCTTAACTGCTTTGTTGAGATTGCACCATCGCCACGCCCAACCAAGGCCGAGGAGCGCGATGTACAGCCCGAGGAGAACAAGTTTACAGGCTTTATCTTTAAGATTACAGCCAATATCGACCCCAACCACCGCTCGTGTATCGCCTTCTGTAAGGTATGCTCTGGTAAGTTCCAGCGCAACCAGCCTTACCTGCATGTACGCCAGGGTAAGACGGTACGTTTCTCAAGTCCCACACAGTTCATGGCTCAGCGTAAGAGCACCATCGACGAGGCTTGGCCAGGCGATATCGTAGGTTTGCCCGATACTGGTGGCATGTTTAAGATTGGCGACACACTGACCGAGGGCGAGAAGCTGCACTTCCGCGGACTGCCTTCGTTCAGCCCTGAGTTGTTTAAGTATATCGAGAACGACGACCCCATGAAGGCCAAGCAGCTGCAGAAGGGTATCGACCAGCTGATGGACGAGGGTGTGGCACAGCTGTTCGTTAACCAGTTTAATAACCGCAAGATTATCGGAACCGTTGGTCAGCTGCAGTTCGAGGTTATCCAGTATCGCCTGGAGAACGAGTACAACGCCAAGTGCCGTTGGGAGCCCGTACACCTGTATAAGGCCTGCTGGATTGAGAGCGACGATCCACAGGAGCTGGAGAACTTTAAGAAGCGTAAGTACCAGTACATGGCCAAGGATAAGGACGGGCGCGACGTGTTCCTGGCCGATAGCGGCTACGTGCTGAGCATGGCGCAGCAGGATTTTGAAAACATCAAGTTCCACTTTACAAGCGAGTTTTAATTATGAAACAAGAAGACGATATTAAACAGGCCGTAGAGTGCATGCGCAAAGGTGGCGTGATACTCTACCCTACCGACACTGTTTGGGGTATTGGTTGCGATGCTACCAACGCCGAGGCCGTGAAGCGTGTTTACGAGATTAAGCAGCGCGAGGATTCGAAAGCGCTGATTTGTTTAGTGGATAGCGATGCCCGCATGCAGCGCTACTTCCGCAACGTGCCCGATGTGGCCTGGCAGCTTATCGACAGCTTAAAAGAGGCACCCGATGCCAAGCCAACCACACTGATTCTGGATGGTGCTATCAACCTGGCACCAAACCTGATTGCCGAGGATGGCAGCTTAGGCATCCGTATCACCAACGAGCCTTTCTCGAAGGAGCTCTGCTTCCGTTTCCAGAAGGCCATCGTATCAACATCGGCCAACATCAGTGGCGAACCTGCAGCACAGAACTACTGCGACATCGACCCACGTATCCTCGAGGCCGTAGATTACGTATGCTGGAGCCGTCGCCAGGAGCACAAGCCCCACACACCCTCGAGCATTATCAAACTGAAAGAAAACGGCGAAGTTACCGTGATCCGCAAATAAGAAAAGGCCGTGCCAAAAATAATATGGAAACGACAGTAACAGATAGAAGACCTGAGTGGCTGAAGCGCTTGCACGACTGGCGTGTAGAGCACGTGAGCGAGAGGATGTTTATGATTATCCTCGCCCTGCTTGTGGGCTTTTTCGCCGCCGTAGCTGCCTTTGTGCTGCACTGGATTATCAACCAGATTGTAACACTGCTCACCAGCTCGTTCAACCAGAGTCGCGCCAACTGGCTCTACCTGGTTTACCCCGTTGTGGGTATCTATCTCACGTCGCTGTTTGTGCGCTTTATCGTAAAAGATAACATCTCGCACGGTATCACGCGCATTCTCTATGCCATCTCATCCAACCGTTCGCGACTGAAATCGCACAACTGCTGGTCGAGCGTCATTGCCTCGGCCATCACCATCGGCTTTGGTGGATCGGTAGGAGCCGAGGCGCCTATCGTGCTTACAGGTTCGGCCATCGGCTCAAACCTGGGTCAGCTGTTCCATCTGGATCGTAAAATGCTGATGACGCTGGTGGGCTGCGGTGCTGCAGGTGCTATCGCTGGTATCTTTAAGGCGCCAATAGCTGGACTGGTGTTTACGCTCGAGGTGCTGATGATTGATATGACCATGTCGGCCCTGCTACCTATCCTGGTATCGTGCGTAACAGCCACCGTGTTTACCTATATCTTCAGTGGCGACTCATCGCTCTTTACCTTCCATTTGGATAGCGAGTGGAGCGTGCAGCGCATACCTGCCTGCATAGGCTTAGGCATGGCATGCGGATTGGTTTCGCTTTACTTTATACGCATGATGGGTGTTTGCGAGGATGTGTTCGCAAAGTTCAAGGACAAACCTTACATCAAACTGGCCATCGGCGGTAGCACACTTAGTTTGCTCATCTTCCTGTTCCCAGCGCTTTACGGCGAGGGTTACAGCAGTATCAACTTGCTGTTGAACGGACAGAATGCCGACGATTGGAACCGCATACTTAACAACTCGATGTTCTCGGGCCAGGGTTCGCTGTTGCTGGTTTACATCGCCCTGGTGCTGTTTACCAAAGTAATAGCCTCATCGGCCACCAACGGCGGAGGCGGTTGCGGTGGAACATTCGCACCATCGCTGTTTATCGGCTGCTTTACAGGTTTCCTGTTCTCGCGCCTTTGGAACATCAATTCGCTTGGCGTATATGTGCCCGAAAAGAACTTTGCGCTGCTGGGTATGGCAGGTGTCATGTCGGGTGTGATGCATGCGCCACTTACAGGTATATTCCTGATTGCCGAGTTAACTGGTGGCTACTCGATGTTTATGCCGCTGATGATTGTGAGCGTGGTGGCTTATATGACCATTCTGGTGTTTGAGCCTCACAGCATTTATGGTTCGCGCCTGGCCAAGCAAGGAAAACTGCTCACCCACCATACCGACCACGCCGTGCTGACGCTGATGAATCTCGACTCGGTGATTGAGCGCGACTATCTGGGTGTAGAGCCCGATATGGAGCTGAATGAGATTGTACACAAAATCAGTCGCAGTCACTCCACGGTACTCCCTGTGCTCGATGCTGGCGGAAAACTGCTGGGCGAGATCGACATTATGAAAATCAGAAACGTCGTATTCAGAATAGAACTCTATCACCACTTCAAGGCTTCGCAGCTGATGACCGAACCGAAAGCACTGCTCACGGATGGTATGCAGATGCGACAGGTAATGCGCACCTTCGACCGCACCGGCGCTAACTGGCTACCTGTGCTCGATGCCGAGAACCGCCTGAAGGGCTACATCTCGCGCCAGCGCATATACACTATGTATCGCAAAATGGTGGCCGATATGAGTGAAGACTAAAAAACATAGCAGATGAAGAAGGAAGATTTACGAATTGTATTTATGGGAACACCTGAGTTTGCAGTGCCAACACTGCAGGCTCTGGTTGAGAACGATTATAACGTGGTGGCTGTTGTAACACAGCCCGATAAACCCGTTGGAAGACATCAGACAGAGATGCAGCCATCCGAGGTTAAGAAGTATGCCCTTGAGCACAACCTGCCCGTACTGCAACCCGTAAAGATGAAGGACCCTGAGTTTGTTGAGCAGTTGCGCTCATATCAGGCCAACCTGCAAGTGGTAGTAGCATTCCGCATGCTGCCCGAGGTGGTATGGGACATGCCTGCCTACGGCACCTTTAACGTACATGCCGCACTGCTGCCACAGTATCGTGGTGCTGCGCCTATCAACTGGGCGGTTATCCACGGCGAAACCCAGACGGGTGTTACCACATTCTTCCTCGACCATGATATCGACACTGGTCGCATTATCATGCAAAAGCCTTTCGACATTCCCGATACAGCCGATGTAGAGTATGTGTACGACGGATTGATGCACCTGGGTGCCGAGATCTGTCAGGAGACACTCGACAAAATTATCGCTGCCGACGGACACCCCGAAAGCATCCCACAGGAGCAGATGATACCTGTAGGTAGCGAGTTGCATGCTGCCCCCAAGATTTTCAAAGATACCTGCGAGATTAACTGGAACCAACCAGCCAAGCAGGTTTACGACTTTATCCGCGGCCTTTCGCCCTACCCTGGTGCATGGACCACCTTGGTATCGCCCGAAGGTAAGGAAACCGTGCTGAAGATTTTCAAGACCAGCAAAACAGGCAACACCAGTGGCGAGCTTGGTCACACAGCCATTATCGACCGCAAGCCCTGCATCAAGGCAGCCGACGAGTTGCTGATGATCGAGGAGCTGCAGTTGGCAGGAAAAAAACGCATGAATGGCAAAGATTTCCTAAATGGCATAAAAAATTTCGATCATTATATAATAAAATAAGGTATATTTGCGTTACTATATATAGGTATAATAATAAAAACAGATTTGCCTATGAAGATTTTTACTCCAGACGACAACATGTTCAGCGAGAAGACGTACAAGCCGCGCAAGCAAACGCTCGACCTCATCCGACTTGCTGCATACACCTATCGTAGTAACAGCAACAAAACGTCGAACCTGAACTAACTTTAAAAGAAACATGGCATTAGTATCACCATCATTACTGGCCGCAGATTTTCTGCATCTCGACCGCGACATTGATATGATTAATCGCAGTGAGGCCGATTGGCTTCATCTGGATGTGATGGACGGATCGTTCGTTCCCAACATCTCATTCGGTTTCCCTGTTATCGAGGCAGTAGCAAAAGCTTGCAAAAAACCACTCGATGTACATTTCATGATTGAGCATCCTGAGCGTTACATAGCACAGACAGCCAAGTTGGGCGCTATGATGATGAATGTGCATTACGAGGCTTGCGTACACCTGCATCGCACTATTCAGGAGATTCATCAGGCAGGCATGAAAGCCGCTGTAACACTGAACCCCGCCACACCTGTTAGTGTGTTAGAGGATATTATCGGCGATGTGGATATGGTACTGCTGATGAGCGTGAACCCTGGCTTTGGCGGACAGAAGTTTATCGAGAACACCATCGATAAAGTAAAGCGCCTGCGCCAGATGATTAACGAAAAAGGCAGCCACGCACTCATCGAGGTGGATGGTGGTGTGCAGGGCGAAACTGCCCCACGCTTGGTAGCAGCTGGCGTTGATGTGCTGGTAAGTGGCAGCTACGTGTTTGGCGCAGCCGATCCTGAGGGCGTTATAAAATCGCTCCGATCACTCTAAGCAGAGATTAATATTATATTGGCGCGACAGTTTGCGCATATTGATAAGGGCGTAATGCATACGTCCTAACGATGTGTTGATGCTGCATCCAACCTCCTCGGCAATCTCCTTGAACGACATATCCTGGAAGTATCGCATATATACCACCTCGCGCTGTGGAGCAGGCAGAGCATTCATCAGCAATACCAACTGCTTCAGCGTGCGCTGGTTGGTAAGTTCGTTTTCGCGATTCACATCCACCAGTTCGTCACTTTTCACGGCACTCAGATCGTTCTCCTTGGGGGCATCAACCACGAATATCTTCTTCTGGTCGCGATAGTAATCAATCACCACGTTGTGAGCCACACGCAGCATCCACCACAGCAGTCGTCCCGTTTCGGTATACTGGTGGTTCTGTAGCTTACTGATAATCTTCAGGAAGGTTTCCTGAAACAACTCATTAGCCAACTCCTCATCTTCAACTACCTTTATAATGTAGCCAAAGATGTTGTCCTGGTTGCGTGCGAGTAACTCGTCGAATGCATGATTATTACCATCAAGGTAAGCCTGTACCAATTCCTGGTCAGTCATACTTGTAAATGTACTCATATGCTCAAAAATTTAAAATTGAGTAGAGTTTGTTTCGATAGGCAATAATCTTTAAATTGTTAATAATCTGTGGCAAAAATAGATAATTTTATCCAAATCTCCAAAAAAATCAGTCAAAAACTTAACTTTGTGCCATTTTTTTACTACTTTTGCACTACAGAAATAACCTAAATAAGGAAAAATTATATGAAACTATTCGTACCAGGACGCCTTTGTCTGTTTGGTGAACATACCGACTGGGCGGGCCACTATCGAACAATGAACGCCGACATTAAACCTGGAGCAGCTATCGTGACAGGTATCGAACAGGGTATCTACGCCGAGGTAGAGAAGTCGAGCATGTTTGAGCTTTACAGTTCAGCCGATGAGATTAAAGGCGTGTGGCAGGATTTTAGTTGCCGCATGGACGAAATCGAACTAAAACGTATTGCCAAGAGTGGATCATTCTTCTGCTACTGCGCGGGTGTGGCATCGTACATGCTCGAGTGGTATAAGGTAGGCGGTGTGCGCATTCGCATTACCGACATGACGCTGCCCATGAAGAGCGGTCTGTCGTCGTCGGCAGCCATCTGCGTTTTGGTGGCACGCGCGTTTAATCAGTTATATAATCTGAATCTCAACACGTTAGGCGAGATGAACATTGCCTACTTGGGCGAGTTGCGCACCAGCAGCCGTTGCGGACGTTTGGACCAGGCCTGCGCATTTGGTGTAAAGCCTAACCTGATGACCTTTGATGGCGACGAGATCGAAGTGCGCTCGCTGAACGTCAAGAAGCCCCTGCACTGGGTGTTTGCCGATTTGTGTGCCGAGAAGGATACCATCAAGATTCTTTCGGATTTGAACAAGGCCTACCCCTTCCCCAACAGCGATGCTGAGCGGGCCGAGCACGAAGCCTTAGGACAACTTAATCTGGATATTGTTGATCGTGCTATCAAATACATGGCTGCAGGCGATGCCGAAAGTTTAGGTAAATTGATGACCGAGGCCGAGGCGATGTTCGAAGAGAAACTCACCCCCATGTCGACCGCCTTGCAGGCCCCCAAACTGCACGCCGCTTTGCAGGATCCAAACATCCAATCTTGGATTTGGGGTGGAAAAGGTGTAGGTTCGCATGGCGACGGTTCGGTACAGTTCCTGGCACGCGATGCCGAGTCGCAGCAAAAGTTGGCCGATTACCTGAACAGCCGTGGTTTAAAGGCCTACACGCTTACACTCAAGCCAGTACATACCGTGCGTCGCGCCATCGTGCCTGTAGCAGGTTTCGGCACACGTCTTTACCCCGCCACACGTGTTATCAAGAAAGATTTCTTCCCCATCCCATGTCCCGATGGTATGGTGCGCCCAGTGATACTCATCCTGCTTGAAGAGCTTGTACAGAGTGGTATCGAGGAGATTTGTCTGGTATTAGGTTCGGAGGAGGAGCGCCAGCAGTATGCCGATTTCTTTGAGCATCCCCTGCCCGATGAGCATCTGCGCAAACTGAATCCTGAGGCTCAGGAGTACGAGAACCATATATTAGATATAGGTAAAAAGCTACATTACGTGTACCAGCGCGAAAAACGTGGCTTTGGTCATGCCGTTTATCAGGCAGCGCAGTTTGCAGGTAACGAGCCTGTACTGCTGTTGCTGGGCGATACGCTTTATCGCAGCGACTCTAACAAGCCTTGTGCTTTGCAGATGATAGAGGATTACGAGCGATATAACCGTCTGATGGTAAGTATCCATCCTATCCCACTGGCCGAGGTGAGCCGCTATGGCATTCTGCATGGTGTATGGGAGGATAACGACCACACCATTCTGAACGTAAACACCATGCACGAGAAACCAAAGGCCAGCTATGCCGAGGAGTTCCTGGCCGTGCGCAATAAGAAAGGCGACAAGGAGTACTACAGCGTATTTGGCCAGTATATCCTTACGCCCGAGGTATTCTCGCAGTTACACGAGGATATCATGCAGAAGGAGATTGAGGGCGACCATGTGACCGAAATCGAGCTTACATCGGCACTCGAAGCTGTTCGCAAGCGCAGTGGCATGGTAGGTGTACGCCTACGCGGACGTATGTACGACATGGGTAATCCACCAGCACTCGCCAAAGCGATACTGGAGTTTCCACAGCCATAACAAAAAAGAATCCCGCACTTAAAAATGCGGGATTTCTTTTTTATTTTACTAAGCTAAGCAAATACTTTCCGTACTCGTTCTTGGCCATCGGTGTGGCCACTTCTTTAAGCTTTTCGCTGGTTATCCAACCGCGCTTATAGGCAATCTCCTCCAAGCAGGCCACCTTCAGACCCTGACGTTTCTCGATCACCTCGATAAAGGTCGAAGCCTCCGAGAGCGAATCGTGCGTACCAGTATCCAACCAAGCAAAGCCACGCTGCAATGTCTGCACCTTCAGTTTCTTCTGTGCCAGATACTCCTGGTTAACGGTGGTAATTTCCAACTCGCCACGTGCCGATGGCTTGATGTTCTTGGCAATCTCAACCACGCTGTTGGGGTAGAAATAAAGACCTACCACAGCGTAGTTCGACTTGGGGTGCTCGGGCTTCTCTTCGATGCTCAGGCAGTTACCATCCGCATCAAACTCGGCCACACCATAGCGTTCTGGGTCGTTCACATAATAGCCAAAAACAGTAGCCAGTCCGTGTTTCTCGGCATTCTCTACACTCTCCTTCAGCAGGCCTGTAAAGCCCGATCCGTAGAAGATGTTATCGCCCAGCACCAGGCAGGCACAATCATCGCCAATAAACTTCTCGCCTATAATAAATGCCTGTGCCAGTCCATCGGGCGATGGCTGCTCGGCATACTCAAAACGCACACCATAATCCGATCCGTCGCCCAACAAGCGCTTAAAGCCTGGCAGGTCGTGTGGTGTAGATATAATCAGAATCTCGCGAATACCAGCCAGCATGAGTGCCGAAATTGGGTAATAAATCATCGGTTTGTCGAAAATAGGTATCAACTGCTTACTGATGCCCTTAGTAATGGGGTAAAGGCGTGTACCAGAACCACCTGCCAAAACAATTCCTTTCATACGTTGATATTTAAAATTTGGTGCAAAGATACAGTTTTTGGCACGGATTACGCGGATTACACGGATTTTTTATATAAAATTATTATTAATCTGTGTTAATCCGCGTAATCCGTGCCTAATTTTTATTAATTTTGCAGTCGATTTGTAATTATAAATAGATTTTTATGGGATTTTGGAATAAATTATTTGGCAATAACAGCGAACAGAAGGTTGGCGGCATGGATGATTTCATGACGCTGATTCGCGTATATTTCCAGGCAGCCATGGCAGCCGACTTGGGAATTACCAACCTCGCTGCCCTGCCCGACCTGCGTGTGTTTAAAACCACACTCAAGGTTCCCACTGTTAACAATAAGTTAGGTGTTGGCGAACGTAGCCGCTGTAAAAAGATGCTCAAAGAGATGTACGGCATGGACGACGATTTCTTTAAGGAGATTGATTCGAGCCTGCGCAAGCGCTGCAAGAAGATTCAGGACGCACAGACCTACCTGCTGCAGTTCCAGGGCTTTACTCAGGACATTATGATGCTTACAGGCAACCTGATGAAGTTTAAGCTCCGCCTGCCTGGATTCATGAAGAAGGCCCTGTACACCATGACAGAGAAGACCGTTAACGATATCTTTAATAAGAACGACTTTACCGACCCAGCTGTACTGAAGAGCGTAGTAGCTGTTCGTGAGTACAATCGCCGCTTAGGTTTCTCGCAGAAGTGGGTTACCGACTTTGTATTCAAGGTGGTAATGCTGGCTAAGAAAGAACCCAAGCCTGCTCAGGACGAGAAGTAAAAAGTTTAAAATTTCTTAAAAGATAGCTGTAAGGCGGTTCTTTAAAAGATAAATTATATAACTTTGTACACCAAATAGTTATATCATGAGTGCAAACGAGCAAACGATATTGGCGTTCGAGACGCGTGTAAGGCAGATGATACTCCACTTTAAGAAGTTAAAGAAGGAGAATCAGGACCTTTTGGCGCAAATCAAAAAGGGTAAGCAGGAGATAGCTGATCTGCAGGCCAAACTTACTCAGGCACAGAATGATTACAATTCACTGAAGATGGCTAAGATGATGCAGATTACCGACGGTGATCTTGAAGGTGCAAAAGCCCGCGTTAACAAGATGATTAAAACGGTAAATCAGTGCATAGCCATTCTGAGCGACGAACAATAAAATAAGGTGCCCACAATGACAGAAGTGAATAACGAGAAACTACATATCAGGTTGCACGTTTACGACGAAGAAATCGAAGTAACCATCAAGCGTTCCGACGAGGAATTCTATCGTAAAGCGGCCAAACTCATTACCGACCGTTATAATGCCTATTCGCAGGCTTATAAGGGTAAGAAGGGCGAGCATACGATTGCGCTCATGACGCTAATTGATATCGCCCTGATGTATGAGCGTGCGCGCGACAACAACGACACTGATCCTTACAATAGTATTCTCACTAAGTTGACTTCTGAAATAGAGGAGGCTCTTAAGTGAGAATATCATTTTATTAACATAGATTTTATATGGATATTATTATTGTACTACTGATCGCTGCAGGCGCCCTCGCATTAGGAGGAGTCTGCGGATACCTTGTATTCCGCTACGTACTGAAGGGGAAATACAACGAAATGATCGACACTGCCACCAAGCAGGCCGATGTTATCAAAGAGAAGAAACTGCTCGAGGTGAAGGAGAAATTCATCAACAAGAAGAGCGAGCTGGAGAAGGAGGTGCAGCAGCGCAACCAGCACATCCAGCAGAGTGAGAACAAACTTAAGCAGCGCGAGATTTCGCTCAACCAGCGCCAGGAAGAACTGGGTCGCCGTAAGAACGAGCTCGATAATCAGCAGCAGCGCATCGACAACGAGAAGAAATTGCTCGCTGTTAAGGCCGAAGAGCTCGAGAAGATGCAGCTGAAGGAGCGCGAGAAGCTCGAAGAGGTATCAGGTTTGAGCGCCGAAGAGGCTAAGAACCGCTTGGTAGAGTCGATGAAGGACGAGGCTAAGACAGCCGCTGCCAGCTACATTAACGAAATTATGGACGAGGCCAAGCTGAATGCTAACGCACAGGCCAAGAAGATTGTTATCCAGACTATCCAGCGTGTAGCTACCGAAACTGCCATCGAGAACTCAGTAAGCGTATTCCATATCGAGAACGACGAGGTTAAGGGTCGTATCATTGGTCGCGAGGGTCGTAACATCCGCGCACTCGAGGCTGCCGCAGGTGTTGAAATCGTAGTAGATGATACCCCTGAGGCTATCGTTATCTCTGGTTTCGATCCTGTTCGCCGTGAGGTTTGCCGTCTGGCTCTGCACCAGCTGGTAAGCGATGGTCGTATCCACCCTGCACGTATCGAGGAGGTGGTTGCCAAGGTTAAGAAGCAGCTCGACAACGAGATTATCGAGACTGGTAAGCGTACCGCTATCGACCTGGGTGTACACGGCTTGCATCCTGAGCTCATCCGTATCATCGGTAAGATGAAGTACCGTTCATCATACGGCCAGAACCTGCTGCAGCACGCACGCGAAACAGCCAACCTGTGTGCCGTTATGGCCAGCGAGCTTGGCTTGAATCCAAAGAAGGCAAAGCGCGCAGGATTGCTGCACGATATTGGTAAGGTGCCCGACGAGGAGACCGAATTGCCACACGCTATCTATGGTGCCAAGATTGCCGAGAAGTTCAAGGAGAAGCCTGATATCTGCAATGCTATTGGTGCTCACCACGACGAGATGGAGATGCAGACGCTGTTGGCTCCTATCGTACAGGTATGCGACGCCATCTCAGGTGCACGTCCAGGTGCTCGCCGCGAGATTGTAGAGGCTTACATCAAGCGTTTGAACGACCTTGAGGCCATCGCTATGAGCTATCCTGGTGTTACCAAGACCTACGCCATCCAGGCTGGTCGCGAGCTCCGTGTGATTGTTGGTGCCGATAAGATGAACGACGCCGAGAGCGAGGCCCTCAGCGCCGATATCGCAACAAAGATTCAGAACGAGATGACCTATCCAGGCCAGGTAAAGATTACCGTTATCCGCGAAACACGTTCAGTGGCTTATGCCAAGTAATCTTTAAATTATCTGCTTGATTTCAAGTAAATCAGATACAGTGTAAGTGGGGGCCTCAGGGTCTCCACTTTTTATGTCGTATCCCCAACGGTTAAACAGCAGCGCATCTATGCCCACAGCCATAGCGCCTTTAATATCGGTTTGCAAGTTGTCGCCAATCATCAGCGTTGTTTCAGGCTTAGCCCCCGTCTGTTTAAAAGCATACTCAAAATAGCCGGCGGCAGGTTTGTTTACCCCAGCATCCTCGCTCAGCACAATGGTATCAAAGTAATCACGCAAGCCGCAGGCAGCCAGCTTTTTGTACTGCACCTCGTGAAATCCATTGCTCGTCATATGCATGCGGTAACCCTTTTCGTGCAGGTATTTCATCAGCTCGTGAGCACCTTTAACCGTGCCAGGCTTATTACTACAGTACTCCAAAAACTTATCGCTCATCTCCAGACAGTAAGCCTCGGTAACAGCATCGCCCATACCCACACTCAGCGGACGGCGGAATCGCTCAACTATCAGGTAGTCACGCGTAATCTCACCCTTTGAGTATCGGCCCCATAGGTCGATATTAGCCTCCCAGTAAGCGTCGAAAAACACCTGTGGGTCGGCAAAATAGCGGCCCAGCTGGTAGTGTTCAAACGTTTCGCGCAAGGCAATCACCGAGTTGCCATGGGTGTCGTAGAGTGTATCGTCAAAATCTACAAACAAATCCTTATATACCTTATTCTTTTCCATCGCCTGCAAAGATACGAAAAATAAATAAAAAACACAAAAAAGGATGGCTGTTTAAGATTTTCTTACTAATTTTGCAGCTGTAAATTATACTTATATACGATTTCAGAATGAAAACAAGATATATCATTCTGCCATTGTTGTGTATATGCACTTCGATGGCAGCACAGGATAACGTAAAGCACAAGCACCACCAGATTGAGGATTCAACCGATGTGTTTTTCCGCCATCTGCAGCTTAACGAGTTAACAGTAACAGGCGTAACTGGCGATACTAAACTTAAGCATGCCACAGCGCCCGTAAGTATTATCAATCCCCAGCTACTCAGGGCCACCGCCGCCACCAACATCATCGATGCCATTGCGCATCAGCCAGGCGTAAGTCAGCTCACCACGGGCGGTAGCATCTCCAAACCCATCATTCGCGGTTTGGGCTACAATCGCGTAGTGGTTATGAGCGAAGGCGTGCGCCAGGAGGGTCAGCAGTGGGGCGACGAGCATGGCGTTGAGGTTGATGGCAGCAGCGTTAACTCGGTCGAAATCCTTAAAGGCCCTGCCTCGCTCATGTACGGATCGGATGCCATGGCAGGCGTGGTAATCCTGCACCCACAGGCCACCCAGCCCTTAGGCACCATTAAGGCCAACGTAAGCAGCGAGTACCAAACCAACAACGGCTTGTTTGGCTACACCGCACAGATAGCCGGCAATCAGCAAGGCTTTGTGTGGGATGCACGATACAGTCAGAAGCTGGCCCACGCTTATAAGAATAAGTACGATGGCTATGTACCAGGCTCGCAGTTCCGCGAGGGTGCTGGCCGACTGATGTTAGGACTTAACAAAGAGTGGGGCCACTCGCGACTCACCTGGACCACCTATCACCTCACCCCAGGCATAGTTGAGGGCGAGCGCGATGCTGAGACAGGCCAGTTGGAGTGCAGCACGGCCAACGTAAAAACCTACGGCAAGGCCCTGCCCTTCCAGCAGGTAAAACACTACAAACTGGTGTGGGACAACTCGCTCAACCTTGCCCACGGCTATCTTAAAGCCATCTTTGGCTATCAGCAAAACCGCCGACAGGAGTTCGAAGATGACATGGACGAATACGAACTGTACTTCAAGCTGCACACCCTTACCTACGATGTGCGCTACCTTACCAACGAGTTCGGCGGATGGAAATTCTCAACCGGCATTGGTGGTATGTATCAAAAGTCGGAGAACTTAGGCGAGGAGTATCTGATACCCGACTATCGTTTGTTCGATTTCGGCGTTTATGCCACAGCCACCAAGAGTCTGGGCGATAACTGGACGCTTAACGGTGGTGTGCGCTACGATCACCGTCGCCTGCATGGCTATGCGCTGCAGGAGGATGGCGACTGGCGCTTTACCGATTTTTCGCGCCACTTTAACGGTCTTACAGGTAGCATTGGTGCCGTTTACAATATCAACCCGCATTTTAACTTGCGACTGAACCTGGCACGTGGTTTCCGCACACCCAACATGAGCGAGCTGGCATCGAATGGTGTGCACGAGGGTTCTATACGCTACGAGTTTGGTTCTCAGCAACTTAAAGCCGAATACAGTCTGCAGGCCGACTTAGGTCTCGACTTTACCTCCGAATACGTATCGGCCCAGTTGGCCCTCTTTGCCAACCACATCGATAACTACATTTTTACCCATCGCATAGGTCAGGAGATAGAGGAAGGTTATCTTACCTACGCCTATACCCAAGGCGATGCACGCCTGATGGGATTCGAGGCGGGTGTTGATTTCCACCCTATCCACTCTGTGCATTTCTCTAACACGTTCTCGTATGTCAATGCCAAGCTGCTGCATCAGTCGGCCAGCACCAAGTATCTGCCATTCACCCCTGCCCCTCGCTGGCAGTCGGAGTTGAAATGGGAGTTGCAGCACCACTCGCACAGCACGGTAGCCCACCAGCACAATCGCCATCCGCTGCATCGCGCCATGCTCAACAACCTGTACATCGCTGCAGGCATCGACTGCTATCTGCGCCAATCGCACATCTACAGCGCCGACGATACCGAGACAGCCACCCCAGGCTATGCTCTCGTGAACCTGTCGGCAGGCACCGACATACAGATAAACCGCAAAAAAGTGGCCGAGTTTTACATCACAGCCAATAATCTGCTTAACAAAGCCTACCAGAACCACCTAAGCCGACTGAAATATGCCGATGTTAACGTGGTAACTGGTCGCCGTGGTGTGTACAATATGGGGCGCAACATCACCTTTAAGTTGGTTATCCCCATAACTATTACACAATAATCTGGCTACTATTTGGTTTTATCGAAAAAAAATTGTACTTTTGCAGCCGACAAACCTATTATCACGAGCAATGAATAAGCTACTCATTCTTATAGCAACAGCAATCATAGGCACATCGACTGCAAAAGCACAATCTGTACAAAAGGAGTTGCAGGCCGATGTGAACCGTGCGGCAGGCATGTTTTACGCCCTGCCCATAGGCAAAATGCCTAAGGATACACCTGCCCCCGCTGGCAAAAAGCCATTCTATATTAATCACTATGGTTGCCCAGGTTCGTATTATCTCGATAAGAAAGAGTATTATACCGAAACCTACGCCACCTTTGCCAAGGCCGACAACTTAGGCAAGCTTACCAAGTTGGGTAAGGATGTGTTCCGCCGCATAAAACTGTTGTGCCAGGATGCGCAGGATCGCGATGGCGAGCTCACCCCGATAGGTGCCCAGCAGTCGCGCGACATGGTAAAGCAACTGGTTGAGCGTTACCCCGACATGATTACCCCCGATGGTTACTACAGCGTGCGCAGTATTGTTGAAAATCGCTGTATTATGACCATGCAGGAGGGGTTGCTACAGCTCTCGGCCATGCATCAGCCCATCATTGCCCGCAGTAAGGCATCGCTACAGGAAAACAGGTTTATGAACCCTGTTGATAAGCAACTTACCTCGCAGCGTACCGATTCGCTCACCATGCTGCATTACAATCGCTTTGTATCGCTCAACTCAAGCGATAACCGCCTGATGCAGTCGCTCTTTAACGATCCCTTCTACGTGGTTTCAAGCATCGATGTACCCAAGCTGGCCCGCCAGTTGTTCATCTTAGCAGGTAACGTGCAGCATGCCAACATCAATAAAAAAGTTACCCTCTGGGATATTTTTACAGATAAGGAGATTCACCAGCACTGGCGCAAGCAAAACGCCTGGCACTATATTAACTATGGTGGCTGCACCCTCAATGGCGGCTATCAGGCCTACCTGCAGCGCGCCACTCTACGCAACATGATGCACATGGGCGACAGTGTGCTTAAGCGCTATAGTCCACTGATGCACTTGCGCTACACCGACGAGCATGTCATCATGTCGTTGGCCTGCCTGATGGAGCTTAACGGCTACGGTTTGCATACCGACAACCTCGACTCGCTCGAAGCCTATGGCTGGGCCAACTATCGCATCGCCCCCTTAGGCGGCAGCATTATCATGATCCACTATCGTGCCAATCACGACGATCCCGATGTGCTGGTAAAAGTACTGCTTAACGGCGAGGAGGCGCGCCTGCCCATCAAAACCGATTGCGCCCCCTACTACCACTGGAAGGATGTTAAGCGC
The DNA here is from genome assembly GCA_902789415.1 of uncultured Prevotellaceae bacterium. GTDB lineage: Bacteria > Bacteroidota > Bacteroidia > Bacteroidales > Bacteroidaceae > Prevotella. The sequence goes on from CADAOD010000008.1 coordinate 52,290, forward strand.
TACTATCTGCGCAAAATCTATCGTTATGAGAACCGTCGATTCAGCGTCAAAAAAAGATAACATTTTATGAGCATCAAGTTTAAATACACCCTCCTGTTGGTACTGGCCATAAGTAGCTGCAAGCTGATGATGGCCCAAAGCGTTATCGACCTGATTAAGCAGCGCCCATCCTACGCATCATGTAATTACGATGTGTATCCCGATAGCATCACTGCCAAGCTCACACCTGCCCCTGCAGGCAAAAAGCCATTCTACATTTCGCACTATGGTCGCCACGGCTCGCGTTACATCAGCAACCGCAGCGGATTCGATACGCCCTACTATATGATGCTGCATGCCGACAGCTTAGACGAGCTCACACCAACAGGCCAGCAGGTACTGCGCCATATGAAATCCATTATGCACGATACCGAGGGCCGATGGGGCGAGCTTACCGGCTATGGCAAACAGCAGATGCAGAAAATTGGTCGCCGCATGGCCGAACGTTTCCCCGAGGTATTCCATCCTGGCGCCAACGTTAGCTGTATCAGCACCGTTGCGCCTCGTTGTATCGAGTCGATGGGCTCATTAGCTATGGAGATGCTGCAGGTTTGTCCGCAGCTACACATCACCATGCAGGCCTCAAAGCGCACCCAGTGGTACATGAACTATCAGGACAAGAAATTGCGCCAAAATTTCATGACATCCGAAGCCAAGAAAGCCCTCGAAGCCTACTCGGCAACCCGCATGGGTAACACCCGCCTGATGGAGCTGATATTTAAGAATCCAGATATTGCCGAAGAGTTTGTAAACCAGGAGGACTTCAGCTACTATCTGATGAAGATGGGCCTCTTTCAGCTTAACACCAACTTCAACCGCAATACCCACCTGATTGGTTTGTTTAACACCAACGATTTGTATCGCATGTGGCAGGTCGACAATGCCTACTGGTACCTGCAGCATGGCGCTTGCAAACTTAACGGCGGCAACCAGCCTTACACGCAGCGCTACCTGCTTAAGCAGATGATAGCCGATGCCGACAGCTGCATTAAACTGCCCGATCCAGGCGCCCAGTTGCGCTTTGGACACGAAACCGTGTTGCTGCCTTTGGTATGCCTGATAGGTGTTAACGGCTTTGATTTTTCGACAGATAACCTCGACGAACTCGAAACCCATGGCTGGTGGTGCAGCAGTGTGTTCCCTATGGCCGGCAACCTGCAGTTCGTCTTCTACCGCAGCAGCCCCAAGGATAAGGATGTGCTGGTAAAAGTACTGCTTAACGAGGTAGAGGCCACTCTGCCAATCCCAACCGATTGCGCCCCTTACTACCATTGGGCCGACTTCCGCCAGTTCTGCCTAAACAAGCTCGCCGCCTATAAGCGCTAATGTTAGATTGTTAGAACGTTAGATGGTTAGATCATTTTTCATATCATCCAAACAAAATACAAAAAAAAAAATAAGCAAAACATTTGGACGTTTCACATATTTTTCCTATTTTTGCCACGGAGTAATTACTATTCTAACCTAAAATAATTATTACGCGAATATATTCTATTATTAACAACTTAAAACATTTTTATTATGAAAGCTATCAAATTTTTTGCAGCTCTATTTATGATGTTTGCCGTATCGGCAAGTGTAAATGCCCAGGAACTGAGTAAAGCTAACCAGAAATTATTGAAGAAGCAACTAAAGGAATTCAAAAGTGAAGGTTGGAAAGTTAACCCAGGCCAACTACCACTGCAGACCCAGTTGACTAAAGCATTTTCGACTCAATCAGAGGTTGATGCTATGGGTTATGATGTTTGGATTGTTGGCGAAGGCCGCAGCACTGGCACAATATACGATGCAGCAAGGACTCAGGCACTGACTGTGGCCAAGGGAGAAATCGCTACAAAACTTAGAACAGATTTGACATCCACTATCGAACAAGATCTGGCCAACGAGCAGTATGGCGCCGACGAAGCAGAGTCAATTGCTAAGACTATCGTTGCCCAACAGGGCCGTAGTATCGACCAGCAACTTTCTCGCCCCAAGACACTGATGGAGTGTTGGCGCAAGCTGCCAAACGGCAACACTGAAGTACTGATTCGCTGTGCCATCTCGTCCGAAACTGTTAGTAAACTCGCAAAGGCTGCTATCCAGCAGGCCCGCCGAGACAATCTGCTTAAAGATGTAGAAAAAGTTAAGGCTAAGAACGAATGAAACGATTGCTCATATTGATCACCACATTCTCCTGGGCACTGGGTATCAGTGCTCAGGAGAAGGGTAAAGTAAAAACGTTACAAGGAATTCAACGCTTGGCTCACTAAATATCAGCAGAAGGACGAACAGATGCAAGTAGAACGCATCCCTATCAGAATAGAAAACAACTAAGATTATAATAATATGAAAAAGCTATCGCTCACTTTCCTATGTACGATTCTGCTCATAGGCGTAGCCCATGCACAGAGTCAGAGACCTCAACGCCAAAAAGGCAGTCTGAGACAGCAAGTTCAGAATAAGCAAAAGATGAACTACGATGACTTCGTAAACGACGCCAATAGAAAGTACGAGGCATTCCGCGACAGCGTAAACAAAAGCTACGCCGCATTTATGGAGAAGGCCTGGAAGGACTACCCCATCGAAGACGCCGTAGACCGTCCGAAGGAAGACGACATTAAGCCAATCGAATATGACAAGATGACCGATGAACTGTATCTTGAGCAACTGAAACGCGAGGAGGCTGAAAAAAAGCTGGCCGAAGAACAGAAAAAACGCGAAGAGGAACAGGTCCGATTAGCTGCTGAAAAAAAGATGCAGGAAGAGGAACAAGCCCGATTAGCTGCTGAAAAGAAAGCGCAGGAAGAAGAGCAAGCCCGATTAGTTGCAGAAAAGAAAGCACAGGAAGAGGAGCAAGCCCGTATAGCTGCTGAGAAGAAAGCGCAGGAAGAAGAACAGGCACGATTAGCTGCTGAAAAGAAAGCGCAGGATGAGGAGCAGGCTCGTATAGCCGCGGAAAAGAAGAAACACGAGGAAGAGCTGGCTCGCATAGCTGCCGAGAAGAAAAAGCAGGAACAGGAAGAGGCCCGCATAGCTGCCGAAAAGAAAAAGCAGGAGGAAAAACAAGCACGCCTAGCTGAAAAGAAAAAACTAGAGGAAGAAAAACAAGCCCAACTGGCTGCCGAGAAGAAGGCCCGCGAGGAGGAGCAGGCAAAATTAGTTGCCGAGAAGAAAGCTCAGGAAGCCGAGAAAGCCCGCATAGCTGCCGAGAAAAAAGCTCAGCAAGAGGAGCAGGCAAAACTTTTGGCTGAAAAGAAGAAGCAAGAGGCAGAACTGAAACGTTTGGCCGACCTGAAGAAGCAACAGGAGGAACAGCAGAAGGAGTTAGAGAAGCAGCAGAAGAAGGCTGAACTGGCCAAGTTGTTGGCTGAGAAGAAGAAACAAGAAGAGCAGGAAAAACAAGCCTTAGCTAAACAAAAGGAACAGGAACGCCAGCAGAAATTGCTGGAAGAGAAGCAGCGCAAACAAGAAGAGCAGGCACGACTGTTAGAAGAGAAGCAGAAAAAACAGGAAGAAAAAGCACGCCAACTTGAGGAGAAGCGCAAGCAGGAGGAAGAACGTGCGCGCCAGATAGCCGAAGAAAAACGTGTACGCGAAGAAGAGCAAGCACGACTGGCTGCCGAAAAGAAAGCTCAGGAAGAGGAACTGGCACGCATAGCCGCTGAGAAGAAGAAACAGGAAGAAGAGCAAGCGCGCATAGCCGCTGAAAAGAGAAAGCAGGAGGAGCAGGCACGACTGCTGGCCGAGAAACAGCGCAAGCAGGAAGAAAAAGCCCGCCTGCTGGCTGAAAAAAAGAAACAACAGGAGGAGAAGGCACGCCTGTTAGCCGAGAAAAAGAAGCAGCAGGAGGAACAAGCCCGACTGCTGGCCGAAAAGAAAAAGAAGCAGGAAGAGCAGGCACGCTTGTTAGCCGAGAAAAAGAAGCAGCAGGAGGAACAAGCCCGACAGCTGGCCGAAAAGAAAAAGCAGCAGGAAGAGCAGGCACGCTTGTTAGCCGAGCAGAAAAAGAAGCTGGAGGAAAAGCAGAGCAAGGCCATCGAAGCCGAGGTTGTACCTGTGGTTATCGAGACCAAGCCTCAACCTAAGCCTCAGCAGCCAATCGTTGAGAACAATGAGGCGCTGACGACTAACAGTTTCCAATTCTACGGCACGCCTATGGAAGTACGATGGGGTAATGCCAAGCAGTTTAAGCTAAAAGGTACTGATAAAAAATCGATATCGGAAGCCTTCATCGAACTCACCGCCAAAGGCTATGCCAACCTGGTTCACGACTGCTTAAAGCTACGCGAGCAGTACAAGTTGTGCGACTGGGCTTATTATATGATGCTGCAGACCATCTCGGAACAGGCTTGCGGCAAAGGTACTAACGAAGCCATCTTCCTACAGGGCGTACTACTCAACCAGTCGGGGTATCAGATGCGTTTCGCTCTCGAAGACGACAGCAAGTTGCACATTATGTTGCGTATGGACGGGTTCCCATACAGACGCGGATATCTTATAGCCGATGGCAAGTTGTTTTTCCTGATGGATGGCAGCAAGGCCAAGAACCTGACGGTGTGCGATGCGGCCTATCCTGGCGAACAGATGATGAGTTTGAGTGTGCCTGAGCTGCCTGAACTAGCCAAGAATCTATCAGAGAACCGTACTGTTATCTCGCGATTCGTGAACGTGAAGGCCGACATGCAGATGAATAAGAACCTAATGGATTTTTATACCGACTACCCCACATCGTACGATGGCAAAGACGTGATGACCCGCTGGGCATATTACGCCAATGCTCCTGTAGCCTCGGAGATAAAGGACAAGGTTTACCCACAGTTACGCCAACAGATAGGCTCACTACCCAAAGTCCAGGCAGCCAACTTGCTGCTTAACTGGATACAAATGGGACTAACGTATGGCTACGACGACAAAGTATGGGGGCACGATCGCGCCTTCTTTGCCGAAGAGAGTCTATTCTATCCATTCTGTGACTGCGAGGACCGTTCTATCCTCTTCTCGCATTTGGTGCGCGACCTATTGGGTCTCGATATCGTGTTAGTCTACTACCCTGGTCACCTATACACTGCTGTTTGCTTTAACGAGGATGTTGCAGGCGATTACATCATGGTTCACGGTCGAAAGTTTACTGTAGCCGACCCCACCTTCTACAATGCCAACGTAGGTAAAACCATGAGTAAAATGGACAACTCAAAGGCCAAGGTTATACTATTAAAACGTTAAGTCCATGAAGGTCATCTGGAACCATATTCGATCGTGGATTTTTCAGCAAAAGAAACTAATAACTCTCTCTGTGCTGACAAGTACCATTATCATTATCTTCACCTACGTAATGGGTAATACTGGTTACCCATTACCTGGTGAAACAGGTGCCCTTAAAAAGATTAACGACTACAAGAAATTTCTGGGCATGCAGATAGGCAATGTGCCCGACAGCGTACTTTTTATTAACGTACATTACGACAAGATGCTGATACCCTACGAGGAGAACGAAGTACCGGTAGGCAATACGGTTATTACTGATCGCGAGCGCCTGTTACAGTTCCTTACAAAAGCTAAGGCGGCCAACAACTACCGCTACATATTTATGGACGTATTCTTTGAAGAGGGAATGGTTACCGAATACGACTCGGCGCTATTCAGCACCATCACTTCGATGGATCGCATTGTTATCCCTAAGCACAAAGGGGTGAACCTGTGCGACAGTTCGCTCTACCAGAAGGCATCGAATGCCGACTATGCCACCACGTGGCAGGCCAGTTCATTCTCGCGTTACCAATACATCCACAACGAGGACGAATCGGTAGCACTCAAGATTTACCAGGACCGCTTTGGATCGACCATCGAGAAACACTGGGGCGGATTATGGTACACGGACAAAGGCCGAATTTGCCAAAACAGCGTCACCCTGTTATTACCTATCCGTATTACAGGCAGCCTACTGGACGAGGAGAGTCAGGTTCGCGAGCGTAACTACATTTATCTGAGTGCCGACATGCTTGACCTTGACGAGGTATTACCTGTTAGCGAACAGATCAACGACAAACTTGTTGTTATCGGCGATTTTAACAGCGACATACACAGTACATTCCTGGGGGCGCAGCCAGGCTCATCCATTCTATTTAATGGTTATATCGCCCTATCACAAGGCGCCCACCTAGTTAACTGGACCTACATGGGCATACTATTTATCCTCTATATCATCATAGGTTTGTTCTACCTTTCGGGCCATTCGTTCTCATCCTTATGCTCGAACCCTTGGCTCAGTATCGTTTTATCATTTACTAGTACGGCAACAGTATTCCTGATTATCGCTCTAGTAACCAGTTGGTTCGACATCGCCTTCAATATGTGGGTGCCTACTACTGTTTACTCTCTTTACGACACATTCATGCAGAAATACAACATCTATAAAAATAAAGCGAAATGAAAAAACTACTTTTACTCAGTTGCTTGGGCCTGTGGTTCAGCCACGCCAGCGCAGACAATTACAAGGTGCTGTTTATTAACGACGCCACACTTACCTATAATAATGGGAAACACGTAAAAGTGGGCGACACCTTTACCGATGTGAACACCATCAAATGGCAGAAAGACAAACAGGCCGTTAAAGTGTTTAATCTAACCACCAAGAAGCAGATGCTGATGCTTGGCAAGCAGTATATGCGCAAAACGGGAATGGAAGCACTCATTAGCAGCAAGCGCTTGTCGACCAACGACTTTATGGACACCAGCGACACCCCCAAAACCATTTACGAGAAATTGGGAAGCGTGTTCGATAGTCAGTACGACCTGCTTGACACCATAGAGCTTCCTGCCGATGTAGAGCTGAACGACAAGTGTTACTTCCAAGCCACGTATAAGTATGGCGACACCATGCTTACCAAGAAACTGAAGAGCAAAAATGGCAACACGGTGATTCTTGACAAGAGCATATTTGAGGTTGATGGCAAACAACTGGGGCCGCGTGACATTACACTCTCGATTGAGTACGTGAACAACGACGAAGAACTTCCCATCTTTGTAAAAGACGGCATTGAAGTAACCTACATTCCCGATGTACTCACTGAATAATATAGGCCTTAATGCAGAAAGCCTGAGGATGATATTTATTTTTTTTAAAAAAGTTTGGATATTACGCAAATTATTTTTAACTTTGCAATTGGAATACCAATATTTGTTAAATAAATAATATCACTTACCTATGACAAAAAGAATATTCAATCTTATACCTATACTATTGCTACTCGGTTTTGTACTAATCGGGACCTCGAATACATGCCTTGCTGACAATAAGAACAAGGACGTAATGAAAGAGTGCAAAAAAATATGCAAACAAATGAAAACCGAGGGATGGCAGGTGTTTGGTAAAGCACAAAAGTTAGAAGATGCACTTACCAGCTATTATCAGCAGTTGGCCAATAGCCAGGAAGCACAAACGTTGATAGGAAGAGGTGTGGCCAAAGATGAAAAAGTTGCTATGAAGAAAGCGCAGCACAATCTGAAATCGCAATATGCTTCGATGTTAAAATCAAATATGTCGAGCGATGTAAATATAAAAATTGCCAATGAAACATCCGACAAGGAAGTGAAAAGCAATGTTGACTTTGACTCTACATACGAGCAAAAAGTAAACCAACGCATAGGGAAACTGGAACCCGACCTGATTCTATGCCGACAGAATGCCAATGGCGAAAACGAAGTTAACATATATCTGATTGTAAAACAATAAAAACAATACATGTATGAAATTTAAATTATTATCGGTATTTATATTGATGTGTGCAAACCTACAGCCAAGTGCTTTTGCCCAAAAAACGGTTGCGGTACATGGCGTATATAACTACGAGGTGAGCACAAACGATAATGTAACCTTTAAAGAGGCCAAGCTCAAGTGCATAGAACTGGCAAAAGCCGAAGCTATCAAGGGCGAATTTGGTGAGTTGATAACATCTGACGTTATTGATACGAATGTAGAAACTAATGGCGAGGCAACCAGTACGTTCTTCTGGGAGAATACTGTTGCGATGGCAAAAGGCGTATGGTTGGGAGAAACAAAGCCTACTGAGTTTAATGTTGAATATACAGACAACAAACTGATATTCAAGGCCGAGGTATGGGGCACAGCTAGAGAAATAATACAGGCTAAGGCCGACTTGAAATGGAAGATAATGAAAGAGGTGGACGGCAAGATGCAAGAGTCTAATAGGTTTATTAACGGCGAACGCGTATTTTTAAATTTCCGTTCGCCTGCTGATGGCTATTTAGCCATATATCTGATTACAGGCGACGACGAAACCGCTTGTTTGCTGCCCTATAAAAAGGATCCAACGGGCCGTTTCCGTATCAAGCGAGGTACAGTGTACACATTCTTCAATCGCGAGGTAGACCCTGAAACGGTGCAGTACAGGCTAAAAACAAATCATCCGCTGGAAGACAACCAGTTTGTAATAATATTCTCGCCTCATCCATTTACCAAGTGTAACGATATTACCGGCGACGCCAGACATCCTAATTCACTGAGTACACACGACTTCCAAAAGTGGCTATTGAGTTGTCAAAGGGCCGACAGCGATATGGTTGTAGACAAACGATGGCTGAAAATAAGAAAAACAGGAGCCGACCAATAAAACGAACAATATAATTTATTAATCTAAAAACGTAATGTTATGAAGAGAAAATTAATTTTTATCTTGACCTGTCTGCTTTCTACTGCGGTTTTTGCTCAAGTAGAAAACGATGACAACAAAGTTGTAATTGATTGGAGTGAGGATTCGACCGACATTACCACAATCCAAGACATTATTAAGGTACAGCAACAAGTAACTAACCGAAATGTTACCGAGCAGCATTTTGCTGATGTGTGGGGAAGAAGAGGTTATTTCAACTTCTCGTACAACACTACAAAACTTTCACCTAAGGGCACCTATCGTAATGGATTGGACGACGGCCCTGTTGGCGAATTAAAATCAAACTGGGGAGCCTCTATTCAGTATGGACGTAGCTATCGCCTGCACAAAAAGCCTATCAGTAATGTAGCACTGTTTAATATCGACTACACGGGTATCGACCTGAATGTAAACCATTTCGAGGCGATAGGAAACGGCACCTACAAGTATAACAGTAGTATTACGCATACCGAAAACGAGGATGGCAAGGACAACGAATACTATAATCTGCCTTGGAACATGGAGAAGTACGAGGTTAACTATGGCATGACACTTGGCCCATCGTTAACCCTTGCACCATTTAACTTGCTTAGCGGCAACGGTTTGCACTACATTAAGTTTAACGTATTCTATCACATCGGATATAATATTTCGATGATTTATTCGCCAAACGACAAGAAGCTTGACGAGAACCAAAGCGGTGAAGACTTCCAGGCCATGGAGAGCAACCTGAAGATGGCATGGGGACACGGCATGATGCAGAGCTTTGGTTTCAACATCTCGTGGAAAGCCATCGGTATTGGTTTCGAGCACCGTTCGAGCACCATCAAGTATAAGGCCGTGAACACCAAAGACTTTGGTAAGAATGAGTACGAGTTTTCATCGGCTACTAATCGTATAAGTCTGCAAATCAGAATGTAACATGATGTGTAAGGGCTAAAATAAAGAGTTGTTATAAAAAACAAATTTTTAAAGTTAAACAGTTATGAAAAGATTATTTATTATTGCCATGATGGCTTTGACGTGCGTACCGTATGTAAACGCACAGATATATAAAACCGAAGGTTATTGCGGTACCGATACAAAGTGGACATTTGACGGATACACATTGGTTATATCTAACGATAACGACAAAGGTCAGCCAGTAGCTATCCGCGAGTATAATATGGAGAAACAGTTAGCCCCTTGGACAAAGGCCAGGCTGGATGTAAGAAAAGTTGAGATACAAAAAGGTGTTACCAGAATTGGCTCGTGCGCATTTGCTAACTGCCAGAACCTGCAGGAGGTAGTATTTACAGGTACCGACTTGGTAGAAATAGGTTGGGGTGCATTTCTTAACTGCTCACGCCTACGCAACATTTCGCTGCCTGTACAGGTGCGCCTGATTGAGACGATTGCTTTTGCTAACTGTAATTCGCTGGCATCAGTAACCATCCCCGACCAGTGCCGTGTGGGCGATCAGGCATTTGTTTCGTGCGACAATCTGAAATCAATCGAAATGAGCCCTACCGCTATTATCGGACACCACGCCTTTGCAAGCGAAGTTAATATTAATAATAAGGTGCGCCACGCAATGTATAGCGGAGAGATTATTCGTTTGCCAGCTTACATTAATCCTGATAATAGCCATGAGTACGGCTTATCGAGTGCTGCGGTAGAAAAAATTACCAAGAATCGTATTCAGGAAATCAACTATGATTATCAGACATCGAGCGTAGATAAACTTGAGGTAACAAGCGATATTACACGCAATAATACATATGCACTTATTATTGGTAACCAGAACTACCGATTTGCATCGGATGTGCCTTATGCTATCCACGATGCCCGCGTGTTTGGCGATTACTGCAAAAAGGTGCTGGGCATTCCAGCAGGTAACATACACATTGCCGAGGACGCTACCAAGCAGATGATTATGGAAGAAGAGCTGGAGGATTGGGTAAAGTCGATTAACAACCGCGACGAGAAGAAGCTGATAGTTTACTACGCTGGTCATGGTGTGCCCGATGTAAAGAATAGGAACAAGGCATACATACTGCCAACTGATGTAAGAGGTACTAACCCTAAGCGTGGTATCGCCCTTGACGAGTTTTATGCCAAGTTAGGCGAGTTGGAGTTTAACCAAACTACGATATTCCTGGATGCCTGCTTTAGCGGTGTTAACCGTTCGAACGAGGGTGTAACCGAGGGCTTGCGTGCTGTAGAAATTGATGCCGAGGACACCGAACTTGGTGGTGGCTCGCTAGTAGTATTCTCAGCAGCTCAGGGCAATGAGACTGCTCAGGGCTATCCCGAGCAGGGACACGGACTGTTCACTTACTACCTACTTGATGCACTACAGAAGACAAATGGTGTTATCTCGTTCGGCGAGTTGTCTGACCACATTAAAGATAATGTATCAAACCAGTCAAGAGAGTTGAAGATGCACAAAAAGCAGACTCCAACAACAAATACATCCGACAAGATTGCAAACGCATGGCGTAACTTCAGTTTCTAAGAGGTTAGCAACAATAAAAATAGAGCTTTCAGCAATAGCTGGAGGCTCTATTTTTTATTATATTATACTTGTATATAATGTTAGATTGTTAGAACGTTAGATGGTTAGATCATGAGTACACCGGTTTTGCGATAACGGGCCTTGGCGCAACCATCTTCTACAAAATCTTCGGCCTTTTCAATCAGACGGTCCTTGGTAAGGCGACTGATACGCATATAAGCCGTAGCTGCGCTTTTTAGCTGAAAACAACGCACCACATCGTCGGTAGTAAACTCATCGGGCAGACGGTCGAAACCTTCGTAGGTTTTCTGGCGGCGCTGCACGTTTACGCTGGCATCCTTCAGTTTGTTGTCGAAATAGGCTTCGGCCATGGCACCAAAGTAGTATCGCTGGCAGGCGTACTGCATGTTTACTATCAGTTCGGCCAAGCGCCAGTCGATTTCGTCGGTCTCGAACGTGCCACACCAGAATTCGCCCTCCTGATGCAACTCGCCCCAATGGCGCATCACTATGAACGGAGCCGAGAAGTTCAAGCCATGGTAGGCACAGCGCTTTAGAAGCATCTCGTCGGCCTTGCTGTCGTTCTCCTCTGCATCCGCCATGCGGCGGGCAGTCCACTCGTACAGTTCGTCCACCAGCTTCTGTATGCTCAGTTCGCCCTTGGTGCGATCCAGCTTTTTGGCCCACTCTTTTAGGCGGTTGTCACTGTCGTAATCCACTGTCTGTTCCCTGCTCATCATCTTAAAGTTGGTAGCTGGCAAGGGTATGCAGGTTAGGCGGGTGGCCAATCCTGAGCCGAAGTTCTGCTCGTTCACCTTCTTTTTAAGCGCGATGGGCGTACCTGTGTAGATGTAGTTCCAGGTCACGAAGAAATCCTGCAGGATAGAATCGTTGTTAGAGTATGCCTGTCCATCCTCCTCGTTATGGAATGCCTTTAGCTCCAGACTCATCTTGTCGATCCAGCTACCGCCCTTCTGTACGCAGATGGTATTATCCAGCTCGGTATCAAAGGTAAGCATGTGCAGCTGCATGGGCTCGCCATCCACCTCCTCCACGCTGTTCACCATATCCTGAATAAACTGGGCATTACTGGTTCGCGCTGGGTGTACACGCACTATTACCTTGGGTTTCTTTGGCTTTTCCTTGTTAGCACCCTTGGTGCGCATCTGCTCACGATAGGCGTTAATGGCCTCCTTACCTATTTTATCGGCCTCGATGATAGGTACTGCCAGCAACTTAAACAAGCGGGTGGCAAAGCTCTTACCGCTGGCTGGGTCGCCAATAATCAGGGTTGAGTTGTTCAGGCGTCGCAACTCCTCGGGGCGATGGTAAAAGCGATAGGTGCAGCGTGTCATCAGCGTCATCATCAGGCCGCCTGCCACGAACAGGGCTGCTGGGTACTGGTTGTGCTTCAAGCCCTTGCACACATCCTTGAGCGCTGGATAGTACTCACTCAGGGCCTCAATCTCTTCGCCCCATTCCCACAGCATCTGTGCCATGGTATCATCCTTCAGCGCCGCCGTTGACGCTTTCTCGCCCTTCGTAATCTCCTGGTACGTCTTACCCGTAACCTCCTGGATAGCCTCAAGCATGGGCTTACTGGGCAGCTGATTAAGGAATTTCTTCTCCTTATCGCGTTTGTGCTCAACGGCACTCGATATGGTGCTTTCCACCTTTTCGCCCTCGCTGATGAGTTCCTGCACCCACGGCTGCGCTTCCAATACGCGCTGCACATCGGCCTTGTCGCCATCAAGCAGTGTGAGCAAATCAGAGGCCAGTTTAAGACTTTCGTTATGTCGGTTTCTATCCTCTCGGCATGGCAACTTGTCGCCATAGCGCTTATCAACAATACACTGTACATCATATCCACGCCACATTACAGGTTCGTTATTATGCTGGATGGCAGTTGATGGCGCTTCATCATGCGCACTCTCGCTCTGTGAGCGACCGTCTCGATATAGAGCAGTATATCGCTCAGCATACTCTTTGTTCTCATACGTAAAAAGTTCTTTATCAATATATAAAATGTCAGTATTTTTACAAATATAACTCATTCTCGATGAGTCTTTGCAGGCCTCATCCACTACCACCTCGTCGCCCAGCAGTTTGGCCATGGCGTGCTGATTATCAATCAGGTTACCCCAATCCAGTCGGGCCTTGAACACAATCTTCAAGCCCTTGCCGCTGGGAGTGATATAGATGAGCACGATGCCCAAGGCCTTCAGGTCGAGCCCCTTATCAATCCAGCCCTGATACAGAGAAAGGGGATTATCGATATGGTCCAAATCCATTACCACCAAGCCCGTTAGCTGAGTGGCTGCCTGCTTGCGCCAGGCACCCGTTTTGCCTGCCTTAGATGTGGTTTCGCTAAACGTGGCCTGAAAGATAAATGCAGGCAGCTTGCGCTTTAACGCTGCATCGCCCGTTTCGCGATACTTATCGATATTATCGTTCCACTTGGTGGCCTTAACAAGGGCCCAGAACTGAGCCTCATCTACCGGCAGCGTAGGATTGCTAAAATTCTTCTGATAACAAAACATAATTTACCTCCTTCTTTATGTTAGCAAAATTCGATGAGTTCGCGCTCTATCATGGCGTTCTTGGCCGAGCGATGGTTATCGTCCATCAGCCCCATCACAACGGCTGTATTACCCACATTCTTTGGGAAACTGCCATACACCTTTATGCGCTGCACACTCTCCTTAACCCATCCCCAGGGCAACTTTTTAACCAAACGGTCCTTAGCACGGCTTCGCTTTTTGCGGTTGTAGGCATTAAATGTTATCACACCCGTCCACTTGTCGCGATACAGCGAGCCTTCAATACGTTTTCCTTCAACAAGGCGCTCCAGCACCTCATCGTCTACTACGATATATTTTTTCATAACTTGTCGAATTTGTGAGTGAAGGTTGTGCTTAGAATTTGGCCATTTTCACTACGTAGACTTCCTTACACCACGCTCCGACTCGGTTATTTATAATGTTTAATGTATCTCATCGTCAATCCAGGCGTAACATGTTTCCAACACGTAGTCGGCCGATGGGCAACCTGTCATTCGCATCACGTCGTCGCAAACATAGTCAACCATGTCCATTGCCAGTTCTTGTTGCATCCGGCTGGTGAAACCTAACAGCTGTTGATTTAGCATAAACACCAGCGATTTGCTTACCTTGTTTTCCAATCGGTTCATTACGCTCTCGGCATCATGTTCCATGCACTGAACTTCCATCAGGTCGTCATCTTCAAAGATAAACTGACCACCTTTTCTTTTCTCAAAAATGCTTTGTCTTACCATAATCTTTTTTATTTAAACTTGCGTCGTTATTTCCTTTCGACAGTGCAAAGGTAGAAAGGAATTTTTAGCCCACGATGGCTTTATTTTCTATCGTCCGACGCATCGTCCGAATTATCTCATATTGTCCGAGAAAGCGTCCGAAACTCTACTTTGAGCCCTCATAAAGGCGCTCAAAAATCGCTTTACCAGATTCTTGCGGCGTAGCGCCTCGCTGGCTTTTGGCGTATCGGTAAACGTCCAATCGGGAAACTTACCCTTTACCTTACCTATGGTATCGTAGATGGTGGTGCGGCCAGGCAGATTGTCGAAATCCGATTGGCGCATATAGTCGATAAAGTCCTTGGGAGTGTAAAAGAAAGGCAAGCCTTTTACCACACTTTGGTTCATGGCCACCATCAGATAAGCATAGTCGCAGGGATTTTTAAAGGCCAAGTCGTGGCGCATTTCGCTTATGGCCAATGCCACATAGCGGTCGATGGTAAGCTTTTTGTCGCCCGAATCGCATACGTTCAACACCTCTACCATCGGACACAAATCCACCATGCCCATAAACTTCTCAAAAGCCGCATCTTCGATACGTAATACTACTTGTTTCATCTTTTCCAAGTGATTTGTGAGAAGAGCATGATTGCTGCAGCTTTTTCACCTCAGAGGACTCCCACCCCACTCGGATTATACATAAATTCTTATCGACGGCAAAGGTACTGCTATAAAAACAAAAAAAGCCCCTATATAGGGGCTATAATAGGGGCTATAGTAGGGACTGTATAGGGGATACTTATATTGATTATCAGGCAGTTATATTAATCTTTGAAAATCTTATCGATAACATTAGAGCGGGCAGGTAACTTGCCTAACTCTGTGCATTGATGCTTCTCCTGGGCCAGATTGTTGATACCCCAGAAGTCTTCAAAAGTTTTCCATTTGGTTTCCAGTTCCAGCTTTTCTGCAAATAGTTCTGCAATATACATTGCCTGCTGGCGAGTAGTGCTTGCCAATAGCATGTAGTGCTGGTCAACAAACTGCTGTTCTACCAGTCGTTCCCAGTATTTCACCGCTTTTTCCGAGGCTAAAACTCCCGTCAAAGTACGCGTATGGTAGTCTACATCAAGTCCGTACTCGGCAGCATGGCCGTTAATCACATCTGTCAGGATACAAAGGATATCCAGCGCTTCAAAAAACTCATCGATTTCCTTCTCTCTGTCGGCATCGTCATAGGGTATGTTTTGCGAGAACACACGCCAAGCCTCATCATCGTCTTTCATCTGATACCAACGACTGGCAATTTTAATACGCGCAAAATTCTCAATCCACCGCTCGCGTTCCTCAATGGCTTCTTGCAGCAGATATTCGCTCATGCACCCCTTTGCCCATTGTACCAGTCTATCGTTGGTTGACCTATAGGTAAGCGTAAGACTTTGCGCAAAGCGATACTCCCTATTGTTAGATAGCTGAGTGCGCAGATCTACGTATGGTTCTGGCTTAAGATTGGCGTAAAACTGCACTAAAGCCTGCTGACATCGCTTTCGAACTGCACCCAATGAGAATAACCGATCGGCATCTTGCTTTAACCGGTTAATCCTATCACGTACTACAGGCGAATAGTCGCCACGTGGTATTAGTGGTTCTTTATTCAAGGCGGTAATCATCGTAACAATAAATTGATTCCAACCAATACTTAAGATAACTCAGCGGCAGACTATGTTCATCGTCAAGTTCCATGTCAAGATTGTATTGCTCTGCAATCGGCAGAGCAATTTTAAGCATATCGTTAACGAATAATTGATAATTCTCTCGATTCCTGCCACCATCACAAAAACTATCACGAACAGGCTTTATCTTCTGCCAAATCTCCTTAGTTGCAGCTAAATAGTCTTTATGGTAGGTATGATTTACATCACCCCAAAGTGAGTCAATCAGCCCAACTTCTTCGATACAGAGCCCACGTTGTGCACCTTCCTTGATATGGGCGTTTACATTATTTATTATATCAAGCAGGCTATTGATATACGAATTACATTGGTCTACATTGGCCCAATCAGGGATAAAGCCATGTAGTTTCTCCCATATATAATCATAAACAGCCGAAGATATTCTCTGGTATTCGAGCATAGTTATACTTTCTACCATCTTGGCGACAAGCGCAGCTATTCTTCTATATTCCGTAACCTCCAGCCAATACAAAAGTTCTTCGTTTTCTGGTGAGAACTGATACGGATCGTCTCCAGTTCCAGCCTCAAACCTAGAGCTGAGCCATCTTAACGAAAAGCACTTTCCCCAAGGGTTCTGCCCCATCAAGCATCCCATCAGCCTTACCATATCAAGAAGCCAGCCATCCACATTCTCCATAGGTATAAACGGGAATGGTTCGTCTAAATCCAACAGTTTTTTCTCACCATATATTTGCGACACGTACTTCTGGGCTGCATCACCATTTGGCTGCTGGCCAATTATCTTTTCTATATTGTAAAGCATAAACTGCCTGCTATCGCTTTCATTAATGCCTTTAAAAATAGTAAAGTCAGTACCTTCAAACACCTTTTTCCTAAGGTCAGTCTGCTGCAGACGTTTCATATACTCAGAAGAAAACAGCTTTGTTTCCTTCTTAAATCTCCATAAGCGCTGAATCTCTTCAAGCAGCCTACCATACTCCTTCTTCAGTTTCTTGTTTTCATACTGAAGTTGTTTTATGTCTTTTGTTTCCATATATTACATATCTTATTTTAATAGTCCAAGAATCAATTCTGGTGATACTCGATATTAATATTTTGAAGGCCGCCGCTCGGCCCTACGTGACGCTTGCCTAAGCAAGAATTTGTAACCACCTCTCCTAACTGGTCGTATTTTACGACCGGTTCAGCCTCTTTTGTTTTTTTGTTGTTCTTAGCCATTGATTAATTAAAATTAATTTAAGCACACAAAAGTACAAATAATCCTGCACCTAACAAAAGATACAGGATATATATTAAGACAATTTAGCAAATATGCAACCATATTGCATATCTGCATAATATCAAAATCTTCTTGGTTGGCGATAATCGATTTCGTAAATCCTATCAAAGTACTTATCCCAATTGCTCTCGCCTTTACCAATTTTAAAACCATAGAATTTGGTACCAGTAGCCTGATACTCCTTAAACCGTCTCATCAAATCCTCAGTGGTGCGTGGTATCAGGAAATCTGTTATCCATAGCACATCGGCATTCATATAGCGATCCTCGCCATTATCTAGTAAGTAGAAAGTAAGGTTGAGCATCTTCTGTGCATCAGTACCACCACCTAGGAATGGGAAATAACCTTTCTCAAAGTTTTCTGTATCCTCCATCTTCATGCCCATGCGCTCCATTGCTCGATGCTTACGACGCGAACGTAGTTCTATGGGACGAACACCAACAGAGAAGTCTATCAGGAAACAATCTCTGTTTAACCTCTCGGCAGTATCTTCCAACTTAGAAAGCAGTGAAGCTTCAATACGCTGGGGAACACCATACATACTGGCAGATGAATCGACACATACAATCATAGGGCCACGACGCGAAGCCCTCTCAGAACGTAATCTGCGAGAAGGCTTTGTAATTTCCGATTTATAGCGAAACACCTGAAGCCTACTGGTAAGATATTTGCGATAGAAGAGGCTCTCAAGTTCGGTATCGGCAGATTGTGCCAGTTCAAATGGCATAATTGCATTGAGGTCGCGCCCGATAGTTACGCCCTCAATATCACTGCCAGAAGAATGTTCCAACCGTTGGCTCGAACCCGTCTGTACAGTCAACCTTGCTTTACCATCCTCATCAGGTACTCTTCCCATGCGTCTGGCCACCTCTTCAATCTCAGGATATTTATTCTGTATATGGACGATACTAAGGTGTTTTTCGAACTCCGACTCCGACCATGAACCATCCATTCTTTCCCAGGCCTGCAGCAATTGGTCTTCAGTGTCACCTTCATTGCGAATATGGTCTTCAAGTCGGCTTAATGCTTGTTGGAAGCCACCACTAATAGCGCCACCTTTCGATTCAATCTTTTTGGTTACCTGGCGACGTTTTCGCTCGTCTATCGCTCCCTGCCATTCACGTTTCAATCGCTCCCAATTCTCAGGTTTCTTCCAACCTCCGTTCTTAAAACGTTTTTTCAGAAAGTCTATATCAAAACCATCATCCTTATGCATCTCGTCCAATTGCTGAAGTAACGACTGCCAATGGTTTTCCTTATAATGCATTGACCAATTCAACATCTTGTCCATCTCGGTTTGTTCGCCGATAGACATTTGTGAAACAAAAGTTCGTTCATGAATACACTCCAGCACAAATCTCCCTACTACTTCATAGAATACCTTTCCTGCCAAACGACTACCAAGAACTCTGGATTGAATCAGAGGATCATTCATTAAATGATAAAAATAGCGAAGAATGGGATCATTTATATAGACGGTCTCATAATCGAACACTTCGCCTGTTTTTACGAACTGTTCGAGTAGCATCAGATATGCAGTAGGTGATAATTCTAAACCATCTGGCATAATATTATCCCTCAAGTTTCTCTAAATCCTGTCTTGTATGTGCTATCTCCACAAAAAGCCGCTGTGCATAGTCAGTAACTTCTTTTTTGTCTTGATCGGACACTAGAATATTAGCGACTATCTCGTCTGTTCGATGTTTGATACCAGTACTCAATTCTTCAAGCTCCTGATAAAAGTCTCGCCCAGACACATTGCCCTGTTTTGATGGAAGAGTCTGGCGTTCACCACGCCCTAGCGTTTCTATGTAGAACCTTACTCCATCGATATAAATATATTCTTCATCACGAGTGAGATAGACAGAACTGGCACCCATTGGCATTTCGCCGCCATTATAACTCCTAATGATACTGCGATTAGGGTTCTTTGGATCTTTGTAGATGATTCCACCCTGTCCTAGATTTCCTATGGTTCTCTGTTTCAGATTCTGATAATCGCTGATAAAGACGTAAGTATTACCTGTATCGTGGTCCAACAGGTGATAGTAGTAATTATCGTATATCTTCTTGTTTGAGTCGAAGACTTTCATACTTTTGCGGGCTTTTTCTGTGGCTCGATGCTGACGATTAACCCTAATGTCATTACTCAAATCCTCTCTCAGATAGGCAAAAATCGACGTATACTCATGAAACAAAGCTTGTATTACGATTGTACGTATTCCCTCAGCTTCTTCTGGTTCTTGCCATAAGCAGTTATAAATTGGCAACAAGTCTTCAAATGACACTTCGCTCCTATCATGGATGAAGGCTGAAGTACGTAGGAGTCTTATAATATTCTTCCAACGTCGATCACTAACGTACACATTATGATGCTCGTCAGTCTGACCAATATGAACGTTGGTAATAGCCTTACGTATAAAATTAATGCATTTTAGTATGTTTTCAGAAACACCAATACGATTGATTGCATCATTCCATTCATGATACTCATCATTACTAATCTTAATATCATCTGAAACCACGATATCATCGTCAATGGTGTTATCAAGTAGCATGGCATTAAAATTCTTTTCAGTCTTTATATTGCCACACTCCAATCTGATAATGAAACGATCCCAAAGAGCCTCAAGTCCTTCGCCTTGTGTGGGCAGCTCGTTACTTGCAGCTACCAACAACTTCAATGGTAGTTTCATCTCTTTGTCGCCATTACGAAACAGTTTTTCGTTAATAACAGTAAGCAGAGTATTCTGGATGGCTGGGCCAGCTTTCCAAATCTCATCAAGGAACACCACATCGGCTGTTGGTAAATAGCCATCAGTATTGCGTTCGTATTTATCAGCATCCTTCAGCTTGCTGATACTAACAGGTCCGAATATCTCGTCAGGCGTACTAAACCTAGACATCAGATACTCAAAAGAGTGAGCATTTCTGAATGCCAGTTTCAGTCTTCTAGCAATCATCGATTTGGCAACACCTGGAGGGCCAAGCAAGATTATGCTCTCACCAGCTAATGCCGCCAATAACGCCATAGCCAACTCTGTATCTTTTTCGTAAATCCCTTGGTTTATCGCACCAAGCAGACTTTGTATTCGTTCTTTAATCATTATCTAATCAAAAACTCATGTATTCATTTTATCGTATTTCGCCAATTCCTTAACTGCAGCAAGGCGCTTTTCTGTATAATCTATATTTTCTTTCTGCATATCAGGTCTAATACCAGTCAATTGTGATAGCTTACGTTCAGCAACATATCTTGCTCCTATCTCATCAAGCCCCAATACATCCATAAGTCCTTTAATTGCGTCATCGAAAGTCCTGCTATTTCTTATTACTTTTATTGTTTCTTCAATATGAATTGCCTGAACTAACATCGCCTTTGCGCAAATAACTTCCTTTTCCGCATAGCGAACCCAGTCATTCATGTGGCCATACATATAATAGAATATTGAATGATTACCAAGCACTGGATTATTTACAATTCTTGCCTTCTCTACATCTTCAGCAAATAGCTCTTCTGCTTTCAGCAGATAGTTTTCAAAGTGTTCGTCCTTTCTCGAACGCCTGATATCTTCTGCCAGCATCCTTAGATTTGGATTGTACTTAAAAAGCTTAGTACGGTCTACAATCCTTACCTCTGTTGTTTCCAAAAGGACTCCATCCTTAATTTTAAATTTTCGCTGTATCATATTAATCCAAGTTATTTCAAATTATACAAATGATTTCCGACAACTGACGCTATTTCATCAATCATTTTATATGAAACTCCATTACTCAATTGACGAGTATGAATAACAAGACGGCTTGGATCCGTATCGTCATAGTGTGTGCAAAACCAATTTCCTGTTGAATAGTCGTACCTTTTCGAGAAAGACACATGAAATGTATCTTCTATTTCCCTTACTTTTTTGTCATTTCTAATATAGCCTCCACATGCTAAGATAATAACAGGAAAACTCTTAATATAATCAGACTTCTCAAATAATTTCAGTCTGGTTTCAATACGTTCTCTGAGTTTTTCCCGTTCTTTCCCTTTGACTCTACTTGAAGGTTTTGCCTCATTGTTCAGTTCTGTTGTAAATGCGTCAAACTCAAAATCCTTATCTCCATGTAATACTCTCTTTTTACGTTCACTAAGGGCTTTTTCTATTAAACGTTGATAACTACTCCATGTTGGAGTAGAATTTTGGTAAATTCTCCACAACTCAGAATTATCATCTATCCATGGATTTTCTATTTCACAATACCGATAATTCTTTTCCAAATAACCCTGCCATTCTTTTTCACTTTCAATAGGTTCGTCTGAACGATGTTCCTGCCCAACAAGGAGTATTTGAGCATAAGGATTACCTGCACCACAAATTTGACTATTCTTCTTACACTCCTCTAAGAATTCTTTAAATAGTTTTTCTCTATCCATAATCAATAGTCTTTTGTTATTCGCTGGCAAATATAACTAATTTTTCTCATATTTAGCCCTTAATTCCTCAAAAAAGTTAGTACAAGTATATAAGAAGTAATCAAATAGAACTTTTGAGCTTGAAAAAACCTCATTGGTAACTCTTTCAAAAGGATATGTGCAGAGCATTATTCGTTCAGGTTTATTTTCCCGCTCTTTAGCATGAGCAACAAATAAACGCTGGCAATCACCATCTTGAAAAACATAATGAGTCCACTCAAGGCCCAATATTTTAGCTGGATCATTTTTGTCTAACTGTGCTCCATCAATAAATGTATAGAGGATTATTTGGAATCGTTTAAAGAAAGCGTCGCTTAAGAGTTCCTCATCGAAGACTGTGTAATAACAATAGTCTAAGACATCGATAGGTCCATAAAACATTTCCTCAAACATCTTTCTTAGATATTTAAAGTCAGATATTTCATGCTCTTCAATTTGCGTGACAACTAGTATTTTCGCATTAGGATTGCCACAACCAACATTCTTTTGGGGGAACTTTTCACCCAATCTTTTAAGTTCATCATTTTTTGCCATAACTCTTTCATTTTTATAATATCAAAACGGAATTTTTCCTAAGCTTTGCTCCCTACGGATTTGTAACTCCACCCATATTCGATCACCCTTAGTGGCACGATTGAATGCTGCTGTAATCTTTATTCTGTCATCACCAAGGCACTCTATAAAACGATGTCTTAGCTCCTGTCTAAGAATGGCAATATTACCACCCTTCCTTTCTTCAAACTCATTGATGAGTTGATTCGTTGACAAATCTTTAACTCGTTCATCGCGCTTTCCTATTCTATCCATATAGAGAATTTTAAAGATCTCTTCCCTTATGGGCTTCACTCCAGTGAGCCATCGACTTGTATATAATACTATTAGTTCCTGGCGTGAAAGCCCAACCAGCATGTCCACGCATTTTCTCAATTCGCCCTCATCCCATCCCTTATAATGGAAGAGTTTTGCCTGCTTCAATATATACTCAAAATCTGTCATATCGCTATACCGCTATAGTTATTCTCAGATTATAACAATACTTATTCATTTAAATAATGCAAATAACCAAGTTTTATACCATACTTTTGATAATAGTGGTATTTTAACCAAAGCAGTTTTCCTTTTAAAATACTTTTAAATTCATCTGATTTGATTTTATCGAACAAGTTTGTCAACTCGTTATATGTGTCTTTAGAAACATATACATTTTGATAAAATTTTGGATAAATGAAGCATCGATCGATAGTGTTAATTAAATCTTCCCAGTCTCTATATTTAATAATAGTTGTTACAACCTCTCTAACTATTTTTGGAGGGTATAAGGCAAAAACTATTGGCAATATATGCATTAGTATAGGATAGTTACTATCTAAAGAATAGAAAAAAGCATCATCTTTTAGATTATGAAAAGCGTAAAGCCAAAGATCTGCACATAATCGTTTGTTGATATCAATATTACTTATAATTGTTTTCAGGATTTTTGTTATTACTGTCGACTTCATATTTATCGGTATTTTTTCTGCAGCAAGCAAGTCGATATAGTGTCTTATTTTTGCAGCATCCAAAGGTGTTGATCTACTCGTATTATCGTACATACTATCTTTAAGTATTTCATCTAAGTCAAATCCTGAAATCCTTTCCAATGGAAGTGTTGCTATCATCTTTTTTGAATCGGATACTCCATCTTTTCGATATATATGTATCTTACTCATGAAATCTTTCTTGTGATATATTCCCAAATGATAGTATTCAGCAAGAGTTGTGACGTCTGTCATATCGAAGAGCTTTCCTGGGTCATGACTAAGAAGATGCTTCTTACTTGAAAATGCATACTGAATGTATCTGAATCTTTGAAAGAAAGTCTCTTTTAGGAGGGATTCATTATAGATCGTATAGAATGCATATTTGAAAAAATCAATTCTATCTGTAATATCCCATTGCAATTCGCCAAACAAATACTGATATCCATGCCATGAGGAGCATGTTCCATCATTACAAAGAATCATTCCGTCTTTACTTTTTTGTAAAACATCACGTTGACCTTTGAATGGATACAATGGGTTAAAAGTCAATTCGTTACCAACCTGTTCGCCATTGGCAAAGAAATCCTCCACATCGTCAAAGTCAGTATGGTTCTCAATGTTAGCAAGCCATCGCTCTGAATTTTTTTTATTCCTTAATTCCGCAACACTTTGATTTAACTTTATTTATAAGTTCCTGAGCAACAAAAAGTTGCTCAGGATTTTGCCATGTCAGATTTTTCACTTATCTTA
>CADAOD010000009.1 GCA_902789415.1 uncultured Prevotellaceae bacterium
ATTACGACATTTACGTCTTGGGGTTGACTGGATTTGACGGCGAGATGAAATGGTACGTAAGCACGCGGAGGCTTCTTTGGTTCCCTCCATAATCTGAGTCAAGGAAATTATAATTGGCAACAATGAGTATGCTCTCGCTGCCTAATCGAAGTATAGTAGATTACTGGCTTTATTCCTTTACAAGGTAGAGGAACGAGACGTCGCTCCGAGGATGTTGTTCCGAATCCAAAGATCAAGCGGCGCAGGTTAAATCGGAAATAGTTCATGCAGGCTCCGATGCACGGATGAAGTTTTAGGAGATAAGGTTGCAGTTGGTGGCTTGGGTCTTGCTGCAGCTCGAAAACGAAGGCCAAGATAAGCGTGTAGAAAGCGTATGGTTTCCTTGTGCGGACGAGGGTTCGACTCCCTCCAGCTCCACTAACATTTCAATGATCAAGTCATTGATACCAGCGTTTCAGGCATTTTCTTGGCCAGTTCGCGTATTTCTACAGCCCTTTCGTAGGTCTGCAGGTCGTTTACCTCCAGCACCACCAAACCGTTGTAGGCCAGCATGCGCCAATCCCCTTTGCGATTCTGATAATCGCCCACAAAGGTACTACAAATAATCGAGAATTAATTACATTTTCCGAAATAATTTTGCTATATAGCCTACATACCTACATAAAAACGCTCGAAAACCGCATGTACAAAGGGTTTTATGCGTTTTTAAGCCTACATAAAGTACCACAAAAGCCTACATAAAGCCTACATAAATTTGAACGAAAAGTAGCTTTTTAGGGTGCGAAAAGTAGCTTTTGGGTCTCTCGATGCTTACTTATCAGTATGCGAAAAGCTACTTTCTGCCTTGCGAAAACATACTTATTAATGTACTTGCAATATTTCTTCCTAAAGGATGCTGCGAAATTCTCTAGAGAATTTTCGGCTAAATGCCTTACTAAACATTGCTGAGTGCCTAGGTAGTAGCAAAATTCTCTAGAGAATTTTGTAACGAGTATTAAGGATAAAAGCTGCTAACCAGGCAAACAATATCTGTTAGTACGTGGGTAAACGGCAAAAACATGTAGGCTGCATGTAGGCTTTATGTAGGCTTTTGTGGGGCTTTATGTAGGCTTTAAACTTTGTAACATATTGTGTAATAGATGTTTAAGGCAAAAATATGTAGGCATGTAGGCTTATTGTCGAGAGTCGCCAACTTATTAAAGAGGTAGCCTAGCGTATGGGTACGCATACGTCTAACGTGCTGGCAGTCATGACGAGTGTTGCCGAGGTCCGTGGTGTCCGTCTCCACTTCCTCCCTCAAAGTTACGAAGGCCATCAAGAACTCTACGAAGGCATCACCTTCGAGAAAGACAAGCTTTACACAGAGGAATAATAATAAAATTTGCTTAAAAGTTTGGAGTTTTCGATTATTCTCCTTATCTTTGCGGTGATAAACATTAATTGAGGCAGTAAAAATGAAAACGTCGCAAGAGTATATAGCTCTGTTACGAGAGCATCAGTCTGAGTTGCAGCAGCAGTTCGGAATAGTAAGCATGCGACTTTTTGGTTCAGTGGCTCGTGGTGATCATCGCGATGGTAGCGATATTGACTTATTCGTGGTTATGCCAGCCAAATTTTTCAATTACATTTTGGCCGCCCAGTATTTGGAGGAGCTCTTAGGATGCAAAGTAGATTTGATTCAGGATCATGACAACCTGCGTCCATTCTTCCGCGAACAAATAGAACGTGATGGCATCGATATCTTTACAGCAGCTTAGAATAGTCGAGGATACGCTGAAGCAGATTCGCGATTCAATCCATAATCTTGAGTTGTGGAATGCTCCATTTGTTGATGTCAACGAAATGCTTACTTCACCTGAAGGAGCTAAAACATTGGCTGCCGATTGCATGCTGATTGAGGCTATTGGCGAAGGGTTTAAACGTATCGATGAGCGAACTCAAGGACAATTGCTGACTGCTCGTCCAGAAATACCTTGGAAGGCTGTAAAAGGAATGCGTGATCATATAGCCCATGGCTATTTCGATATAAATAATAATATGGTGTGGGATGTTGTTAAAAACGATCTTACTCCCCTCCGTGATGCTGTAGATTATTTTCTGGAGCATCTCTATGAGATAGTTCCATTTGAGGAATAGTATGAAAATTTATAAGAATCCCAATGCTTTTGGATAACCATTTCGTCGGCATCGGCCAGCATTTTATGTGACTTGTCTTTTTGCAGTTTTATCAGTAATTCTTTATCCATATATTATATAAGGTTTATGCCATCACGTACCACGTTGTCGTAGAATGGGGTAATGCTGCTGGCATCCCATTCGGCTTTGGTGTACATAACGGGGTTGATTTGTTCGTTGAGTTTCCAACCTAACTCAACAAATGGGAAACTTACATCATCGTAATCGCTCTGTTTCAAGTGCAGGATTGCTCGAACGGTTATCTGAGATGACTGTCCAGGTCATATTATTCTTCCTCGTTGGATGTACGAAGAATAATACTGGTGGCGCCGAGGGTGAACAGGGTGCCATCGCTGATAACGCGACGCTCTTTTGGGGTGAGCTCTACGTTGTCGATAAAGGTGCCGGTATTGCTGTTGTTGTCCTTGAGAGTGTAGCGCAGGCCACCTTTCTTATCGCGACTGACGGTGATGGTGCAATGATTGAGATCGACGCTGGGATCGACAGTCTCGAAAGCGGTATTGGCGGGATTACCTTTCTGGTAACGACCAATGATGTTGTCGCCCATCTTCAATGGGATAACCTGCTTGTAGTGGAATACGTTCTCGATAACTACGATTGATCCGCAACCCTGTTCGTTGGCCTGCTCGTCGGGGTTTTCATCTTTCTGACGCTCGCGAAGTTTGCTCACACCGATACGGATACCAAACTCCTTGCCGCAGTCGGGGCACTTAAAAACCAACGACTGACCAGCCTCGTACTTGGTCTCGTCGAAGGTGATATATTGGTCGCACTTAGGGCAGCGTACTCTCTTCATTTATTTTCTTTTCTCGTTATACTTGTAAACCCAAGCATCTTCCAGATCTTTCTCGTGATTCATTTTCTGGAGTTGCTTGTATGCATCACTCTGATTGGCATAGTTACCGTAAACAATACGGGTAACATTGTTGTGCACGTAAATCTCGGCACCCTTGTATCCACGCTCAGCCAGATTGTTGATGAAAATCTCGGCATTCTGCTTGTTAACATGGCTGGCTAGCACAATGCAGTAACCCTTGCGAGCGCTATCGGTCTTGATAGCAACGGGCTTGGGAGCTTCGGCAGGCTTAGCTGGCTTGATGGTATCGAGTATAGCCTCGGCAGTTTTAACTGTGGCAGGCTTCTGAGCATTCTTACGCTTAAAGTCGATGGCGCTGGTGTTAGTGTCTTTCGAGGTCATCATGCCAAACAGAATCTGATTGTTCAGATTGTTGATGGTGCTCTTCATCAGCTCGGTCTTGCCAGTAGGCATAGCTACAAAGAACACAGCCAGCAGAATGGCGGCAACGGCTACGGCATTGCGAATCCACGAGAACTTGATACGTACTACATCGCTATCGTCGTCGTTGATATCAACCAGGTTCTGCTGCAGCACGCTATTAACCTCGGGCTCAGGTTTGGGCTCGGGCTTCATCTCCACAACCTTGGCTTCAGGAGTTTCCTCAACCTCTGGCTGGGCGACACCCTTAATCAGGCTCATCTCGAACGAGTTGAGTCCATACAAACTTGGCGTAAGAATGCCAGCCTCGCAAGGGGTGAACACGTAGTTGCCATCCTCGTTAAGCTCTATTATACCTATATTATTAAGCTCGTATCTACCTTCGTTCTGCAGGATTTGCGTCAGTTCGTTCACTTCGTCCTCAATACGCTGAAGGGCCTCTGGGTAGCTAATGTCGTAAGCCTCGATGTACGACTGGGCCAGAAGTGAATCGTTAATCTTAAGTTGTGGGTTAAAACCTAATGTACGGAGTGGGGGAAGGAAGGCCTGTTCATCTTCCTCGTATCTTGCTTCGACATGATGCGCCATGAATCCGCCCAAACCGGGCACAATCACGCAGTCGTTGTCGAGCAGCAGTATCTCAATATGTCTTTCTAATTCAATCACGGGTGCAAAATTACTGCATTTTTTCGACATAAACAAATAAAAGAAACTTAAAATGCTTGTGATATTAAAAATTTAGTGTACCTTTGCACAAAATTTAGTTGTTAACAGTATGAATATTGCTATTGTAGGAACCGGATATGTAGGTTTAGTATCGGGAACATGCTTTGCCGATACAGGAGCAAATGTTACGTGTGTAGACGTTGATGAAAAGAAAATAGAACGCCTGAAGAACGGTGAAATCCCCATCTACGAACCAGGACTCGACGAGTTGGTAAAGAAGAATGTGGCCGCTGGTCGCTTGAAGTTCACTACTGACTTGGCCTCTGTACTCGATGATGTGGAGATTGTTTTCTCGGCTGTAGGTACACCTCCCGATGAGGATGGCTCGGCCGATTTGAAATACGTGCTGCAGGTGGCTAAGACCATCGGTCAGAACCTGAAGAAATACGTGGTTGTTGTAACCAAGAGTACTGTTCCTGTAGGTACTGCCAAAAAGGTGCGTAAGGCTATCGAGGACGAGTTGGCTAAGCGTGGCGTAGATATCGAGTTCGACGTTGCTTCGAACCCTGAGTTCTTGAAGGAGGGTAATGCCATTAAGGACTTTATGAGTCCCGACCGTGTGGTAGTTGGTGTTGAGAGCGAGAAGGCCAAGAAGGTGCTTACCAAGCTTTATAAGCCTTTCCTTATTAATAATTTCCGTGTGATTTTCATGGATATCCCATCGGCTGAGATGACCAAATATGCAGCAAACTCGATGCTGGCTACACGTATCTCGTTCATGAACGATATCGCCAATCTTTGTGAGCGTGTAGGTGCCGATGTTAATATGGTACGCGCTGGTATCGGTAGCGATACGCGTATCGGTAGAAAGTTCCTGTATGCAGGTTGCGGTTATGGTGGCTCTTGCTTTCCTAAGGATGTGAAGGCGCTGATTAAGACTGCCGACCAGAATGGCTACTCGATGGAGGTACTGAAGGCTGTTGAGCGTGTGAACGAAAAGCAGAAGAGCGTACTGTTTGAGAAACTGGTTAAGGCATTTGGCAGCGTTGAGGCTCTGAAGGGTAAGACCATCGCCATGTGGGGACTCTCGTTCAAGCCTGAGACTGACGATATGCGCGAATCAACAGCTTTGGTAATGATAGCCAAGCTGCTTGAGGCAGGTTGTAATGTTCGCGTTTACGACCCTATCGCTATGGATGAGTGTAAACGTCGTATCGGCGAGACGGTAACCTATTGTCGTGATATGTACGATGTTGTGCTGGATGCCGATGCCCTGTTGCTGCTCACCGAGTGGAAGGAGTTCCGCCTGCCAGGATGGGGTGTGATTAAGAAGGCTATGAAGCGTCCTCTGGTTATCGATGGTCGTAACATCTTCGACAGCGAGGAACTCGACGAGAATGGCTTTGAATATCATTGTATAGGTAAGTAAATGAAGAAGTTATTAACGATATCAATGTTGATGGTTTTTCTGGTGTCTTGTAACCAGAAAAACTCATCAGCGTTGCCCGACGATAAGGCGGCAAAGGAGATGCTCCAGGGAGTTTGGGTAGATGAGGAGAGTGGTGATGTGTCGTTCCGTGTAAGTGGCGATACGCTCTACTTTGCCGATGCTACCAGCATGCCTACCTATTTCCGCATCTACAAGGATTCGCTTTATCTGGCATCGGGTGCGGCCTATGGTATCGTTAAACGAACTGAGCACCTCTTCTGGTTTAACAATCAGAATGGCGATTTGCTGAAATTGCAAAAGAGCGATGACGAAGATGATGTTGCTGATATAGAGACTGCAGCCCCAAGTGTGCTTACCTATACGCATCAGGTTAAGATCGACTCGGTGGCTACCTATAACGGCAATCGTTACCATTGGTATATAGCTATCAATCCCACCAAGTATAAGGTTACTAAGCGTACTTTTAACGATGATGGATTGGAAGTAGAGAATGTGTATTACGATAACATCATGCATATTAGTGTTTTTCAGGGTGCGCGTCAAATCTATTCGAGCGATTTCCGTAAGCAGCAGTATAAAGGCTTAGTGCCTGCTGCTTTCTTGGATGATGCCATCTTTGCTAATATGACCTTTAGTCATATTGATGCTGCTGGCTTGCATTTTAACGCCACCCTTTGTATCCCTGATGGCGCCAGCTGTTATATGGTAGAATTAACCATCAGTTATACGGGTGTGTTATCGATGCAGTTAGTTGAGTATTAATCTTTCTCGGCTAACCACGCATCGAGCAACATACGTGCAATCGATAATTTTTCGGGGATAGTAGGCAGGTTGTCTTTACGGAACCAGCCGCCTTTGGCTATTTCGCTGGCTTGCAGGTGGATGTCGCCTGATACGTAGTCGGCATTAAAGCCAACCATCAGTCCGCAAGGGTAGGGCCAAGGCTGCGAACCAAAGTAGCGTATGTTGGTAATCTTTACGCCTGTTTCTTCGAAAGCCTCACGGGCTACTGCTTCTTCGAGTGTTTCGCCCGTCTCTACAAATCCTGCTACCAATCCGTAGAAATCAGTACGGAAGTTCTTGGCGCGAACCAGCAGAACCTCGTCGCCTTTGTGTATCAGTACGATAACAGCTGTAGCTAATTGTGGCCAAATCTCTTTGCCGCACTCTGTACATTTCTTTGAGATGTCGGTATCCATTCGCATGGGGGCGCCACATACACCACAATACTTGGTGTTGGCATCCCAATACAACAACTCCTGGCATTTTCCGGCTTTCTGGTACAGGGCTTTATCAAGTTTGTAATAGCTCTGTCGCAAACCGCACATCTCGTAGCGTGGGTCGTCGCAAACCGGACTATCAATCTTATACGTCTTAACCTCAACCCCATCTAATGGGGTAACAGTCATTACGTTGGTCCAAGGTTTTACCTCGGTGGGTGGTTCTTCCTGAAAGGGGATGGTATAACCGCCATCCGCGGTTTTTTCTAACAATAAGTCTTCTTTACAGAATACGAAATAATGTTGTTTCATTTTCCAAACAGTTGTTTACGGTCTCTCTCGAGTGCAGGTTTTACCCATGCCTCGGGCACAAATTTCCAGTTGTTATTTTGCTGTGGGTCAATCGTACCCAAACGTTTAATCTCTTCAGTCAGATAGTGGCGCTGATCCAAGTCGGTATGGAAAAGCACGCGACTCTCGAGCGAATCCTGTGGGATACCTGCACCACGAGTCAGCAGCTCGCCACCGCCATTGGCGCGATAGCTGTTCATCACTACCTTATACCACTTCTTCTCGTCGAATGGTTCTCCGTTCGACATGCGCAGAATTCTTACTTTCTGTCCGTCGGGCTTGGTCAGGTCAACCTCGTAGTCGATACCGCAAGCCGAATCGAAATTAAAGGTGTAGTATTGGAATCCTGTACGCTGCTGGTCTTCCTTTGCATCGTCGTTCAGGCGCAGCGCGTGGTCGTTGGGCGATGTCATCGTGTTACACCACATATCGTACGAGAACTCCAGGTGTTTTCTGATTTCCTCGCCTGTCATCTTGAGCACAAACAGCAGGTTTTCAAAGCGGTACAGCTTAAACATGTCGGCTTGTGTAACCTCGCCGGCATCGATAGTGGTATCGAATGCCAATGGGGCGTTGAACGATATGTCGGCTTTCGAGATGCTCATTTGCAGATTGTGAATCAAATCGGTAAAGGCCGAATTGCCAAAGAAACTCTCGCGGGTGTAAATCGGATTCTTAAAGTAGCCAATTTTCTGACTTACGTATTCCTTTACCTCATTGATGGTAGGCTGGAAGTCGCGCAGCATCTGCTTGTCAATCTTCTCATTGAGAACGCTTACAATGTTACCTGCAATGTTCTTCTTGGTTAGCTTTCCGTCCTGGTATGTCAGCGTAATCTCTGCTTCGGCTACATTGCTAACATAGCACGAGGGGTCGATACACAGTACCTTTTCGCCAGCCTTGTTGGTAATAAACATGTTATGTACCTGATGGTCGTGACCAAAAAAGATGATGTCGAAACCTGGCACCTCGCGGGCTACTGATTCTGTTGCATCTTCCTCATAATCAGCGGTTTTAATGCCGCCGTTCAATCCAGAGTGGAACAAACCGAAAATCAAATCTGGCTTCTCGTTCTCCTTTACATACTTAATCCATTTCTTGGCGCACGAGGTCATCTCCTCAAACTCCAAACCTTTCCAGATTGACTTGTTAAGCCAGTTGGGGATAGCTGGGGTGAGCATACCTATAACTACAATCTTAACGCCATCCTTATAGTGTACTGAGTAGGGTTTTAGTCCTGTATAGATATGCTCAGGACGGGCCTCTGCGTTCTTGTATTCCTCTTTAACGATGTTAGCACCTAACAGGGGACAGCGAACCTCGCGAATCCACTTGTCGTAAACCTTGTGGCCTGGCTCAATGTCGTGATTACCTACGGTTTCGGCATCGTATTTCATATAGTTGATAACCGAAGCTGCGATGTTCTCGTCTTCGGGCATCACGTAGTTCGACCAATAAACGCAAGGCTGACCTTGCAGGATGTCGCCATTATCGATAAGCAGGAAATGGTTCTCACCATACTTCTTGCGCTGCTTTTTGATATAGGTGTTGGCACGCGAAAGAGTTCCCTTAATGGGGCGCTGCTCCATAAAGTCGTAAGGAAAGAAATGCCCATGTACATCGCTGGTTTCAATCACCTTGATTTTGACGGTCTTTTTATCTTTTGCCTCGATGGGTGATATTGATAACAGCATGGAAATCAGTAAGATAGAAATCTTTTTCATTAATTCTCTTATTTTTGCCTGCAAAATTACATAAATATGTTGATATGCCCAAATAATTACATATTTTTTTATTATTTGGCACATTTTTTGCTGGAAAAGTTAAAAAATAAATATTAGGAGGATATTGATTATGGCATTTATTGATTATTACAAAATTTTAGGCGTAGATAAAACCATTGCGCAGAAGGATGTAAAGAAGGCCTATCTGAAACGTGCCAAGCAGTTTCACCCCGATTTGCATCCTGATGATCCCAAGGCACAGGCAAAGTTCCAGGCCTTGCAGGAGGCTTATGATGTGATTGGCGATCCTGAGAAACGAAAAAAGTACGACCAGTATGGCGAGAAGTGGCGCGAGGCCGAACAGTTCCAAGGCTTTGGAGGAGGCGGTCAAGGCGGCAACCCGTTTGGTGGTTTCGACTTTAGTAGTTTCCAAGGTGGAGGCGGTTTCTCGTCGTTCTTCGAGGATTTGTTTGGTCGCAAAGGTCAGCAAGGTGGAGGCTTTGGCGGGTTCCAAGGCTTCGGCGGCAGTCGCCAGGCTAGAACGCATAGCGGCGAAATGAATGCTAACGTTACGATAGATCTTTACACTGCTATGTTAGGTGGCGAGGTGATTGTAACTCTGTCGAACGGTCAGAAGTTGAAGCTGAAGATTAAACCAGAAACGCAGCCAGGCACTAAGGTCCGACTGCGTGGTAAGGGGTATGATAGGGGCGATGGCACCTTTGGCGATCTCATCATAACCTATCAGGTAAAACTTCCAACAAATCTCACTGAGCGTCAGAAGGATCTGTTACGCCAGATGCTTCAGTAAGAATTCTTCGGCTCGCGCCAAATCCTCTGGGGTGTCGATACCGACTGTTTCGATATCGGTCAGCCCCACACGGATGCGGTAGCCGTTCTGTAACCAACGTAATTGCTCCAGGCTCTCTGCTTTTTCCAGACTGCTTTGGGGCAATTTTGTTACTTCGGCCAAAACCTCACGGCGATAGGCGTAGATTCCCAAGTGTTTCAGGAATGGGTATTCGCCAAACCACTCGTTACGCTCCTTGCCTCGAATGTAAGGAATCACGCTGCGACTAAAGTAAAGTGCAAATCCGCGATTATCGGTAACAATCTTAGGTGAATTAGGATTCTCGATAGCCTCGATTGATTCGAACTGTTTGCCTAATGTGCCAATCTGAGTCTCGGGTGCATCAAAAAGGTGCATCAAGGTTTCAATCTGCGAGGGTTGGATAAATGGCTCGTCGCCTTGCACATTAATGATTACATCAGCATCCGAACCGATTTTCTCGGCAGCCTCTTCAATACGGTCGGTACCACTCTTGTGGTCGGCGCGTGTCATCACGGCTTTGCCACCAATGGCCACAACGGCGTCGAAAATACGCTGGTCGTCTGTTGCTACATATACTTCGTCGAGCACGCTCTTCACTT
Organism: uncultured Prevotellaceae bacterium; assembly: GCA_902789415.1. Lineage (GTDB taxonomy): Bacteria > Bacteroidota > Bacteroidia > Bacteroidales > Bacteroidaceae > Prevotella. The sequence continues at coordinate 10,276 of CADAOD010000009.1, forward strand.
GCTCGTACACTCTCTGAATCACTGTTTTTCCGCCCAGTATTGCAAGCGGCTTGCCCGGATATCTTGTTGAAGCATAACGGGCAGGAATAATAGCCATAAACTTCATAACGGGTGCAAAGGTAAACAAAAAAACTGATGAAAACGCAAAAACTTATAAAATTATAGGTAAGTAATTTGCACACCTCAATTATTTTATTTAAATTTGCACACTAAAATAGGATATATTGCAAATGAATATAAATAAATTTTCGATTATAGCACTTTCATTGTTTCTGCCTTTTGCTGCAGATGCACAGAAGATAACACTCGGTTCGGCCACAACAAAGGATGGTGGCGAATATCAGGGCGAAATGGTAATGGGTAAGCCAAACGGTAAGGGTAAGGCTGTATATAAGAATGGCAACCTTTACGAGGGCGAATACGTTAAAGGCAAGCGCCAAGGCTTTGGTATTTTTACCTTTTTTGATGGCGAGAAGTACGAGGGCGAGTGGTTTCAGGACCAGCAGCATGGCAAGGGCACTTATTATTTTGCGAACAACAATCGTTACGATGGTCTGTGGTTCCGCGATTATCAGCAGGGCCATGGTGTGATGTACTACTATAACGGCGACAAGTATGATGGCGAATGGCGACAGGATAAGCGCTCGGGCTTTGGAACCTATACTTTTGCTAGTGGCGCTTTCTACAAAGGCGATTGGTTGAACGATAAAAAGAACGGCAAAGGCATCTACGACTGGGGTGATGGCTCTGTTTATGATGGCGATTGGAAGGAGAATATGCGCTCGGGCAAAGGTACTTTTAAGTATGCTGGCGGCGATGTGTATATTGGTCCTTGGTTGGATGATGAGATGAATGGTCGTGGTATTTATAAGTTCCAGAACGGTGACGTTTACGAGGGCGACTACGTGAAAGGTGAACGTACAGGTCAGGGTATTTTTAAATATGCCAACGGCGATGTATATACTGGTCAGTTCTTTAAGGGCGACAAGCAAGGTCATGGCACATTGGTATGGCAGAATGGCGATACTTATGTAGGTCAGTGGAAGGCCGATAGGCAGGAAGGCCGCGGAAAGCTTACCAAGAAGAGTGGCGATACCGTTGAGGGAACCTTTAAGGCCGGTCAGCCTCATGGCGAATGCATTGCCCGTTTTGCTGATGGCTCAAAATTTAAAGGTGTATTTAAAAATGGTCGTCGCAATGGTGCTGCTATCGAGGAAGATAAAGATGGCAACCGCTTCGAAGGAGCTTATCTCGACGATGTGCGTGATGGCAGTTTCGTAGAGAAAGACCGTAATGGTAAGGTTACTGCTCAAGGAACCTATACCCGTGGACACAGACAATTAAAGTAACAAACAACTTAAATATTTACTGATTATGATTATTGACACTATTGAGAATCTGGGCAAATACGTTGAGCTTAATCCGTTGTTTGCCGATGTGGTTGAGTTTTTGAAGAACAACAATCTTCAGACAATAGAAGAGGGTAAGCACTTCATCAAGGATAAGGATCTGTTTGTAAATATTCAGGTGGCTAAGGGCAAAACTCAGGAGGCTGCTGTTCTCGAAACACATATCGAGATGATTGATATCCAGATTCCTCTCACTTGTGAAGAGACTTTCGGTTATACCCCTCTGTGCGACCTGCCCGATTTCGAGTATAATGCCGAAAAAGATATTACCAAGTATGGCGATACCCAAGCGCAGACCTATGTAACTGTTAAACCTGGACAGTTTGTCATCTTCTTCCCGCAAGATGGGCATGCACCATGCATCATCAACCAGCCTGAAATCAAGAAAGCTATTTTCAAGGTGAAGGCTTGATACATTAAAAGCATAACAATAAATATACAATAACTATGGAAACAAAGAAAAAATCGGTTAAGAAACCGGCAGCAAAGAAAGCTACGGCTAAGAAAGCTGCTACTGCTCAGCCTGAACATATTGGCTTGGTGCGTAACGATTCGTGGCTGGAGCCTTTCGAAGGCGCTATCCGTGGCCGTCACGACCATGCTGTCTGGAAGATGAACCAGCTTACGCAGAATGGCAAGAAAACGCTGAGTCAGTTTGCTTCAGGTCATCTTTACTTTGGTCTGCACAAGTTGGCTAAAGGTTGGGTGTTCCGCGAGTGGGCGCCAAACGCAACTGATATATATCTGATTGGTGACTTTAATAACTGGCAGGAGAACGAGAAGTACCGCTGCAAGCGTATCGAGGGTACGGGCAACTGGGAACTGAAACTCAGCGAGAAGGCGCTGAAGCACGGTCAGCTTTACAAGATGAAAGTAAAGTGGAATGGGGGAGAAGGCGAACGCATTCCTGCTTGGTGCCGTCGTGTGGTTCAGGACGAGAATACGAAGATTTTCTCAGCTCAGGTGTGGAATCCTGAGGAAAAATACGAATTCAAGAAAAAGAACTTCAAACCCAAGAAGGACCCATTACTGATTTACGAGTGCCATGTGGGTATGGGACAGGATGCCGAGAAGGTTGGTACCTATAAGGAGTTTAAGGATAACGTGTTGCCACGTGTTATCAAGGATGGTTATAACTGCATTCAGGTGATGGCCATTCAGGAGCATCCTTACTATGGCTCGTTCGGCTATCATGTATCCTCTTTCTTTGCACCAAGTAGCCGTTTCGGCACACCCGAGGAGCTGAAGGAACTGATTGATACAGCTCACAAGAATGGTATAGCTGTGATCATGGATATCGTGCATTCGCATGCTGTTAAGAACGAGGTTGAGGGACTTGGCAATCTGGCGGGCGATCCCAATCAGTTCTTCTATCCAGGCGACCGTCATGAGCATCCGGCATGGGATTCGCTCTGCTTTGATTATGGTAAGGACGAGGTGCTCCACTTCCTGCTGTCTAACTGCAGATACTGGCTCGAGGAGTTCCACTTCGATGGCTTCCGCTTTGATGGTGTCACCTCTATGCTCTACTATTCGCATGGACTGGGTGAAGCCTTCGGTGGCTATGGCGATTACTTTAATGGGCACGAGGATGATAATGCCATCTGCTATCTCACCTTGGCCAATAAGCTGATACATGAGGTGAATCCTGCTGCCATCACTATCGCCGAAGAGGTGTCGGGCATGCCAGGATTGGCTGCTAAGTTTGAGGATGGTGGTTATGGCTTCGACTATCGTATGGCCATGAATATCCCTGATTACTGGATTAAGACGATTAAAGAGGTACGCGACGAGGATATCAATGTGTGCTCTATCTTCTGGGAGGTTAAGAATCGTCGTCCCGACGAGAAGACTATCTCTTACTGTGAGAGTCACGACCAGGCACTTGTGGGTGATAAGACTATTATCTTCCGCTTGATTGATGCTGATATGTATTGGCACTTTGCCAAGAAGGATGTGAACGATATTGCCCAGCGTGGTATCGCTCTGCATAAGATGATCCGTTTGGTTACTGCTGCTGCCATTAATGGTGGCTATTTGAACTTTATGGGTAACGAGTTCGGACATCCCGAGTGGATCGACTTCCCACGCGAGGGAAATGGCTGGAGCTATAAGTATGCCCGTCGCCAGTGGAATCTGGTAGATAATAAGGACCTGTGCTACCATTGGTTGGGCGACTTTGATCGCGAGATGCTGAAAGTGATTAAGAGTGTGCGTAACTTCCAGGACACACCTGTTACTGAAATCTGGCATAACGACAGCGATCAGGTACTGTGCTTTATGCGTGGCGACTTGGTGTTTGTGTTCAACTTCTCGCCCACACGTAGCTATACCGACTATGGTTTCCTGGTACCAACAGGTTCGTATAAGGTGGTTCTTAATACCGATTCGAAAGACTTTGGTGGAAACGGCTTTGCCGACGACACTGTTACCCACTTCACCAATTACGATCCCCTGTATGTCGAGGAGCATAAGGAGTGGCTCAAACTCTATATCCCGGCTCGTTCAGCCGTTGTTTTGAAGAAAATTTAAATATGAATTATCGCAAAAAGAAACAAGAGGGTAGCGCCATGACCATCCGCGTTGTGTGCGCTATCGTTTTTATTCTATTCTCATGGTGCTGGCTGTTCTATTTCCAGAACGATCTGCTGATGATGGCGCAGCATGTGCTCAGTCATGGCATCACGCATTATAACCGACTGGTGGGTGCTATTGGTATCACCCTTGTGCTTTATCTGCTCCAGCATCTTATCCATAAGGTAACGCAGCTCAATAAGAGTTTTTATGCGCTTACCTATTTTCCTTCTATGTTGGCTTTGGGCATGCTTACCGATATTGTGCCCGATCCAGCAGGAGGCATCACGCATGATTTCTCGTGGTGGCTGATTGTCTTTTATTTGTTGCTTTGGGGCGGATGTACGTATCTGTTTACCAAGTTGCAGGAAATCGACGACGATCCTTATACCAACATCCTGTCTCGTTCCATGTGGATGAATCTGCTCATCATGATTATCCTCATGATTATGACGGTAAGTATCGGCAATACCAATGCCGTATTCCATTATCGCATGCGAGCCGAGCGCTGTTTGCTCGAAAAAGATTGGGATGGTGCGTTGGCTGTAGGTAAAAAATCGTTAGAGTGCGACGAGCATCTGGTGATGCTGCGTATGCAGGCTTTAGCCCGTAAGGATGCCTTAGGCGAGAAACTATTTGAGTATAAGGTTTGTGGAAGCAGTAAGAGTATTCTGCCCACCAATGGTGGCTCCACCTTATTATTATATCCAGTAGATAGCGTATATAAGTTTATGGGTGCTGCTCCTGCCTATCGGATGGAGCCCATGCACTATCTCGAGTTGGTGCAGCATCATGTGCTGTGTAAGGATTCTGTCCCCAGTAAGGTGGTGGCCGACTATCAGTTGTCGGGTTATCTGATTGATAAGCAGATTGATACCTTTGCCCGCGAGGTTGGTAAGTATTATACGCTTAACGACAGTCTGCCCAAACACTATCGCGAGGCCTTGGTGCTTTATTGCCATCTACGCTCCAAGCCTGTGGCTGTTTATCGTAACACCGTGTTAGACGAGGATTATGCTAACTTCCGTGAACTGCGTCGCCAGTATCCAAACAAAATGGAACAGAAGGGTAAGGTGGAGGATCAGTATTTTGGTACCTACTGGTATTACTATTGGTACGAATAAACTAACTCATCGATATAAACAATAAAGCCTCCAGACGGAGGCTTTATTTGTTTTATTTGTAGAGGAAACGCTTGATACTCTTTTTAGGTGTCTTTTCAAACTCCTCTTCGTGAATTTCGATTTCCGAGATCTTCTCGTAGGCAGGAAGTATCTCGTTCAGACCGTTACGGTTCTGCTCCATGATGTTCTTCAGGTCGTCGTCTGAGAAGCCCATGTTTTTGGCCTCGTCCATATCGGGGTGAACCAGAGCAACTAATTTGTTGTCGCGCTGAACCACGAGACTCTCGATGACCATGGTCATTGAGTTCAACTTGTCCTCAATCTCCTCTGGGTAAATGTTCTGTCCGTTAGGTCCCAAGAGCATGTTCTTAGAGCGTCCGTTGATAAACACGTTGCCATCGGCATCCATCGTACCCAAATCGCCAGTATGGTACCAACCATCGCGGTCGATGGTCTCGGCTGTGGCTTCTGGGTTCTTGTAGTAACCCAACATCACGTTCGGCCCCTTGGTAAGAATCTCGCCTGGGATGCGCTGTGGATCGGGCGAAACAATTTTTACCTCCTGATGCAGGGCAGCACGTCCGCACGAACCTGGAGCAAAGGTATGCCAGTCGCTATAACAGATGATTGGTGCACACTCGGTAGCGCCATAACCTACGGTGTAGGGGAAGTCGATGCGCTTCAGGAATCGTTCTACCTCCTGGTTCAGGGCAGCACCACCGATGATAACCTCGTACATGTTGCCTCCAAAGGCCTTCAGTACCTCCTGACAAATCATCTCGCGAACCTTCTTTGATATTACAGGCATCTGCAACAGCAGTCGCATGCGGTTGTTCTGTATCTTTGGGAAAACCTTCTTGCGGATAATCTTCTCGATGATGAGAGGTACGGCAATCACGATACGAGGACGAATCTCGGCCAGGGCCTGAGCGATGATGGCGGGCGACGGTACACGGTTCAGGTAGTAAACATGACAGCCGTGCAGGAATTCGAAGATAAACTCGAATGCCATACCATACATGTGGGCCATAGGCAACATCGAGATTATCTTATCGCCAGCCTTGATGGTACTGCCAAGCACGCTCATGGCAAAATCAAAGTTCGACCAGAGTGCGCGATAGGGCAGCATAACGCCCTTTGAGAAACCAGTTGTTCCGCTGGTGTAGTTAATAACGGCCAGTTCCTCAGGACTCTCTTCCTGATAATAGTGTACGTGCTCCTTGCGGAAGTACTTAGGGAACTTTTTGCCGTAGAGCTCATTCAGATGCTCGCGTGCGTAGGTTAATTTGTCGGTACGCGAAATCATGAGTGAGTAATCGGGGTTGTTGATGATACCCTCGAGTGTTGGCATGGCTTGGGGATCGATAATCGTAGCCACATGGTCGCCCACAAACAGCAGGCGTGCTTCTGAGTGGTTTACAATGTTGTGTACCTGTTCGGCATTAAACTCATGCAGAATGGGTACTGCAATAGCGCCGTAGGTAAGTGTGGCCAAGAAAGCCACTGCCCATTGTGATGAGTTGCGACCGCAGAGGGCAATCTTGTCGCCCTTCTGAATGCCGCTGTTTTCGAAAAGGATATGCAACTTTTCAATTTTTCTGGCTACGTCATGAAACTGCAGCGTCTGTCCCTTAAAGTCGGTCAGCGCGTCGCGATCCCAATTATCAATGATGCTCTTCTGGATGAGCGCGTTAAAACTAGGTATATGTTCCATATGCTATTAGTTATTCTTATATAGGTAGCGTTTGATACTCTTCTTTGGTGTCTTGGCGAACTCTTCGTCGTGCAGTTCGATAGCCGAGATGCGGCTGTAAGCAGGCAGCATGTTGTTAAGCTCCTGACGGTTCTGCTCCATGATGTGTTCTAACTCCTCCTGACTGAAGCTTACCACCTCGTCCTGGTCAGGGTGAACCAAAGCCACCAGTTTCTCACCACGCTGTATCACGATGCTCTCCGATACCATTGCCATCGTGTTCAGCTTGTCTTCAATCTCTTCTGGATATACGTTCTGTCCGTTGGCACCCAGCAGCATGTTTTTGGAACGGCCGCGTATAAAGATATGACCACTGGGCAGCATGGTGCCTAAGTCGCCTGTGTGGTACCAACCCTCTTCGTCGATAGCCTCGTGTGTGGCCTCTTCGTTCAGGTAATAACCTAACATCATGTTGGTACCCTTGGTTACAATCTCGCCAGCCACGTTCTCTGGGTCGGGGCTCAGAATCTTTACCTCCATACGGTCTACAGGCTGTCCAACCGAACCGCCGATAAAGTCGTGATAGTCAGAGAACGAAATGAGTGGGGCGCACTCGGTGGTGCCATAACCCACTGTGAGTGGGAAACCGATAGAGAGCAGGAACTCCTCAACCTCCTTGGAGAGTGGGGCGCCGCCTACGATAATCTCGTACAGGTTGCCACCAAAGGCGTTATAAACCTCGTTGCAGATGCGGCTCTTAACCTTCTTGCTAACTACTGGCATGTTAAGCAGCAGTCGCATGCGGTTGTTCTGTATCTTTGGGAATACTTTTTTACGGATTATCTTCTCGATAATCAGCGGAACGGTAATGATACATGCTGGCTTTACGGTAGCAAACGCCTCGGCAATAATGGCTGGACTCGGCAGGCGAGTAAGGAAGAACAGATGGCAACCGTTGCAGAATCCGAACAGGAACTCAACGGCCATTCCATACATGTGTGCCATAGGCAGAATGCTCAGCATATTGTCGCCGGCCTTTACGTTGCGACCAAGCACGCGCAAACAAAATTCTACGTTACCCCAAATAGCGCGGTAGGGCAGCATCACGCCTTTCGAAAAGCCCGTTGTACCGCTGGTATAGTTAATCATCGACAACTCTTCGGCCGTATCCTCATGATAGTTTACATGTTCGGCACGGAATGCTTTGGGGAACTTGCTACCAAACATCATATTAAGATGTTCGCGTGCGTATGTAATCTTCTCAGATCGCGATACGTACAGCGAGAAGTCGGGTAAGTTGATAATAGCCTCCAAAGCAGGCATGGCTTCAGCGTCGATGGTTTTAACTGCAAAATCGCCGATAAACAGCAGGCGAGAGCCTGAGTGGTTCACAATATTCTGAATCTGCTCGCCGTTAAACTCGTGCAGAATGGGCACGGCTACGGCTCCATAGGTGAGGGTTGCTAAGAACGCAACAGCCCAATGGGCAGAGTTACGACCGCAAATGGCAATCTTGTCGCCCTTTACTACACCGCTGTTTTCGAATAATATGTGGATTTTTTCAATTTTGCGTGCAACGTCGTGATACTGAAGCGTTATACCCTGATAATCTGTGAGGGCATCTTGATTCCAGTTGTCTACAATCGCTTTTTGTAATAAAGCATTAAAACTGCTAAATTCTTTCATTAAAACTGCACAATTTTTGAAATTTTGTGCAAAGGTAAGCCTTTTTTTGCACACTACCAAATGTTTTTGTGCAATTTTTAAAAAAAATTACTCGTATCTCATGGATTTCGCAGGATGAATGTGCGAAATCAGGTAACTGGGTGCTATCAGAACAAACACACAGATAAGTAAGGTGGCTACATTGATGAGTGCTATCAAAGGCAGATTCAGTTCCATGGGTGCCTCGCTCACATAATAGGTTTGTGGGTCGAGGGTAATAAAGCCTGTGTACTGTTGGAGCAGTACGATGCCGACACCTACGATGTTACCCCAGAATAAACCCTGACCGATGATGAATACCGAGAACCACAGAAACGTGTGGCGAACGGTATTGTTACGGGCGCCTAAAGCCTTCAGGATACCAATCATCTGCGTGCGCTCCAGGATGATAATCAGCAAACCGCTAATCATGGTAAAGCCTGCCACACAAACCATCAGCGCCAGGATAATCCATACGTTGATATCAAGCAGCTCCAGCCACGAGAATACCTGGGGGTATAACTCGTAAATGGTCTCTGTTGTGAGCGCGTTACCCTCCTCGTCGCTGGTGCGATTAATATGGTCGATAAACTGGTCGGCTGTTTCGTTCACCTTCTCAAAGTCCTTCACCAAAACCTCAATACCAGTAACCTGGTTATCGGTCCAGCCGTTCAGCTTGTTGGCGGTATGCAGGTCGGTAAAACACAGCGTCTCGTCGAAGCGCGTCATGTTGGTTTGGTAGATGCCGCTGATGGTGAACTTACGAGTGCGCACATCCTGGTTGTCGATGAAATAGCCAAACACCTTGTCGCCAACCTTTAGTCGCATTTTGTCGGCTATCATCTTTGAAATCAGTAGCTTATACTTGCTTGTTTTATCACTGAATGAAGTGATGCTACCTGCTGTCAGATGTTGGCTTAAGAAGGTGGTATCGTATTCTTCGGCGATACCTTTGATGGCGATACCCAAGAAATCCTCGTCGGTTTTCAGGATACCTTGCGTCATGCTAAAACGTTCGGCTTTGGCCACACCAGGCAACTTGTTCACCACCTTCATCAGGCTGTCGCTTGCGCTGATGGGGTGTGGATCAGAGCCGCTGTAGTTCATAATGTTGTGTACCTGGATATGGCTGCCAAAGCCCACCACCTTGTCGCGGATGGTGTGTTTAAAACCAAGTACCACGCTTACCGTTACTATCATCACAGCCAGTCCGATAGCCACGCCGATGGTGGCTATACGAATAGCTGGGCGACTCACTTTTCGTTTGTCGCCCTGGTCGCTATATATTCTTTTGGCTATGTATAACGGTAGGTTCATTCTTCGTCTACTCGTCCAGGATAAGCTTCGAGCGCTTTGCGCAGTACGATGAGTGCGCGCTCAAGGTCTTCTTTCTTTAATACGTAAGCTATACGAACCTGATTGATGCCAGCACCTGGGGTGGTGTAGAATCCTGCAGCTGGTGCCATCATTACCGTTTCGCCCTCGTACTCAAAATCCGACAAGCACCAACGGCAGAACTTCTCGGCATCATCTACAGGCAGCTTGGCTACGGTGTAGAAAGCGCCCATAGGGATGGGCGAGTAAACGCCAGGAATGCGGTTCAGTCCGTCGATCAGGCACTTACGGCGCTCAACGTACTCGTCGTACACGTCGCGATAGTATTCCTCTGGGGCATCCAGCGAAGCTTCGGCTACTATCTGTCCAATCAATGGGGGTGAGAGTCGAGCCTGACAGAACTTCATCACGGCCTTACGTACCTCGGCGTTCTTGGTAATCAGGGCGCCAATACGGATACCACACTCAGAGTAACGCTTAGATACTGAGTCGATCAGGATTACATTCTGCTCGATACCCTCCAGGTGGCAGGCCGAGATATATGGTGAGCCTGTGTAGATGTACTCGCGATACACCTCGTCGGAAAAGAGATACAGGTCGTATTTCTTTACCAGGTCGCGAATCTGGTTCATTTCGCGGCGTGTATATAGGTAACCCGTTGGGTTGTTGGGGTTACATATCATAATAGCGCGTGTACGCTCGTTAATCAGCTCCTCGAATTTCTCTACCTTAGGGAGCGAGAAACCCTCCTCGATGGTAGTGGCGATAGTGCGGATTTTGGCTCCTGCCGAAATGGCAAAGGCCATATAGTTGGCGTAAGCAGGCTCTGGCACGATAATCTCATCGCCAGGGTTCAGACAGCTCAGGAATGCAAACAGCACAGCCTCGCTACCGCCGCTGGTAATGATAATGTCGTCGGCTGTTACGTTAATGTTGTACTTAGCATAATAGTTTACCAACTTTTCGCGATAGCTCTGGTAGCCCTGCGAGGGTGAATACTCCAGGATACTACGATCTATCTGTTTCAGCGCATCGAGTCCTACTTGCGGTGTTGGCAGGTCAGGCTGTCCGATGTTCAGATGGTACACCTTGGTACCTCTCTTCTTGGCGGCTACAGCGAGAGGAGCGAGTTTCCTGATAGGCGACTCGGGCATCTCAAGTCCGCGAACTGATATCTCTGGCATCTTTTTCTATGTTTACTATTTTACTTTTTTGCGCTGCAAAGGTACTAAAATATTTTTAAAACATGCTTTTTTTCGATTTATTTGTTTACTTTTGCAGCAAAATTGTGAGTTAGCGATGAATTTCGAGGAATTATTAGAAACGCGTGACGTTAGAAAAACCACGAAAGTCCGTCTTCCCTACGGTTACTTCTACAAGCGGTTAATCGATGGAAAGTACTCAAACTTCGTGGAGTTCCACGACGAGGTGGCCGATCATGTCGCCTTTAGCAATTGTGTGCGTACCGAGGCCGCCGATATGGATAAGGTAAAGAATAAGCACCAGTTGCACTTTGTGCCCAACGAGGGCGATGGTGGTGTTTATGCCATAGCGGTAGAGGTGGGTAACTTTGTAACTTTCGAGCAATTGCTGAACGAGAATCCTGCCGTTGTGGCGCGCGAGGACTTCGACAGCAATACGTTACACGATCTGGTAGAACTCACTCAGCAGCTTAACGATCAGGGTGTGTATCACGTATGTTTTGCCCCCTGTAATGTGTTGGCCCGTAAAAACGATGCTACCGTGCGCTTGCTTTGTCATGGTTCGTTCTATGCCAAGTTAGACCAGGAGGTACTATACGACGGACTTGAGGATTACGTAGCGCCCGAGGTGCTGGCAGGTGGCGAGATTGATGCCCGTGCCGATGTGTACTCGATGGCCAAGTTTGTAGAGTGGCTGTATCAGTCGGCCGGTCTGCCTTTGGAGTGGCGCCCCATTATCCGTAAGGCCACAGCCCAGGAGCCCAACCGTCGCTATCAGAGTGTTCGCGATTTCTATCAGGCACTCGTTAATCGCAAGCAGTTGCGCCGTAGCGCCCTTGTAGGTTTTGCGGCAGTAGCTATTGCTTTGGCCATTGTGGGCGGCTATTTCTATATGTTGCCCCAGCCCGAGGATGTAGAATATGTAAAAGCCGTTGAGGAGCCTATCCCCGACGATTTGCTCGACGAGGATAACCTGCTTTATGGTCTTGGTGCCGATGCCGATTCGGCTACCATTGCCAATGTGGTGGCCAAGCAGATGCGCATGAAGGATTCGCTCTCGGTAGATGAGAAAGAGATGAAGGAGTATCAGGCCAAGGCCGAACAGATATTCCGCAAACAGTTTACCAAGGAGGCCGATCGCATCCTCTCAAAGGTGTATAACAACAAGCAGATGAACCTCTCGGAAAAGGATTTTATGGCGCGCAGCCGTAGCATGACCGAGGAGTTGGCCAAGGCCGAACAGGAGCTTGCCAAGCACAGCAACCTTGGTAACGAGCGCTCGCAGCGCATAGCCAGTGAGATTATCGACCAGCTTACCACCAAGAAAATGGAGGCGCTGGACAAAGATTATATGGGAATTAAAAAGAATAAAACAGAAAACAAATGAGAAGTAGAACAGCAATGTGGTTTGAATGCAAGATTCGTTACGAGAAGGTAACCGAAGATGGCTTGCAGAAGAAAGTAAACGAAAATTATGTAGTCGACGCCCTGAGTTTTAGCGAGGCCGAGACCCGCATCACCGAAGAGATGTCGTCGTATATCAGCGGCGAGTTCGAGGTGGCCGATATTAAGAAAGCAGCATATAAAGAGGTGTTCTTTACCGACGATAACATCGCCGACAAGTGGTACAAGGCTAAGCTCCAGTTCATCACGATTGATGAGAAGACTGAGAAGGAGAAGCGCTCAACCGTTAACTATCTGGTTCAGGCTGGTTCGATGAACGGTGCCATGAAGAATATCGATGAGGTGATGGGTGGCACCATGATCGACTATGTAGTTTCGTCGGTAGCCGAGACAACGTTGATGGACGTTTACGAGTACGGCAAAAAGAACGATAAGCCCGAATACGAGCAGCAGTAAGAAACGCAAACGATACGATGATGGATTACGACGTTAAATCCCATCTGCACGAGGTGTTCGATACATTGCCACAAGGTGTTCGCCTTGTGGCTATCTCTAAATATCACCCTAACGAGTATATCGAAGCTGCCTACGAGGAGGGGCAGCGTGTGTTTGGCGAGAGTCACGAGCAGGAGCTGCGCCAGAAGCACCAGACGCTGCCTCAGGATATCGAATGGCACTTTATCGGCCATTTGCAGACCAACAAGGTAAAGTACATTGCACCTTATGTAACAATGATCGAGGCTGTTGACTCGCTCAAGCTGTTGCGCGAGATTAACAAGCAGGCCGAAAAGTGTGGTCGCCGTATCAAGGTGCTGCTCGAACTACATATTGCCGAGGAGGCTACTAAGTATGGTCTTTCGCTCGATGCCTGTCGCGAACTGTTGGCAGCTGGCGAGTGGCGCGAGATGCAGCATGTGCAGATTTGTGGTTTGATGATGATGGCTTCGTTTGTGGATGACGAAGCGCAGATTCGCCAGGAGATGCAGACCGCCCGCGATTTCTTCGACGAGGTAAAGGCTCAGTATTTTGCCGACGATGATGCGTTTTGTGAGCGTTCGTGGGGTATGAGCGATGATTATCCCATCGCCCTGCAGACTGGCTCAACCATGATACGTGTGGGCACTAAGATTTTTGGTCCCCGCGTTTATTAAAGTAGTACTGATCGCGCTTACGTGTAATCTTGCCAAAGTTGATGGCATGCACGGGGCAATAATGATAACAGGCTAAACAAGAGGTACACCGTCCGTTGTGAATCCACTCGGGCGGTGTTCCTTGTATATTATCCACAGGGCATACCTTTTTGCACTTGCCACATTTTATGCACACATCCTCATTAACCGTAAACTTCTTGTCGGTAATCATCCTGGCGTTAAAGTAAGCACCAATCACGTACGAGTAGAGGCGGGGAGTGGCGCCTTTCACCAACTCTTCAACACCCGTCTCGCGCCCGCGTATTACATTTATAATATGTGGCAGCATCTGGCGTACCTTGTTAATCTTGGCGTGCTCTTTCTCTTCGGTGTCTGTGTACATAAACGGCAGGCACACGTAGCTTTCGGGCATCACAACGGCAAACTGCGTGGTGGCCTGCAAGCCGATAGCTGCCAAATCCTTGTTCAGTATCGTCATAGCCTCGCCCATATTATCGCCGCAGGTGGTTAGTGCCCAACAGTAACAGTTGACAGTTCTTGCCTTGCAAGCCAGCGGAGCTGGAGCGGACAATTGATAATTGATAATTAATTTTTTGATAAACTCGCGTACGATTCTGGGTGGTTGCCAGCCATGGGTGGGGAAGCAGAAGCCGATGGTTTCATTCTGCTTTAACTCAAACTGGTTCTGTCCCTTACGTATCAAGTCGGGGATGTAGAATAACTCTTCACCGATGGCCTCGCTAATCTGCTTGGCCACCCATTTGGTGTTTCCTGTGCCTGTAAAATAGAATATCATGCTGCAAAAGTACATTATTTTATTGAGATAACCTAAAAATACGGCAATTTTAGTTTTATTAACGTTCGCCGATGCAAGATTTGGTATTGTGGCACATTTATTGTGTGTAAAATCAAAACAATAATAACAAAAACAATAAGTAAAAAAATGAAAGCATTAAAAATTTTCTCTGTAGCATGCTGCATGGCAGCTGTTGGTTTAACATCGTGTATTGGTGATGATAATAATAACAGTTCAACAGGGCTTACTCCCAGTCAGATTGCTACCTGTCTGAATGCTGTTCGTGGTTCGCATTCTGGTAAGATGTATTACTACGCTCCAACCACTAAGAATGTGAATAATACCGATTCGGCCGAGGTTAGCTGGACTATCACTACCGATAGCACCATGACTATCCACGATTTCCCCGCCCGTGCGCTGGCTCAGAATATCGATAGCGTAAGCAATGCAGGTAAGGAGTTGCGTGCCGCTCTTCAGGCCGCTCCCGATCAGGATATCGAGTGCTACATTGGCTTTATCAAGAATTCGCCTATCTACTGGCTCATTAACCCTAAGGCTCCCAGCTATACTGTTAAGACCAGCGATGGCGAGCATAAAATTCAGGTAGCCTTCTATGCCAACAATACCTATTCGAGTGGTGTTTATAATACCAGCACTAAGGAGTTCTCGATGGAGATTGTAGAGGGTGCCATTTATATGGACGGCAATCGTACCTCTTATCTTACCACAGATACACCTATTGTATTTATTAAGAAGTAAGAATTTAGAGGTTAGAATTTAGAATTCAGAGGTGGGAAATTTCTTCTCACCTCTTGTTTTTGTAAAAAATCTCGCAAAAAGTTTGGTGATATAATTTTTTTTTTGTATCTTTGCCCCCAAACAATCAGTCTGCCAATTTTTGGAACAATGAAACCGAACTTTCTAAATACCATCACAAAATCGTTATCTGCAAAGCTCAGTTTGTGGGTGGTATTGTTCGTGTCGATATTGTTTGCAGCCACTTTTTCGTTAATGGCCTATTATGCGCGTCAGGCAGTTTACGACGAATCGTTGGGTAAGGCCGAGGATATGTTGAACCAGTTTGAGATTGATACTGGTCGCATGCTACACGAGAAAGAGGTGGTTACCCGCCAGACGCATTGGTGGATAGAGCAGAACCTGAACGATACCGTTGAGATAGGCAAGTATATCCAGCAGATATTGGCTAACGAGCCTGAGGTTATTGGTATAGCTGCCGCCTTTGTGCATGGCACCTATCCCGATCGTGGCGATAACGATTATATGATATATTATCACCGATGGAAGGGTAAGGTGGTGCGTAGCGAGCAGTTTGCTCATGCCTCGTATCTTAACCAGCAGTGGTACGAGGAGCCGCTTAGGCACGATAAGAGCATGTGGACTGAGCCTCGCGAGGATTATCGGACCGACGATGAGCCTATTATTACCTATGCCATCCCCTTGCATAAGGATGGTAAGGTGGTTGGTACTTATGGTGTTGATATCTCTATCTACTGGCTGTCGCAAACCATTCAGGCCATGGCGCCATCACCTAACATCTATGGCGAACTGGTTACCAACTCTGGAGCCTTTGTTATTCATCCAGATACAGCCATGTTGCGCCCACGTGCTGTGTTTAAAATCATGGAGCAGTATCCTGAGGAAAAATACAGTTATACAGCCTACAAGATGTTGGCCGGACAGAGTGGTCATGAGGTACTCGACCTTGATGGCAGTCCCGAGCTGTTAGTTTATCGTCCCTTCGAGGATACTAAATGGACTATCAATGTGATTGGTCCTGAGGCCGAACTGATGGGCAGCTATCACAGCATGGTGCCGCTCATGCTGGTAGTGGTACTGCTGTCGCTGATAGCTATCGTGGCATTCTGTACCATCTTTATCCATCGCGAACTGCACCCGTTACGTACCCTCGAAAAGTCGGCCAAACTTGTTAAGAAGGGACATTACGATGTGCCTATCAAGGCCACTAACCTACAGGACGAGGTTGGTGTGCTTACTAACAGCTTTATTGCCATGCAGAAATCCATTAAGCAGCATGTGGATGATATCGATGCCAATAATCTGAAACTGATTGAGCAGAACTGGCAGCTTACCGAGGTGCAGAAACATAAGGACGAGGCCGATAAGGTAAAGACAGCGTTCCTGCAGAATATGACCGACCAGATGAGCGCTCCCGTTAGCGAGATAGCCCGACTGGTTGAAGAGATACGCCAGCACCACCTGGAGATGAGTCACGAGCAGATTGTGCAGTTGGCCAATCAGGTAGACGAAAATACGTTTATCGTAACCCAGCTATCCGATAAACTACTCGAACTATCGGCTAAAACACAACAAGAAGAGGAGGGCCAGCTATGAGTATATTGTTAAACCGTATCAAAAGCAAGCTGTCGCTCAAGCTTAGTTTGGGCATCCTCTTGTTTCTGTTAGTGGTGTTCACACTATCCTTAGGCTCGCTGTTCATTTACTCTCGCCAGATAGTCAGGCAGCAGGCTTTGGAGCGCGCCAACATGGAGCTCGAGAACTGTACCCAGCGTGTTAACGAGCTGATGAACGAGGTTGAGGTGGCTACCCGCACGGCCGTATGGCATTTGGGCGATGACATACAGCCCGACTCGCTGCTTAATTATATTCGTCTGGTGGTGAAGCAGAATCCTAACTTCGATGGTTGTTCGGTAGCTATGGCGCCCAACTTCTTCCCCGATCGTGGCCGCTTTTTCTCAGTATATGCCTATAATCCCGAAAACGCCGATACGGTAGTGGCTAAAATCGAGAAACCTTACGATTACTTTGATAAGCCCTGGTATAAAACCTCTGCCACATTGGGCAAACCCTGCTGGGTTGAGGCTTATGCCGAGGATACTGAAGGTATCGAAACTACCGAGTTCGACGATATGATTGTGTCGTACTGTATGCCTATGTTCGATCGCAAAAAGCAGCTGATGGCTGTGATATCAACCGACTTGGCTATCGATTGGCTATCGGATGTGATATCGTCGTATAAACCTTACCCCAATTCGTACTGCATGCTGTTAGGTGCCAACGGTCAGTTTGTTGTGCATCCTGACACCACCAAGCTAAATAGTCACACTATTTTTGGCGATGCTAATCCAAATAAGCAGCAGGATTTGATTAGCTTAGGCCATCAGATGATAGCTGGCCATAAGGGCATGATGAACGTGAAAGTAAACGGCCAGCCCTGCGTGGTGCTGTACCAGTCGCTTACCAAAGCCCCCTGGAGCATGGCGCTAATATGCTACGAGAGCGATATCTTTGCAGGTTATAATAAGCTGTTCTACATTCTGGTGCCTGTGTTGGCGTTTGGCTTAATGCTCATCTTGCTGTTCTGTCTCAATGTAGTGTCGTCTATGGTGCAGCCGCTTAACGACCTTACCCGTATGATTAGCTATATTGCCAGCGGGCACTATTTCGAGACCATCGAGTTTAGCCGGCGTAAGGATGAGATAGGCCGCTTGCAGAATAACTTTGCCGAGATGCAGCAGGCTCTGAGTAGTCATATCATGAACCTGAAGCAAACCATCCAGGAGGCCGAACAGATGAACCAGGAACTGTCCGAGACTAACGAGCAGGCACGTAAGGCCGACGAGAAGAAGAATGCGTTCCTGCAGGATATGACGCACCAGATACGTACGCCGCTCAACATTATCAATGGCTTTACCCAGGTGTTGCGCGATGATTACGAAGCTATTCCAAAGGAGGATATCGCCTCTATTCTCGACACCATGCAGTTCAACGCCGTACATATCAATCGTATGGTAGATATGCTGGTGGCAGCCTCGAATGCCGATAAGGCCGATAAGGCAGTCAAGATTGATATCATGGAGCGTGTTCGTATTAAGGAGTTGATTGATGAGATGGCGCACATCTACAATACCTTCCAACCTCACAGCGTCGAGCTTATTACCGATATGCAGGTAGATGAAACACGTACTGTCAGATCCAATCGCAGTATTCTGAACAAGGCCATTGGCGAGCTGCTGCTTAACGCCAAGAAGTTTACCACCCAGGGATATGTAAAACTATCGGTAAAAGCTGAGGGCTTAAAGGTGCTGTTTATTGTCGAGGATACTGGTCCTGGCATTTCGGAGAGTCTTCGCGCCACGCTTTTCTCTACGTTCGAGAAGGGTAATATTTTTAGCGAAGGCTTAGGTTTGGGCTTGCCTGTTTGTCGCCAATATGTGCGCCTGATAGGTGGCGAGCTGAAGTACGATCAAACCTACACAGATGGTTCGCGCTTTATCATTGTAATACCCGATAGCGACGCGTATGTAGAGTTGCACAGCGACTTACGTTAACGTTTGAGTAAAAAAAACGTTCGCTTTGTCGTGTTGTTCGACAAAAATGTGTAACTTTGCAGCAAAAATCGACTAAAAACAATGGAGCAAGTATTCAGTTACATTATCAGTCTGGGTGCATCGGTTATGATGCCCATACTGTTTACTATTATTGGACTTTGTATTGGGCTAAAATTTGGAAAGTCCTTGAAATCAGGACTTTATGTAGGTGTGGGATTCGTAGGTCTGGGTATAGTTACAGCCCTGCTTACAAATAATTTTGGCGATCCGCTTTCTGAGATTTCGCGTTTGTACAACCTCCAGTTGGGCGTGTTCGATATGGGTTGGCCTGCCGCCGCTGCCGTTGCTTATAACACAGCCGTAGGCGCACTCATCATCCCCATCTGTCTGGGTGTAAACTTCCTCATGCTTATCACAAAAACCACCCGCACCGTTAATATCGACCTTTGGAACTACTGGCATTTTGCCTTTATTGGTGCTGTGGCCTATTTCGTGATGGACCAGAGTTTGGCTTGGGGCTATTTTGCCGCTATCGTGTGCTATATCAACACTTTGGTAATGGCCGACCTTACTGCGCCCCGTTTCCAGGGCTACTACGAGGGTATGGAGGGCATCAGCATCCCACAGCCTTTTGTGCAGAGCTTTACCCCATTTGCTATGCTTATCAATAAGGGCTTGGATATGATCCCTGGTTTCTCAAAGCTGGATATCGATGCCGAGGGCCTCAAGAAGAAGTTTGGCGTACTGGGCGAGCCCCTGGTATTGGGTGTTATCGTGGGTGCGCTGATTGGTGCGCTGGCCCAGTTGGATATTAAGAAAATCCTGTTCTTAGGTGTTACTATGGGTGCTGTGATGGAGCTCATTCCACGTATCACCAAGCTGTTTATCGATGGCTTGATGCCTATCTCTGAGAAGACACAGGAGGTGGTTAAGAATAAGTTTAATGGCAAGAAGGTATATATCGGCATGTCGCCAGCATTGGTCATCGGTCATCCCACCACGCTGGTAGTATCGCTGTTGCTCATTCCTGTAACACTTGGCTTGGCCGTTATCCTGCCAGGCAACCAGTTCCTGCCTCTGGCCTCGTTGGCTGGCATGTTCTATGTGTTTGTAATGGTACTGCCTTACACCAAGGGTAATGTGGTAAAAACCTTTATTGTAGGTTTGGTAGCGCTGGCCATTGGTTTGTGGTTTGTAACCGATATGGCACCTGCCTTTACGCAGGCCGCCCACACCGTGTTTGAGCAGACGGGCGATAACGCCGCCAAGATTCCTGAGGGCTTCGAGGCTGGTGCGCTCGACTTTGCTTCGAGCCTGTTTGGTTGGACCATCTACAAGTGCGTTAACAACCTGCAGTGGGTAGGCATGGGCGTGCTCACCATCTTTACTGCCGGTATGATGTGGTTCAACCGCAAGCGCATTATTGAGGACGAAAAAAAATCATGAAGTCTTGTAGTCAGTTGCAAAATTATTAATTAATAACAATATGAAGAAAACAGTTTTTACTTTGATGCTTATGGGAAATCTGATTTCGGCCTTTGGCCAGCAGAACATGACGTTCCAGACGGCTTGTCACCCTGCCGACGTGAAACATTACGACACGCAGACCCTGCGCGACCGTTTTGTGATGGAGAAGGTGATGGCGCCCAATGAGATTAACCTCACTTATTCGTACTACGATCGTTTTATCTACGGAGGCGCAATGCCTGTAAAC
Organism: uncultured Prevotellaceae bacterium; assembly: GCA_902789415.1. Lineage (GTDB taxonomy): Bacteria > Bacteroidota > Bacteroidia > Bacteroidales > Bacteroidaceae > Prevotella. The sequence goes on from CADAOD010000009.1 coordinate 30,713, forward strand.
AAGGACTTGAAGCTTGAGACTCATCCCCAGCTGCGTGCCGACTATTTTATGCGCAACCGCGAGTTGGGTATCATCAATACAGGTGGTCCTGGCGTAGTGATTGTCGATGGTCAGGAGTATCCTCTTGGCTATAGCGAGGCCCTTTATGTAGGTCGCGGCTGGCTGGGTAAGGATAAGAAGGGTAACGATATCGACTGCAACAAGGAGGTTATCTTCCGTTCAAAGGATGCCAAGAACCCAGCTAAGTTCTATCTTAATTCGGCAACTGCCCACAAGCACTATAAAACACAGTGGGTTACACTCGATGGTCGTAAAAACGGTAAAGTACAGAGCCTCAAGGCTGTTATTATCGGTACCAAGGAGAAGCCTCTGGGCACAAAGGCCGAGAGCAATCTGCGCACCATCAATCAGCTGATTGTAAATACCGCCCTCGAGGAGGGGCCCTGCCAGTTGCAGATGGGCCTGACCCAGTTGCAGGAGGGTAGCGTATGGAACACTATGCCACCTCACACCCACGGTCGCCGTATCGAGGCTTATTACTATTTCAATCTGCCCGAGGGTCATCAGATTAGTCACGTAATGGGCGAGCCCCAGGAAACACGTGTGGTATGGCTCAAGAACGAGCAGGCCATCATGAGCCCTGAGTGGAGCATCCACTGTGCTTCGGCTACCTATTACTATACCTTTATCTGGGGTATGGCCGGCGAGAACCTGAATTATAACGATAAAGATAACATCGACGTTAAAGACCTGAGATAATTATGACACCAGTACAAACTACAAAAATGTCCAACTTCCGTTGGGTTATCTGTGCGCTGCTGTTCCTGGCAACCACAGTCAACTATATGGACCGTCAGGTTCTGTCGTTAACTTGGAAAGACTTTATTGCGGTAGATTTCCATTGGACCGATGCCGACTATGGTAAGATTACGGGTTTGTTCTCGTTGTTCTATGCCATCGCCAACCTGTTCTCAGGTAAGTTCATCGACTGGATGGGTACCAAGAAGGGTTACCTTATAGCCATCTTTGTATGGAGCACAGGTGCTGTAATGCATGCTGGTTGCGGATGGGTAGCTATGAATATCGAGGGCTACGATAGCATCGAGGCTTTGCGCATGGTTCAGGCTGGTAGCGATGCCGCTGTGGCCATTGCCACCATCTCAGTATGGTTGTTCCTCTCATGCCGTATGATTCTGGCTGTGGGCGAGGCAGGTAACTTCCCCGCTGCCATCAAGGCCACTGCCGAGTACTTCCCAAAGAAGGACCGTGCTTTCTCTACCTCAATCTTTAATAGTGGTGCATCGGTAGGTGCGCTGGCTGCTCCTGCCACTATCCCCCTGTTGGCACGTGCTTGGGGATGGGAGATGGCTTTTGTCATTATTGGTGTGTTAGGATATGTTTGGATGGGCTTGTGGATGTGGCTGTACGAAAAGCCCCGTAGCAACAAGTTTGTTAACCAGGCCGAGCTTAACTATATCGAGCAGGATAACGACCTCGAGGAGGTAAAGGATCGCCAGGATGTTAAGGAGGAGAAGGCTATCCCATTCCTTAAGTGCTTTACCTATCGCCAAACATGGGCTTTCCTTGTAGGTAAGCTTATGACCGATGGTGTTTGGTGGTTCTTCCTGTTCTGGGCGCCAGCTTATTTCAGCGATCAGTATGGTTATACCTCCGATTCGCCTATGGGTATTGCGCTCATCTTTACCCTCTATCTCATCGTAACCGTATTAAGTATTGGTGGTGGTTATCTGCCAACCTATTTTGTTGATAAGAAAGGCATGAACCCCTATCTGGGTCGTATGCGTGCCATGCTGATATTTGCTTGCTTCCCCGTATTAGGTCTGTTGGCTCAGCCTCTTGGTGCTTACAGCGCTTGGTGGCCAGCTATCTTGATTGGCTTGCTGGGTGCAGGTCATCAGGCATGGAGTGCCAACCTGTTCTCAACCATCGGCGATATGTTCCCCAAGAGCACCATCGGTACCATCGTTGGTCTGGGCACCATGACGGGTGGATTCGGCTCAATGGCCATCAACATGGGTTCGGGCGAGTTCTTTACCTGGGCAGCCAATCAGGGTGCCGCCTTCCAGTTCTTCGGCTTCGAAGGCAAGCCTGCTGCTTACATGGTAGTGTTCTGCATCTGTGCCGTAGCCTACCTCATTGGTTGGTGCATCATGAAGGCCCTCGTACCAAAGTACAAGCCTATCACACTCGAGTAGTTTTTTAGGCACGGATTACGCGGATTAACACGGATTTTTTCCGTCCTCGAGATTTTAATTTTGACACGGATTACACGGCTTTAGCATTGTAAACTAAGCCGTGTTTTTTTATAAAAAAGCCGCGTAATCCGTGCCTTAAAAAATCCGTGTTAATCCGTGAAATCCGTGCCTAAATTTTCTGCAGCAGGATAGTGTGGGGAAGGAAACCTTGGCGTTCTAAGGTTTGGAGGAGTGTGGTTGACATCGCCTCGTTATCCTTGCGCGTGTAGCGGATATCCGTAAATATCTGGGCAAGCGTTTCTTTGTTGTTGATTTTAACAAAGTTCTTGTTCTCCTCCAGGTTCTCCTTATAATTATAATAGGTGTCGATATCAGCGCCCATATAGTCCTTATATGTTTCCTGGTGCACAAAGCTCTCCAGTGGCAGACGATCACTCAGGGCAGGCTCCTCATCAGGCCAACCCACAGTAAGTGTGGCCACGGGCATCACCAGCTTTGGCAGCTGCAGCACGTCGATAATCTGCTGGGGTTGATACACGGTAGTGCCCAGGTAACAGTAGCCCAAACCCTCTTCGTCCATCAGGTTGCACAGCGTCTGGGTGTAGAGTAGGGCATCGGTAGCCGCATTGATAAACGATAGGAAGTTGTCGTATCCTGGCTCGGCATTGCGGCACTTGGCCCAAAAACTGGTACGGTTAAAGTCGGCACAGATGGTAAGCACCACAGGCGCCTGCTTTACCATGGGCTGGTTAAAATGCGCAGGTGCCAGCTTAGCTTTCAGCTCGTCGCTACGGGTCACCACCACGCTGTAAAGCTGCAGGTTGCCCATCGTCTGCGTGCGTGCAGCCTCGTTCATCAGGCGGTTCAGCAACTCGTCGCTCACCGGCTGTTGGGTGTATTTGCGAATGCTACGTCGTGTCAATAAATTCTTCATATCTCTTAATTTTGCTTATAATTAACTGCTATTTTGTAAGTTTTGGTTGCAAAAATACAAATAATTCGGCAAATTTATCTAACTTTGCACGCAAAATTATTTAGATATGGAAGAAAACTTGCGTAGTGAACTCGTTGGGCGTATGGCTCACGAACTTACAACCATTGGTCAGCAAACCGATGCTGCTCTAACCGAGGAGCGTGTGGTTGGCATATTAAATGCGTGCCTTAAATCGTTGAATGCTGCCGATGCCGAGTTGCTACTCTCGCTGGCCAGTAAGGCTATGGATGCGTTCCTTACAGGCATCCGCCCCGAGGTTACCGAGGTGCGCCCGCAGGTGTTAGAGTGCGATGTAGTGCGTTTCCAGAACAACCGCGAAAAGTGGGTGGCCTTGGTAGGATTGCTTAATGGCTACCCTTACGAGATATTTACCGGCTTGGCCGACGACGAGGAGGGTATTGTGCTGCCCAAGAATGTTACCACGGGTAAAATCATTAAGCAGGTTAACCCCGATGGCACCAAACGTTACGATTTCCAGTTCGAGAACAAGCGGGGCTATAAGACTACCGTCGAGGGCCTCTCTGAGAAGTTTAACCCCGAGTACTGGAACTACGCCAAGCTCATATCGGGCGTGTTGCGTTATCGCATGCCTATCGAGCATGTTATCAAGCTGGTGGCCTCGCTCTCGCTTAAGGATGAGAGCATCAACACCTGGAAGACTGGTGTTGAGCGCGCCCTGAAGAAATACGCCCCAGGCGGACACGATGAGGAGATGCCGGTGGAGGATTAAACATTGATAATTGAGAGTTATATATATCTGGACGAGGTTCGCTTTTATGCCTTTCATGGCGTAATGCCCCAGGAAACTCAGGTGGGTGGCGAATTTGTGGTTAGCTTGCGTGTGGGCTATCCCATACAGGCCGCTATGGATACCGACGATGTGGCCGATACGCTGAACTATGCCCAACTGTTCCAGTTAGTAAAACAGCAGATGGAGATACCCTCGAAACTCATCGAGCATGTGGCAGGTCGTATCGTCAAGGCCATCCAGCAGCAGTTTCCGCAGGTGTCAAGCGTCCATCTCCGTATCACCAAAACCAATCCGCCCATGGGGGCCGATTGCAAAGGTGCGGGAGTGGAAGTGAACATTGAATATTGAACTTTAGTTAGAAACGTGATTAGATTAAGATATATAATAGGTGTAATGATGCTGGCGGTGGCCATTTCGGCTGGCGCAGCTGGTAAAACAGGTTTTACACTCGTGATTGATGCCGGTCATGGCGGTGGCGATACGGGTGCTGTGGGTGCTATCTCAAAGGAGAAGAACCTTACGCTTAAGTTTGCTTTGGCCTTCGGACGTATGGTAGAGCAGAACTGTCCCGATGTGCGCGTTATCTACACCCGCAAAACCGATAAGTTTGTTGAGTTATATCGCCGTGCCGAGATTGCCAATCAGGCCAAGGCCGATTTGTTTATCTCAGTACATATTAATGCCTTGCCAAAGGGTAGGGTAGCACGTGGTTTCCAAACCTACACCTTAGGTACCAGCAAGCGTACTGGTAAGCAAACAGGTGTGCTGCAGAATCTGGAGGTGGCCAAGCGCGAAAACTCCGTTATCTTTATGGAGAAGGATTACCAGCAAACCTATCATGGTTATGATCCAAATTCGCCCGAGAGCGATATCATGTTCGAGTTTATCCAGGATAAGAATATGGAGAACAGCGTTGAACTGGCCAAATACATGCAGCGCTATGTGTGCCAGGCCACAGGCCGTCAGGATATGGGTGCCCAGCAGGACAACCTGGCTGTGCTGCGCCTCTCGTCTATGCCAGGCGCGCTGTTAGAGTTGGGCTTTATCTCAACCCGCGACGAGGAGGAGTTTATGAACTCGGCCCGTGCCGAAACGCTTTATGCCACTGGTATGTTTAATGCCTTCTTGAATTATCGCAAGCGTCATGGTGGTAACATCACCATCCCTTATAAAAAGATTGATGAGCCCCAGCCCGAGACTCAGGTGGTGGCCCCGCTGCCCCAAGAGCCCCAGGCACCGGTAGAAGAGGCCAAGGTGCAGCCCGTAGAGGTGCGCCAGGTTAACGATCCACAGCCCGCTAAGACTGATGTCAAGCCCGCTGCCGCGACCGACGATGCCCCTGTGTTTAAGGTGCAGATACTCTCCAGCTCAAGCAAGCTCAAGCCCACCGATGCCCGATTCAAGGAGCGTAAGGATGTGGATTGCTATCAGGATGGCGGTATGTATAAGTACACCGTTGGCGCATCCACTAATTATAATGATATCTATCGCCTGCGCAAGGAGGTGGTTGCCGATTTTCCCCAGGCGTTTATCATCGCTTTCAAGGGCGGTCAGCGTGTAGATGTTAATGCGGCCATCCGCGAGTTTAAGTCAAAGAAATAAAATTTTATAAGCTATAACGATATGAAAAAGTTCTCAAAAGAAATTCAGATAGCCTTGGTGGCCATCGTGGCCCTGCTGGTGCTGTATTTTGGTTTGCAATTCTTAAAGGGAATGACACTCTTTTCGAATGACAACAGATATTACGTCAAGTTCAAGGATGTTAGCGGCCTTGCCGTAGCTAGTCCTATCTATGCCAACGGCTATCGTGTAGGCGTGGTTGAGGATGTGCAGTTTAACTATCAGAACACAGGCGAGATTATCGCTACTATCGGTGTCGATCCACAGCTCAGCGTGCCTCAAGGCAGCCGTGCCGAGATATCTACCGACCTGATGGGTAATGTAAAGGTGCTGCTGGTTTTGGGTGATACAGCCGACGGTATGGTGGCTCCTGGCGATACCATTACAGGTGCCCAGCAGGTAGGCGCCATGGGTAAGGCAGCCGATATGATTCCTGCCGTACAGCAGATGCTGCCAAAGCTCGATAGTATCCTGGCCAGCGTTAACACCCTGTTTGCCGATCCTGCCATCGCCAACTCGCTGCATAATGTCGATCAGATTACAGCCGATCTTACACGCACCTCGCACGATCTCAGCCAGCTTACAGCCCAGCTCAACAAGCAGATGCCCCAGATGCTGCACAATGCCGATGGCGTGCTGGCCAACACCAACCAGATTACAAAGGATATCAACGATATGGATTTGGCTGCCACCATGGCCAGTGTTAACACCACGCTTAAGAATGTAGAGCAGATGACAGCCGCCCTGAACAGCCGCGAGGGTACACTCGGACTGCTGATGCGCGATCCCAGCCTGTATTACAACCTGAATAGCACCATGCAGCATGCCGACTCGCTGATGATTGATCTGAAGCAACATCCAAAACGCTATGTACACTTCTCAGTTTTCGGTAAGAAAGATAAGTAAATTAGATTTTGTCTAAATAACGATTTTTGGCCATAGGTGCATTTTCTGTACCATGGCCATTATTTTTGTGTGTACGCACACTCGTAAGTGCCTGATTTTCAGTAAGTATAGTATATGCAAATACACAAAAACAGTGTTAGTTTTGTGAAACACTGTAACTATCACGTTTTCAGATACTTATAAAATCTGTTCACACGTTTGCTTTTTTTGTGCATTTGCAAGTTTAAAAAATTTGTCTTACCTTTGCAGCACGAAATCAACAATATGTAATCACTTCAAGCCTGTCTTGTTAAGTTGAACATTAAAAAAAGAAATTACATTCGCCAATGAATAATAATCATCAGGCGCTCTGGGCCGACTGCCTACGTCTTATTAAGGCTAACGTTACAGAGCAGCAGTACAAAACGTGGTTTGCACCAATCGTGTTCGAGTCGTTCAACGAAGCGAACCGTTCTGTTCTGGTGCAGGTTCCAAGCCGATATGTATTCGAGTTCTTGGAGCAGTACTACGTTGGATTATTAAGTAAGGTATTAGAGCGAGTGTTTGGTACCAATGTAAAACTCAATTACAGGATCGTTGAGGTAAAGGCTGCTACCGCTAAGGGTCGCGATGTTACAACAGATGTAGAGAGCGAGGGTCCCACGCTTGAGACCGTACCCGCCCGCCAGCATCTTAACAAGTCGCCCAATGTGCTCGATGCACCCCGTCATCAGCAGCTCAACCCCCAGCTCGACACTAAGAAGGGTTTTCATAACTACATCGAGGGTAACTCTAACAAGCTGCCCCGTACCGTAGGTCTCTCAATCGCCGAGCATCCAGGTAAAACCACTTTCAACCCCTTCTTTATCTATGGCCCCTCAGGTTGTGGTAAAACCCACCTCATTAACGCCATCGGACTGAAGTGCTGCGAGCTTTATCCCAACAAGCGCGTGCTGTACGTTAGTGCCCGTCTGTTCCAGGTACAGTTCACCGATTCTGTACGTCAGAATACCACGAACGATTTTATCAACTTCTATCAGAGTATCGACGTGCTCATTGTCGACGATATCCAGGAGTGGGTAAATTCGCCAAAAACACTCGACACCTTCTTCCATATCTTCGATCACCTTTTCCGTATCGGTAAGCAGATTATTCTGGCCAGCGACCGTCCCCCAGTAGATCTTACTGGTGTTAAGGACCGCCTGCTCACCCGTTTCTCATGCGGACTGATTGCCGAGCTCGAGAAGCCCAATGTGCAGCTGTGTGTTGATATCCTGAACGCCAAGTGCAAGCGCGACGGTTTGAAGATACCCGTTGATGTCATCGAGTATATCGCCACTACCGCTAATGGCAGCGTGCGCGATCTGGAGGGTGTGGTAAATTCGTTGATGGCTTACTCTATTGTTTATAACTCTAACATCGATATGAAGTTGGCCGAGCGTGTTATCAAGCGTTCAGTTAAGGTCGATAATCATCCGCTTACTATCGATGATATCGTTGATAAGGTTTGCAGCCACTATGGCGTAACCCAGCAGAGTGTGTTCAGCAAGAGCCGCAAGCGCGATTATGTGCAGGCCCGTCAGCTGTCCATGTATCTGGCCCAGAAGCACACCAAGATGCCTTCGTCGCGTATTGGTCAGCTCATCGGCGGTCGCGATCACTCTACCGTTATCCACAGTTGTAACGCCATCGAGCAGCGCCTTAAGATTGATAAGGCCTTCGTTGCCGAACTCACCAGCATCGAGAATTCGTTTAAGCTTAAGAGTTGATCATTTTGTGTATAAGTTGATAATAATGGTTTTTTGCCTGTTTTTTGCCGCATCTTTGCAGGGCGTTGCTCAAAACATGGCAGCACAATTACAGGAGGGCGACCTCCTGTTTTGCGTTTCGGCCCAGGGCAACAATATCACCCAGGTAACCCAGGGTGTTGATGATTTGGCTATCGATCATGTGGGTATCGTACATCTGCGCCGTGATAGTGTTTTTGTGCTCGAGGCCATCCATCAGGGGGTGGTGCTAACGCCCATCGATAGTTTCTTGGTGCGCCGCGATTCGTTGGTTATCGCCACCCGTTTAGCCGATACCACCGGCGTGGCAAGTTCAGTTCAGCGTGCCTTGCAGTATCTGGGCCGCCCTTACGACTTTTTGTTTATGCCCAGTAACGATGCGTTTTATTGCAGCGAGCTGGTGCAGAAAAACTATCTTGATGCCGATGGGCAGTTGGTGTTCAAGCCCATCCCCATGTCGTTTCACGATAAAACGGGCAAAGTAACCCAGTTTTGGAAGGATTACTATGCCCGTAAGGGGTTGCAGGTGCCTGAGGGCTGTCCGGGCAGCAATCCCGGCGATTTGTCGCGCAGCCCCAAACTCAGGTTTCTGTTCAGTTTCCGCTAACTATAGCTGTATGCTAAATCCAGCCATCCACCATCTGCCCGGCTGGGCAATGTGGCCAAAGTCAACGTAGGTTTTATCCAACAGGTTGTTAGCCTCTACATACAGCGTGAAGCTATCCGCATTCCAACTCAGTCGTGCGTCAACTATGCCGTAAGGCTTGTAGTCGGTTATCTCGCCGTCGGCGTTGGTGTATGTGCCCGTACGGTCCTGCATGCGGTAGCTCAGGTTGGCGTTCAGGCGCTTCCATAGGTTAGCCTGCAGCTGTGCCACCAGCTTGTGGCGCAGGTATTCCAGCGTGTACTGACTCTGTATGCCGTCGGTCTCCACCTTATCTTGGTCAATGTAGCTGTAAGCCACCTGCAGGCGCTTCAGTATGTGCTGCGCAGGCATCATCTCCTGCAGGTTCAGCGCCAGCGTAGCCTCTACGCCTGTGGCGTTCACCTCCGTAAAGTTTACCGATTCCCATGGCGCATCCACGTCGTCGCTACGCCTAATCCAGTCAATCAGGTTCTTGCAGTGGTGGCGGTACACGCTCAGCTTGGCATCTACCAGGTGCGTGTTGTATTGCACGCCGCCCTCAACAGCCGCCAGTTCCTCGGGCTTCAGGTGTTTGTCGGCCTTATGGCCGCCCACCGAGTAGTACAGCTCGGTTACCGATGGCATGCGTAGCGATGTGTTGTACGATGCGTACACCTTCCAGTTCTGGCCTATGCGGTAGCTGGCGTCTATGCCAGGATACACGCGCATGTTCATCTCGTTCCACGAGTTTTTTACCGCCACCATGCCTGCCGATAGGGTAAAGCGCTCCAGCAGTATGTTATGCTCCAGTACAAAGCTCATGTTAGTGCGGTTAAGGCCGTACTCGTAGTCGCGGTCCGTACCATGTATATGATGTGTGCGCGATAGCGGCTCGCCTAAGTTGCCGCTCACTAAGTCCTCGTTGCGCAGTTCGGCGCCTATGGCCGTGCGACCCAATGCCCAGTCAAAATGGCTGTTCAGGTTCACGCCGTACACATCCGTTCTGTGGTAGTTATAAGGGTAAATGTCAGGTGCATCTCTAAACAGTTCAAAGCGGTCGTTCTGGTGGTTCCAGTAAATGGTAGGCTTAAGTTTAAAGCGCCCCTGTTTGTTCTCGGCGGTAATGGCGGTGTACGTCTTCAGCGTGTGTTCAAACTGGTCGTCCCATTTCGCGCCGTAAAAGGTGTTCGATCCAAAATCCCTCACGCTCATGCCCGCATGCCAGTTCAGGCGCACGTCATCATCCTCGTACTGTCCCTGGTAAAAAGCCTTTCCGCCTTTGTAGTCGGCGTTCAGCCTGCCCGCCTTATTGCGGCTGTAGCCATCGCTGCGGGTATAGCTGGCCGAAAGGCTGTGGCTGGTTTTGCCATTCAGCGCCACGCGTCCGCCTACCTGGGCATAGCCGTACGACCCACCTTCTGCATGCAGGGTTGAGGGTAGGGCAGTCTTCGTCACGATATTAATCGCTCCTACCAAACTCGATGTGCCATACACACGTCCTGCAGGTCCTTCAAGCACTTCTATGCGCACTATGTCGCTGATGTCAACAGGAAAGTCGAAGGCGTTGTGGCCTGTTTGTGGGTCGCAGATGTTCACGCCGTTCAGCAGGATGGTAATCTGTTCGTAGTTACCACCGCGAATCGATACGTCGGTCTGGGCACCGATGGCTCCTCGTTGCCTCACATCTACGCCTACAGCGTACTTTAAAAGGTCGTTAATACTTTGTACCGGCGCCTGCGCAATCTGCTGGCGGTCCAGTACAGTTACCATTCTCGCAGCCTGACTCTTGGTCAGTGGCGCCCTCGATCCGGTTACGCTAACCTCGTCGAGCATCATCTCGCGTGCCGTTGTAGTAGCGGTAGAGTCGCTCACCACGGGGTGAGTGCTCACGCTCTCGGCCGATGCGTAGGTAAGGGTGCTAACCGATAGCACGCTGCAAACCACCTCTCGGCCCAGACAACTAAACAGCGAGTAGCCTTTGTTTCCGAAACGACGGAAAACCAGGCGCTGGCGCTTGATGTTGAATGTTTGTTTGTACATAAATAATTTTGTTACCTAAAAAAATCGGCTGCAAAATTAATACTTTTTTTCGAAACGCAACCCTTTTAAGCTATAAAACTTTTGAAATAATTCTAAGTCCTTGGGGGCTAGTTGTACAATATGTCAAAGAATGCATTCGCAAGATTTATTTTAACAGATTTTTTACAAATAAATCTTGGCACTTTCGTTAATTCTTTGTACCTTTGTAGCAGAAATATTAACAACCTAATATAATGACAATAATGAAGAAATTAATAATCTTATTACTGATGATGTGCGGCTGGAGTGGAGTGAAGGCTGCAGGACTGGATGGAAAATACCTGTCGCAGAGTGGCGAACTGATGTTTGTGTTTAAGGGCGACAGTCTGTATGTGGACATTGCGCAGAGCATGCGAAACCTGTCGGCCTTTAAACTGGTGAAGAACAACGAGAATAAGGCTACAACGAGTTATAATGCCTACGAGACGTACCTGAAAAATGGTGCTGTGACTTATCGTGAGGTGCTGATACGTGTAACGAAACTGGAGGAGGAAAAGACGTATCTGTTGGAGTATTTTGGTAAGGATAAGGATAGGGAGTATAACTCGAACGAGCGATACCATATAAAATTAATTGATGGCGAATAACGCCATCAATTAATTTATTTTCTAATATAATCAACGAAGGCGTAGCGGTGGGCGTGGTGATCGTCGATGTCGTGTGACTCGCGGGCGGCTTCTTTCCACTCATCTTTGTAGGGTGGGAAGAAAGTGTCGGCCTCCTTTGGGGTATCGTCGATCTCTGTGAGACAGAGGCGATCGGCCAGGGGCAGGGCCTGCTGATACACGCTGGCACCACCGATGATATACACATCTTCATCGGGTGCGCAATGGGCCAAGGCCTCTTCTAAAGATGGATACACATCGCAACCAGGAAAAGCACTCACACTACGGCTGAGCACAATGTTACGACGATTGGGCAGGGCGCCCTTGGGAAGCGACAGGAAGGTGTTGCGACCCATAATAATGGTGTGGCCCGTGGTGAGCGCCTTAAAGCGCTTAAGATCGTTGGGCAACCAATATATTAACTTGTTTTGAAATCCGATGGCACGATCTTTTGCCACCGCTGCTATGATGTTTATCATACTGATACTTCGGCTTTGATGTGGGGATGTGGATCGTAACCCTCTAACTGAAAGTCCTCGAACGTAAAGTCGAACAGATTCTTAACATCGGGGTTGAGAATCATTTTAGGCAGAGGGCGTGGCTCGCGGGTGAGCTGCAGCTTGGCCTGCTCGATGTGGTTGAGATACAGGTGGGTATCGCCCGTGGTATGGATGAAGTCGCCTGCCTTAAAGCCTGTTACCTGTGCCATCATCTGCAGCAGCAGGGCATAGCTGGCGATATTAAATGGTACGCCAAGGAAGGTATCGGCCGAACGCTGATAGAGCTGCAGCGACAGGCGATCATCGGCCACATAGAACTGGAAGATAGTGTGACAAGGGGGCAGAGCCATCTTGTTAACCTCGGCCACATTCCATGCCGAAACTATCATACGACGTGAGTTGGGGTTGTTCTTAAGCTGGTCGAGCACATACTGTATCTGGTCGATGGTGCCGCCATTATAATCGGGCCACGAACGCCACTGGTGACCATAAACGGGACCAAGCTCGCCATTCTCGTCGGCCCACTCGTTCCAGATGCGAACGCCATGGTCCTGCAGGTATTTTACGTTGGTGTCGCCCTTGAGGAACCACAACAGCTCGTAAATGATACTTTTAAGGTGGAGCTTCTTGGTGGTGAGCAAGGGGAAACCATCGTCGAGATTATAGCGACTCTGGGTACCAAAAATGCTGATGGTGCCTGTACCGGTGCGGTCGCCCTTCTGGGTGCCCTCGGTAAGGATGCGGTTCAGGATGTCTAAATACTGCTTCATTTATGTAGATTAAATATTAAACATTAATGATTTTTGGGGCGGTGGCAGGCAGGTGGGTGCTCTTGATGCGCCAGGCCTTGGGGTAGAGGTTGTTGGCACGGTTGCCGATGTTTTTGACAGGTCCGAGCGGTTGCCCCTGATAGGTGATGGTGACGATGCCACGAGGGGTATCGGGTGGCAGCACGAGTGCCTCGCCACGCAGATACTTGAGCGCTTCGGCGAAATCTACATCTACGCACACATCGCTCTTCTCAAATTCGGCCTCGAGCACCTTAAGCTGCAGCTTTTTGGCGTTGAAAGGCTTTGGTTCTGAAGAACCAGCCTTGCGCAAAGCGCACACAAACAGACCTTCGCCACGGGTGATGCCGGGGATGAAACGATAAACGGGCTCATGGAAGCCATCGAGCAGCGAACCTGTGATGTTCCATGAGGAATCTACTGGGATATCGAGCACTTGGGCATCGTAGGTATCCAGTATCCAACGGATATTCTCCTCGTTCTCCTTAGTATTATATGTACACGTACTATATATAAGCAAGCCGCCGGGGTTTAAGCACTCCCAGGCATCGGCCACAATCTCGCGTTGCAGTTGCCAGCACTTCTCAACGTTCTGCGCACTCCACTCGCTGATGGCATTGGGATCCTTACGGAACATGCCCTCGCCCGAGCAGGGCACATCGCACAGAATGAAATCGAATTTTAGCTTGGCCTTGCGGAAATCGCGTGGGTAGTTGTTGGTGACGATGTGGTTTGGTGCGCCCCATTTGGTGACGTTCTCGAGCAGAATCTGGGCGCGATTGCCCATGGGCTCGTTGCTGATGAGCACGCAATCAGCAGGCAGCACACTACGCAGGGCAGTAGATTTGCCGCCAGGGGCTGCGCAGAGATCGAGAGCTAGTTGATAGTGGATAGTTGATAGTTGATAGTTTGGGGATGAACTGTCAACTGTTCGCAGGATGTGGGTGACGAACATAGAGGAGGCCTCTTGTACGTAATAGCAGCCGGCATGGAGTAGGGGATCGAACGTGAACTGAGGACGACCTGCAAGATAATAACCCTCGCTGCACCAAGGAACCTGACTATCAGAATGGTCAATGTTCCATGGTCCATGGTCAATGGCTATTCGTGGATTCACACGAATAGAAGTTGGCGCCTCCTCATCGAAGGCTCCTACAAAGCGATTATATCTCTCATCGCCCATGATACGGCGTGTTTCTGCTACGAAATCTGCTGGTAATTGTATCATTATATTGGAAATTTGTGGCAAAATTAAAAAAAATCTGAGAAAAAACACTATCTTTGCAACTAATTTATGATTTGTTACGTCAAACAAGTGTAGAATTTTAAAACAAAGAAGATATGAAACAGTATTTAATCGCAATTGCCATGGTGCTCGCACTTAGCTCAAACGCTACTGCAACAGCACAGAAGCATCGCCACACGCCTCGTACTGAGCAGGTGAGCGATACAGTAAAGCACAACCAAGATGCCATCGAGGCATTCTCGGACACTACTGCTACTACAAACAGTAACGCTACGGACGACGATGACAACACAACCTATCGCCATCGGGTGGTTGTAGAGGACGAAGATGCCGAGCAGGTGGTTAAGGGGATTTTTGGCGACATGGACGGCGCTGCCTTTATGGGCTTGCTCATACCTATCCTGGCTATCGTATGTGTGGGATTCCTGTTGCCCGTTATCCTGGTGCTGCTGGTGTTCTACTTTATCAATCGCAACCGCAAAGAGAAGTACCGTCTGGCCGAAATGGCTATCAAGAACGGACAGCCTATACCCGATGCGCTGCTGAAGGAGCATAAGGACGACTGGGACAGCACCAGCTATAACGCAGGCATACGCCAGATGTTTACAGGCGTGGGATTGGCCATCTTCCTGGGCATAGTAGCCGGCGAAGTGGGATTTGGTATCGGCGCGCTGGTGTTCTTTATCGGACTGGGTAAGTGGTTCATAGCCCGCCAGGACAAGAATAACCGTGATAATTTTAACAACCAAAATATACAGAATTATGAATAAGCGACTGACTAGATCGAACGATAGAGTGTTGGCTGGTGTTTGCGCAGGTATCGCAGAGTATCTGGATTTCGACCCAACCATGGTGCGCATAGCTTATGCATTCCTTACACTCTTTACATGTTTTAGTGGAATTTTATTCTACATTGTACTTTGGATTGTAATGCCAGAGAGAAATCTGATTGAACATTGACCATTGAGATGGCTAATTTAGGCGACATAGCATTAGTGACACAGGTGGCGGTGTTCCACAACAAGCAGGCGTTTGACCAACTTGTGAGGAAGTACCAGTCGCCTGTGCGCAGGTTCTTCTTGAACCAGACGCTGGGCGATGAGCAGCTGAGCGACGACTTGGCACAGGAGACCTTTATTAAGGCCTATGTGAACATTACCAAGTTTCGTGGCATGAGCAGCTTTAAAACCTGGTTGATGCGTATCGCCTACAATGTGTTCTATGATCAGGTGCGCGCGAAACACCAAACCGATGATATCGAAGATTCGACAGCCGCTATGCGTGAAACTGCACAGACGGGCAACCCGAACGTAAAGATGGACGTGAACGCCGCGATGGCGCTACTGAAACCCGATGAGCGCACCTGCATAACCCTACAGCTGATAGATGGCTATCCCATCGACGAAATCAGCAAGATTACCGGCATAGCCGAAAATACTGTTAAATCGCATTTGAAACGAGGGAAAGACAAAATGGCTAACTATTTAAGAGAGAATGGATATGGAGGATAAGAATGATATTTTACTGAAACAGTTGTTTGAACAGGCTGCACAGCAGCAGATAGAAGACAACGGGTTTACCGAGCGGGTGATGATGAACCTGCCTGAGGTAAAAGAAAGTCGCGTGCGTTGCTATACACGACTCTGGACGATGTTCTGTGTAGTGATGGCCATACTGATTTTCTGGCTGGCCAGCGGTTGGAACATGATTGAGGGCTTGATGGCAGGTGGCAAGCACATGCTGATAAATACGCTCGAGGTGTTTATGCTGACTGCACCCACTACTGAGATAGAGATTAATCCTTGGACGGTGGTACTGCTGTTGGGCTTTGTATTATTTTTCCTGCCTTATCAAACATTCCGTAAGTTGTCCGCAACACTTTAAACTCGGTGCGTCGGTTCATCTGATGGCATTGTTCCTGCTGTTCCTCAGGGAGCGCGTTAATCATCTCTTCGGTGAGTACGTCGCCCTCCTTGAGGAACGGATATTTTTCGGCCACACGTGGTTTGATGCGCTTAGGCATGCTCTCGCCATAACCCTTTGGCGTAAGGCGATCGGCGGCTATGCCGTGGGCGATGAGATAGGCTACCACGCTCTCGGCACGCTGCTGCGACAGACGTTCGTTGTAGGCATCAGATCCACGACAATCGGTATGGGCCGACAGCTCGATGGTTACGTTGGGATTCTGATTGAGCAGCACCACCAGTTGGTCGAGTGCCGTTTTTGACTCAGGGCGCAGCGTGGCCTTGTTGAAATCATAAAAGATATTCTCAATCAGCACAGGGGCTGAAATATTGGCCAATGGGAACTGTAGCACGTACTCTTGCGACGCTTTTGCTGGCTGTACACGTATCTGCTGCTGATGGTTAAGATAGCCCTTGCAGGTGCCTAACAGCACGTAATCTACATCGGGCTTGATCTCCTGCACAAACGAGCCATCGCTACGCACACTAAGCTTCAGGTTGGTGCCATCGTTGCCCACCATATATACTTGGGCAGCAGGCAGTTCGTAGCCATCCTGCTCGTATACCCAGCCCTTGATGGTTTGCACAATCTCTGGATTATAGAAACTGTAGATGTGGTCGAAACCACGCAAATCGCCACGATTGGAACAGAAGAAACCCTGATTAAGCTTGCCCTCGAACGTCATGCCGAAATCATCGCCCTGCGAGTTAATGGGATAGCCGGGGTGGTTTATTTTGCGGCCGTCGGCCGTAAAATAAATATCTAAGCCTCCTAAGCCGGGGTGACCGTTGCTGGAGAAATAAAAATCGCCATTAGGACGGAAGGTGGGGAACATCTCGTCGCCAGGGGTGTTGATGGGCGCCCCCAGATTCTCCATCGCGCCCGCTTCGGTAGCGCTCAGCAGGCGGCAGCGCCAGATATCAACTCCGCCCATGCCGCCACTCATATCGCTGACGAAATACAGCCATTGTCCATCGGGACTCACAGCGGGGTGGGCGAAACTGCAGGTGGTATCGCTGGAGATGATAAGCTCTTGAGGTTTGCTCCAGGCGGCATCGCTACGTTTCGACACCATGATACGGGCGTAACGCGGGTAGGTGGGGTCGGTTTGGCATTGGGTAAGGTACATCGTCTTGCCATCGGGCGAGAAGCAGCAGGCACCCTCGTCGAAGGCCGAGTTAAGCTCAGAGGCTATCACCTGCGGCTTGCCCCATTTGCCCTTCTCATCCTTCTGGGCATAGAAGATGTCGGCACTCTTGGTGCCTGTGATGCCATTGACTTCGTCGCCCTGCGCCTGATTGCGGGTAGAGGTGAAGTAAAGCTGGTCGTCGGCATCGCCAGCTAACATGGGCGAGTAGTCGTCGCGTCGCGAGTTAAACAGGTCCATGCGCTTAACGGTATAGGCCGAGCCCTCCTTTTTCCACACAGGAGCTTTCTGGGCCGATTCCAGTCCCACCTTCGCCAGTTGTAGATGTAAACTATCACCTAACACCCTTAGGCTATCACCCGCTACAGCAAAAGCTTTTGCTGCCTCTTTATAATTACCGTTGCGCATATATAGCTGCGCTAAGTACAGATAGGTGAGCGAGTCGGCCTGCTTGTAGCGCACCACGTTTTTATAGGCGTTGATGGCCTTGTTGGTCTGGTTCAATCTGCGGTAGCACTCGGCCAATTTCATGGCGCGCTGTCCGCGGGTGGCACGCTCCTTGGTAGGTGTTTGGGCATAGGCTTTACGATACTGTTCGGCCGCATCGTAATACTCGCCCACAGCCCAGAACTTATCGCCCTTTTTCACAGCCTGATCGGCCCCACAACTACCAAGTACCAGGGCACACATTATTATATATATATACGTAACGAACTTTCTCATACTATTTTATAAACGAAAAAGCAGGCGTTTTATTGCCTGCCTTTTATCATTTATCGTCGAGCGGAGCCCTAAAGGTGCATCCCTCTTTCCAAAGGGAGCAGCCATAGGCTGTTTTGCCCTTGATGATGTGACCCTGACCGCACACAGGACAAACATCGCCCTCTTTTACGCTGCCTACCTGGGCTTGGGGAACTGCTGCCTCCTGTTGCTTGGGTGCTGCGGCTTTTGCTTTACGGGTGGCTTTGGGCTTGGGTGCTGCTTCGGCCTTAGGCGATTTTACCTTCTTCAGGTCGGCATCCGACAGTACGGTTACACGACGGTTGGTGCTATCAGTCATCACCTCGTTAACAATCTCAGTTACCTGCTGTTTCAGTTCCTCGATAAACTGCTGGGCATCGTACTTCTGGTGCTCGATGTCGCGCAGCTTCTTCTCCCAGATACCTGTGAGCTCGCAGCTCTTGAGCAGTTCCTCGCGAATCAGGTCGATGAGCTCGATACCTGTCGGTGTGGCAATCAGGCGTTTGCGTTCGCGCTTGATATAGTGGCGCTTAAACAGCGTTTCGATAATGCCGGCACGACTTGATGGGCGACCGATGCCATTCTCCTTCATGGCGGCGCGCAGGGTCTCGTCCTCCACAAACTTACCTGCTGTTTCCATCGCGCGCAGCAGCGAGGCCTCGTTATAGTAAGCGGGTGGGGTAGTCCACTTTTCTGTCAGCGTGGGCTTGT
The DNA here is from genome assembly GCA_902789415.1 of uncultured Prevotellaceae bacterium. GTDB lineage: Bacteria > Bacteroidota > Bacteroidia > Bacteroidales > Bacteroidaceae > Prevotella. The sequence continues at coordinate 49,373 of CADAOD010000009.1, forward strand.
GGTCGCCACTTTCGCCCTTAACGAAGGTAGGAAGGGTTCTTTCCTCGTCATCCTGCTGTGGCTTTTCGTCGCCCTCTGTTTCTTTCTGCATCTTACCCTGAACCACACGCCAGCCTGGATCCAGAATCTCCTTACCTGTAACCTTAAACTCAACGGTCTCATCGCCCTTAACCTCGCCAAGAACGGTGGTGGTTGAGAACTTACAATCGGGCAGGAACACAGCGATAAAGCGGCGTGCTACCAGGTCGAATACCTTGCGCTCAACATCGGTCAGGTTCTGTGGCACCACGCCTGTAGGGATGATGGCATGGTGGTCGGTTACCTTCGAGGTGTCGAACACGCGCTTGGTCTTTTTCAGCGTTTTGCCACCAATAGGCTTGATAAACTCTGCGTATGGCTGAACGCCGTCGAACTTGGTTTGATACAACCCGTTGAGCGTTTGCGGGCACTTGGGGTAGATATCATCGGATAGGTACTGCGTATCAACACGGGGGTAGGTGGTGTACTTTTTCTCGTACAGACTCTGAATGAGGTTGAGCGTCATCTCGGCCGAATAGCCGAACTTGCGGTTACAATCCACCTGCAGCGAGGTAAGGTCGTACAGCTGTGGGGGCTGCTCCTTACCCTCTTTCTTCTCAACCTTAGTTACCTCGAACGGCTTGCCCTCGATGGTGGCAAAGGCTTTTTCGCCTTCCTCCTGCGAGGTGAACTTTCCCTTTGTGGCAGTAAAAGTGGTATCGCGATAAACGGTGGCCAGTACCCAGTAGGGCTCGGGCTTAAAGTTCTCAATCTCCTTCTGACGGTTCACGATGAGCGCCAGGGTAGGTGTTTGCACACGACCGATGGACAGCACCTGACGGTTCTGACCGTATTTAAGCGTGTATAAGCGGGTGGCGTTCATACCTAAAAGCCAGTCGCCAATAGCGCGGCTCAAGCCTGCCAGATACAAAGGCTGGTAATCGCCCTGATCCTTCAAACTGGCAAAACCCTCCTTGATGGCTTCGTCGGTCATCGACGAAATCCACAAGCGCTTAACGGGGCAGGTGGCTTTGGCCTTCTGCATCACCCATCGCTGAATAAGCTCTCCCTCCTGTCCGGCGTCGCCGCAGTTTACAATACCATCGGCTTTCTGCATCAAGCCCTCGATAATCTTAAACTGCTTCTCGATACCCTTATCGTTTATCAGCTTAATGCCAAAACGCTGTGGTATCATGGGTAGTTGGGTAAGCGCCCAGGGTTTCCAGGCTTGGGTATAATCGCCGGGCTCCTTGAGCGTGCACAGGTGTCCGAAGGTCCACGTTACTTGGTATCCGTTGCCCTCCATATATCCATCGTGCGAGCTGTTGGCTCCCAGTATTCTTGCTATATCACGAGCTACACTCGGTTTCTCTGCTATACAAACAATCATATATCTTTTTTCGTAATTTGGATGCAAAGATACAAAAATCAACGCTATTTTTAAACTTTTCGTGAGTTTTTTCGTCAATAAGTATAGAAATTAATCACATTATTATATTTATATGAGAAAACTAATTATTATCGCTATCCTGATGGCCGCTACTACCATGGTGCATGCCAAATGCCGAAATGTGTTTGTAGAGATGGGATATAAGCCAGCTCAGGTAGACGCTAAATTAAAAGAGGTGTTTAACGATGTGTTCCGTGGCCCCAACAAGGTGTACTTTGAGGTGGGCGACTCGATGGGCTATATTTCCGACATCAAGAATAACGATGCCCGCACGGAGGGAATGTCGTATGGCATGATGATTGCCGTGCAGTTTGGCGAGAAAGATATTTTTGACCGTTTGTGGCGCTGGAGCAAGAAGTACATGCAGCACCAGAGCGGCAATCGTGAGGGTTATTTTGCCTGGAGCTGTAAGACCGATGGCACGCATAATGCTGAGGGGGCTGCCAGCGATGGCGAGCTGTACTATATTACAGCCCTGATTTTTGCCTCGAACCGTTGGGGTAACAACACAGGTATTAACTATAAGGCCGAGGCGCAGCACATCTTGAACAGTATTCAGCCTAAGGAATATACACCAGAGCCACGCCCAGCTGGTTTCCCTGGATTTGGACCACAGCAGCAGGGACCTCAGAAGATGTACCTTATCGACCCGGAGACCAAGTTGATTACCTTTACCCCAGATGGCTTTGGTAACCGCTTTACCGACCCTTCGTACCACATACCCGCTTTCTACGAGGTGTGGGCTAAGTGGGCCGACGACGGTAGAGCCGACCTGTGGAAGGAGTGCGCCCAGAAGAGTCGCGAGTTCCTGCACAAGGCCACACATCCTGTAACAGGACTGAATGCCGATATGTGCCAGTATGATGGTAGCGAGATGCAGATGCCCCGTTGGCCAGGCATGCCTCAGCCCAAGCCGGGCGAGAAGCCTCGCCGTAATGGTAGCAACAACTTCCGCTACGACTCGTGGCGTGTGCCCATGAACATTACACTTGATTACGAGTGGAGTGGGGCCGATGCTGAGTGGCAGCGTGGTTATGGCGAGCGCATCCAGAACTTCTTCTACTCGCAGGGCGTGGATACATTTGTTGACCAGTATCGCCCAGATGGCTCGCTACCCGAAGAGAACGAAATATTGCAAGCTGGCGGTTTCCGCAAGCTGCGTCACAGCATAGGATTAGTAAGCACAATAGCAGCTGCATCAATAATGTGCAAGCACGAAAAGAGTAAAGCGTTTGTTGACGCTCTTTGGAATGCCAAACATGTGCCGTTTCAGGATGGTTATTTTGATGCATATTATGACGGTTTACTGAGATTATTTGCATTTATGCATTTATCTGGTAACTACCGTGAGATTGTTCCTTAGGAGTGATGATGGGCCCCGCCAAAAAGGTGGGGCTCATTCTTTTTGGGGGAGCATAAAATTTTTGCTTGACGACGAAAAAGGGTAAAAAACTGATGATTTTGGGTTATTTTCTGTTCAAAATTCGGAAAATATTGCCATTTAAACAAAAATTAACAAGGAAAATTTTGTTAGTTCCAAAAAGTTGTTGTATATTTGCAGCAGAAAAAGATTTTAATGGTTAAGGTTTATGGTTGATTAATTTAGTTTTTTAAGTAATTTTTGAGAAAGTGGTTCGTTGTGAAACGAGCCACTTTTGATTTGTATATGCATGAAACTATCGATTTTTATGTATAAATATAAAAAACTACAAGAATTTCGCTCAAAATTTTGGCAAATTGAAAGAAATATTGTACTTTTGCTGCCGCAAGGAACTAAATAATCGGTACAAAATGACAAAATGAGACGTAAAACTTGCAAAATGAAAACGCTTGCTATCTTGGCAGCAATGGGAATGTGCACCATGGCTAATGCGCAGCAGAAAGATAGCGACATCGACTGGATGAAGGATTTTACCAGTCGTATTACTCTGAATGGCTATGCTCAGGGCGGATGGAGTTATCAGGATCCGAACGGGCAGGCCACCAATGCTTACAACCTAAAACGTACGTTACTTTGGGCTAAGGCCCGAATTACCGACAGATGGTCGTTTATGTTTATGCACGACTTTTCGAGTGTGGTACAGGAGTTCTACACCGATTATCGCGTAACAAAGGGTAACGAACTGACGGTGCGTTTAGGACAGTTTAAACACGCCTACTCGATGGAGAACCCTATGAGTCCTACGCAGTTAGAGTTGGTGGATGTGTACTCGCAGGCAGTATTGTATCTGGCAGGCGAGGGGCCCGACCCGCTGAACGGCGTAAACTACGGTCGTGATATGGGTCTGCAGGTATTCGGCGATCTGGCTAAAGGTGCGCTGCACTACGAACTGGCGCTGATGAGCGGTCAGGGCATTAACCGTAAGGACCTTAACAATCAGAAGGACTTTATTGCCAAGTTGGAACTCCGCCCCGTTGATGGCTTCCGTGTAGTAGCATCGGGTTATCTGGGTACAGGTTGCGCTGTGGGTACAGCCAAGTGGAACCCTGATATACAGGTGGGCGATAACTACAAGCGCAATCGCTATAGCATAGGTGCTGAGTACAAAACGCAGGCCTATACGGGTGGCAAATATAAGGAGGCTCGCCCAGCATCGATACGTGCCGAGTGGTTAGGCGGACAGGATGGTAAGGTGGGTAGTCGTGGTGGCTACGTAACAACCTGCATACCTGTGGTTGATGCATTAGATATCGTGGCCAGCGGCGAAACCTTCGACCGCAATACCAAGGTCGAGGGCTGGGATCAGACCAACCTGACTATCGGCTTGCAGTACTGGTTCTACAAAAAGTGCCGTATGCAGCTGCAGTACACCCGCTGTCTGTGTGGCGATAATATCAGTAGTAAGGACTACAACTGGCTGCAGGCGCAGATGCAGGTGGCGTTTTAGTTGACAGTTGATAGTTGACAATTGAAAATTGAGAATTTAGAGAGTTATGGTAATCAAGATACTTTTTACAGTAATATTTCTGGCTGTGATGATTGGGGTGGGGCTTTACACCCGCAAGCAGGCTAGTAGTGTCGAAGGTTTTGTGTTGGGCGGTCGTGCCGTAGGCCCTTGGCTCACAGCCTTTGCCTTCGGAACCAGTTATTTCTCGGCCGTTGTGTTTGTAGGCTATGCCGGTCAGTTTGGTTGGAAGTACGGCTTGTCATCAGCCTGGATTGGTATCGGCAACGCCATCATCGGCTCGCTGTTGGCCTGGATTATATTAGGTCGACGTACCAAACTGATGACGCAGCATATTGAGAGTTGCACCATGCCCGATTTCTTTGGCACTCGCTTTAACGATCAGGGCTTGCGTGTGGCAGCATCTATCATTGCCTTCGTGTTTTTGATTCCCTATACAGCTGGTGTGTATAGCGGCATTTCGCGCTTGTTCGAGATGGGATTCAGCATTCCTTACGAGTATTGCGTGGTCATCATGTCGATACTTACGGCTGTTTATGTGATTTTGGGTGGTTACAAGGCCACAGCCATGAACGACTTTATTCAGGGTATTATCATGCTGTTTGGTATTGTGGCTGTGATTGTGGCTGTGCTTAATGTGCAGGGAGGATTTACGGCTGCAGTAGAAAAGCTGGCTGCTCTGCCATCCGATGCCGACCCAACGGTGAATGGCGGTTTTGCTACGCTGTTCGGTCCCGACCCATGGGGCTTGTTAGGTGTGGTAATTCTTACATCGCTGGGTACGATGGGACTGCCCCAGATGGTGGGTAAGTTCTACTCGATTACCGACGAGAATGCCATTAAGCGTGGTACTGTTATCTCAACCGTATTTGCGTTTATCGTGGCTGGTGGCTGCTACTTCTTAGGTGGTTTTGGTCGCCTGTTTGGTACACCTCCAACGCTGCCCAATGGCAAGTTGGCTTTCGACTCGATTGTGCCATCTATGCTGGTTACCTTGCCAGATATCCTGATTGCTCTCGTTGTGCTGCTGGTGCTGAGTGCTTCGATGTCAACTTTGGCGTCGCTGGTGCTTACCTCATCGAGCACCATGACACTCGACCTGATTTATCGCGATAAGAAAGCGTTACCAGGCGAGGTTGAGGATGGTGAAATTAACGATATCGTATCCGAGAAGGTTGAGCGCCGTAAGGTAATCGTGATGCGTGTGCTCATCATGTTCTTTATTGCCATCTCGTTGCTCATCGCTCTGAATCCACCAACGTTTATTGCCCAGCTGATGGGTATTTCGTGGGGTGCTTTGGCAGGTGCGTTCTTGGCGCCATTCATGTTGGGCTTGTACTCGCGCCGTATCACCACTATGAGCGTGTGGGCTTGCTTTGTATGGGGCGTAGGATTAACGGTGGTAAACATGCTGGCTGGCAACCCCATCAACCCCATTAACTGTGGCGCCATCGCTATGGTTGGCGGCTTCCCTGTGGTTTGGGGCGTAAGTATGTTTACACATCAGATGTCGAAGGCCCGTGTGGATGCCATTTTTGAGTGCTACGATAAACATTGAACATTGAAAATAAAAAAATTAGACTTATGAAGAAATCAGTTTTAACCGCTACTTTGTTGGGCGTTGCCATGATAATCATGGCTGCCTCGTGTGCTAACAAGTCAAAAACAGCTGCTGCCCCTGCCGCAGAGGCAACGGAGGTGGCTGTAGATGGCGAACTGGCACCTGACTTTGAATTGCCAAACCTGCAGGGATCGACTATCAAACTGTCGTCGCTGCGTGGCAAGTATGTTGTACTCGACTTCTGGGGTTCGTGGTGCGTATGGTGCATTCGTGGTATCCCAAGCATGAAGGAGGCTTACACCAAGTATAAGGACAAGATGGAAATTCTGGGTGTTGACTGTCGTGATACTGAGGAGGCGTGGAAAGCGGCTGTAGATGAGCACCAGTTGCCTTGGTTGCAGGTGCGCTGTCCTGATGAGCAGCTGCAGACGATTGCCGCTCAGTACAGTATCGAGGGTTTCCCCACAAAGGTTGTCATTGATCCTAAAGGTAAACTTGTGAAAACTGTAGTAGGCGAGGATCCCGCCTTCTACACGTTCTTAGATGAGCTGTTTAAGTAGTTTTTTAGGCACGGATTACACGGCTTAAATAAATTTAAAACACGGCCTTAGTTACAATGCTAAAGCCGTGTATTTTTATAAAAAGCCGTGTTAATCCGTGTCTAATTAATCAATACGCATGGTCATCGGATTTGAGTTCTTCCTTGGTGATTTTTTTCTTGTCGATAGCGCGCCAGGCGTAGATGATGTAGGCCAGTACAAAGGGTACTAACAGCGATACATAGAACATGGTGCGCAGGGTGAACTCGCTCGAGCAGGAGTTAACCAGGGTGAGCGAACTCTGCAAGTCGGCCGTCGAAGGATAGTAAGCGGTATGGTTCCAGGCGCAGCTAAGCAAAAGTGCCAAAACGGTTAGCACGGTACCTATGCCTGCTGGCCAGATGCCACCATTATACCCCTTGCTAAAAATGGTTTTACCAATACCAAACAGCACCAAAACTACACCTATTAATAATACTACCAGCAAGTACCACATCTCTAAGAAGTTGTTAAGATACTTGTAGGGCTCCATGTAGATAATACCCTCGTCGTTATAGGCAAATCCATCCTTTAGCAATACGTGTACCAGATAGGCCACAAATAGTAGCAGGAAAGGTACGGCTGCACCCACCAATCGCACGCTGCCACGCGAACGGATATCCTCGTCGGCCACGTTGTTCATTACGTAAAGAATACCTAAAACGCGTGCTAAGAATACCACCGCAAAGCCCAATACCAGCACCCAAGGATTAAGCAGGGCATCAAGTCCGTGCGAGGCGTTAGCCCAGCGGCTGATGATAGGTGTGATGGCGCCCGCATCAACCAGATTGTCCTTAGCGATGATAAAGTTGGAACCCTCGAAGAAGGTGGCTACGGCGCCGCCCAACAGCAGCGGACCAATGATACCATTTAGTGTAAGGAAAAACTGGAACGTCTTGGGCCCCAGAAAGTTACCGATCTTATTCTGGAACTCGTAACTCACGGCTTGCAGCACAAAAGTAAACAGGATAATCATCCATAACCAATAGGCGCCGCCAAAGCTGGTAGAGTAGAACAAGGGGAACGATGCAAAGAACGCACCACCAAAGGTTACAAGGGTGGTAAACGTGAACTCCCACTTACGGCCAGTTGAGTTATACACCATTCGGCGTCCCTCCTCGGTATAGCCTAACGAGCGGGCTACTGAGTTGGCACCCTGAACAAACAGCAAAAATACCAGTATCGCTCCTAACAGCGAAACGATAAAACACCAATAATGTTGTAAGAAATCGTATGTCATAACTCTGGTCCTTTCTTAATTTGTTTAAGTAAAATATTTATCTCAACCGCCAGCATGGTACTGAAGAGTACGAGGAACAGGAAGAACGTGATGATAACGCTCTGCGACTGCAGGTCGCTCACCGATGCCCATGTGGGCAGCATATCCTGAATGGTCCAAGGCTGACGTCCGAACTCGGCTACCAACCATCCACACTCCGAGCCGATATAGGCCAGTGGGATAAGTAGGATGGCTATCCAATAATGCCAGGCGGGTAGGGTGGTAATGTCGTACTTATTGAACAAGAACTTGGGAAACTTGTAGGTTACAGCCAAGATAACGGCAAAGAACAGGATGAACAAGCAGCCCACACCTACCATTACTCTGAATGCCCAGAAGTTAACCAGCACAGGTGGTACCAAGTCGGCCTTATCCTTTACATAGCCGTAGCCGAAGTACTTCATGTTCTCGTTGATAATTGATAGTTGATAGTTGATAGTTGAGTCGGGAGCGCCTTCGGCTTTGGCTTTGCGATAGGCTGCCAAGGCCTGGATGGCTTTCTTGCCTCGTGCAATCTTTTCGTCGGCACTTGGCTCTGTCTTGCCGTCGGGCGTGGTATAGCCGTCGAGCAGGTTGTTGATGCCAGGCACATATCCCTTAGGATCGTTGGTGGCCATAATGCTCAGGCCGTAAGGTATCTCGATACCCTCGATAATCTTTAAACCTTGCTCGGTGCCGCCATCGTAAAGCGCCTCCATAGCGGCCAGTTTCATGGGCTGAACCTCGGCCACATCCATACCCGACTTATGACCGGTGGCGCCTGCCAGCAGGGCTGCCACCAGACCTACGCCAGCACCAATCTTCATACTCTCTACGGCCAGACGGGTGTGACGTTTCTTCATCAGATACCAGCAGCAAACGCCTACGCAGAAAATGCCGCCGATAATCCACGATGAGGTAACGGTGTGGCAGAACTTTGAGATAGCGAAGGGCGAGAGGGCCACTTCGGCAAACGATACCATCTCGTTACGCATGGTGTCGGGGTTGAACTCGCAACCCACGGGGTACTGCATCCAGGCGTTGGCCACCAGAATCCACCAGGCTGATATCGTAGCGCCTAAACCGGTAAGCCACGTTGATGCCAAGTGAAAGCCGGGCGAAACCTTTTTCCATCCAAAGTACATCACGGCCACAAAGGTGCTCTCCATAAAGAAGGCCACGATACCCTCAACGGCCAGCGGAGCGCCAAAAATGTCGCCTACAAACCACGAGTAGTTGCTCCAGTTGGTGCCAAACTCAAACTCGAGAATGATACCTGTGGCCACACCCATGGCGAAGTTAATACCAAAAAGTTTCTGCCAGAACTTGGCAGTCTCTTTCCAAAACGCATCTTTTGATTGGTAATACTTGGTCTCAGCTATGCCCATGATAACCGCCAAACCCAGCGTTAAAGGCACAAAGAGCCAATGATAGATTGCCGTAAGCGCAAATTGTGCTCTCGACCAGTCGATCGTTCCGGCATCGATGTTTAGTAATAGGTTTTGTAGCATAATTATAATGTTTAATATTTAATGTTTAATCTTTAATCTTTAATGTCCAGCAACTGTGTTGCTACAAACTCAGCCTCGTGGCCATCTGCATGCGTCTTCAGAAAATCAGGAAAAAAGAATAGCTTGAGTACCACGAAGATAATGAACAATTTGATGAGGATGATGGCCCATAGCGTCTTGCCAAGCGTCATCGAGCGGAAACCATCGTAATACAGATGGAATAGCCAGTTTAAAAAGTTTTTCCTATTCATACAAATTGTTGTAAAATGATGTGGCAAATATACATTTTTTATTGTTACCTTCCAAATAATTAGCGCGTAAACTGCAAAAATTGGTCGAAATCACGCAATTTTTCTAATTTTTAATGTTGCTTAAATGTTTGAAACATAAAATTTTTTGTTATTTCAATGAAATAACCTAAATTTGCACCCGAAAAAATAAAGAAAGTAATGAATAAGAAAGTTTTAATACCCCTGATTGTTGTAATTCTGGCACTTTGTGGTGCCGCCGCTTGGTTGTTCTTAAGTTTGCAGGAGCAGAAGCAAGTTGTACAGGATATGGAAGAACTGGCCGAGCTCGACAAAAAGGAAATGGAGAATGAATACGAGCGTTTCACCATGCAGTATAGCGAGATGAAAACGCAGATTAACAACGACTCGATTATCGCTCAGCTTACCGAGGAGCAGATGAAGACCCAGAAGTTGCTGGAGGAACTGAAGCAGGTAAAGGCTACCGATGCACGTGAGATTACCCGACTGAAGAAGGAACTGGCAACCGTACGTGCCGTGCTGCGCGACTATGTTTACCAGATTGACTCGCTGAACCGTTTGAACGAGAGTCTTAAGGCCGAGAACAGTCGTGTGAATGCCGAGTTGAGCGAGCGTAATGCGCAGGTGGCTGGTTTGAACAGCGAGAAGGCTTCGCTCTCTGAGAAGGTGGCTATCGCAGCCCAACTTGATGCTACCAATATCCAGATGGTGAATTTGGGTAAGAACGGTAAGGCTGCCAAGAAGCTGAAGGATTGCAAGCAGATGCGCGTTAGCTTTACCATCACCAAGAACGTAACCGCATCAAACGGTAATCATACCGTTTATGTACGTATCCAGACACCTGCAGGCAATACCCTGAGTGGTGGCGGTACCTTTGCTTACGAGAACCGCAATATCGAGTGCTCGGCTAAGAAAGTGATTGAGTACACGGGCGAAGAGACACCCGTAACCGTATATTGGAACACCACACAGATGCTGGAGGCAGGCGACTATCGCGTTAGCATTTTTGTGGATGGCAATATGATTGGAACAAAGACATTTGGTTTTAATAAGTAAATATGATGAAAAAAACTTTTGGAATTATTCTGCTTTCGGCAGTCATCACGCCTGTTTGGGCTCAACGCGTATTGAGCTTGGACAGTTGCAGGCAGATGGCGCTGAAGAACAATAAGCAGTTAGGTATTTCCAAACTTAAACAGGATGTGGCCGAGAACATCCGTAAATCGGCGCGCACCAAGTACCTGCCCCACGTGAGTGCTATCGGTACCTATGAGTTTACAAGCGAGGAGATATCGATTCTTAACGATGGTCAGAAGGCCGCTTTGGGTGGTCTGGGAACCACCATCGGCGGAACCTTGCAAAGCTCGTTAGGTTCGTTGATATCTACGTTGCCACCTGCTGCCCAGATGCAGATGGCGCAGGATATGGCCAATGTAACGGCAGGTTTGAATCAGAAGGGACAGAACATCGTTGATGCCTTCCGTACCGATACCCGTAACATCTTTGCCGGCTCTATCGTGGTTACACAGCCTGTATTTATGGGTGGCGCCATTGTGGCTTTGAACAAGATGGCCGACATCAATACCGAGATGAGCAAGAACACGATGGAGGCCCGACGACATGCTACGTTGTATCAGATTGATCAGGCCTACTGGCAGGTGGTATCACTTCATCATAAAAAGGCTTTGGCTGAGAGCTATCTCGAACTCGTTAAGAAGTTTGATAGCGATGTACATAAGATGATTGACGAGGGCGTAGCTACACGTAGTGACGGACTGAGCGTAGATGTGAAGGTGAACGAGGCCGAGATGACCCTGACCAAGGTGAACGACGGACTGGTTCTTTCGCGTATGCTGCTCAACCAGTTGTGTGGTTTGCCCTTGAACGAGTCTGTGGTTCTGCAGGACGAGCAGGCCGATAATATCGCTGTAGTAGAGCTAACCCCACAGTTGGATGTGGAGAGCGCTGTGGCCCATCGCCCAGAGCTGAAGCTGCTGCAGAATACCGTTGCGCTGAGTAAGCAGGCTACCAACGTGCTCAAGGCTGGTAATCTGCCTCAGGTAGCGCTCATGGGTGGTTATGCCGTTAGTAATCCTAACGTGCTGAATGGTTTCGAGAAAAAGTTTGCCGGTTACTGGCATGTGGGTGTTATCGTTCGTGTGCCCATCTGGAACTGGGGGGATGTGATGTATAAGGTGCGTGCCTCGAAGGGTGCTACCGCCATTGCAAACCTCGAATTGGATGAGGCTCGTGAGAAAATAGAACTTCAGGTTAACCAGACTACCTTTAAGGTGGATGAGGCTAACAAGAAGCTTACGATGGCTCAGAAGAACATCCAGCGCGCCGACGAGAACTTACGTACCGCTAACCTGGGATTCCAGGAGGGCGTTATCAGTCCTACCGTAGTGATGGAGGCTCAGACAGCATGGCTGCAAGCCCAGTCGCAGAAGATAGATGCAGAAATTGATGTTAAACTTAGTCAGGTTGACCTGCAGAAGGCCCTTGGCACATTAGAATAAAAAGATATTATGACAGAACAAGCAAAACGCCAGCATAACAACATTCTGCTTGCCATCATTGGTTTTGCGGCAGTAGTGATTATCGTGGCATTAATTGGATTCTTTGCGCTGGATCGTGATCCAGACGTTATCCAGGGACAGGTAGAGGTAACCGAGTACCGTGTATCGAGCAAGGTGCCTGGTCGTATTCTTGAACTCCGTGTAAAGGAGGGCGACTACGTAAAGGTGGGCGATACACTCGCTATTCTTGATGCCCCTGAGGTACGCGCCAAGATGGAGCAGGCTCAGAGTGCTGAGAATGCTGCTGCTGCTTTGGAGCTGAAAGCTCAGAATGGTGCTCGTAAGGAGCAGATTCAGGGTGCTTTCTCTGTGCTCCAGCAGGCTAAGGCTGGTCTTGAGATTGCCGAGAAATCTTACAACCGTGTACAGCGACTCTACGACGAGGGTGTGATGAGTGCCCAGAAGCGCGACGAGGTTTATGCCAATTACAAGGCGATGGAGGCTCAGGTAAAAGCCGCTCAGAGTCAGTACGATATGGCTGTGAATGGTGCCCGCCGCGAGGATAAGATGGCAGCTGCCGCTCAGGTAGGTCGTGCCCGTGGTGCTGTGCAGGAGGTTAACTCTTACATTCACGAGACAGTACAGGTGGCCCAGATGGAAGGCGAGGTAGCCGATGTTTATCCAAAGGTAGGCGAGTTGGTTGGTACAGGTTCGCCCATCATGTCGATTGCCGTGATGCAGGACCTCTGGGGTACATTCAATGTGCGCGAGGACCAGTTGAACGGTATGCAGGTGGGTAGCGAGTTTAATGCTTATGTGCCCGCTTTCGATAAGACTATCAAGATGAAGGTTTACTACCTGAAGGATCAGGGCTCGTATGCTGTATGGAAGGCCACCAAGGCTAACGGTCAGTACGACTTGAAGACCTTTGAGGTTAAAGCCCGTCCCGTTGAGAAGTTGGAAGGCTTACGCCCAGGTATGAGTTTGATTATCAAGTAATTAGAGTGAAATACTTAGTTCAAATCTGGCAGATAGCTTTGCGCGAGATGAAGATTCTGAAAGAGAATCCCATCTACGGCTTCTGTATGGTTGTGTTTCCGCTGCTGGCGATGTTCTTCTTTACATCGCTATTGGCTGATGGACTGCCGCAGGATTTGCCTGTGGGCGTGGTTGACCTGGATAACACCTCAACCACCCGTGCGCTCATCCGTAAGCTCGACGGATTCCAGAACTCTAAGGTGGTGGCTCATTACCCATCGGTAGCCGAGGCGCGCCATGCGATGCAGGAGAACGAAATCTACGGTTTCGTGTATTTCCCAAAAGGCACTACCAGTAACCTGATGTCGGCCCGCCGACCAAAGATATCTTACTATTATAGTAATGTGTCGTTGGCAGGTGGTTCGATGGTGATGAAGGACCTGAAAACCGTTACTACGCTTGGTTCGGCAGCCGTAGGAATGGCTACGTTACGTGCCAAAGGTGCTACCGACAAGCAGATTCAGGCTTTCTTGCAACCCATTCGTATCGACCTGCACCAGGTGGCCAATCCTTGGAGTAACTATAATGTATATCTCTCAACGGTATTCGTACCAGGTATCATGATGCTCTTTATGTTCCTGATATCAGCTTATTCGCTGGGTATGGAGCTTAAGTTTAATCGTGGTAAGGAGTGGATCGAGAAGGCTGACGGCAATATCGTGGTAGCTATTCTTGGCAAATACCTGCCCCATGTGGTGGTATTCCTGCTGCTGATATCATTCTATCAGTTCTACATCTATCATGTATTGCAATTCCCGCACGTGGGTAGCTGGGCTATGATTCTCCTGTTGTCGGTACTCGGCGTGTTTGGCTCAATCGGCTTTGGTATCTTTGCTTTTGGCTTGATGCCTTCGTTGCGTATGTCTATGAGTATCTGTTCGTTGTGGGGCGTGCTCAGTTTCTCGTTGGCAGGTTCGGCATTTCCCGCTATGGGTATGGATCCTGCGTTACAAGCCGTTACGTGGCTGTTTCCGCTGCGCCATTACTACATGCTGTTCCAGATAACGGTATTTAATGGCTATCCGCTCATCGACGCCTGGTTCCACCTGGTAGCGCTGATTGCATTCACGCTGCTGCCTTGGTTTGTTATCGGTAAGGTTAAAAATGCTATGCTTACTTATGTCTATATTCCATAAATTCATACAGGCCATCAATGATGCCGCCTTTATCTGGCGACAGGAACTCAAGCAGGTACTCCGCGACGAGGGCGTGCTTATGTTCTGTATCCTTGTGCCTTTGGCTTATCCGCTGCTGTACTCGTGGGTTTATAATAACGAGACCGTTCACGAGGTGCCCGTAGTGGTAGTCGATATGTCGCATTCGCATCAGTCGCGCCAGTTTGTGCGTATGTGCGATGCCTCGCCCGATGTGCAAGTGGTGAGCTATGCTACCGACTTAGACGAGGCGAAGAGCTTGGTAAGTCGACAGGTGGCCAAGGGTATTTATTATATTCCTGAGGATTTTGCTACCAAACTGAATCGTATGGAGCAGAGCACCATTAGCGTGTATTGCGATATGGCGCTGATGCTAACATATAAAGCCATCTACCAAACGGCCATGACGGTTAGCACCAAGATGGGTGCTATGATGCAGGTGGCTTTGGCTGGTAACTATACTGCCCGTGAAGATGTGATAACTGTGAGCCCGCTCGAAGTAGAGGAGGTGCCGATGTTTAATCCCCAAGGTGGTTATGGTACATCGATTTTGCCTGCCGTGCTGATGCTGATTATCCAGCAGACGTTGGCGCTTGGCATCGGACTGGCTGCCGGTACGGCTCGCGAGTCAAATCCTTATGGCGACTTGGTGCCTGTGCATCCGGCTTATTCGGGTATCTACCGTATTGTTGGCGGAAAGGCGCTTTGCTATCTCATGGTGTATGCCGTGATGGGCGCCTATCTGGTGATGGCTGTTCCTAAGATGTTCAGCTTCCTACAGATAGCTTCGTGGCAGAGTTTGCTGGCGCTCATGGTGCCTTATCTGCTGGCATGCATCTTCTTTGGTATGACGGTTTCGTGCTTGGTGCGCTATCGCGAGAATGTGATTCTGCTCATGGTGTTCATCTCGTTGCCGTTGCTGTTCCTCACGGGTGTATCGTGGCCACAAAGCAGCATTCCTGGTGTTTGGCAGGGTGTGGCGTGGTTGTTCCCCAGTACCTTTGGTGTCAGGGCCTATATGCGCTTAAACAGCATGGGTGCCAGCGTAGGCGATGTGGCCTTAGAGTTGCGATGCCTATGGATTCAGGTGGCTGCCTACTTTGGTATGGCGTGCCTGGTTTACGGCCATCAGCTGCGCGAGTCGCGCCGTCACGCAAACTTACCAGCATAAACAGTTATGAGAAAGTGGTTAATAATAGCATTAGTTTGTTTAGCCTCTCACGTTAGCGCGCAGGAGGTTGAGCAAAGTGTGTTGCTACAGCCCGATACCACCTTCTCGTTGCCGCCACTCACGTATCGCGGCACCATTGCCACCTATCCTTACTTGGGCTCGATGTACACCAGTTTGGGTAATTGGGAGTTGCATCCCGGACTGAATGCCTCGTTTTCGGCATCGGCCATCTTTGGGGTGGGCAAGCATTCAAGTAGCGGCTTTGCCAATAGTGCGGCTGTGATGTATGCCGGACAGCTCTCGCCCAAACTCTCGTTCTCGATAGGTGGATACAGCTCGTTCTTAAACTATGGGCACCACCAGATGAAGGATGCCGGACTAACGGCTATGCTTAACTACCGTTTCGACGAGCATTGGGAGGCAGGCGTTTTTGGTCAGAAATCGCTCATGCAGCCCAATATGCCGCTACAGAATATGTGGTGGCTGGGAAGCGACTTTGGCGACAAGATTGGCGCCATGGTAAAATATAACGTGAATCCCCATTTCAGTTTCCAGCTGAGTGTGTGGAATCAGCGTATCAGTTTTGATAACAGATGGGATAACAGATGGTAAAAAGATATTTTATTTGGTTGAGTTACGATGGCACCAACTATCATGGATGGCAGGTGCAGCCTAACGGTATATCCGTTCAGGGCGAACTGCAACGCGTGCTCTCAACCTTACTCCGACAGGAAATTAGTATTACAGGCGCAGGCCGAACGGATGCAGGTGTGCATGCCCGTGTGATGGCGGCGCATTTTGAGATAGAGGCCGATATCGACTGCAAGCAGCTGGCTTATAAGATGAACCGTATGCTGCCTCAGGATATCGTGGTTGATAGGATTGAGGAGGTGTCGCTCGATATGCATGCTCGTTTCTCGGCTACCGAGCGCACATACCATTATTATATACACACGCGTAAGAGTCCGTTCGAGCGCCATTACTCGTGCGAGATTCATTACCCCTTGGATTTCGAGAAGATGAACGAGGCTGGTCGTATTCTCTGTACCTACGAGGACTTTGGTGCTTTCTGCAAGGCACATAGCGATGTAAAGACTACGCTTTGCCACGTAACACGTGCCGAGTGGATACAAACGGGCGAAAACACCTGGTACTTTATGATTACGGCCAACCGCTTTTTGCGTAACATGGTGCGTGCTGTGGTAGGCACGTTGATAGATGTAGGTCGTGGCCGACTCTCGATGGATGAGTTCCGTAGTGTGATTGAAGGCAAGCGCCGCAGCGATGCTGGCGAGTCGATGCCTGGTAATGCGTTGTTCCTTGAAAACGTTGTTTATTAATATTGACCTACGGATTATACGGATTTTACAGATTATTTTAGGATAACAGATTATGTGGTTATTTTTAGCATTTATGTCGGCAGCTTTGTTGGGCTGCTATGATTCTTTAAAGAAACAGGCCCTGAAGGGTAATGCGGTTATACCCGTGCTGTTTTTTAATACGTTGTTTTCAAGTTTGTTTTTCCTGCCGTTCATCGTGCTGAGTAGTACTACTCAGGTGCTCGATGGCAGTTTATTCCATGTGGCAGCTGGCGGTTGGGATATGCATAAGTACATCCTGCTCAAGTCGCTTATCGTGCTGTCGAGTTGGATTTTAGGCTATTTTGGCATGAAGCATCTGCCGCTTACCATTGTGGGACCTATCAACGCCACACGTCCTGTGATGGTACTGGTGGGTGCCCTGTTGGTGTTTGGCGAGCGCCTGAACCATTGGCAATGGATAGGTGTGCTGCTGGCCATCGCCTCGTTCCTGCTGCTCAGTCGTAGCGGCAAGAAAGAGGGCATCGACTTTAAGCACAACAACTGGATATTTATGATTGTGGGTGCTGCCATACTGGGTGCCGTGAGCGGTTTGTACGATAAGTTCCTGATGGCGCCTATAGAGAATGGTGGCGTGGGTTTGGACCGCATGATGGTGCAGTCGTGGTATAACATCTACCAATGCTTTATGATGGGTGCTATGCTGTGGTTGCTGTGGTGGCCTAAGCACGAGCAGACTACGCCGTTCCATTGGTCGTGGTCGATTGTGGGCGTGAGTCTGTTCCTGAGCATCGCCGACTTTATGTATTTCTATTCGCTCTCGTTGCCCGAGGCCATGATTTCTATTGTATCGATGATTCGTCGTGGTAGCGTCATCGTTAGCTTTATGTTTGGTGCGATGTTCTTCCACGAGAAGAACCTCAAAGCCAAAGCCTTCGACTTGGCGCTTGTGCTCCTTGGAATGGTATTCCTTTACATAGGAAGCAAATAGTTATTATTTAGGCGTGCCTAATTCTTTTTCTTGCGACGTTTCTTTGATGAGAATAAATCTCTAATGCCGTTGAAGTCTTTTTTCATAATGAGGCCGATGCCTTGGGTATTAAGGCTCGACTTTGTGAAGTAGCGATCGTTTGTTTGGTTGTAAACCTTCAGCGCTAAGTTGCCGTTGGGGTAGAGGAGATATTGCACGTCAAAGTCGCCGATAAACGATGGGTTGGCCTGCGTGGCGTTGTCGCGATAGCCAAACTGTCCGTTAATCAGCAGACGGTTGTTCAGCATGCGCCCGTTGATGATACCCTCGTACTCGGCATTATGCCATCCCTCGTTACCCGTTGATATGTTGGCGCCAAAGTTCCAGTTGTCGTTCTTTACAAACTGGTTGATGAGCGTGTTAATCTGCGACGAAAGCGTACCCGACAGGAAACTCTGCATGGCCAACGATGTCTGCCCCGTACGCTCGCCTGTGGCGCTGGCGCTGTTGTTGGCGCCCTGATTGTAGAAACGGCCGATAGCCAACAGATATACCACCTGCTGGTTCATCTCCTGCTGACCGTTAATAACCGAGCGTACCATCAGCTGTTCGTCGGCATTAACCGTTGGCATCTCCAGGTCGAAGTCAACTTGTGGGGCTGCGGGTTGTCCGCCGATGTTCATCAGGCAGTTTACACGGATGGTGTTGCTGCTGAACGAGTTGCCGATGTTCAGGTCGCTCAAGCTCACGCCGCTAACAGTATAAACGGCCTGCAGGTTGAGGGCAGCCTGATAAGGATCGCCACCAAACACGATGGTACCACCACGGTTAAACGTGAAGTTCTTCTTGATGATATTCTGGATAGTGATACCATACGTACCATGATCAACCGTATAGGTACCAAACATATTGAATGAGCCCTTGTTGTGGAATGCGGCACGTATCGAGCCGTCGCCATAAAGGGTAATGTAATCTTTGGTGTTTTCGTCCATTAGCAGTTTTAATGCTGCAGCGGGCGTAGCGTTAATCTGGAAGTTGATGTAGATGTCGGTATCGTCGGCACGCGTGTTAGTAGGCTTTTGGACGCTCAGGTTGGCAGTCTTGTCATCTGTGGCATCGTCCTGCTCCCAGGTAATAAACTCCTGTTTGCTAATGGCATCGGGACTGGCGGCGTTATACACAAACACGCTACCAGGCTGTGGCGTAACGTTACAATTAATAATCACATCGTTGCCATGACCGCTAATCGACACATCGCCAGCGGCGTAAACGGTACCGTAGAAGGTTGATTCGCTACCATCAGGATTCTTAAAGTCCTTAAAGTCGTAAGCCAGCAGGTTGTCGGTCTCTACAAACAGGTCGAAACTCAGGTTGGTCAAACTCTGGTGGTGAATGCCGCCCGATAAGGTAGCCTTATTGCCCAAGGCATCGTAGATGGCCATGTGGCGCAACTCAATCTCGTTGGGCACCATCACTACGGTGTCGCGTACCAATTTATAAGTGGTGTTCAGCGGCGTAACGCTGGCCTCGCCATCCACAACCAACTTACCAGTCAGGTTGATATCATCAAGTTTACCAAACAAGCGGGCGTTACCCTCTCCGTGACCGGTAATGCTTGATAGGAAGCTCTTGGTAAAGTTGTGAACGAACTCCAGACTGGTGCCATCGGCCTCGATACCAAGATCGATGGTGTTATGTACGGGCGATACGTAGCCGTTGATACGTGTCTGGGCATCGGGCCCGTCGTCGGCCACCGCATGTATGTCTATCTGTTGCGCCTCGTGGTTCCAGTTGGCAAGGGCATGCAGCACACCCATGCGACCACGCTCAAACTTAAACTCATCTACGGTCAGGTCGGCATTGGCCTTAAATTCGTCGAATAGCGACCAGGCGCGTGCCTTACCCGTTGCCTTTCCGCTGAACTCTACGCTGTGGAAGTTTACCAGGTCGAGGATATAGCCTACCTCTACCTCGCGCAAATCAACGGTGAGCGAGTCGGTAGCGTTCTTCGAGGCGATACCATCCACGATGATGTGCTGGGCGCCGTGATGTACCGAGAAGTGGTCTACCAGCAGGAACTTGTCGCTATACAGCACGTCGGATGGCTCTACATCCCAACCCTCGCCACGCAGGATAATGTGCGATGGCATCACACGTAAGTGGGCCTCTTGCTTGCCAGCCACGTTGTGGTACAGTTGCATGATGGTGTTCAGCTCGCCACTCATGTGCTCACTCTCGTTGTGGTTATCCCAGTAGAGCGATGTGGTAAGATTGTTGTTGGCGGCATGGGCCGAGAGTCCTAAGTCCAGGTGCTGCCCGTTGTCCATCAGCTTTCGGATGTTCAGGTTGCAACGCATGGTGTCGGCTGGCGACGAGATGTTTACGTAACCATTGCTATACCATGAGCCGTTGTAGGCAAACGATGGGATATCGCCATTCAGGTAAAGCTCGTTGGTAAAGTCGTTCACACGGGCTTGCAGGGTTACGGGCTGTCGCAGCTGCAGATCTACATTAAATACACGTCGCAGCCAGTCGCTCTTGCTCACCATCAGGCGCAGCGCAAAGTTGTTGTTGCTCTTGGTGGTCTTCTCTGGCAGGAAGGGTAGGGTAGGCAGCTTGCTCTTCAGCAGATTGGTAAAGCTGGTGGCAAGCGTCTTGTAGTCGAATTGTCCCTTCAGCTCAGCATCGGCAAAGTCGCTCTTGATGGTCAGGAAGTGCAGTCCTTCGTGATGACCTGTGGTGATGTTCAGGTTGTCCAAGTGGTAGGCCGGATGATGTTCGGTGGCCGAGATTTTGAAGTTACTCAGTCGGATATTTCCTTGCGCATCGTTCAGGTTACGAGCTGCCAAATCGGCCTCCAACAGTCCGCTCAGCGTGGCGCCATCCCATTTGTCGGTCAGGTGCAAAGGCTGCGGATTATATCGCGCGATGTTCGCTTGTAACTTAATGCTATTCAGAGGTTTATCGTTAATATGCTGATCGGATAGTTTAGCATTAATCTGCGCCTCTAAGTTGGGGTCGTTAATGTCAAAATTACCAGTAATCACGCCCTGGTTGTAGCCACCTTTAAGCGCCAGGTTACGATAGGTGTAACCCTTGTAGTCGAAGTCGTTGATGATACCATCCACGTTCACGTCGGGCTTCTTGTCTTCGTGCAGCTGTCCCTTCAGGGCGAGGGTGGTGGTAAGCTTACCCAGATCGTTAACGGCCAACAGCTGCTGCAGGTTCAAGGCGGCTACCTCAACAGTTCCGGCAAACGATTGGTCGGCTGCCAGTTTCATATCCACTTTGGCGTCGCCAGCACCTGTATGTACGTCGGCCAATAGGTTGCCAGCGCCTTGTTGGTTGCGCTCGCTTTCGGCTGTAAGCTGTATGTTGCCTATGCGTGTAAGCTCCGTTGGAATCTGTGTAAACACGTTGGCAAGCTGCGCCAGGTAACCTTCTGAAACCGCCAGCTTGTTCAGCTGCACGCTCCACGATGGATGCTTCTGCCAGTTGGCCAACCAGCCATGAGCGTTAAGGTTGAGCTCATGTCCTGCCGACGATACCTGCAGACTTGGAACGGTTACCTTGCTGTCGGTTCCATTAAAGGTGGTTGCAACCGAAACGCGGTTTGATAATCCCTTTAGTTGTGGAACGAAACAGCTTAGTTCTGAGGGAGTTATGTTTGTATTCGAAATCTTTCCGTAATAGTCTAACGAGCCCTTCTGCAAGCCGCTATCGGTCATCAGATAGGTGGCGCTTAGCGTATCAATCTGCAAGCGCGACTGGGGTAATTCTACCAGCAGATTCTCAAGTTGCGAGTGCTTTCGGCCGGCTGCTAAGTAGAACTTTAATCGCTTAACCACCAGTCCGCAACGCTCTTTCAGCTCCAAGCGTTTTACGTTCACGTTCAGCGAGTCGTCGGTCAGCGTACGCAGGTTGATGTGTGCGCTCAGGTCGCTAATCTTCAGGTGCGAGGGATTAAATAAACCGATGGTAGTGGGTTTGTATTTCTCGTTGTACGTCAGACTGGTGCGACGGATGATGAGCGAGTTGATGCGCAAGTCGAGTGGGGTATGGCTGGTGGTATCCTTGGATGCCAGCGAGTCGAGCACAAACTGAAAGTTAGGTTTGCTGCGCTCGTTTTCCTTATATAATAAGAAATGTGCACCAAACAGCTGAGCCGACGAGATGGCTACTTTTCCATCCAGCAGCGGCAGCAGTTCCAATCGTACCGACAGGCGACCTACACGCAACATATCCTGCTGCTGTTGGTCCTTAATACGCACATCATCTATAATCACACGATTGAATAATCCCAAGTTAACACGACCAATGCTTACCTGGGTGCCTAATTTTTCGGCAATAGCATCGGCTACCTTGCTGCCAAGGTAGTGCTGAGCCTGGGGTATATATGAGACGGTCATGAGTGCCACATTAAGTAGAATGACACCCCAAATTGTCCAACTAACGAATCTTTTGAGTAACTTCACGAGGCAAAATTACGACTTTTTGTTGTGATTTGGGCTTTTTTTTCTCATTATTTGTTATTATGTGGCTTTTTTTATGTAATTTTGCACTCGAAACGACACTATTCTATATAATTTCTGATATAAATGGCAAATGTGATTAAGTTACGCAAAGGCTTAGACATTACCCTTGAGGGCAAAGCCGAGGAGAAGAAAATCCAGCTGAAATCGAATGGCAAGTTTGCGCTTGTTCCCGACGATTTCGAGGGTGTGACTCCAAAGGTTGTTGTCAAGGAGGGCGATCATGTCAAGGCCGGGGATGCCTTGTTTGTTAACAAGCAGTATCCTGAGGTTAAGTTTGCCTCGCCTGTTAGCGGAACCGTCCGCGAGGTAGTGCGTGGTGAACGTAGAAAAGTGCTCAGCGTGAGAGTAGATGCCGACAGCCAGCAGGAGTTTACCGACTTCGGCAAAAAGGATGTCAGCAAACTCGTTGACGAGCAGGTTATTAATGCGCTGTTAGAGGCAGGTATCTTTGGATACATTAATCAGTTGCCCTACGCTGTTTCCACTAATCCGAGTGTGAAGCCGAGGGCAATTTTCGTTTCTGCCCTGCGCGATAAG
Source organism: uncultured Prevotellaceae bacterium (assembly GCA_902789415.1). Taxonomy (GTDB): domain Bacteria; phylum Bacteroidota; class Bacteroidia; order Bacteroidales; family Bacteroidaceae; genus Prevotella. The sequence goes on from CADAOD010000009.1 coordinate 72,167, forward strand.
CCCCTGGCTTGCGATTTTGAGTACGAGGTAGAAGGACAGATTGACGATTTCCAGACTGGTATCGACGCTCTGTCGCGTATTGCTAAGGTTGTCTTGGGTGTAGGAGTCGGTTCTAAACTCGAGAACACCAAGAATGCCGAGGTATATGTATTCGACGGAAAGTGCCCTGCAGGTAACGTAGGCGTACAGGTTAACAACATCGCTCCTGTAAACAAGGGCGAGGTGGTTTGGACCATCGGCGACCCATCGGTAGTACTGTTCATCGGTCGCCTGTTTAATACAGGTAAGGTTGATTTGCGCCGTACCGTAGCCCTGTGTGGTAGCGAGGTTAAGAATCCTGCCCACGTGGATATGCTGGTAGGCGAGGAGCTCTCAACCCTGTTGAGCAACAGCTACGATGCTACTAAGAGCGTACGTATTATTAATGGTAACGTGCTTACTGGCCGTCCAACAACCAAGGATGGTTTCCTGGGTGCTCACACCAGCGAGATTACCGTTATCCCCGAGGGTAACGATGCCGACGAGATGCTGGGTTGGATTCTGCCACGCTTTAAGCAGTTCTCGGTTAACCGCAGCTATTTCTCTTGGCTGTGTGGCAAGAAGAAGTATGCTCTCGATGCCCGTGTAAAGGGTGGCGAGCGCCACATGATTATGAGTGGCGAGTACGACAAGGTGCTGCCTATGGACATCTACGGCGAATACCTGATCAAGGCTATCATCGCTGGCGATATCGACCGTCAGGAGGCTCTTGGTATCTACGAGGTTGCTCCTGAGGACTTTGCTCTTGCCGAGTTCGTAGATTCTTCTAAATTGGAGTTGCAGCGCATCGTGCGTGAAGGTCTGAACATTTTACGTAAAGAAAACGCATAATAATATGAGCTTTTTAAGAAATTATCTCAATAAGATCAAGCCGAACTTTGAGGAGGGTGGCAAGCTTCATGCCTTCCGCTCGGTGTTCGACGGCTTTGAGACCTTCCTTTATGTGCCTAACGACACAGCGAAGGCTGGTGGCGTGAATATTCACGACTCTATCGACTCGAAGCGCATTATGAGTATGGTGGTTATCGCCCTGATGCCTGCCATGCTGTTTGGTATGTATAACATCGGCTATCAGAACTATGCTGCTGCCGGCACATTGGCAAGCGCAAGTTTCTGCGAGATTTTTGCTTACGGTTTCCTGGCCGTTCTGCCAAAAATCCTGGTTAGCTATATCGTAGGTCTGGGCATCGAGTTTGCCTGGGCACAATGGAAGGGTGAGGAAATCCAGGAGGGTTACCTCGTATCGGGTATCATCATCCCATTGATTATTCCTATCGGCTGCCCTCTGTGGATGCTGGCTCTGGCCTGCGCATTCTCAGTTATCTTCTGTAAGGAGATCTTCGGTGGTACAGGTATGAACATTTTCAACCCTGCTGTTGCAGCACGTATGTTCCTGTTCTTCGCTTATCCTTCGAAGATGACTGGCGATACCGTTTGGGTGGCTCAGAACTCTATCTTCGGTCTGGGTAACGACCTGCCCGATGGATTCACAGCTGCTACACCCCTGGATATGGCCCTCGGTTTCATCCCTGGTTCAATCGGTGAGACATCGCTTGTGGCTATCGCTATCGGTGCTGTTATCCTGCTGTGGACAGGCATCGCCTCTTGGCGCACCATGCTCAGCGTATTCGTGGGTGGTATCGCACTCGCAGTTCTGTTCGAGCAGACTGGTCAGGGCATGACATGGTGGCATCATCTGGTAATGGGTGGTTTCGCTTTCGGAGCTGTGTTTATGGCTACCGACCCTGTTACATCGTGCCGCACAACCACAGGTCAGTACATCTACGGATTCCTGATTGGTGCTATGGCCATCATCATCCGCGTGCTCAATGCCGGTTATCCTGAGGGTATGATGCTTGCCATCTTCTTTGGTAACATGTTTGCTCCTACTATCGACCACTTCGTTGTGGAGCGCAATATCTCTAACCGTTTAAAGAGAGGAGGTCGCAAATGAAACTGAATACAAACTCTAACGCGTACATTATTATATATAGCGCG
>CADAOD010000010.1 GCA_902789415.1 uncultured Prevotellaceae bacterium
AACGTTAATAATGCATAATAATTTGACAATTCTAATATCCCTACTACCTGAAACCACTGTTAATCCATTTAACATTCTGGACTTTTTCAGTGGGCTCTTTAAATAAAGGGTTTTCGGGCTATCTTCCCGAATTGGTAGCTTTATATCTGCTATCTTCCCGAATTAGTAGCAGCTTCCAGGTTATCTTCCCGAATTGGTAGCTCAGAATGGTATTCTTTGTATGGTTATTCCCTGCCATATAGCCGTTTTTTGGACGTTTTGCGATATAGATTAGTATATTATCTTCCCGAATTAGTAGTTTTGCCTATTAATTACCCGAATTAGGAGCCGATTCAGTCTAATTACCCGAATTAGGAGCTTTTTTCGGGAATCCACCACGTTTTAGGGCTATTTATGATGCTTATAGCCTACGAATTCGGGAAATTGGGATGTTCTTACACACGAATTCGGGTAATAAGACACACGAACTCGGGTAATGTGGGTATGGATAGTGTATACAAGTATTTATGAATACATGCATACAGATGTTAATGAATACAAGTACACAGGTATACATGTTATTAGCACGGAGAATGTAAAACCGGTGGACCGATGTATTCAATGCTCAAAAATCTCAAAAAGGTGTAAAACATGGTAGAATGGTAATCTCAAAAAGATGCAAAGACAACATTATGGAACGTAAAATATACCTGCAGTCCCTTGACTGGAAAGAGAAAAGGAACTGTGAGTTGGTATTACTCGTAGGGGAATGTGGCGCATCGTAAAGAGTTATATCGTAGAGGAGCTCGGCAAAAACGAATCATATATCCTCATTGACTTCAAAAAGGCCCCCAGATGGTCATAGATTTTTGGGAAGACTCGATACACCGTTCCTCTATTTGATCAAACACTGGCCATTCACACCATCAATCACCTTTGCATTCTTTGCAACTCTACCCGTAAAATTTGAATAAGACAATAACTCTAAATGCTTTTGTGGTTTAACTTTTTCCCTCTTTGTTTGGAGCTTTTATGCTCCTTGCCGTTCGGAACTTTACTTTTCACGATGCACTCAGAAGGTTGCCGATAGCAATAGACAGCCGGAAGCTTAGACGTAACACACAGGCATCCAAATACCTTTGTAGCTATTTATTTCGCGAGAATGCACTAAAAAATTATAAAAAGCAATCTGTTTTCTTTGAAGTTTAAATAAATTATTATATTTTTGCGTTGAAATCAAACTATAAGTAAAATGAAGGATCTAAATCGAATCAAAATTGTCTTGGTAGAAAAGAAGAAAACCAGTAGATGGTTGGCAGAACAACTAGGCAAAAACATATCTACCGTTAGTAAATGGTGTACCAACACATCACAACCAGATCTCCAGACCCTTGATAAAATTGCAGAACTACTTAACTGCGATAAGAGGGAGTTGATAACAGAATAGATGTAATTCTCCAGAGAACGAACATAGAGTTCGTTGCGCTGTAGTATTTTTGCAACCGGAAATTGACTTATTTGAATAGTAAACAAGAAAAATAATTGCTAAAATAAACGTTATGGCTGTATCATTAAATGATTTTATACTTCAAAAGGCTAGAACATTACCAGTGATTCTTGCAGTTGACAGAAGTGGGAGTATGGGTAAGGATGGAAAAATAGATGCGCTAAATCTCGCTCTAAGGAATTTTGTGAATTCACTCAAAGAGGAAAATTCTAATAAGATAGAGATTCAAGTAGCCATCTATAGCTTTGGAGGAAAGGACGAAGTAACATGTGAATGTGAACTTCGTCCAGTTAAAGACATTAATGTTGTTGAGTATTCTGCATATGGCAGAACTCCTTTAGGAGGGACTCTGAGTACAATAAAGGAACTTATTGAAGACCGCACAAAAATACCATCACGTTCATATGCTCCTACTGTGGTTATTATTACAGATGGAGAATCAACAGATGACACGAGCATGTCTTTATCCTCATTTATCAGAGAAGGTCGCTCAGCAAAAGCATTTCGTATTGCTATGGCAATAGGTGATGATGCAGACATTAATTTCTTGAGATCATATGTAAGTGAACCCGAATATCTTGTTACAGGAGAGAATGCTTCCGATATCAAAAAGTTCTTCAAGTTTGTGACCATGTCGGTATCTCAACGTGTTCATAGCTTGACTCCTGATTCCATAAGACTTTCTGTCCAGAATGTTCCGACTGATGATGATGACGAATTAATCTTGTAGTTATGTATAGCCATATATTGACATCAGTAGTAGGTAAACACCGCAATAATCAAGATGCTATTAAGTATTTTGAGAGCACAGATAAGGTGATTGCTATTGTTGCCGATGGGCTTGGGTCAAGGAAGAAATCTGCAGAAGGAGCAAGGCTTATATGCAGAATGATGGTTGAGGAACTAGAAACAAAACAGCTTCCATTACAGTCAATAGATATTGTAAGCCCGATAAAATGGTATGAACATCTTGAAAAAGAGAAGCTTAACCCTGATGATTATTGCACTACATGTTCTTTTGCCGTGATAGATAAAATTTCGAAAATAATCAGCGTAGGACAGATTGGTGATTCTCCGATATTTGTGGGAATTGATGGCAATTCTATTGTCGTATTGAAACAGGAAAAAGAATTCTCAAATATTACGACTTGTCTTGGTGGAAGGGAGAAATCTTCGTTTACCATAAACAATTTCAAGTTCAATTGCAAAATGAGGGTATTGGTAACATCTGATGGCATAGGAGATGAATTAGACGGTTCAAACATAGAATCGCTATTTTCATACTTGTCTTCAAAATATCAGTCTTATAGCAAGAAGTCTCGCTCACGTCGGTTTACAAAAGAAATAAAAGCAACCGTCGGCAAAGTCAACAATGATGACAAGTCGGCTATATATATATGGTCATTATGAATGTAATAGACTCTTTTAGAAATAGTTATGAAGTTTTGTCAGAAATAGGCAAAGGCTCTCAAGGGACAACATATCTCTTGAAAGGTGAGAAGTACATTGCAAAACTATTCAATAATGTCATTAATCCCACCGAATTAAAGTCAAAAATTAATTTCTTGAAGCGGTTGGATTTAGACAAGGAATGTTTTGCATTACCGCTTGAAGAAATAACACAGCCAAGGATTGGCTATCTTTCAGAATTTGCTTCAGGGATGGAGCCGTTGACTTCATTAAAATGGGCGAATCAATCAGATAATTTACAAGAATGGTTTATCGAAACTGGTGGATTGCTCAAAAGGATCCAGGTTCTTGCTAAGTTAGCGGAGCGTCTAAGAACCCTCCATTCAAAGGGATTGATTTATTGTGATTTGTCCCCCAACAACGTATTTGTTTCGTCTGACGCGAATAAGAGCCATGTTTTTTTGATTGACATGGACAACCTTCGTTACAAAACGAGTATGGTGCATAACATATATACGCCTTTCTATGCTGCACCGGAATTAGTTAATAGAGCTTCTGCTAATAGTATGGAATCGGACTGCTTTTCTTTTGCAGTAATCGCTTATGAATTACTTACACTAAACCATCCTCTTATTGGTGACTATGTTGATGAGGGTGAACCTGAATTAGAGGAACAAGCTTTGTCCGGCAAACTTCCTTGGGTTGACCATTCAGAAGATAAGACAAATGCTCGTACAAGTGGTATTCCAACAGAATTTTTTATTACTAACAATTTGAAGGATCTGTTCAAGCGTACATTTGAGAACGGACTGAATATACCAACAAAACGACCTACAATCTCAGAATGGTGCAACGGTTTAAACAGAATGATAAATGAAATAATAAAATGCCCAGAATGTAATATACACTATCCTTCGAGCAACTCAGGACACTGTCCTTTCTGTGGCAAAGCATCTAACAGTGTCATTAAAATACAAATGAAGCGCTGGGAAAAGCTTCCTCGTTATGATAGGCAAAAGAATCAGGTAGAAGAACAATTTGGGTTAGCGCCGATGGTATTTGAAGAAATGGTTGTCGATAAGTATACTACCAAATATATTAGAAACTCACATTTTCTTCTTCCTGGCAATCTTAATAAGCCCGTTATGCAATTAAAAGTAATAGAGTCGGATGGCGATGAAAGACTTCTTGAACTCATCCCCAAAGAGACTACTTTTTATGTGGCAGTAGATGGACAAGAAGTTTTTTATAGCAATAAGCCTAAAAAGATAAGAGTAACAGGTAAAGCACATCGTGAATTAGTAATTGGAGTAACAAAGTTGGACACTCCCCAAAGAGTATTAACTATCGAATAAGTATGGCAAGAATTACAGAACTATTTGAACGATATTCAGAAGTGTTTATCGGTAATAGTATAAAAGGGCAGATTAGAGCACCACAGGTTCCAGATCTTGAGAGTCGAATTCCTCTCGAGTTAGAACTTTTTGCGGTTGACAATGACGGATTGTTATTCCAATGCAAAGCAAAGGATCAGCAGCAATTAATACGAATTGTTCCTGAGTCAGAGGTTGATACTTCTAAATTAGAGATTTATCCTCAGATTAGCGGTTTATTCCAAATGACATCTTATGATTCCCAAACTGGAATTGGCATGATTAATTTTATTCCATGTGGCCGTGGTCAAAGTTTTGATGAAGACATTGTCATTGGGTTTAATCCTAATTATATATTATCAAGACGAGCTGCGAGTATAGAAAGATTGCCGGAAGAATTAAAAAAGACACTCGTATTTGAAAGTCCTTTGGGAAATTATATCTTGGAAGAAATTTATCCAGACAAGGCTGATAACAAAACCCTTCACGGACTGAAATATGCAGCAGACCTATTGATTATCAATGATAAATATATATTAAACAAATCTAGGAAGAAAAACATAGGAAGTATAGATGACTTCTGCCGTTACCGTTTAATAAGATATCCAAGCATTGATTTCGTGGAAGAAAATAATGCTAAAGCCATTATGCAACGCATTAAAGATAAAACTACTAATGGTACTGCATTATTAAAAATATGGCAAGAATATAGCGAGCAGGAATTAGAAAAGGCTATGCAACTTTCCTCATTATTCGGAGAAATTAATTATTCCGAAGGGAAAGATATGGCTGATCACGTAAAGGTAATCCGACTGGATTTTACTAAGGAACAAGTTGCCGAATTTAAGGAACACGAAAGTGATTTCAAGAATTCTTCATTTGAGAGTTCAATCAATCCAGGAGCTAGAGATAGCGAGACATATAAGATAAGAAACATAAAGAAGAAATATAATCTATATTATGCAGAAGTTAATGATGAAAATGATACGCTTAGTTCTTCTGGAAGTCTTGTTCTTTCAGTAAAAGGTGACTATCATGTCAATAATCGTCGGGAAAGAGCATATCAGCATCTTGAAGGCGATAGAATTACTGCAATTCTACGCAATCTACTTTTTGCAATTGAGGATGAAGCAGCTGAGATGATAGAACTTAACAAAGAGAAACATAAGACTGCTTTAACAGAAAGAACACGAACTTTCTTACAAGAACGTTTTGGAATTTCTGATCTTACTGAAAACCAAAAGAAAGCTGTCGAGATTGCACTTAACACGCCAGATATAGCTGTGATACAAGGCCCACCGGGTACAGGTAAGTCTACGGTCATAGCAGTTATCTGCGATAGATTGTTCGAAGAGGCAGAAAAAGAGAAGAAAAAGAAAAAAGAGTATGATTCATACGATTACTCCAAACTAATTCTTGCATCTGCTTTTCAAAATGACACAGTAGAACATATTGCCTCAAAAATCGAAGATAAAGGTTTGCCAACTGTAAAGATTGGCAAAGATGCTATGACCATATCTGCAGAGCAGATTGTAGCAAAAAAAATGATTGATGCCATAGATAGAGCTCTTCGCTATTATGCAGCAAACACATCTTCACTTCGCATGTCTAAGACTGTTCTAAAGATAAAGGATGTATATGAGAAGGAGCATAATTTGGAATCATTAAAGAGTAGCATTGATAAAATTATAAATCAATTAGATCTAAATGACGAATTATGGAAAGAATGGAGATTGATTTCCAAACCATTTGGCAGACGCGATTCGGCAAGAGATGACAAGTGTATCAAGGCACTTAAAAATCTTTCCACAGATTTAATTGCTTATGATGATAATGGATATTATGAAATTCAGAAGTTACTCCGTTCCGGTATTGAATTAACGGATCATGAGCGAATTAAACTGAAAGAAGCTCCTGTGGATAGTCCGTCAGACGAATTTCTATCCTTCCTATCTTCTTTGAAGGAAAAGTATCTGAATGAATTTGATATTGCTTCAGATGCTGCAAATGAAGGTAATAATGAAGCAATAAAGAATTGGCTTGTTGAGGTTATACGATACGAAAGGCAGCAAGAAGAGAATGCGTATAACGATTTTGATACATTTATGACAGCTAATCTTGAAACACTTCGTGAAGAGATAGAGGGTGAAGGGCAGTATATTCGCGAATCCATCCTGGCATATACCGAAAGTGTTGCTGCGACTAATCAAAAAGCGGGTAGCCGCGATATTACATCAAAATTTCAAAATGTTATCCTAGAAGAAGCTGCTCGTTCTAATCCTCTTGATTTATTAATCCCTATGACGAGAGCTTTACGTCGCATTATTCTTGTTGGTGACCAAAAGCAGTTGCCGCAGCTGATAGAAAATGACATTGTGAAAGATGTTGTGGAGAAAAAATACGATGACCTTGCAGAACGAGATATCGCTAGTAAGAAGTATGAGTCTTCATTGTTCGGCATTTTGTATAAAAACCTTGAAAAGGCCACTAAGTTGCGCAGAATTCGTTTGAATGAACAGTTTCGAATGCATCCGGCAATTGGTGACTTTATTAGTTCTCTTTATTATGAGAATGAAGTAAAAGCAGGAATGATCGACCAGGCTAAAGCAAGAGAGCATAAACTAACGGTTGCTGGTCTTAAAGGCAAAGTTATGGTGTTCTGTGACGTAAAGAAGGATAAAGGACCAGAGAGCAAGGGTATTGGGAAATCGCGAGAATGTGAGGCAAAGCGCGTCATGTCTTTGGTCAAGGAAATTATGAAAGATCCTGGAAGTAAAGAACTCAGTATTGGTGTTATTACATTCTATGCTGCACAGCGTGATTTGATTTTTAAAGAAGCAGAATCTTTGGGCTTTGCCTATAAAATGGATAATGGTGATTACGATATTAATAATTCTTTTAAAACCACAAGGGATGGGCGTGAAAAGTTTAGAATTGGCACGGTTGACTCATTCCAAGGTAAAGAATTTGATATCGTTATTCTAAGCGCAACACGTTCCAATACTGTAGAACGTAACGAAGGGAATGTCAACAAGGTTTTTGGCTTTTTGACTTCGGAAAACCGTTTAAATGTTGCTTTCTCTCGCGCTCAACGTCTTTTGATAGTATGTGGTGATGGCGAAATGTTCAGCGATGAATATGCCCAAACATATGTAAAGGGCTTATATGAATTTTATGTAAACCAATCAACTAACAAGAATTATGGCGCAAGAATTGTATGAATATATATATAATGTAGAGCATCGTCCTAACAAAACAGGTGTTTTGCTTGCAATACCGATGTATATGTATCGGATTGAGACATATAAAATAGAGTATGGAATTAACTTTTTCCAAAAAGCAGTTTTGATGTTCAAGACAAAACCAGGAATTGACAATAGTACAATTGCCAATTGCCTCGGTCTTGACGAGGAACTTGTTAATATGGTCTCAGAACAGTTAGTCACATCTAAGTTAATTGGTTCTGATGGTCGACTGACACACCGGGGTAAAGAGATAAAAGATGACATAGATGGTCTCATCGTAGATGAGAGCAAGAAATCTATTGGATACGTCTTTCAACATGTCAACGATGAAGGCTTATATTCTTTTTACGTTAACAACATCCAAAAGGCAACTGTTATCAATGGAGATATTTGCACAGGAACTAAAGGTGAAAACGGGGAAGAAGATTACTATACCAAGCCGATTCTTGCAGATAAACTTTTAGATAAGCGTGTTGTCAATTACGCTCCCAATGAACGTGAAATACTGGGAATGATAAGGCGCTCAAATAAACATATTCACTCAAATAAAGAAATCGAACCCCTAAATATAGATGCTTCAAGATATGGTATTTCTTTTGTCCCAAATAATCATCCGTCATTGGTATGGGTATGCACATATGCTTATGTACCCAGAATTAAAGAGGATATTTATGGAAGCGAATGGGAAATACAAGACCCATTCGGATTTGAAAATAACTCTGAGCTGAAATTATACATTGAAGCACTTCTTTCTGACGGATTGATAGAAGACTTCACTTGCAATTTTAAAGATTTAAAGACCGTTAATGACCATACCATTGATACATTCCAAGCAATGATGGATGAAATGGTAGATACAGAAATGGGTAAGTCTTTTGATATTGGCTACTACAAACTTGATAAGAATACAATCAAATATTTAAGGGCTGTACTTAAAAACTACTTGTTACTCAGAAGAAATTCTGAGATTGATACGTGTGGCTCTTTTATTGGAAATATTCAAAACACACTTGAAACCATCTTCAAAATAGATTTTGAAAAGAATGAAACTACTTATAGAAAAGTAATTAATTCATTTCGTTATGAGTATAGAATCGATAAAAGGACGAAGACGGATTTTTTCAAGGAAGAAGATCGTTATGACTATATCGATGAGTTATTTATCACTGGAGGTTTAAAAGCTGATCAGGACACTCAAAGACAGATGAAGAATATCGCAAAGAAATTTGACATAGTTCATGTCACTTCTCTTAGACAATATCTAATAAAATTCTTATTTGGATATAAATACAATAAGGACAATCCTCTTTATGACATTATAAAGGATAAGGTTGGAGTGATTTATAAAATTGGAGGTCTCCGTAACATTGGCAGTCACGGACAGACCAGTAGTGAAAAGCAAATACGAAGTTTGTCAGTCGAGGAGATAGAACTTTATTATAACGAATTGAAACAGATCATTAACAATTATATCATTAGATACAATGGGCAAAAAGGATAAGAAAAATAAGCAAAAGCAACAACAGAAAGCAGTTGCTCCTAAGCAGCAGGTCGTTACACAGGCAATGATAAACGAGGCTAAAGACGCTTTGGCCGAGTCTTCGACTGCTTTGGAATCGATTCCAGTTGATGAAGTTAATGTGGCAGAGATAGAAGCCGCATATGTTACAGACGGCTCTGTTTCTTCGGAAGATGTAGCAAAGTGTATTGCTGAAATTAAGAAAGCAACAAAAATTTTATCATCAACCCAACAGAGGTATGAGGAAATGAAATCACAACTCGAAGATGATAAAAAAGACTGGTTGGATAAGAAATCAGACGAAGAGTCAGAACTTAAGGAAAACAAGAAAAAAGCAGAAGAGGACTTAGAAAAACAAAATGCGGAACTTGCTGAGAAACGCAAGGACTTAAACGAAAGAGAATTACGTCTTCTTGCAGACGAAGATGCTTTGAAGGCCGGAGATAATAGCGCAATTATAGAAAGACTCATAGCTGCATTTAAGAATAGCAAAGAGGAAGTCATTACTGCTGCAGAAACTCATCTTAAAGAACAAGCTTCAGTTGCAAGTGAGTATCTTGAGAAGTTGGAAAACATAACTTCTAAAGAGTCGCAGCTTGAAATTAAAGAGAAGGAACTTCGGGTTCTTGAAAAGAAGGTAAAGACAATGGAATCAATTATAGAGGAAGAGCGCGAGGCCTTGCGAGAAGAAATTCAAGCAGATGTACAGAGTAAGTTTGAGGAACGCTTAAACTCTGCAACAATTGATCTTAACCGCTATAAGTTGAAACTAGAAAAAGCTAATGCCGAGACTGATGAGTTAAAGGCTATAATAGAAAGTATCCAGTCTGCCTTTGGGGATATGGATCCAGAGGAGATGGCAACAATTTGCTCAAAACAAAAAGAAGAAATAAACGAACTTCAGCAGGAATTATCTTTGCGGCCTCTTCAGGGTGATTTAGATACCAAACAGAAACAAGTCGAATTCCTCATGCAAGATATCAAGGAACTGCGTGAAAAATTCAACGAGAAAGAGTATTATGAGCTAAAGGCTATGTTTGACAACAATGATATTTTGTTAAGTGAAAAGCAAACTCTTACAGGACAATTGGAATCTGCAAAAGCTCAAATAATATATTATAAAGACACTGTGGAGGATTTACGTCATACGATTAGTGAAATAAATGAAAGTCATAATAAGGGAAATGCTTTCAAATCGTCTAGCAAGTATGACTCAGGAGAATTCCAAGTTCCACTGATGAGAGGAACTGCACCGGCCAGTCTTTCCGAGTTTATTAGTTATCTTCAGTCTTTTATGGCATCTCCAGAGCATAGTGAGAAAGAACGCCGTTTCTATTCCAAAGACATTATTAAAAAATTTATTGCAGGACTCCATATGTCCCCAATAACAATTTTGCAAGGAATTAGCGGTACAGGTAAAACCAGTCTGCCTCGTGCTGTTGCAATGGCAATGATGGCAGATGACCCAAATTACAGCGACGTAAAAGGTGCTGATGAATTGTCGAAAGCTCCATATAGAATATGTCCCATACAATCTGGCTGGCGTGACAAAATGGACTTGATGGGGTTCTATAACTCATTTGAAAAAAGCTATCATGAAACAGAGTTCTTTAATGCCCTATATCTAGCAAATCAGCCTAAGTACGAGCACATTCTTTTCTTTATTGTTCTTGATGAAATGAATTTGTCCCGACCAGAGCACTATTTCGCTGATTTTCTATCAAAATTGGAACTATCCTCAGAAGAACAACGTAAAATAAAGATTGATAATGTCCCAGAAGACATCTGTCCAAAGAGTATTATCGGCGGAACTTTGGCTATTCCCAAAAACGTTCGGTTTATCGGCACAGCAAACCACGATGAGACTACGTTGGAGTTTGCACCTAAAACTTATGACCGCTCAAATGTCATCGAGATGCCTCGCAACTGCCCGAAGGATGATATTCCCAACTATGTAAAACGCTATAATGTCACTTATAAATGGCTTAGCGAACAATTTGAAGAAGCAGAAAGAAAACATATTAAAGAGTATGCATACTTCGATAAGTTCATTAAAGATGATAAGATAATAGAATTACTTGCGAATAAAGATATCGGTATCGGAAATCGTTTTGAAGGACAAGCAAAACGCTTCATATCTGTGTTTGTAGAAGCTGGTGACAATGAAAAAGATGATATTGCTAAAGCTGCAGACCATCTTATGACCACCCGTCTTTTCCGAACTCTTAAAGATAACTATGATTTAAGTTATGACAATCTTGACGAGTTTAAGACGAGTTATACCCGTGAGTTTAAAAGCCATTTCTTTGGCAAGGAACCAGAGGAAGCAATTGCGTTTTTCGATAGAGAATTAGAAAAGAAGAAGCAAAAATGACCTATTTTGATAGATTCACAGGCCAGATAATAGCAAAACTTCCAAGACATATGGATCTTGGGAGGTTTGCTGTTATTGATAAGGGGATCATTTGTGATCTTACTAACGCTGATGCAGTCCAAATGGGGGATTATGTTGTTCGAGAGAGCTTGTTTGAAGAAACCAATCAGAATATACACGATTTGCTACAGACAATTGCCGCAAATTATATAGGCAACATAAACAATATTGCTCCAATAATACAGAAGTTCAATATAGAGATAAAAGAATTTGAAAAGCTGCTTAATGAGCAAAAATCACATTTACGGGCAATAGTGGCAAATCCGCATTCACTTCTAGATAAAAATACGATGAAGGTCAATATTGGCAGGGCGAAGCGAATATCTACAAGAAGTTATCAGCATCTTTCGCATCACTCAGAAGATTGGGAGAAAATGACTATTTTGTCCCCTAAGCCAATGAAGATATTACATGAAGAACTTACCATTGACTACGCTGTATATGAGAATTTATTGCTGAAAGCCTTTCTTCATGAGGCAATTAAGTACTTGAATAAACGTGTAAAAGAGACTGCAGATATTACTAAATTTTTCTTGTCCATCTTTGACCATCAAGAGTTCGAAAATGTATGGGCAGAAAAAATCGATCGTACTATTGCACTGGTCGGACGTGCTTCAAAGTCAAACAGATCTAAGGATTCTGGAGAAACGAACAGAACACTAAATGCTTTAAAGTCTGAATTGGTTAAACTAGAACATGCACAGTTATTTGACGAATTTCCCAAACATGCAGCAGAATCAATAGTCTATCATGATTCAAATGTACTGAATTCACATAAGCACTATAAATACTTAAAGGTTCTTTGGTTAGAACTCAAAAAAATCAAGGAACAGACAGATAGTAAAGATCCATTTGTTGTTCACCAAGATATAATGGACAACATGCGCATTTATGTGGAGGCTTTGTTTGCTTATTCATTACGCATTATGGGATTTAAAATCACAGGTAAGCCAAGCGCTATTTATGCCATTCATGATTCCTTACCAGCGATCAACATGAATGTTGATGAATATGGAATAATCCATTTAGCAACCGAAAACGTAAGTGTTAATGTTATTTCTTTGGGTGGAATTTATGATATTGAAAATGCAAAAGAACTACCCCAAAACACTATTTGCTTTTGTTTTTATGATTATCAAAAAAGTATCAATAATGCCGATGGGATTTATTTTGTAAACCCTATTGACGCAAATAGTATTGAGAGTTCAGGACAAGTACTTAGAAAATTGATTATCAATGATTACGCAGCAATAATTAACAAGGGAATTCAATTTAAGCCTATCCTTAGAGATTTTGTCGCTGCGATAAATTGCGATAACATTATTTTTGACAACAAGTCTTATACATTTTCTTTTTCTGATGTTATGCCTCGAGAAATTGAAGAAAAAAAGGTCATAGCCAGTCTTAAGGAATTTCAAACATATAAACAACGTAGTAAGCGAGAGCAGGACGAGTTAGTAAAAGAAATATCTACATTGGTTTATGATATAAACAACAGACGTGTCGAAATCTCAGAATCTTTAGTCTGTCCAAAGTGTGGAAGACATTATCGAATAAAAGATTTGAGATATCTTGTTTGTGACTGTGGATTCGTTTGTGATATAACGGATGAAAAAGCAAGATTCTTTCATCAGCATAAGGAGAGTTCATATTCTAATATTACGGAAAAAGGCTGGGGAATGGATTTGATTAACTAATACTCAAGACTATGAAATATGAATTAAATACTCCATATGATTTTGACGTGAGGAATCTTGTTGAAGAAGATGGTTCCCTTTTCTTTCATGTTGAAGTCGGTGAACACTTATTCCCAGTTCGGGCTTATCAAGAACAGTTACAAGCTGCCTTGCCGTCAAAAGTGTCTTGTTTAATAGTGCAAGATAAAAACAAAGAGGCATACCTTGTCCAGAACAAAGCAACTCTTTATCCTTCATTATATAAACCAAACAGGAGGTATCTTTTCGAGATAGTCGATATAAAAGATTCGTATGTAATAATGCAAGACAAATATGGACTATATCATAAGATGGATAAAGGTGAATCCAAGTATTCGCTGAATGAGATTGTGGTTCGTGAGGTAAAAGTCATTATAGACAGTAGTTCCATGGCACATCTTATCTTTTATTATAATGAACCAGCTGTTACAGAAAAAACGGTGGATTCTACTGTTAGACAAGAAAATGTCCCTGTAACATATTATCCACCAACAATATTTGAGCAAGATACTCCGAAAGTCTCTTCTACGCATACTACAGATGAAAACAAAAAAGAGGAAAACAGACTTTCGTCAAGTGAAAAAAAGAAGAATGACTATGTATTAAATAGTCTATCAGTGCCAATGATGATTACCACAAGAGACTGGGATCATCTTTCAGTTTATCTTAAGCATAATTTACAAGGAGGAAAAATACGCGTAATCCAGCAAGATGTATTAAAAACCTTTGAGAATGAACAATCTGCAGAATTGTACTGGGAAACCGTCTTGTTTTTATTAAAATATGACGCGCATATTTTTATAGGTACAATAGCAAAAATAGATATATCCAAATTTAAAAATGTTAGTAGTGGCTTGGAAAATTCCGATATAAATGATATTGTTCATATTTCATTTTCTAACATAGATAAAATAAAATTTGCGATTGATATAACAATGCCTCTTAAAGATCAATTGACAATAGAACATAAAAATTTCATTCAAGAAAAAGGGGCAAATATAAGTTCAAGTGAAACTTTCTATAGTCTTTTTAAACTTCTGGGACTATCTCCTAACGAGGCTGTTTATTACATGCTCACTATGCCAGATAATAATGTGGCAGCTTTTACATTATATAAATTTTACATGGATGGAAAAAAAGGAAATCGGTTTGATGAAAAATCGCCTTTTGAAGTATTTAGGCCATCGAAAATCAGAACCTTCATTTCAATGATGGAAGGGAGTAAGTCCATATCTTTCAAACTTGCTGCAAACTTAATTAACAAGATAATCTTTGATAGAGGGTCTTGTCCATATGGCTTGCAAGAAGCAGTAAATGTGAATGGCATGGAAGGTTTTACAAAATATATCAATCGTATAGAGCATCAAACGAATACAAAGAATTTTATCGGCTCTCTTTCTAAAGGAGATTATATCAAGGGGCTAAGTTTCGTGAAGGAATTAGATAACTATTATCATCTTATTGAGCAGGGGACGGGTACAAATGTCCTTTTAGACAAAGACTTGACTACCCAAAAACCGGTAATCGGTTTAAAATGCGAGGCTAGAATAGCCAAAAAACTGAGCAACAAGGGTAAAACGGTTTTCATTGTTACTCAAAAGCCAGTACCACTGATGTATGGTTTTCCTCCTTTGGTAAATAAATCAAGGATTCTTGATGTTAGTTTTTCAGAAAGAGGAGTCGGGAACTGGTATCCTGAAGTTAAGAATTATACAAAACTGTTGAATATAGAGATTGGAGAAAGACCTCGTTTTGTTAATTATAAGCAAAGACAGAAAGCAAGGATAATACGTAAAATGGATTTCTTTACATACATTGTAAAAATCTTGTAATAAGGAAAGGTGAGGTATACCTCCTCACCTTTTTATTGATACTTGTGATTATAACCTATTGATTTTTGTCAGGTATCAGTTTCCATCATGTTAATGGAAGAATAGCTTTCTAACATAAGCTGAAGTCTTTTTATTACTTCTTCCCTTATACTATTAGGAGTTATCACCAATAATTCCTTACCAAAAGAGCATAATTCTCGTATAAGTTCAAAGTTGGGAATACAATCTATTGTAAAGAATAGCCCTCCTTTAAGTTGTGGGTATTTTGAACGTAGTTCCGCTTCGAGATCTCCTTTTTGGGTAGTATAGCTCCCATGAATGGGTTTTGTATCTATATAGTTTTTGGAGACATCACTTACCCAACATTGAATGTGTTCTATAGGGCGGTCTTCATAAAAGGTAACTCCTACGATATCTTCAAATCTCTCTAACAAATCTGCTGGGCATTTAACATATTTCTTTTCTGGGAGCGGCTCCACAGCGTCTATTCTGTCAAGAGCAAAATGCAGAATTTTCATGTCGCAGTCAGCTGCACCAAGCAAATACCAACGATCATTGTACTGTTTTAGAAGATAAGGATGAAAGACTATACTACGGATTGTCGTATCAGTAAAAGTGTGGTATTCCAAACTGATAACTACTTCATTGGAAATGTGGTCAAAGATTGTGCCAAGTAGATTGGAGTTTTGTAAATATGGGTTATGACTAAAGCTGATAACCTGGTTTCGTTCCTCCAGCCCAAGGCCAATTTTCATGTCATCTAACCACTTAAAGTTGTCAAGACCGTCAAATTGCCCTATGGTATTTAGTACCTCACAAAGCAAATTCTTTTCCTCTCGGGTCATTTCTTCTTTAAAAATGGAAAATGAGTATTTACTATAGGTGATACAATTCCTTCCATCCTTTCTATATCGCTCTATAGGTGCAGAGAAAGGTGCCCCTTGTAACGAAAGCAAGTCTTTCTCTATGCATCTTTGTGTGACAGCTTCATAGCCATCATTCTCGAGCATATTATTTACTTGATCTGTCAGATCGTGAATGTCAAAATAGTGGTGATGGTCAGAAAGAAGTCTGTCCAAATACCTATACCTTATCAAAGCATTTTTATTCGTTGGCATATTTCAATAATAATTAATTCTTTTCATCCTTCTTTCTTCCATGTAAATCCACAGCCGAGACACTCAAATGTACCATCACTATAGAGATTCACTTCCTCACATCCGCCTTCCGGACAATAAATACTGTCGCAAAATTACAAAAAAACACTATAATACAGCCAAGACTACCACCCTTTTGTGATATTTTCACATTATTTTATCGCCGTGACTAGATTCATAAATTTTGTCTTTATGCAGCTTTGCTTGTCAAAAATTTCACTTTGGCCCTTATATATGCTACCTGGATGACTGCAGGTATGGTGATTCTATAAGCAGGTCCCGCTATGTCTATGGCAGCCCAAATAGCGATCGCAGTCCAACCAATGGGGCCGGCAAATATACTAAGCCACCTTGTTAAGGCAGCATTGGCAGCAATGGAGAGGCCTCTTCCAAGTAAAGCTTTACATATAGCATTTGCAACTATTACAGCAAGTTTGTAACTAGAGAAACCGCCTCTTTTTATTGCAATTTGTATAGCAGCAATCATTGCCTGTTTACCAACACCTTGATTGGGTATGTTCATCTCCGATATCAGTTTAGCCAACTCTTCTTCAGACATATCTTCAAGGCTATTAATCAAAATGGTCTGAAGTAAACACAACTCTATTACCTCTACATCAGAATTTTTGTTAAAGGGAACTTTAAGTTTGTTGCAAACGTCTATAAGTATTTCTTTGTATTCTACGCCATGACATCCTCTAATTATGTTTGCAAAAGTATTGCCACCATACAATTGTAATTCATCTGCGATGTCTTCAACCATCATGCTCATATCGTGAGGATAATACTTTTTGTAACTATCACGTGAAGAGAATGTCTCAAAACACCGCTTATTCCCATTGCTTTTCAAATGTAAGTAATCAGCTAAGACTTTGAGATCATCGTTGTTGGCCTGGTTTAGTATCAATAAATTTGTGTCCATAATTGTAATTGTTTTAAGCCCAGTTAGATTTCTATCACTTTATGGCGTGGGCTGTTCGTCACAATGTGATTATATTATTAATGATTGAAATAATTAGTCATCTTTTAATAGTTTAATCATCAAATGACTCCATCCAATCCTCAAGATCTTGCAATCGGTCAGAGTAATCCTCATCAGATTCGCCATACTCTCTTTCCCAATCTGTAGGAGAATAATAATCATCTTCTTCGTATTCCATAATTAATTTGTTTTTAGTATTATAAATAATAAATTTGATTTCTGCTGCAAAGATACAGCACCAAAACGAACTCTTTGTTCGTAAACTTGTTTTTTTCAATTGTTTACCGCTAAGCAAGAACTCAATTTATGCAACCACAAAAACACATAAATTAAACTTGCGTTTCATTAAGGTGTTTCATCGGAGATACCTTGTGACGGGGCGAGGCTCTGATAGAGTATTGTCCCGCGAATCAGCGATGCCTCCGTCCCGAAGCAGTGTCTGCGGCTCGTCCGCTGACTCTGAAATAGCCAAGCTATTTGGCCTTCCTTGGACGGATACCTTGCTGGCATCAAGCAAGGTTATCAATTATATGATTATCAACACGTGAAAAAGGAGGGTGATATGGCAAAAGCACATATTCTAAAGTTGGGTTGACGGTTGAAATACCATAGGCATTTTCAACTTGTCAACGTTAGTACTTGACAACGGTCCGCAATTATTATTATTTGCAGAATATTGAAATGTTAATTCTGCAAGGATTGGATGCAAAAATGACAAACGAAACTAAATTGGGTGCAAATTGGGTGCAACATTGAAATGTGGAAAAAAGAAAAGCCCCGTAAATCATTGATTTACAGAACTCTTTGTTTGGCGCTTCAGGATGGGCTTGAACCAACGACCCCCTGATTAACAGTCAGGTGCTCTAACCAACTGAGCTACTGAAGCAGGTATTGCTGTTAAGCGGGTGCAAAAGTACGAGGATTTTTTGAAACTACCAAACTTTTTTGGAAAAAAATGACTATAAACCTTAATTTTTTTCATTTTTCCGACAAAATTGCACGTTTTTCGCCGTAAATCTTGTAATTTTGCAGCCATAAACATTAATTATATAGGATGATGAAGAAACGATTAATGATAGCTCTTTGCGCGATGGCCCTATCCACCACCGCCACAATGGCCCAGAAAACCAGCGACCATAACTTTGAGGTGGCTAAGCAGCTGGATATACTGAACCACGTATATAAGAATCTGGACCTGCTGTATGTGGATACGCTGAACCCTAAGGAAACGGTGGGCACAGCCATCAACGCCATGTTGCGCAGTCTGGATCCCTATACCGAATATTACGCGCAGGACGAAACCAAGAACCTGCGACAGATGCTTACCGGTAAGTATGCCGGCATAGGCGCCGTGGTGCGCAAGCACCAGAAACTGGACCGCGTGGTGATTGATGAGCCTTATGAAAACATGCCTGCCGCCGAGGCCGGACTGAAGAAGGGCGACATCATACTGAGTATCGACGACTCGATGATGATATCGAAAGAGGTGGGCTACGTGAGCAGTCATCTGCGTGGCGAGCCTGGCACTACCTTTGTACTGAAGGCCATGCGCCCCAGCACGGGTAAGCTGATGAACTTTAAGATTACACGTCGCAACATCAAATTGCCCGAACTGCCCTACTACGGCGTGAAGGACGGCGTGGGCTACATAGTGCTGAACCAGTTTACCGAGGGTTGCGCCAAGGAGGTGCGTCGCGCATTCGTAGACCTGAAGAAGCAGGGCGCCACATCGCTGGTGTTCGACCTGCGTGGCAATGGCGGCGGGTCGGAGCAGGAGGCTGTTGATATCCTGAATATCTGGTTGCCCAAAGGCGTAAAGGTGGTTGAGAACCGCGGAAAAATACGTCAGGCCACCAAGGCTTACGAAACCCGCGTAGAACCTGTCGACACTGTGATGCCTATGGTGGTGTTGGTTAACGGCGAGACGGCTTCGGCCAGCGAGATTACCAGTGGTGCGCTGCAGGATTTGGACCGCGCCATTATATTAGGTACGCGCACGTATGGTAAGGGATTGGTACAGATACCTATCGATCTGCCCTACAACACCAACATGAAGGTAACCACATCGAAATACTACATACCCAGCGGCCGCTGCATTCAGGCTTACAACTACAAGCGCGGCATGGGTTATCAGGAGCATATACCCGACTCGCTTACCAAGGTGTTCTACACCCGCAACGGTCGCGAGGTGCGCGATGGCGGTGGCATTATGCCCGATGTAGAGCTGAAAGGCGACACCATACCCAACATTGCCTTCTACCTGAGCGCCAGCGGTCAGGATAGTACCGAAGTGATGTTTGATTACGTGGTGGAGTACATAGCCAAGCACCCGCAGATTGCGCCTGCCACCGAGTTCCACATTAGCGATGCCGACTGGCAGGAGTTTAAGGCCCGCGTTATCAAGAGCGGCTTTACTTACGACCCTGTGAGCAAAAAGCAGTTGGCCGAGTTGGTAAAAGTGGCTAAGTTTGAGGGCTACTACGATGATGCCAAGCAGACTTTTGACGAGCTGGAGAAGCAACTGAACCACAACGTGGCCACCGACCTTGACAAGCACGAGAAAGTGCTGCGACAGGTGCTGGAGACCGATATTATTGCCGCCTACTACTACCAGCGCGGCACCATAGAGGCAGCCCTGAATTACGACAAACAGGTAAAAGAGGCCATACGCCTGCTTAAGAACAAAGAGGAGTACAAGAAAACCCTACAACCCAAGAAGCCCAAGCACACAGCACAGCTGATACAGTTGCAGAAGAAAACGCCCGTAAACATCACCAAAAACGCCCCTAAACGGATGATTTTTAGCGATTTAGCATAAAAAAGTGAGGAAAAATTTGGCGGATTGCAGAAATATTCGTAAATTTGCACCCGTTCAGCGGAATGAGAGGCTCGAAAGAGTCTCTCATTTCACATTTTAATAACGTATAGATGATAAATAAAGAGATTGTAAAAACATTAACGGAAGAGTGGTTGCAGGGCAACGAGTACTTCCTGGTTGACATCAACTTTGCAGCTGATGACAGAATTGTGATTGAGATTGACCATGCCGATGGTGTATGGATTGAGGACTGTGCAGCATTGAGCCGATTCCTGCAGGAGCGCCTGGGCGAGGAACTCGGTGAATTTGAACTTGAGGTGGGCAGCGCTGGCTTAGGTCAGCCATTCAAGGTTACCCAGCAATACATTAACCACATTGGCGACACCCTCGAGGTGCTGCAGGCCGATGGTAAGAAAGTGCAGGGCGTGCTCAAGGCTGTTGATGCCCCAAGCTTTACCATTACCGTACAGGAAAAGCAGAAAGTAGAAGGTAAGAAGCGCCCCGTGCTGGTAGATGTAGATAAAACCTACCAGATGGACGAGGTAAAGTATGCCAAGTACATGCTGGCCTTTAAATAAATTGAGAATTGAGAATTAAGAGAAAATTAAAAACGATATAAGAATGGCAGTTAAAAAAGAAGAGAAGGGTCCCTCAATGATTGAGACCTTCCAGGAATTCAAGGAAACCAAGAACATCGATCGTACCACACTGGTGAGCGTACTGGAGGAAAGCTTCCGCAACGTTATCGCCAAGATTTTTGGTTCGGACGAGAATTTTGACGTGATTGTTAACCCCGACAAGGGCGACTTTGAGATTCACCGCAACCGCGTGGTAGTACCCGATGGCGAGGTGATGGATGAGAACAAGGAAATCGAGTTGAGCGAGGCTCAGAAGATTGAGCCCGACTACGAGGTTGGTGAGGAAGTTTCAGAGGAGGTACAGTTCGCTAAATTTGGTCGCCGTGCCATTCTGAACCTGCGCCAGACTCTAGCATCAAAGATTCTGGAGCTGGAGCACGACTCACTCTACCAGAAGTATAAGGATAAGGTGCACCAGGTAGTAAGCGGTGAGGTTTACCAGATTTGGAAGCGCGAGGTACTGCTGATTGACGATGAGGGTAACGAGCTGCACTTGCCAAAGCAGGAGCAGATTCCTGCCGACAACTACCGCAAGGGCGAGACCGTACGTGCCGTTGTTAAGGAGGTACAGAACGAGAACAACAACCCACGCATTATCCTCTCTCGTACAAGCCCAGTATTCTTGGAGCGCCTGTTGGAGGCCGAGGTACCTGAGATTCAGGACGGACTGATTACCATCAAGCGTGTGGCCCGTATCCCTGGCGACCGTGCTAAGGTGGCTGTTGAGAGCTACGACGACCGTATCGATCCAGTAGGAGCCTGTGTAGGTGTTAAGGGTAGCCGTGTGCATGGTATCGTTCGCGAGCTGTGCAACGAGAATATCGACGTTATCAACTACTCGGCTAACACCCAGCTGTTTATCCAGCGCGCACTTAGCCCAGCTAAGATCTCAAGCATCAACTTGGATCAGGAGAACCACAAGGCCGAGGTTTATCTGCAGCCCGAGGAGGTATCGCTGGCCATCGGTCGTGGCGGTATGAACATCAAGCTGGCTTCAATGCTTACCGAGTACACCATCGACGTATTCCGCGTACTTAGCGAGGGCGAGGCCGATGAGGATATCTACCTGGATGAGTTCTCGGATGAGATCGACCAGTGGGTTATCGATGCCATCAAGGCTATCGGACTTGATACAGCTAAGGCTGTGCTCAATGCTCCACGTGAAATGTTGATTGAGAAGGCCGACCTGGAGGAAGAGACCGTCGACCAGCTGCTGGACGTACTCCGCGCGGAGTTTGAGTAATTGTCAATTTTCAATTTTAAATTATCAATTTGAATTAGATGGGTGTAAGATTAAATAAAGTATTAACAGAATTGAATATCGGACTTCAGACGGCCGTTGACTTTCTGAAGAAGAAGAACCTGGGCGACATTGCCGACGCCTCTATGAACACCAAGATTACCGACGAGCAGTACAACGCGCTGGTTAAGGAGTTTAAGGGCGATAAGGATGTAAAGAACCAGGCCGCTATGATATTCTCCAAAAAGGAGAAGAAAGCTAAGCCCGAAACCAAGACAGAGACCATCGAGGTTAAGGACGAGATTAAGCAGACTTTCACTCCATTAGGAAAGATTGACCTGAGCACCGTGGGCAAGCCCGCCAAGCATCAGGACGAAAAGCCACAGGCCGCAGCACCTGCTGCACAGCCTAAGGCCGAACCCAAACCCGAGCCAAAGCCTGAGCCAAAACCTGAGGTTAAGCCTGAGCCAAAGCCCGAGGTAAAAGCCGAAGTAAAGCCCGAGCCAAAACCAGAGGCCAAGCCTGAGGTTAAACCCGAGCCAAAGCCCGAGGTTAAGCCACAGCCCAAAGCCGAAGTTAAGCCTGAGCCAAAGCCCGAGGTAAAAGCCGAGCCAAAGCAAGAGCAGAAGCCTGCCGCTACCGAGCAGCAGCAGAATAACATCTTTACGCTGAAGAGCGAGAAGAAGATGGCTCCTAACTTTAACGTGGTAGGTAAGATTGACCTCGACTCGCTGAACCAAAGCACTCGCCCGAAGAAGAAGTCGAAGGAGGAGCGCCGCAAGGAGCGCGAGGAGAAGCAGGCCCAGATGCACGGCGAGAAGAAGAAGCGCGAGCGCATTCACGGCGGCAAGGAGCGTGTTGACATCGAGGCTGCAGCCAACGAGAACAAGGGCGGCAACAATAACAACAATAACCGCAAGAACAAGGGCGGCAACAATAACTTCCAGGATGGAAACAACGGTGGCGGCAAGAAGAACAAGAAGAATCGCCCCATCCAGAAGCCACTTGAGGTTGACGACGAGGCAGTAGCACGTCAGGTAAAGGAAACTCTGGCCCGCCTCACATCAAAGAACCAGAATAAGAAGGGTGCCAAGTACCGTCGTGAGAAGCGCGACGCCGTAGCCGAGCGTATGAACGAGGAGATGGCAGCCGAGGCAGCACAGAGCAAGATACTGAAGCTTACCGAGTTTGTAACCGTATCGGAGCTGGCTACCATGATGAACGTTGGTGTTAACCAGGTTATCGGTACCTGTATGAGTATCGGTATCATGGTATCAATCAACCAGCGTTTGGATGCTGAGACCATCAACATCGTTGCCGACGAGTTTGGTTTCACCACCGAGTATGTATCGGCCGAGGTACAGAACGCCATTACTGAGGAGGAGGACGATGAGAACGATCTGATCAGCCGCGCTCCAATCGTAACAGTGATGGGACACGTTGACCACGGTAAGACATCGCTTTTGGACCACATTCGCAACACCAACGTGATTGCCGGTGAGGCCGGTGGTATTACACAGCACATTGGTGCTTACAACGTGAAGCTGAAGGATGGTCGACAGATTACTTTCCTGGATACCCCAGGACACGAGGCATTTACCGCTATGCGTGCACGTGGTGCCCAGGTAACCGATATCGCCATCATCATTGTAGCAGCCGACGACTCTGTGATGCCTACCACCAAGGAGGCCATCGCCCACGCACAGGCTGCCAACGTACCAATGGTATTCGCTATCAACAAGATTGATAAACCAGGTGCTAACCCCGATAAGATTCGTGAGGACCTGGCCAACATGAACCTGCTCGTAGAGGAATGGGGCGGTAAGTACCAATGCCAGGAGATTAGTGCCAAGAAGGGTATCGGCGTAGATGAGCTGCTTGAGAAGGTACTGCTCGAGGCCGAGATGCTCGACCTGAAGGCTAATCCTAACCGTAAGGCTACTGGTAGCATTATCGAGAGTTCGCTCGACAAGGGTCGTGGATATGTTTCAACCGTACTGGTATCTAACGGTACACTGAAGGTTGGCGACGTAGTTATCGCAGGTACAGCCTGGGGTAAGGTAAAGGCTATGTTCAATGAGCGTAACCAGCGCATTGAAAAGGCCGGTCCTGCTGAGCCAGCCATCATCCTGGGATTGAACGGTGCTCCTACTGCCGGCGACTCGTTCCACGTGATGGAGAGTGAGCAGGAGGCCCGCGAGATTGCCAACAAGCGTATTCAGCTGCAGCGCGAGCAGAGTCTGCGTACCACCACCAAGCTTGGATTGGATGAGCTGTCGCACCGTATCGCTCTAGGCGAGTTCCACGAGTTGAACATCATCGTTAAGGGTGATACCGACGGTAGTATCGAGGCCCTCTCTGATTCGTTCATCAAGCTCTCTACCGAGAAGGTTCAGGTGAACGTGATCAACAAGGCTGTGGGTCAGATTTCGGAGAACGATGTCATGCTGGCATCAGCTTCTGAGGCTATCATCATCGGATTCCAGGTTCGTCCTTCGGCTGATGCCCGTAAGGCTGCCGACCGCGAGGGTGTTGAGATCAATACCTACTCTATCATCTACGACGCTATCGACGATGTGAAGCAGACCATGCAGGGTATGCTTGATAAGGTTAAGAAGGAGATTATCTCTGGTGAGATCGAGGTTAAGCAGGTATTCAAAATCTCTAAGGTTGGTACCGTTGCCGGTGGTCTGGTTACCGAGGGTAAAGTTCACAACAAGGACAAGGCCCGCGTTATCCGCGATGGTATCGTGATCCACACCGCTCCTATCGACGCCCTGAAGCGTTACAAGGACGATGCCAAGGAGGTTGCAAGCGGACTGGAGTGTGGTATCTCACTGGTTAACTTCAACGATATCCAGGTAGGTGATATCATCGAGACCTTCACAGAGATTGAGGTAGAACAGAAACTGTAATAATGTCAGATAATAAGAATGAATTTGTACGTCAGGTAGCTGAACAAAAATACGAGTTTGGTTTCACTACCGACGTACATACTGAAATAATCGAGAAAGGGCTGAACGAGGATATCGTTCGGCTCATCTCTGCTAAGAAAGGGGAGCCCGAGTGGATGCTTGAGTTCCGCCTGAAGGCGTTCCGCTACTGGAAAGAGCAGCAGGAGCCAAAGTGGGGCCATGTGCATGTGCCAGAGATTGACTATCAGGCCATTAGCTACTATGCCGACCCACTGGCTAAGAAGCCCGAAGGCGACGGCAAGATTGACCCTGAGCTCGAAAAAACCTTTGATAAATTAGGTATCCCCCTTGAAGAGCGCTTGGCCTTGAGTGGTAACACCGCTGTTGACGCCATCATGGATAGCGTATCGGTAAAGACCACCTTTAAGGAGAAGCTGCGCGAAAAGGGCGTTATCTTCTGCTCAATAGGCGAAGCCATCAAGGAGCACGGCGACCTGGTACGTCAGTACTTGGGTACGGTGGTGCCTTACAAAGATAACTTCTTTGCGGCACTCAACTCGGCTGTGTTCAGCGATGGTTCGTTTGTTTATATCCCCAAGGGTGTTCGCTGCCCCATGGAGCTCAGCTCTTACTTCCGCATCAACGCCCGTAACACGGGTCAGTTTGAGCGCACGCTGATTATTGCCGACGACGATGCCTACGTATCGTACCTGGAGGGATGTACAGCCCCTATGCGCGACGAGAACCAGCTGCATGCCGCCATCGTTGAGATTATCGTGATGAACCGTGCCGAGGTAAAATACTCAACCGTTCAGAACTGGTATCCTGGCGACGAGAACGGCAAGGGCGGTGTGCTTAACCTGGTAACCAAACGTGGCGATCTGCGTGGCGTCGACAGTAAGCTGTCGTGGACACAGGTGGAGACCGGTAGTGCCATCACCTGGAAGTACCCATCATGCATTCTGCGCGGCGATAACTCGCAGGCCGAGTTCTACTCGGTAGCTGTTACCAACAACTACCAGGAGGCCGACACAGGTACCAAGATGATACACATTGGTAAGAACACCAAGAGTACCATCATCTCAAAGGGTATCTCGGCCGGTCACTCGCAGAATTCGTATCGCGGACTGGTGCGTGCAGCATCTACTGCCGACAATGCCCGTAACTACTCAAGCTGCGACTCGCTGCTGTTAGGATCGGACTGTGGCGCACACACCTTCCCCTATATGGATGTGCACAACGACACAGCCGTGTTTGAGCACGAGGCTACCACCTCAAAGATTTCGGAAGACCAGCTCTTCTACTGCAACCAGCGCGGTATTCCCACCGAGCAGGCCGTTGGACTGATTGTGAACGGTTATGCCAAGGAGGTGCTGCAAAAGTTGCCTATGGAGTTTGCCGTAGAGGCTCAGAAACTATTATCGGTATCATTAGAAGGAACTGTAGGATAAAAACAATATGATTCAGAAATTATTTGGATTTGATTCCTCCACAATGACACTGCGCAAGGAGGTGATTGGTGGTATTACCACTTTCTTAACAATGGCTTACATCTTAGCCGTTAACCCAAACATTCTCTCAGCTACTGGTATGGACGCTGGGGCAGTATTTACCACCACATGTATCGCCGCTATCGTAGGTACATTGATAATGGCTATCTATGCCAAGTTGCCTTTTGCCTTGGCACCTGGTATGGGTCTGAATGCATTCTTTGCATTCACCGTAGTGCTTACCATGGGCTACACCTGGCAGTTTGCACTTACCGCCGTGCTGATAGAGGGATTGATATTCATTCTGCTTACCATTACTGGTTTGCGCAAACATATTGTTAACGCCATCCCCTTGGTGCTGCGCCGAGCCATCAGTCCGGGTATCGGATTGTTCATCGCCTTTGTAGGCTTGAAGGGCGCTGGTATCGTAAGCGCATCCGAGGCCACATTCATTACCTTGGGTAATCTGCACGATCCCGCTGTGCTGCTGGCCATCTTCGGCATCCTGCTTACTGCCGCCCTGCTGGTACGCAAGGTTACCGGTGCATTGCTTATCGGTATTCTGGTTACCACCATTGCAGGTATACCATTGGGCGTTACCAATTATACAGGCATCATGTCAACACCACCATCAATCGCCCCTATCTTCTGGCAGTTTGAGTGGCATAACATCTTCACCGTCGATATGGTGGTAGTGGTACTCACCTTCCTGTTTATCGATATGTTCGACACCATCGGTACCCTGATTGGTGTGTCGAACCGCGCCGGAATGGTTGATGATAACGGTAACGTGAAAAATCTGAATCAGGCCTTTATGGCCGATGCCATCGGTACCACCGTTGGCGCTATGCTGGGTACATCAACAGTAACCACTTATGTTGAGAGTGCATCGGGTGTAAACGTGGGCGGTCGCTCAGGTCTTACCAGCTTAACTACTGCCATCTGTTTTGCAGTAGCACTGCTGTTTGCCCCATTGTTCCTGGCCATCCCTGCACAGGCCACTGCAGCCGCGCTGATTCTGGTAGGTGTGATGATGATGCACGACATCCGCAAGGTTGATTTTACCGACTACGTAACAGCCATCCCATGCTTTGTATGTATCGTACTGATGCCACTTACCTATAGCATCTCTGATGGTATCCTGATGGGTGTTATCTCGTATGTACTCATCCACCTGCTGTCGGGTAAACTTAAAGATAAGGACGAGCGTAACAACATTAACTGGGCCACTATCCTGCTGGCCGCACTGTTTGTATGCCGCTACGCATTCCTGTAATATAGAATAAAGAAATATGTTAGAAGTTAAGAACTTACACGCCAAGATTGGCGATAAAGAGATATTAAAAGGCATCGACCTCGTGATTAACGATGGCGAGACACATGCCATCATGGGCCCTAACGGTTCAGGAAAATCTACCCTGAGCGCCGTACTGGTGGGTAACCCACTTTACGAAGTAACCGAGGGCGAGGCTTTCTTCAACGGTAAGAACCTGCTGGAGATGAAGCCTGAGGACCGTGCCCACGAGGGCTTGTTCCTCTCGTTCCAGTATCCCGTTGAGATTCCTGGTGTATCGATGACCAACTTTATGAAGGCTGCCATCAACGAGAAGCGCAAGTATCAGGGCCTGGAGCCCATGAACGCTGCCGAATTCCTGAAGCTGCAGCGCGAGAAGCGTAAGATTGTAGAGCTCGATTCGAAGCTGGCTAACCGCTCGGTTAACGAGGGTTTTAGCGGTGGTGAGAAGAAGCGCAACGAGATTTTCCAGATGGCTATGCTAGAGCCCAAACTGAGCATCCTCGACGAGACCGACTCAGGTCTTGACGTAGATGCCATGCGTATTGTGGCCGAGGGTGTAAACAAACTGCAGACACCTGAGACTTCGTGCATCGTAATCACCCACTACGACCGTCTGCTCGAAATGATTAAGCCCCAGTTTGTACATGTGCTCTATAAGGGTCGCATCGTAAAGACTGGCGGACCTGAGCTGGCCGTACAGATTCAGGAGCACGGCTACGATTGGATTAAGGAAGAAATAGGAGAAGAGTAATGGGTAGCGAGCAACAATACATAGAACTCTACGAGCAGGCACGCCAGATGATTATCAAGCATGCCCCAGAGTCGATGAACGTGGTGCGCGATCAGGCTTTTGAAGATTTCAAAGTCCAGGGCTTCCCTACAAAGAAGGTAGAGCGATACAAGTACACCGACATGCAGAAGCTGTTTGCACCCGACTACGGTGTGAACCTGAATCGTCTGCAGATACCTGTTGATCCCTACGAGGCTTTCCGTTGCGACGTGCCCAACCTCTCAACAAGTCTGTACTTTGTGGTTAACGATCAGTTCTACCACGACGACAAGTCGAAAGGTCACCTCCCAGAGGGTGTGATTATCGGCTCTATGCGCGATTATCCTGAGCTGGTGAGCAAGTACTACACCAAGCTGGCTAAGACTGGTGAGGATGCCGTTACAGCACTCAACACGATGCTGGCACAGGACGGACTGCTGGTTTACGTGCCCAAGAATGTAAAGGTGGATCGCGCCATTCAGGTCATCAACATCCTGAAGGCCACACCACAGAATGCTCAGCATGTAGTGACCGACCTGATGGTAAACCGTCGTGTGCTGATTGTACTCGAAGAGAGTGCCGAAATAAAAATGCTGTTCTGCGATCATGCTGCCGACGACCGTAACTTCCTGGCCACACAGGTTATCGAGGCTTACGTAGGCGAGAATGCATCGTTAGACCTCTATTGCATGGAGGAGACACATCATAAGAATGTACGCGTAAGCAACGTGTATATCGACCAGCAGGCCAACAGTCGTGTAAACCACAATGTCATCACCCTGCACAACGGTATCACCCGCAACAAGCTCGACCTCACCTTCAGTGGCGAGGGAGCCGAGTGCCAGTGCTACGGATGTGTGATTGCCGACAAGCAGCAGCACGTAGATAACAACACGCTGATAGTACACAAGGTGCCTCACTGCAACTCGCAGGAGCTGTACAAATATGTACTCGACGAGAAGGCTACAGGTGCTTTTGCCGGTCGTGTGCTGGTTGAGCATGGCGCTCAGAAAACCACCTCGCAGATGACCAATCAGAACCTCACTGCCACCAAAGAGGCACGCATGTACACCCAGCCCATGCTGGAGATTTATGCCGACGACGTGAAGTGTGCCCACGGTTCAACCGTTGGACAGCTGAACGATGCCGCCCTGTTCTACATGCGTCAGCGAGGCATCTCATTGCAGGAGGCTAAGGTACTGCTGCAAAATGCCTTTATCAACGAGGTCATCGACCACATGCAGTTAGAGCCCCTGCGCGATCGCCTGCACTACCTGGTAGAGAAGCGATTCCGTGGCGAGCTGAACAAATGCTCAGGCTGCAAACTCTGCAAATAAAAACAGTTCAAAGCTCAAAGTTCAATGTTTAATATAATTAAAGTACGCGAAGATTTCCCTATCCTGGGTCGCGAGGTATATAAAAAGCCGCTGGTTTATCTGGACAACGCGGCTACCACACAGAAGCCATTGATGGTGCTCGACGCCATGCGCGACGAGTATCTCAACGTGAATGCCAACGTGCATCGTGGCGTACACTACCTGTCGCAGCAGGCTACTGACCTGCACGAGGCAGCTCGCGAAAAGGTTCGTGAGTTTATTAATGCCCGCAAGATAGAGGAGATTATTTTTACGCGTGGTACTACCGAGGCCATTAACCTGGTGGCCAGCTCGTTCTGCGAAAGCGAGATGCAGGCTGGCGACGAGGTAATTGTAACTGAGATGGAGCACCACTCGAACATCGTATCGTGGCAGTTACAGGCCATGAAACGTGGCATTGTGGTAAAGCACATCCCCATTACCGACGATGGTATCTTGTGTATCGACCAGCTGGAGCAGCTGATTACTGACAAGACAAAAATCGTGAGCGTGGCCCACGTTAGCAACGTGCTGGGAACAATAAATCCGGTAGAGCAGATTATCAAGATAGCCCACGCCCATAACATCCCCGTGCTGGTAGATGGTGCCCAGAGTGCGCCCCATTTTAAGGTGGATGTTCAGGCTATGGATTGCGACTTCTTTGCTTTCAGCGGTCATAAGATGTACGGACCAACCGGCATCGGCGTGCTGTATGGTAAGGAAGAGTGGCTGGAGAAACTGCCTCCTTATCAGGGTGGTGGCGAGATGATTGACAAAGTGACTTGGGAGAAGACCACCTTTGAGCGATTGCCATTCAAGTTCGAGGCTGGCACACCCGACTATGTAGCTACCCACGGACTGGCTAAGGCCATCGAATATATCGATGCTATCGGCTTTGATGCCATCCAGCAGCACGAGCAGGAACTCACCCGTTACTGCATGGAGCAGCTGATGACCATCGACGGCATGAAGATCTACGGTCCGATGGATGCATCGAAGAAGGATGCTGTAGTATCGTTCAACGTTGGCGATATCCACCACCTGGATATGGGTACCCTACTCGACCGTCTGGGAATAGCTGTGCGCACGGGTCACCATTGTGCCCAGCCACTGATGGACCGTTTGGGCATATCAGGCACCGTTCGCGCCTCGTTCGCACTCTACAATACCAAGGAAGAGATCAACGCTCTGGTGGCAGGTATCCGCCGTGTATCGCAAATGTTTTAAGCTATGCTACTCAACAAATATTACGAAGGTAAGATAGAGGCAGGTTGCGACGAGGCTGGCCGTGGTTGCTTGGCCGGCAGCGTGTATGCAGCCGCCGTTATCCTGCCCGAAGGCTACCAGAACGAGTTGCTGAACGACTCAAAACAGCTGTCGGAAAAGAAACGCTATCAGCTGCGAGAGATGATTGAGCGCGATGCTGTGGCATGGGCAGTAGGTATCGTGACGCCTGAGGAAATCGATAAAATCAACATTCTGAACGCCTCTATCCTGGCAATGCATCGTGCCTTAGATCAACTGAAAGTGCGCCCTGAGGCTGTGATTGTGGATGGCAACAAATTCAAGCCTTATAAGGATCCTGCCGATGGCAAGCAGCTACCCCATACCACCATCGTAAAGGGCGATGGCAAGTACTTAGCTATTGCCGCTGCATCTATCCTGGCCAAGACCTATCGTGACGACTATATGAACCAGTTGGCAGAGGAATACCCTCAGTACGACTGGCGCTCGAACAAGGGCTACCCCACCAAGAAGCATCGCGAGGCTATCAAGCAGCACGGCATTACACCCTATCATCGCAAAAGCTACAACCTGCTGGGCGATGGGCAGCTGAGCATCGACTTTGGCGAGTTCTAACGCTCACCACCAAATATAGAATAACTTATCAACTATAAAATGACTACAATGAGAAAACTGTTTATGGCTTTGCTGGCCGCCATTTCTATCAGTGCCAGCGCACAGATTCAGGAGCCCGAGGCTCCACAGTTAGAGTTTGCTTTGCAGCTGAAGGTAACCCTTGGCGAAGCTTATGGCATCGACAACACGCAGCACGGACGCCGTACTGTTATCCCCATCACTGGCGGTACGTTTGAGGGTAAAGGTCTGAAAGGAACCATTGTGAACGGTGGTGCCGACTACCAGCTGAATACCGAGGGACGTACGGAACTGGAGGCTATCTACTGCATTAAGACCGATGATGGTATCTACATCCACGTGCGTAACCGTGGTATCATTGCTAACGGCAAGGATGCCGACGGTAAGCCTACCTTCTACTTCCGCGCAGCGCCCCAATTCGAGGCACCTGCAGATAGCAAATACGGCTGGCTTAATAACGCGCTATTTGTTTGCGCACCCTCGTTCCAGAGCGATTTCAAGGGCATAGTGCTTAACGTATGGCGCATTAAATAGGGTTAGCCTAAGAAGAACAGGCTAACACCTACCACCGAGATAACTGCACCCACAACGGCGCGCCATGTTATCTTTTGCTTAAACAACCAATACGACGGCAGCAATATAATAATAGGTGTCATCGCCATCAGTGTGCTGGCGATGCCAGCTGCTGTGTATTGTACAGCCATCAACGAGAAACCTACACCTACAAACGGACCAAAAATGGTTGTGGCAGTGGCAACGGTCAATCCCTTACAATCGTGCATAGCTTCGCGTAGAGGCGCTAAACCCTTACGGAAGTACAATAACAGCGTGAAGCCGATGATACCGGCTATACAGCGATAGAAATTGGCGCTAAAGGGCACCAGCCATTCGGGCGTGCCTGTAAGCGATGCCTCGTAGTGGTCCATACCAATCTTACTAAGCACCAAACCAATACCCTGACACATAGCGGCACCAATGGCAAACAGCACACCATTAAGGGGCAGTTTCAGTCCCACCTTGTGGTGCTCGCCACGCCCCAAAACAGAGATACTGATACCACCCAGTGTTACTAGCATGGCCAAAATACTCATGGCGTTCATCTGCTGCCCCAAGGTTATCCATGCCATCAGGGCGGCTGAGAGTGGCGCTAGAGTCATAAACAGCTGTCCGTAGCGCGAACCAATAATGATATAGCACTGAAACAGGCAGAAATCGCCTATCACATAGCCTACCACACCCGATAGCAACATCCACGCAGCAGCCTCGGTCGAAGCGCCTGGGGGCATCACACAGCCTGTTACAACAAAAAACAGCACCAACGAAAACAACAAGGCCAAACCCATACGCAGTACATTCAGCGTAAGGTTACCCAATCGTTTACTACCAAATTCACTCAAAAGCGCCGTAGCTGTCCATGAAAAGGCTACGCCAATCGATATCAATTCACCTATGTAAGTCATTGCTTAGTATAAATACGTTAAAACTTCAGACTGCAAAATTATACAAAAAATCGTTAATTCTACGCTTCTGGATGCAAGATTTGCCGTTTGTTCAAGTTATTTAAGAAAAAACTCATACTTTTGTATCCACTTTAAACAAAATCGAACAATGAAAGTAAGATTCAATCGCTGGTACAACACCATCCTCACAGCCCTGCTGTCGCTGTTGGGCTATGGTTGCTCATCAGAGAATTCGATGGAGATGTACGGTTCGCCTATACTCATGTATGGCGTTCCCTCGGCCGGGTATAAGATATCGGGCACTGTTACCGACGAGGGCGGCAAGGCCGTAGAAGGCATCAAGACATCAGTGAAACAAGTAACAAACTATGAGGGCAAGCCCATAACGTTTGCCATCGACTCTGTACTGACTGATGCCAACGGCCACTACGATATGACATCAACCCACTTCCCCCAAAGTCCGGAAATCAAGTTGATTGTTGAGGATGTGGATGGCGATGCCAATGGTGCCTACCAAAACGATACCATCGACATTGACTACAACAACGCCCAGAAGATAAAGGAAGGCGATGGCACTTGGAACAACGGTACTTTTGTTATTAAACAGGATATTAAACTGAAGAAGAAATAATGAAAGCCACTCCCCTAACCCTTCGCAAAAAGTTAGCTTTAGAACTCTGGCGACAGAAGGAAGAAATGGTGCGCAAGGAGCATCCCCTGAAACAACTGTTCTGGGAGTGCACCTTGCGTTGCGACCTGAAGTGCCGCCACTGTGGCAGCGACTGCAAGATGAAGTCGGAAAGCCGTGATATGCCCAAAGACGACTTTTTGCGTGTACTTGATAGCATCTCCCAGAAAACCGATCCACACCAGGTGTTTGTGATTATTTCGGGTGGAGAACCACTGATGCGAAAGGATATCGAGGAGTGCGGACGTGCAATTTACGACAAAGGATTCCCATGGGGAATGGTAACTAATGCGCTGCATCTTACGCCCCAGCGCTGGCAGAATCTACTACGTGCGGGTATCCACTCGATGGCTATCAGTCTGGATGGCTTAGAGGATAATCACAACTGGATGCGAGGCAACGACCAGAGCTTTAAGATGGTGAGCAATGCCATCGATATGCTGGTAGCCACCAAAGGGTTTGTGTTCGATATCGTGACCTGCGTAAACCGTCGAAACTATACGCAGCTGAACGACATTAAGGAATTCCTGATTTCAAAAGGTGTACAGCGCTGGCGATTGTTTACTGTTTTTCCAGTAGGTCGTGCGGCTCTCGATCCTGACATGCGCCTAACCAACGAGCAGTTTCGTGGGGTGTTTGATTTCATCCGCGAAACAAGAAAGGAAGGGCGTATCCGTGCCGATTATGGTTGCGAGGGATTTCTGGGCAACTACGAAGGCGAGGCCCGCAGCAGGTTCTTCAGCTGTCAGGCCGGCATTACGGTAGGCTCAGTGATGGCCGATGGCTCGATAGCTGCTTGTGCCAGCATACGTGCCGACTATCATCAGGGCAACATCTACGAGGATGACTTTATGGAGGTTTGGGAGAACCGCTATGCCCCCTATCGCAATCGCGAATGGATGCGCAATGGCGAGTGTAAAAGCTGTAAATACTTCCGCTATTGCCAGGGCAACGGCATGCACCTACGCGATGCTAACGGCGAACTTCTGTTGTGCCATCTGAAGCGCTTACAGCAGGCTGCTGATTAACTCCTATAGAATCGCTCGCAGCATTTCTGAAAGCTACACTTAGACTATCTGCCATCTCCTCACGATAGTCGCAAGGTTTTGTACCATAACAAGCAGTAAACACAAATGCCACAGAACTGAAACCCAGCAGCGTCAGCATCTTGTTAATGGCCTTAAGTTTAAACATCTTTATATTCATAGTTTCTGTTTTAGTACAACATCAACGCTCCCTGCAGCTAATAATCTCTGACGGGCTTCGTCGTAACTGATACCGAGTTCGTCGGCAATCATGCGTGTGCCTCGGTCTATCAATTTCTCGTTAGTAAGCTGCATCTTTACCATACGATTACCTTCTACACGTCCCATACGAATCATGAGGGCAGTAGAAATCATATTCAGCACCATCTTCTGGGCTGTACCACTCTTCATGCGACTGGAGCCAGTTACAAACTCTGGACCGACAATGGTCTCTATGGCATACTCAGCGGCTGCAGCCAAAGGCGTATGAGGATTGCTGGTAATACAACCTGTTAGCAAACCCTGCTTGCGAGCTCCCTCGATGGCACCAATCACGTAAGGCGTGGTACCAGAGGCAGCGATACCTATCACCGTATCATCGGCAGTAGGCTGATAGCGCATCAGGTCGTTCCAACCCTGCTCTTTATTGTCCTCGGCACGCTCTACAGCGCGTCGTAAGGCCTCGTCGCCACCAGCAATCAAGCCTATCACCCAATCGGGCTGTACACCAAAAGTTGGTGGCAGCTCGCTGGCATCAAGCACGCCTAAACGACCGCTGGTGCCCGCACCCACATAAAACAGTCGACCACCACGTTTCATTCTTGGCTCGACGGCCTGCACCAGTGCCTCTATCTGTGGCAGCACGCGCCCTACAGCCTCGGCCACCAACCTATCCTCATGGTTGATGCACCTCAGCACCTCGCCAACCTCCATCTGCTCCAGATGGTCGTAATGTGATGCCTGCTCTGTGATTTTATCTTCAATCTTCATCAGATAAAGTCTTTGAAAGCCTCGTCGTACTCAGGACTATTGGCCAAACGACCGTTTACCAGGCATACCAGTTCGATATCGCCTTTCCACGAGAGTTTCTCATCGCTGGCACGATAGATAGCCTGATGGAACACGTATTTGATGCCCTCCTTGGTGAGCGAAAGACGTGAGATAAACTCGTCGTCGCAACGGAGTGGTGTTTTATACTGCAGGTTCATACGAGCCACAACTGCATCGATACCCTGCTCGTGCAGTGCAGCAAAGCTAACACCCAGACTGCGCAGGAACAGGTGACGGGTATGCTCAGCGTAGTGCAGATAGTTGGCATTGTTTACGATGCCTTCGATATCGCACTCGTAATCGCGCACTTCCATACGGGTTTCGAAAATATAGTTCATAATAGCTTCAATATTTCGTTGAAATGGGTAATTTTAACTAATCTCTCGTGCTCGATATCCTCAAAATGCTCCAGCTGCCAAGTAACGTGGAAGGGGATATGAATGGCCCAGGCACCAATATTTAACGCAGGAGCAATATCGCTCTTCAGCGAGTTACCCACCATGAGGAACTGCGAGGGCTGAACCTCCAGACGCTCACAAAGCTGCGAGAACTCTGTTTCGGTTTTATTGCTGGTGATTTCTACATGCGAGAAATACTTATCCAGATGGCTGCGATACAACTTATTTTCCTGATCCTGCAGCTCGCCTTTGGTAAACACCACCAAGCGATACGGATAGGCCTGCAAACGCTGCAACGTTTCCTCTACCTCAGGCAATGGTGTGGCTGGCAGATGCAACAGCTGCTTACTGTGCGCCAACAACTCAGCCAGTTGGGTATGCGACAAATGTGCGCCACCCACACGGAGCGCTGTCTCTATAATCGAAATAGTGAAAGCCTTGCAGCCATAGCCCAAATCGGCCATGTTTCCCGATTCGGTAACAAACAACTCGTGGGCAGGATCGTCGCAATAAGGCGCAATCAGGTCGTAGAGATGTTTTTCTACTTCCTCAAAATGACTCTGACAATCCCACAAGGTATCATCGGCGTCGAAAGCAATCACACGGAGATTTCTAACGTCTATCTTCATTTCTTACAATGTGGACAAGTTCCTTTAAAAACATAATTAGAAGAATGGGCCTCAAAGCCCTCGGGCAATTCTACCTTAGGCATCACAACACCATCCAGACAGTAGGTCTGCTGGCACTGCTCACAATAAAAATGGGGATGCACATCATCGTCGTGGTCGTCGTGATGACTATGACAGAGCTCGAAACGCAGACCATCCACAGCACCATCGATGGCATGCACCAAGTGGTGCTCTCGGAAAAGCTGCAACGTACGGAAAATACCTGATTTATCGATGGTATCAATCCTGTATTGCAGCTCAGTCATGGATTGTGGCAGCATCGAAGCCTCAAGTGCCTTCACCACCGTAATACGGTTGGCGGTGGGCTTGATGCCGTGCTCTAAAAGCAGTTGTTCGTAATTCTTAGTGTCCATAAGCTATACTTGTATGATAAAAGCGGTATTATCTTTCACTCCAATCGCCACGGTCCAGATTGCGATAGCCGATGGCTTCGGCAATATGGTGGCTCTGCACGCGCTCTGTACCCTCGATATCGGCAATGGTACGTGCCACCTTCAATATACGGTTATAGGCGCGGGCACTCAAATGCAGACGTTCCATAGCCATGCGAAGCATGTTCAGACTAGCCTCATCTGGCTCACAGAACTGGTGAATCATACGCTCCGACATCTGCGCATTGCAGTAAACACCCTTAAACGCCTTAAAACGCTCTTCCTGACGCTTACGTGCGGCTATCACACGGGAACGTATCACCTCGCTGGGCTCGCCCTGCTGCATTTGTGAAAGCTGGTTGAAGGGAACAACCGGCACTTCGATATGCAGGTCCATTCTATCAAGGAGGGGACCCGATATGCGATTCATATAACGTTGTATCTGGCCTGGCGTACATACACAATGGTGCGTGGGATCGCCATAATAACCACAGGGGCAGGGGTTCATCGAGGCCACAAACATAAACGAGCAGGGGTACTCGATGGTATATTTAGCACGACTGATGGTAATCTTCCTATCCTCTAATGGCTGGCGCAACACCTCGAGCGTGGCACGCGAGAATTCAGGCAGCTCATCACAAAAGAGCACCCCATTATGAGCCAGGCTCACCTCACCTGGCTGCGCTTTCTGCGTACCACCCGTCATAGCCACCTGCGAAATGGTGTGGTGCGGACTACGGAAGGGGCGTTGTGATATCAGCGAAGTGCCGCTGGGCAGGATACCTGCCACAGAGTGTATCTGAGTAGTTTCCAAGCTCTCGGCCAGCGACAATGGGGGCAGGATACTTGGCAAGCGCTTAGCCATCATTGACTTACCGCTTCCTGGAGGTCCAATCAGTATCACGTTATGTCCACCCGCTGCAGCCACCTCTAAGGCACGCTTTACGCTTTCCTGACCACGCACATCGGCAAAATCGAGATCAAAAGCATATTGGTGATCGTAAAACTCTTTACGTGTATCAACTATGGTAGGTTCACAGTTCTCGCCGCCATTCAAAAAGGCAATGACATCTGCAATATTCTCCATGCCATACACCTCAAGCTGGTTTACTACAGCAGCCTCGCGCACATTCTCTTTAGGCACTATCAGGCCCTTAAACTTCTCTTTGCGCGCACGGATGGCTACCGACAGCACACCACTTACGGGTTTCAGTTTGCCGTCTAAGCCCAACTCGCCCACCATCATATAATCCTTCAACGCATCTTCAGATACCTTGCTGTAAGCTGCTAAGATACCGATAGCCAAAGGCAAATCGTAGCCACTACCCTCTTTACGGATATCGGCAGGACTCATATTAATTGTCAAATCGGCTGTTGGGGCTTTATAACCATTATTCTCAATAGCTGCGCGAATACGGTCGTAACTCTCTTTTACTGCGGTGTCGGCTAAACCTGACAAGTGGAACGAAGTACCTCTTGTTAGATTAACCTCGATGGTTATGGTGGTTGCTTCGAGTGCGGTAACGGCTGCACTATAGGTTTTAACAAGCATTGTTTATTTGATTAACTCTTGTATTTTATTGTTTAGGTCTTGATAATTAAGTGTGCGACCCACTATCTTACCTTGACCGTCTATCACGATATTATCAGGTAGATAAGTCATACCTAACTGTTGCAACACAGGCGAATCCCACATACGTCCATCGCAAACGGTACTCCATTTAACTGAGTCGCGGTCAACAATCTGCTGGCAATCTTTCACGCTGCCATCCACGCTAATGCTCATCACCTTCAATTGTCCTGGATATTCACGCTGCATGCGTGCCAATAAACCCTGAATGCTCATACTCTCGTAGTTCCACGAGGCCCATAGGCTGATAACATTCACTTTTGCATTCAAGTCGGCAGATGATACAGCCTCACCTTTCAACCCTCTGGCCGAGAATGATGGCAAACGTCCGCCCATGCGTACGGCGCGCAAAGCACCTAATTTTTTCAGGAGATCGGCCACCTGCTGATTATCGGGCTGAGCCTTCATAATCATATTACCCAACTTCTGAATATTGTCATAATCGGGTTTTGGCACCATCACAAAATACTTGGTAAGCAAGTAAGTACAGATGGGCGATTCTGGATGTTCGTAAATATACTGTGTAGCTGTGCCTTTCACTCCTGGAGGCATCATCGCACTGGTCTTCAGGCGGAATGCCGTCATTTCCTTGTTAACATCGGTACCGTTAACCTCCGTTTCCTTCAGGTGCACAGCGTCGCCCTCCATGGTGATGGTAACGCCAGGCTCGGCAAAAACAGGAATCTCGGAGAAGTTGGGAAATACCACGATGAGTGTAGTAGGTTCGGTGATGTCGGCCTTGTAGGTAAACTCACCCCTACTCACTCCGATGGTATCAAGTTTCTGGGCGCCATTGAGCCCATAGACATAGAGTTCTCCTTGATTGAAGCCTTTAAAACTACCCTCTATCTTAAATTTCTTCTGGCCATCGCCACAAGAGAGCAGTAAGAACGTTGCTACAAGAGCAAGGAGACCCGTCTTTTTCATTATCTTATTTCTCTACGTTCTTCAGTTCAATATCGTTAGCTGCATACTTGGCAAAAGCAGGATCCTTCTTGATGGCCTCCTTCAGTGCCTCAGCAGCATCTGAATTGTTACCCATACGAGCACTCATCAGAGCCTTCAGATACTCTGTTACAGCATCAGGGTTCTTAATGTACTTAAGAGTAACAGCAGCAGATACGTAGTCGTTATTCAGAATCTGAGCCAGAGCTGCGCTGTTTGAGTAAATCTCAGCAAAGTTCTCCTCGGCCTGAGCATAGTTACCCTTAGCCAGGTTCAGGTTACCCATAATCTCTGCCAAACCGTTAGCATCGGTAGCAGCTGCAATATAACGCTCAGCAGTAGCTACATCGCCATCCTTCAATGCCAGCAGACCAAGGTTTGCATTAGCCTCAGGTACATTGTTAGCCTTCTGCAGATACTGCTTAGCGGCCTCATAGTTACCCTGCTGGTACTCGATAGTTGCCAGGTTGTTGTAAGCACGATAATCGTTTGGATAAACCTTAGCGGCTGTCATGTAAACCTGCTTCTGCTCAGCAGGAGTTGTCTTCAGGGTTGCACCATACAGAATCTCCTCGATGCTCAGCTTGGTAG
The DNA here is from genome assembly GCA_902789415.1 of uncultured Prevotellaceae bacterium. Taxonomy (GTDB): domain Bacteria; phylum Bacteroidota; class Bacteroidia; order Bacteroidales; family Bacteroidaceae; genus Prevotella. Next base: position 40,401 of record CADAOD010000010.1, read on the forward strand.
CATCCTCATTGAGCTGCTCCAGAATCTGATCGTCGCTACGTCCGATAGTCTCGTAGTTGATAGTGAGACGGGCACGACGCAGTTCAGGCAGAACGCCATCAGCCAGCTCGCGGAATGCAGTTGAGATATTTCTAATCTGCTGCTCGCGCTCCTGTGGATCCTTATACATAGAAAGCACACGCAGGATAACCTCCTTGTCCTGGATGTTGCTAGCCTTAACCAACTCCTGGAATCCCTCCCAGTCCTGAGCGGTGTACTTAGCATCAACAGGGGCATCCATCTTCATCTTTTTGAGCTCCTGGTTTACATATTTCTCAGTAACCTTCTGACGATCACCAGCCAGTTTGTCGTTAATCTTGAAGCCACCATCAGGTGAAGCGTAGGCAGAAACCTCGATATTCTCCATATTCAGCTTCTCACGATCATTATTAATCTGCTTCAGCATCTTAACAAACTCCTGAACAGAGTTATTCTTAAGCTCGCTCTTACGCAGTTTAGCCTGCTGAATAAGGAACTTAATATTAGCATCAAGCTTCTTCTTGGTGATGCGCTGATATGCATCGGGAGCTACAGCAGCCTGTGTAGTCAGGATTGTCTGCTTGTACAACTCAGAGGTAGCGATAACGCCATCGGCCACCTTAACGGCAGGCACCTCCATCTTCTTGTTACCAATACGGGCATCGAATGTCAGGAACATCTCAGCCTTGTTGTCGCCAGCATAAGCAAAGCTGGTCTTCATTGTGTAGTTACCACCCATCTTGTAGTTGATGGTCTGGTCGTTACCACGTACCTTCTCGCCCTGGAAAGTGGCAGAAGCACCCTTCTCAACCACACCATTTGAATAGCGCAGTTCGGGAACGACTGTAACTACAGCCTTCTTCTTCATATACTTCTCGGGGAAATGACCGTTGATAGTTGCAGGAACTGCACCTTTCTGAGTCTCGAGGGGATTTGGTGTTACTGTGAAATTATCGGCTGATAATTCTCCTAATTTTGAACACGATGTAAACATCATCAGCGTAGCTGCTGACAGTAGTAAATAATTTTTCATTTGCATAAAATAAAGTCTAAGTATTGTGTGCCGCGAGCGGGACTCGAACCCGCACAGCCGTTTAAATGGCCAAGGGATTTTAAGTCCCTCGTGTCTACCATTTCACCATCGCGGCGCCTTTTTGCGGTGCAAAGGTAAGTTTTATTATTGGAATCACCAAACTTTTTATCTTTTTTTAATTCCAAACCCTCAGAATACTGCTATCAAAGCCCACTTTATACCTGTAAAGTGCTATTCCAGGGCTACCTTCGGCCAATACACCATTGTTAACATTGTATGTTCGCTCACATTTACTACAGTGTAGATAAAGTCCATTATTCTGCCAAGTAAGCGGATATTTTCGTCCACCAAGCTCTTTCAAACAGTTAGAGCACTGTCCCTCATAGGCCACCAGCACATTATCGTAACTACTCAATCCAACTATAATGCAATTGTTTGCCCCCAACGCATAAGTCTGTCGCAATTCGCGTTCAGTAGTCAAACGGATATCCTCTGTGTCGCCATCAAAATTACGCGTTGTATTCAGGTGGCGAACGCCTTGCTGCATGCTCGTCTCAATCTTCATGAATTGCCCTGGCGTAGTTAGCATAGCTGTTAACTGACAAGGCAGAGGGTGCAACGAGGTATCAAACACAAACCTGCACTCGTACTCGCGATAGATATTCTCATCGCCCACACACGCCATCAGCAAGGTGCAAAGTAAGAGTGCCAACCAACGCCTCATGCCAACAGTTTCTTTTCGGCCTCGGTCATACGCTCAAAGTTAAAGCCTTTCAGCGTCTGCTCCATCAAAGCCTGAATCTGGTCGTTACACAGATTACCAATGCTACCCTCGTGTGTGTGGTGAATATCATGACTGGCCTTAAACTTACCAGCCTCGATATCAAGACCCACTTTTTTATAGGCATCGCGGAAAGGCATGCCATTGGCGGCCAAGCGATTCACCTCCTCTACCGAGAACATTGGATCGTACATGGGGTTATCAAGGATATGCTCGTTAACCTCTATTTTATTAATAATGTATGCGCACATCTGCAAGCAATCCTTCAGTTCATCAAAGGCTGGCAGGAATACCTCCTTGATAATCTGCATATCGCGGAAGTACCCCACGGGCAGATTGTTCATCATCAGCATAATCTGCTGGGGCAGCGACTGCAGTTTGTTCGACTTAGAACGAATCAGCTCAAACACATCAGGATTCTTCTTGTGTGGCATGATGCTCGAGCCTGTAGTACACTCCTTGGGCAACTTTACGAACGAGAAGTTCTGCGAGTTGAACAAGCAGGCATCGAAAGCCATCTTGGCTATTGTTCCTGCGATTGTAGCGATGGCAAAACCTACGTTACGCTCCATCTTTCCACGTCCCATCTGGGCATATACCACATTATAATCCATCGAGTCGAAACCCAACAGATTGGTGGTCATCGTACGATTCAAGGGGAACGAACTGCCATAGCCAGCAGCACTACCCAAGGGGTTGCGGTTGGTCATCTTATAGGCAGCCTGCAGGAACAGCATATCATCTGCCAAACTCTCGGCATAAGCACCAAACCACAAACCAAAGCTTGATGGCATGGCAATCTGCAGATGGGTATAGCCAGGCATCAGCACATCCTTGTACTGATTGCTCTTTTGGATGAGTTCATCGAAAAGACTCTTCACCTCGTCGGCAATCTCCATCAATTCATGACGTGTAAACAACTTCAGATCTACTAGCACCTGATCGTTACGCGAGCGACCTGAGTGAATCTTCTTACCCATATCGCCCAACTTACGTGTCAGCAGCATCTCAACCTGCGAGTGTACGTCTTCCACATCGTCTTCAATCACAAACTCACCTCGTTCAGCCAGGTGGTAGATGTTCTTCAGCTCGGCCAGCAGCTGGGTCAGTTCGTCCTTCTCCAACAGTCCGATGCTTTCCAACATGGTGATGTGGGCCATTGAGCCCAGCACGTCGTACTTAGCCAGATAGAGGTCCATCTCGCGGTCACGACCAACGGTAAAGCGTTCTATCTCCTTGTTGACTTCAAAATTCTTTTCCCAGAGTTTCATCTCTTAATTCTCAATTTTCCGCTCGGCTTTGCCGCTTGGCTCTGCCAAGAATTCTCAATTACACATAGTGTACCATTGCAAGGGCCTCGGCAATCTTCTCAACGCCTTCCTGCAAAGGTTTCTCCACCATGCTTTTGATAAATGGGTTCAATTCGGCCTTTACCGTTACCTTCATTTTCGATGAGTTCTCATCTACAGGCAGCACCTGTACCCATACATTGAAGGGGACCGGACTCTGAACCGTTTCGAACTTTACGCACTTTGGCTCTTCGCGATCGCAGATACGCAGTTTCAACTCGCCCACAGGAGCCACATTAAGGCTCACGGTGTCGGCATCAAAACTAAAGCTCTGCACCTTATCCTCGGGCACACGGTCACGCACCTTTTCCAGATTGGTCAGATCGCTGATATTATTGTAAACAGCCTGCTGCGAATAAGGAACCAGCTTAACGCTGCTCTCAAACTTACTTTCTCCTCCGAATAATCCCATGGCTTACATTAAAGATTAAAAATTAAACATTAAAGATTAATCCTGCTTCCAGGTATCAGGACTCTTGCGCCACTCGGCCAGAACGGCTTTATCCTCTTCCTTAATATAACCAGTCTTGGCAGCCTCTTCGATTACTGCCTCATAGTTGCTCAGGGTAATCAGCTTTACACCAGCCTCGGCAAAAGCCTTTTCAGCTACAGGAAAACCATAGGTAAATGAAGCTACCATACCGATTACCTCAACACCATACTCGCGCAGGGCCTGAACAGCCTTCAGACTGCTACCGCCAGTAGAAATCAAATCCTCTACAACAACCACCTTGGCACCTTTCTTAATCTCACCTTCTACCTGGTTACCCATACCATGATCTTTTGGCTTTGGACGAACATAGCTATAAGGCAAGCCCAACTCCTCGGCAACAAGTGCACCCTGTGCGATAGCACCTGTGGCAACACCGGCAACAGCCTCAGCCTCAGGAAAGTTTTCCTGAATGGCATGGCAAAGCTCCAGCTTTACGAACGAACGCAGACGTGGAAACGAGAGCGTCTTACGATTATCAGTATAAATTGGTGACTTCCAACCCGAAGCCCATGTAAATGGGTCGTTTGGCTGCAACTTGATGGCTTGAATCTCCATCAGTTTCTGGGCAAATTGATTCTTGATTTCCATAACGTTATTCTGTATTTTGGGTGCAAAGATAGTGTAAATCAGGCGAATAACCAAATTATTACCTATCTTTTTGTATAGCCAAGTGCCAGAACACTTATCTTTATGCCACCATTCTGGGCTATTTGCTTTGCACAAGCCCTCACAGTAGCACCCGTAGTAACCACATCGTCAATCATCAGCAGATGTTTTGCCCCCACAGGAATCTGTTTCAACACAAACATCTGATCTACATTCTCGGCTCGGCTCCATCTACTCTTCTTTGTCTGACTCTCCACAAAATCAACACGTCTGACCACGTCAGTCAAAACAGGCAATCCAGTGATTTCGCTGACACCTTGGGCGATGGCATCGCTTTGGTTGTAACCGCGCTGACGCAGACGTTTTTTTGCTAATGGCACAGGTACTATACCATCGATTCCATCGAAGAATCCCGAACCTTGTATTTCCTTGGCCAACATCCGCCCCAAAACCACACCAACCTCAGGATGGTCTTTGTATTTTAGCTGGTAAATCATATTGGCTGTATCAGAATGGGCTTCGTAATAAAAATAGGCGGCCGCACGCTCTATGGGTATCAGATGCCAAAAGCTTTTTGCCATCTCATTCTCATAAGGATTAAGCCAAAAGTCTGTTCGTGGCAGATGGAAGTGACATTTTATACAAAGCACTTCCTCAGTAGCCGACAGCCTTTTACCACATACCATACATGTACGCGGCGAAATAAAATCAAGTAGACGTCGCCAAAAACTAATCCATTTCATCGTCGAAATCCATATCTTCATCAACATCCAAACATTGACGAATGATACCATAATCAAAACCGCGTCCCAAAGCAAAGCGCACCAGTTTCTGATTCAACTCATAATCGTTGGCAGCCTTTATGCTCTTACGTTTTTGCTTTAACAATGGTACCAGCACCTTCAGATACTCTTCATCATCGATTTCATCGAGCACACGCTGCTGTATGTCTTCATCTATACGTTTCATCCAGAGTGCCTGCTGTACCTTGCGGCGCCCCCATTTGTTATAGCGCACCTTATCTTTTACAAAAGCACGGGCATAGCGCTCATTATCTATATAGCGTTCGTTGGTAAGGCGTTCTATCACACGGTTCTGCGCCTCTATGTCCATCCCCCAACGCTTCATCTTGTCACGCATCTCCTGCTCACAGTGTTCAGCCTGTGCACAAACGGCCGCCAGTTGCAGGTAAGCCTCTTGTTCTGTTTTCTCTTTCGTCATGCTTTAGTTGCTTTTACAAATCTTGCTTTGCCGTATTGGTCGTCAATCTTCGCCACATCTACAAAACCCAAAGCCTGTAGGTTTTCCACGATTGAATCGGCATAAATAGGATTTATTTCATAATACAAGCGTCCACCAAGTTTCAAGGCCGATACGGCGTAATGCATGATATGGCGATAGAACAACAGCGGATCGTCATCTGGCACAAACAAGGCTGAATCAGGTTCGTACTTTAAAACATTTTCCTCCATTTCAGCCGCTTCTTTCCGACAGATGTATGGCGGATTACTTACGATCACATCCCATCTGTCGGTTTCTGTATCTAAGGCCAAAGCGTCGCGTTTCTCAAACTTCACATCGGCACCTAGCATTTGGGCATTATGCTTGGCAATAGCCAGTACATCCTCAGAGATATCCCAAGCCGTAACTTGTGAGTCTGGTATATCCAACGCCAAGGTTATGGCAATACATCCACTACCCGTACCAATATCCAAGATATCACTACCGCCGTTATTAACGATAAAATGGCACAATTCGACCGTTTCGGGACGAGGAATCAACACACCTGGCGCCACATGAAACTGACGACCACAGAAGTCGGCTACACCCAAAACATACTGCACAGGCTCGGCTTTTTCGAGTCTTTGCATGATTTTTTCGAGTTCTGCTTGGTCGTTTGCCGATAATTGTGTAACTTTGCCACAATAAATATCGGCCATTGTCAGGCCGAAACGTACATCAAGCACCCAACGGACAAGGGCTTTCGCCTCGCCAGCATCATAAATATTGCTGAGTCTTTGGCAGAGTTCTTCGTAATTCATGGTGCAAAGATAGGTAAAATAATTGATAATTGAAAATTGAGAATAGAGAATTATATGAGTAACGACGAAAAATTCATGCAACGCTGCATCCAGTTGGCCAAAAACGGACAGCAGAACGCTAAACCCAACCCCATGGTGGGCGCAGTCATCGTACATAACGGCCGCATTATTGGCGAAGGTTACCACGTGCGCTGTGGACTGGCTCACGCCGAGGTAAATGCCTTTGCTTCAGTAAGCGCTGCAGACGAGGCTTTGTTACCCGAGTCGACCATCTATGTATCGTTAGAGCCCTGCTCACATTACGGAAAAACGCCTCCTTGCGCCGACCTGATTATCAAGAAAGGCGTGCGCCGTGTGGTAGTGGGGTGTATCGATGAATTCGCCGAAGTTCAGGGTCGCGGCATCCAAAAGCTGCGCGATGCAGGCATCGAAGTCGAGGTAGGTGTACTCGAGACTGAGTGTAAGGCATTGAACCGTCGTTTCTTCACATTCCATTGCGAAAATCGCCCTTATATCATCCTGAAATGGGCGCAAACCGCCAATGGTTTTATCGATGATCACCACCAGCCCGTTCAGATTTCGAACGAGTTTACTAAAATGCTATCACACAAACTCCGTGCCGAGGAAGATGCCATTCTGGTAGGGCGCATTACCGATGAACGCGATCACCCACAGCTGAATGTACGTGAGTGGTGCGGTCCCAATCCCAAACGTATGGTTATCGACCATGCACACCCGTTGAATCTTGAGAGTTTACATGCTCAGAACATCCAGTCGCTGATTGTTGAAGGTGGTGCCGAAACACTTCGCTCTTTTTTAGTACAAGGTCTTTGGGACGAAATACGCGTAGAGACCAATACTACGATGACCGTTAGTGATGGCACCCGCGCACCGCTGATTCCTGCTAACGCCCAAGTGGTCAGCAGTAACATGTACGATAAAAATGTAATTGTGATTTATCAGCGAAAGGACTAATTACTTTCTACCGAAATCGGCAGGCACCTCGCCCCACTTCTGCGTTTCCCATTTGATAATGGGATTACGGTATTGATGGGTGCGTAACCAATTCTCGGCTCTTGCAATAATCTGGAAGAGTTGTTCTGTTTGTGTCGTGCGCTCAAGTGTGGTTTTACATTTACCTTTCGACACCCATAGAATGGCATTATAACTATCCGAATAAATGGTCTTATCGTGCCATCCCTTTTGCCAGCAAAGCGCCAAAGCATGCACTATAGCCAAGAATTCACCGATGTTATTTGTGCCTTTTACAGGTCCGAAATGGAAAACTCTTGCACCTGTAGTCAGGTCAATACCCTGATACTCCATAGGTCCGGGGTTCCCACTACAAGCAGCATCAACTGCAAAAGCGTCTGCCCTTACCTCCATTGGCAAGGGCAGAACTGTATCGTGTCTATAATCTGGGGGATTCTGCATATTACATACGCTCAGGAACTTCGATGCCCAGCAGGCTCATACCATTCTTGATAATCTTAGCTACGTTCTTAGCCAGCATCAAGCGTACTGCCTTCTTCTGCTCATCGGGCTCGTTCAGAATGCTGTAATCGTGATAGAACTGATTGAACACCTTGGTAAGCTCGTAACAGTAGTTAGCAATACCACTTGGCGAGTAATCCTTACCTGCCTGCTCAACAGCAGCGCCAAACTCGTTCATCTTCTGAACCAGCTCAACCTCCTTCTCAGCCAGATCTACCTGAGCATTAGCAGGTTTCAAGCCCTCAGCCTCGGCCCTACGCAGAATACTGCGGATACGAGCGTAAGTGTACTGGATGAATGGACCGGTATTACCGTTGAAATCGATACTCTCCTCGGGGTTGAACAGCATGTTCTTACGTGCATCAACCTTCAGGATAAAGTACTTCAGAGCACCCATTCCTACCACACGGGCAATCTCACGGCGTTCCTCTTCGGTCATATCGTCGAACTTACCCAGTTCCATTGATGTCTTGTAGGCATCCTCAACCATCAGTGCCATCAGGTCGTCGGCATCAACAACCGTTCCCTCACGACTCTTCATCTTACCGTTTGGCAACTCAACCATACCGTATGAGAAGTGTGTAAGCTCCTTACCCCACTTGAATCCTAAGCGGTCCAACAGGATAGAAAGCACCTGGAAGTGGTAGTTCTGCTCGTTACCTACCACGTATATCATTTTATCAATGGGGAAATCCTTGAAACGCATCTCGGCAGTACCGATATCCTGAGTCATATATACCGAAGTACCATCGCTACGCAGCAACAGCTTCTTGTCGAGACCCTCATTGGTCAGATCGGCCCAAACCGAGTTGTCCTCATGACGCTCAAACAGCCCCTTAGCCAAGCCTTCTTCAACCTTAGCCTTACCCTTCAGGTAAGTCTGACTCTCGTAGTAAATCTTATCGAACGATACGCCCATCTTCTTGTAGGTTTCATCAAAACCGGCATATACCCAGTTATTCATCTTCTCCCACAGGGCACGTACCTCAGGATCATTGTTCTCCCACTTAACCAGCATCTCGTGTGCCTCCTTAATCAGTGGAGCCTCCTGCTTAGCCTTCTCCTCGTCCATACCCTGGGCTACGAGTTCCTTCACCTCCTCGCGATAATGCTTATCAAAAGCCACGTAGTAGTCGCCAATCAGATGGTCACCCTTCTTGCCCGATGTCTCAGGAGTCTCGCCGTTGCCGTACTTCAGCCAAGCCAGCATCGACTTACAGATATGAATACCGCGGTCGTTCACGATATTTGTCTTCACCACCTTGTTGCCATTAGCCTCCATTATCTGTGCCAAGCTCCAACCCAGCAAGTTGTTACGTACATGGCCCAAGTGCAAAGGCTTATTGGTGTTAGGCGATGAGTATTCAATCATAACCAGAGGCGACTCGTCGTTAGCCTGCTTCATGCCAAAATGCTCATCCTTATCAATAGCATCAAGCAACTGCAACCAGGCGCCATCACCTACGCTCAGGTTCAAGAAACCTTTTACCACATTAAATTTCTCAACAGCTGCACAGTTAGCAGTCAGGTATTCACCAATCTCCTGTGCTGTCTGCTCCGGACTCTTCTTGGCAGCCTTCACAAAGGGGAATACCACCAGAGTCAAGTTACCCTCAAACTCACTTCTTGTTTTCTGCAACTGCAGCATCTTCTCTGTGGCATCCATGCCATAGAGGGCCTTTACTGCCTCGCCTGCAGCCTTGCTGATTAATGCTTCAATATTGACTTGCGTCGAACTTTGTTTCATATCTTTAGAATTTTGGGTGCAAAATTAATAAAAATATATGGAAATTAGCCACTTAGTGTACAAAAAGTTGCATCTTTGTACTAAAAAACGCACATAGTTTAAAACTTTTTTGTAACTTTGCGCCCGACGAGAGAGAAATAGAATGAGACATAGCCTTAAACATATCACTATGGTCTTTGCCGTTATCCTGGCCTTACCAGTTTCGGCAAAGGGTGAACGTTTTGTGTTTACCACCATCTGGACAGCCCAAGCGCAATTTGCCGGTTATTACGCAGCCAAAGAGAGAGGTTTTTATGATGAATTGGGATTGGATGTGGTTATCCAACACCCTTCGCTCACCAGTTCGGCCTCTAACCGATTGAAGACCAACCAATGCGACGCCGCCATGTTCTCAATGATGTCGGCAATGGACTTCATTGCTCAAGGCACTCCATTGGTAAACATCTTTCAAGACTCCATGAACAGTAGTAACATCCTGGTATCGCGTTGGGGCGTAAATCCACTAAAAATGAAAGGTCAGCGCGTGGGTATTTTCAACTCCGACCCTAACTACCTTACCTATATCATGAGTAAGAAGGAAGGTATGGACTACGAATGGGTACGCTTTACCAGCGACATCAATGTATTTCTGTCGGGCGCTGTCGATGCTACTATGGTGGTGAGTTACAACGAGTTCTGCCTTCTGAAGCAGGCTGGCTTTAAACTGTCAGAGAACTATCTTTATCGTTTTAGCGATCACGATTACAACATACAGGAGAACGGTGTTTACGTAAAACGCCAATATTACGACACCCACCGTAGCACCGTTGGTAAGTTTGCCGCAGCCAGCCGCCGCGGTTGGGAGTGGGTAGCCGCCCACCCCGACGAGGCATTGGATATTGTGATGAAGTATGTACATAAAAACGGCATCCACACCAACCGCATGATGCAGAAGATGATGCTCGAAGAAGTGTTACGCCTGCAGATTGACCGTGAGTCGAAACGCCGCGAGTTTCGTGTGCGCGCTGATATGGTACGTAAGGCCAACAAGATGATGCTGGAGGCAGGTATGCTGAAACGCGAGGTAACCTATAAAGAACTGATTGGCCTATGAAAAAGCATCCCTGGATAACAGCTGCTATTGGTACTATCCTCACCCTATTGTTGATTGCAGTACTTTTCTATAGTCGCCAGATTATACAGCAACAAGCTATGGCCAATGCTGTAGAATCGCTTCAGCAAATTATGGAGAATACTGACCGCCATCTGCACCAAATAGAGGCTGCTACCGATAGCCTGATTCCAAAGATCGAGCAACATATCGACCAACCCGACATGATGTTCGAGTATAGCAGAGAGTTGCTTAAGCAGCACCCGGACCTAAAAGGCTGTAGTATCTCATTCGATCCCTATTTCTATAAAGAAAAAGGACAGTATTTCTCGGCTTACTCGTACAACAACGGTAACAGCATTATAACCGAGCAGGAAGGTAGCGACAACTATCAGTATTTTTATATGGACTGGTATGTTATCCCACGCATGCTGTATCACTCGTACTGGATAGAGCCATATGCCGACGTAAATACAGGCGGTATTGTTGTTAATGATATTATGACCTCGTATTGCCAGCCCATACAGGGTGGTCCTGATAAAACGGTGGGCATCCTCTCGGCCGATGTTCCGTTGAATTGGCTGGCCGATCAGATATCAAACTACCAACCCATGCCCAAATCGTATTGCATGCTGTTAGGGCGTGGCGGTTCCTATATTGTTCATCCCGACAGCACCCGATTGTTGTACGAAACCATTTTCACCTCTACTATCGAGCATCCCGACACAGCACTCACCTCATTAGGTCGTGCTATGACCGATGGCGAAACAGGCTACAAGGCACTATGCCTGGATGGTATCGAGAGTCATGTATTCTACATGCCTTTCCGCCAGACAGGTTGGAGTATTGCCCTTGTATGCCCCAATGAGGTTATCCTTAGCAACTTCCGTTTGTTGCTTTATTTCCTATTGCCACTAATCTTACTATCTATTATGCTCATGTTTATGCCCCTTTGGCGCTGGCTGTTCCGCCGACGCTACTTCGCAGCCGTAGTACTTACACTATTAGTACTAACTGTTACCTCGTGCCACAATAACCAGGCCAACCAAAAGGCAACTTCGGACCAATCCGTAACTGAAAAACTAACCGACAACAGGGTTGAGGAACTTTTGGACAGCTACGGTAGCAACCACTGGATACAAGCACTCGACAGTTTGGAACAGGTTGGCAAGATACCCACCTGCCAGGCCGATTATACCAAGGCTAAGAGATACGACGAAATGGAACAGTTTCGCTCAGCCTTGATTTTTTACAACAAGGCCATCGAAGGCGACAAGCTGCTGCACATCAACAAGGCGCAATACTACGATTCTTTCATGGGATTGAGCACCATCTATCTGAACAACAACAATGTTGAACTGGCTTTGCAAACTGCCACCAAGGGTCATGATATTGTTTCTAAAGATACAACCATTATTGGTCGCGATTATACCAACCAGTTCCTCATGGAGATTGGTATGTGTCAAATACGACTTAGCCGTCACGACGAGGCAGTACAAACCTTTGAAAAAGCCCGCCAGGGTGCCGAGCAACTGGCTCTACGCTATCTTAAGAGCCCCAGTTGCCAAGAAAGTTGTCTACTGATTGCATCGAACATTATCAATTATTACATGAACATTAAATGGTTCGATCGCATAGAACCTTGGCTCAACATGATGGAACAGGCACTTGAGCGTTATGCTGCCACTAATGTATCTACCGAGAATTATAGCAATTATCTGGCCACACTTACCGGCGATAAGGCCATTATGTGGGCCATGACCGGACATACAGAAGAAGGAGAAGCTGCCTTCCAGAGTTTCCTTTCGTCCGATTATGCCAAAACCTTCCGTGGTATCTACGACCAGGCTTTTTATCTGGAAATGACCGAGCAATGGGAAAAACTGCTTTCTATTTCGCTTCGTATCGATTCTGCCGAGATAAAAGAAGGTGTATCGCCTACCATCGACTATCTGATATCCAGCCCCTCTACTATCTTTAAAGCGATGGTGAAAACTGGCCGCAAAGAAGAGGCACTACAAAAAGCAGAGCAAATTATCACTTTGCTCGACACGGTTAAAACCTACCAGCACCGTAGCGATGCTGAGGAATTGGCTGTGATATACGAAACACAACAAAAGGAAGAACAGATTGCCGCACAGCGTGCTTCGCTTAACCGCCAGCGCATGCAGGGAATCGTGGTAGTGGTATTGCTGCTGTTGATATTCTTGGGCGTACTGTTTGAGTTCTATCGCAAACTACGCCGTGCCCACACACTGCTCGAGATTAGTTATAACAACCTGGTAATAGCTAACGAGCGCGCCGAGGAATCATCAAAGATGAAAACCAACTTTATCCGTCAAATTTCGCACGAGATACGTACACCACTGAACATTCTGAGCGGTTTTACCCAAATCATCACCATGCCCGACATGAGTCTCGACGAGGCTACACGCACCGATATCAACCAAAAGATTGTTGAGAATACCGACCGTATCACCGGTTTGGTTAACAAGATGCTGGAGCTGAGCGATGCCAACAGTCAGACCGTCATCGACCGTACCGACAACGTGCTGGCCGTACAGATTGCAGCACAGGCCATCGATGCCAGCGATATTACCAATGCCAAGCACCTGAAGTTCGACTTACAGGTTGGCGACACCGAAGGCGCAGTGACAATCACCACCAACGAGCAGGCAGCAAGCCGTGCACTTTCCATGCTGCTTGATAATGCTCGCAAGTTTACCCACCCTGCCGAAGCCAAAAACGAAGAGCCTACAAAGCAGCAACAGGTAACACTCACACTTAAAAAGACAGATAGCACTATCGATTTCATCGTTGAGGACACAGGTATTGGTGTACCATACAACGAAGCAGAGCATATTTTTGATGAGTTTGTACAGCTGGACGAGTATTACGAGGGTACAGGTATTGGACTTACCGTAGCACGCTCGTTAGCACGCCGATTAGGTGGCGATGTGGTGCTCGATACCACTTACACCTCAGGTGCCCGCTTTGTCATGACGTTGCCTTTGGCCTAACTAAATCAAGCCAAAGTGCTGCAGGGCCTTGCGCACACCCTCATCGTCAACCGATGCAGTAATGTAGTCAGCCTCAGCTTTCAGCTCGTCGATAGCATTGCCCATGGCCACGCCAATGCCAGCCCTACGTACCATTGTACTGTCGTTACCACCATCACCAAAAGCCATGGTATGGTCGGGGTTCAGTCCAAAGTGCTTGGCCATTGCCAACAGTCCCTCGCCCTTATCGGCACCTAATGCAGTTACATCGGTAAACGCCGGATGCCATCTGCCTGAGGTACAACCTGGCACACGCGCCATCAGCTCAGCCTCGTATTCCTTACTAAAAAAAGGTGTTATCTGCATAATACGCTGCTGCAACACTTCCTCTACAGGCCTGGCCTTATCCAGATTCTCCACCGCTAAATGCTGACGGAAAATCTCATCCACCTGTCCCTGCGGGTCGAGCACGGCCACATCCTTCTCGCCAACCACTATCACACCATAGTTCTTCTCTATAGCGTCATCTACTATCAATCGGGCCTCGTGCGGTGGAATACTCTTGCACGCCACCACCTCATCGCCCACAAAGCAATAGGCACCGTTGGTGGTTACATAACCATCTATCAGGTGCTCGATAGCGCCCAAGTTGGTAATAATAATAGGTGGGCGACCGGTAGCTATAAACACCTTGTGCCCATTGGCCTTGGCCTGTGTAAGCGCCAAGATGGTTGCTGCGGGAATCTGGTGCGTCTCAAAGCTCACCAGCGTACCGTCGATATCAAAAAATAATGCATAACTTGTCTGCATAAACGTTTTATTTTTTAGGTCCCAGTGCCCGTCGGGTTTGCAACAGCACACTGAGCAGTATCAGGGCGATGCCGATATAGAACGAGAAGTTTATCTCGCGGCCCTCGCCAAAAATCAGGAATGCTAATATAATGGTATAGCAAGGCTCCAGGTTGTACGTCAGGTTTACCGTAAAGGCCGAGAGTCGCTTCAGCGCCTGTATCTGTAGCAGATACATACCAACCGTACAGAACAGCGCATGACAGAGCATCAGCCACAGGTTAGTACCCTCGGGGATAACCACCACAGGCTGGTTGCTGGGGAAGAAAGTCAGATAGATGGGGATGATCATCGATACCAGCACGATACCACCCGACATCTGGTACATCAGCACCGTACGACTACGCACACCCACGCTTGCTTTCTTATTACAAATGGCATAGAGCGCACAAACGGCACTCGACACCACACCAATGCCGATACCATAGCGGTAACGGGCATCTAACGAAAAGATGCAGAGCACACCTAATACGGTAATTAGCGAGAACACCAACTCGGTAACCGATAGCTTGCGATGGTAAATCATCGGTTCGAAAAGGGCTGTAAAAAAGCCCACTAACGAGAAACAGATAACACCGATCGACACGTTCGAGGCTTTGATACTACTGTAAAACAGTATCCAGTGCAAGCCTAACAGCGCACCACAACCACACAGCTGCAGGAACTTACGCCAACCCACACGTGGCAATCCTGTAAACACCAGCAGGATGGCACTCGTAAACAGCATGCGATACCATACTATATCCACCTCGTTCAGAGTAATCAGTCGCCCAAACAGACCAGTAAAGCCTGCCAGCAGCACACTCAGGTGCAGTTGTATAAATCCACGTTGTGTTTCGTTCATTGTGCTTGTTTCATGCGCCAAGCATTAGCTCGCACGCGTATGTTCTTTGCCAGGCATTCGCTGTAGAGCCATGGCTCACAACTATGAATATCGCCTACGTTGATAAAGTTTTTGTATGCCGCATATTCCGAACCGCTGTAACCGCTCACCACCAATACATGATATTCGGGTGCGAGGGTAACGGTAATCGTATCATGCAGTATGGCAGGCGTGGCATCGGTACGCCAGTTTACCGGGTTAATACCCATACAAGTAGCAGCTAAAACAGGCTCTATACTTACCGTTACAACGGCTACCAGCATCCATTTTGATATGTTCATACGCTTATCTATTTTTCCCTTGGCAAAGGTACAACCTCTTTCGATAACTACCAAATTATTTCGCATTTTTCGCTAAATATAGGAAAAATGTTGTATCTTTGCACCCATAAAATTACTTATATGAAGCGATTTCTACCCCATCTTATAGCATTTTTTGTGGTAGCCATCTGGGGCGTCACGTTTGTATGCACAAAATTGTTGTTGCTGGGCGGACTAACAGCTGCCCAGATATTTATTCTGCGATTTATTATTGCTTACTTGCTACTGTCGGCCTACAGTATTTCCAAGGGCCTCCGTTGGATGAGCCTCAATTGGCGCGACGAACTTATCATGATAGCATTAGGTGTTTTTGGCGGATCGCTCTACTTCCTGACCGAGAATAGCTCCATGAACTACACCACAACCACCAACACCAGCATCATCGTTAGTCTGTGCCCCCTGTTTGCCTCGGCCATCATCGGGGGGTTCTATAAAACCGAGCGCCTTAATCGCTGGCAAACCTTTGGTACCGTTATGGCGGCATTGGGCGTTGTAATGGTGATTATGAACGGTCATTTCGTGCTCCACCTCTCGCCTTTAGGCGATGCGCTTGCCTTTGGTGCCTGCATGTGTTGGGCGTTCTACAGTTTGTTTATCATCGGTACTGTACTCATCCTGTACGGCATGTACCTGGTTAACAGCAAGCGTCCCAAGTTATCGGCTTAGTATCTGCTCGGCATGCTCCTTGGTCTTTACCTGCTTCCCGGCGAAAATCTGCTCGATGATGCCATCCTCGTTAATAATAAAGGTGGTGCGTATGGTGCCCTCAGTTTTCTTGCCGTACATCACCTTCTCGCCCCAGGCCCCCATAGCCTGCAGCAGCGTCTTGTCCACATCCGCAATCAGTGGGAAAGGCAGTTCGTGCTTCTCCTTAAACTTAACGTGCGATGCAGCCGAGTCCTTACTCACGCCCACCACCTCGTAGCCAGCCCCTTGCAGTTCGGCATAATGGTCGCGCAAACTACAAGCCTCAGCCGTACAGCCGCTGGTGTTATCCTTTGGATAAAAGTACAACACCAACTTACGTCCACGATAATCACTCAAACGGATATCCCGTCCCTGTTCATCCTTGCCCAGAATCTCTGGCGCCTTATCACCAATATTCATACGCATTATAGTTTTATGTTCTCAATCAATATTTCTTTTGCTCTATTGTATTATAACCCAATAAATAGGCATATAGGGCCGACGGCATGAACGTCAAGTTATAATTCTCCATATTTTTAATTCCATACTTTGTACGAGAAGAGACTATTGCCGACACCAGATGATTCTTATCCATAAATGAAAGTAAGGATTTTAGTTCACTTGGCACATCGAAATAACGGTCAGACCATTTCATCTCAACAGCCCATATTGGCTTTTGGCGTAGTCGGTCAAGTCCCACCATATCCACCTCACCATTTTCTCGTCCCATCTTCCAATTTGCATAAAAAACTTCCTCATCATCCCGTTGAATACGCTGGGCAAAAAGAGCAGTCTCTACCATACTTCCCAAAGTCTTATCTGTCTCCGTCAATGGCGAGAAAAGGGCACATCGTAAAGACGGATTTGTAAGATATATCTTAAACTGGGTTATTCGCTGCATCCGCTTTGCATTAGCATCAACACGATGAATTACCTTAATAAGGAATGCACTTTTTCAATGGCAAATATACATAGAATAAGTGATATTTACAAGTAAAAGCATAGAAAATATATCTTAATTTAACATTTTTGTTGAAATAAGACGTTTTTACCGTGTTTATTTTGACGATTTGGTAAAAATAAGCACTAAATATCAAAAATCAAGTCTTATTTTAGCGAGATACAGTAAGATGCTGCGTGCCATCATTGCCGAGCACATTCTCTTCCAGTTCCGTTCGCGTTACCTCGACCTACATTGCGCCACGGCCCGCGAGCGCTACGAATTGCTTTTCCCTTCGTGTGCCAAATTTATGATTATCATTTTTTTGATTATCATTTTTTTGATAAAAAGCTTTGTTTGTATTTGATAATTGCTTATCTTTGCAGCCGAAAAGGTAATTATAAAGGATAAAAGAGTATGAAAAATCCGTTTGTAACCAAAGGATATGCAGGGCCCGAATACTTCTGCGACAGAGTACAAGAGACTGTGGATTTGGTAAAGTTGCTTACCAATGACAACAACATGGCCTTGATATCTCCTCGGCGACTAGGCAAAACAGATTTGATCCATCATTGTTTTGCACAGCCTGAAATTAAGGAAAAGTATTATACGTTTATCATCGATATATATGCCACAAGCTCTTTAGCCGACTTTGTAAGTCTTCTAGGACAGGCTATACTCGATGAATTAAAACCACGCGGCAGGAAGACTTGGGAGAAATTTGTTGGCACCCTTAAGTCCATACAGCAGCAGATTTCTTTCGATATGAATGGCAATCCTGTATGGGAAGTTGGCTTGGGTGCATATACTAATCCTGCAATTACTCTCGACGAGATATTCGTCTATCTTAATACGGCCGACAAGCCTTGTTTGGTTGCTATCGATGAATTTCAGAAGATAACAGAGTATCCAGACGGTCAAAATGTAGAAGCTGCACTGAGAACACATATCCAAAGATGCCCAAATGCTACATTTTTGTTTGCAGGTTCCAAGCGACATCTTATGGGTGAGATTTTCCTGTCGCCGTCACGTCCGTTCTATCAGTCGGTCATTACAATGGGACTTTCTCCTATTCCCATCGAAAAGTATATAGAGTTTGCCTGCGCTCAATTCAAGAAATGTGGAAAGTCAATCCAGCCTGATGTAGTAGACATCGTTTATCAGCGATTTGATGGAATAACATCTTATCTGCAGCGTCTGATGAACGTGCTATTTCTAAATACCGCACAAGGCGAAACGTGTAGTAAAGATATGATCGACGTTGCTATCAACTACATCTTGGATCTGTATACAGAGTATTACGACACGCTGTTGGCCCAGATGTCAGAGAAGCAGCGCAACGTGTTTTTAGCCATAGCCTGCGAGCGAAGAGTGAAGAGCGTATCGGGTGGTGCTTTTGTGCGGAAATACCATTTGCAATCGCCAAGTTCTGTTATGTCTGCATTAAGAGGCCTTCTCGACAAAGATCTCATTACCCAGGAAAATGGTGAGTATTTTGTTTACGACCTGTTCTTCCAATTGTGGATAGAGAGAAAATAATCTTTGCAGCAGGAAGTAACAACGACTGACTTATGGAACAGAAATTCAGCAATAATAGTACCGACTACATCATCGTACCGGCGATACTGGATATACCGCCGAGATGGTTGAGCGCATAAAGTACTATCTGTGTATAGATTAAGACGTGTGGGCGATGTTAGGGCATCATGATACACATCTTAGTGAGGTCGTCGCTGGGTTCGGCATCGCCCACAAACTCTTCTACTGCCCTGTGGATGGCCTCGGACGTGCTGCGGGCATCGCCGTGGTTGCGACGCAGGAGGGCCTGCAATCGAGCGTCGCCAAACTGCTCTTTGTTCTTGTTCTCGGCCTCGTTGATGCCATCGGTATAAACAAATAGCGTTTTACCGTGCATATCGGCCACTTCCTCGCCGGTAAACACCACGTCGGGCCACAAACCTATAGGTGCATTGGGCTCCATCTTCATGTATTCGCCATCGAGCAGCGGTGGATTATGGCCAGCATTGCAGTACTCCATGTGGCCGGTAGTGAGATTAATCAAACCGATAAACATGGTTACAAACATGCCTTGATCGTTGTCTTCGGTAAGAGCGCGGTTCAGTCGGTTAGCAATGGCCTGGGGCTGCAGATGCCCATCTACCAGAGTGCGGAACATACGTGTGACCTCGGCCATAAACAGTGCGGCGGGCACTCCCTTGCCACTCACGTCGCCCACGCAGAAGTACAGCTGATTATCCATCAGGGCATAGGCATACAGGTCGCCGCCCACCTCCTTGGCAGGAGTCATCATGGCGTAGATATCTACATCGCGGCGCCTGGGGAATACATGTGGCAGCATGCGCTTCTGTATCTCGCGGGCAATGCGCAGTTCGCTCTCTATGCGCTCTTTGGCCTTGGTGGTATCTTCCAGTTGGTCGTAGGCATCGCGCAGGCGCTGGTTCACTTCCTTAAGGTTTTTGAGCTGCTGACGGCGACGATAAATAAACACTGAGAGGAAAGTGATGACTAGAGCGGCTATCAGAGCGCCTGCACCAAGCATTAATCGATTTTTGGCCAGCTGCTGCTCTTTGGCATCGTTCTCGGCATAGGTGATGGCAAGCTCTGTATCAAACTCCGACATCTGTGAGCGGACCTCGCTACTCTCGATAGAATCCTTAACCTCGCGGGTGCGTTTCTGCCAGTAGAGAGCCTGTTTAATGTCGCCCATGTGTTCGTAGATGATAGCTTTCTGCTCGCACTTATTCTGCAGGTGCACCAGCTTATCTGCACGTTGCAGAGCCAGATTCCACTGTTTGTGGTTCTTGGCCTCATATACGCTTAGTAGTTCGCCAAAGATACCACCCTGTCCGCCATACTTCTCAGTGAGCTTCTGGCGCTCCTTGTAGGCCTCGTTGAATCCCTTGCTGTCGCCCATATGGTAACGAGCCAGGCACTTATAGGTCCATGCTGTAACCTGGTTCATAGGCATCACGCCCGGCTCTTCGAGTGCCAAGCGGGCATACTTTTGCACGGCTTCGTAATCCTTATGATACAGGGCTATCTCGCACAAGCCCAAATAGCATGGGGCGCCGCTCTCGTTCTTCATGTATTTATTCTTGAGTTCCAGCGCCTGCAGGAAACTCTTTTCGGCCAGATCATGATTGCCCGACATGTTGCGGATATAGCCCAATGTGTAGGTGGCAAAAAACATACCTATGTTGCTATCATGCGACTTGGCGTGCTGAAAAATCTTGTGGGCCAGCATTACGCCGTCTTTACGATCCACATACTCAAACACGTACATGGCCTCGTACGAACAGGCCCGATAGAATGTCTCGTCGTAGCCACTGTTTTCGGTAGCAGCCTTAATCTTCTGTATATCAATCAGAAACTTGCCCGTTTCGCGCGAGCTGTACAGTTGATAAGCCTCGTCGGTAAGTTTTCGCAGTTCGGGCGTAAGTTCTTTCTCGGCCCAAACCGTAAGGGTGCCCACAGTAAGCAGCAGTAATGCTACGAGTAAACGCGTTAATCTGGTAATCATATATATGAAATCGTTAATATGGGTTAGATATTTAGTAATATTGGTGCAAATGTACGAATAAATATGATTGCAACAAAGAAAAATGAGTTTTTTTTTCGAATTATTGTTAATAAATTAATGATTATGCCTATTGTACGGATGGTGATGAATATGCGGATAAAATGCCCTCGCAGATGTTGTATCTTTGTAACCGGTAAGCAAGTCAAGCTGTTGGGATGGCACTTACGCCTCGCACGTTCGAAACGAAAAAATAGCGCCACTTTCTTTAGTTCCTTTGATACCTCGCAGGTAGGATAAAGCTCTAAAAATCACCACCAAAACAAAGATTTTCGTACAAAAATGCCACAATTATAAAAATTTGTGGTAACTTTGTACCGATTTCAAGAATAGAGTATGGCAAAAAAGCAGAATTCATACATCTCGTCAGCCAGTATAAAGGAGCAGGGTAGAACGGTCTACTACAAAATGCTGGAGAGTGCACGGCAGGGCGAACTCATTCAAGTGCGCCGCGGTGTGTATGCTAATATCGACCAACTGAGCGGCAACATGATTGACATTAACACCATCGTTCCAGATGGTATCTTGTGCCTGTGGTCGGCTTGGAACATTCACCAGCTAACGACCTCGATGCCGCAGGCTTTTCATGTGGCCATCAAAAGAGACAGAAAGGTAACGGTTCCGTCGTTCCCTAAAGTGGATATTCAATGCGGTGAAGTTCCGCAATAAGATAGGAATTGACGTCTGTTCAGAAATCATCGGCAACTATCTTGAACGTCCCAACAGAAACCTGAGCAAGTTGATGGACTATGCCCGAAAACTCCGTGTAGGCACCATTCTCGAAAAATATCTGCAAGTGAAACTATGAGCAAGGACAACATAACAAATTACGGCAAGTCTATCCGTAGCAAACTGCTGAACATTGCCAAGCAGGAGGATGTGTTTTATCAGACCATTCTCACACGATACTTTCAGGAACGACTGCTTTACAGAATGTCGCAGACAAAATATCGCAGTAACTTCTTTCTGAAAGGTGGTGCGCTGATGTATGCCTACGAGAAGTTTACGGCACGTCCCACGTTGGATATTGACTTCCTGGGTAACAACATCAGTAATGAGGGGGCAACTATCGTTGCTACTTTCAAGGAGATATGTTCCGTTCCATATGAAGAAGATGGTATTACATACGATATCGACAATATTACGGCACAAAACATTACCGAATTCAAAGACTATCATGGTATCCGTTTGAGCATTCCCGTGAGAATGGACTCCATTGCACAGGTGTTGACAATGGACATCGGATTTGGCGATGTTGTTACACCAAGTCCGATAGAACTTGAGTACCCAGTGCTACTGGAGCAACTGCCAAGCGTGAACATCATGACCTATTCGCTTGAAACGGTAATTGCGGAGAAGATGCATGCCATAGTGGATCTTGCCGACCAGAGCAGTCGCATGAAAGACTATTACGACCTATACAACATCTTATCGAAAGAGAATTATGACGTTGATACATTGCAGGAAGCCATCATGCGTACCTTTGAGAACAGACACACCTCATACGATGCCGACACCATGTTTTTCCGAAAGGACTTTGCCGATAATCAGCAGATGCAAGTTAGGTGGCAGGCTTTCTTGCACAAGATTATAAAAAGTGAGAATATCATGTTTGCAGATGTTGTAGTTTACATTCAGAATGAGTTGCGTCCATATTGGGAAAAACTTTCGCATGAATAAAAGGTCTGCATAAGAAAGTTCCTTGGCAAAAAATGAAGGGAAAACGGCAGAAATTCTTTAAGTAGTTTAAGACTTTCACCATCGGCACCCGATTTCTGGGCTTGGCCGAGGGCTTTTTTGTACCGTTTTCAGTAACTTTGGCAAACATAATAGATGTTTTTCACAAAAAAAATGCCATTTGGGGTTTAGCAAATCGTTTCTCGTGTGTATTATAGGTGTATGACAACAAGAGAAAAGAATCTTGAAACGCTGTTCAAACAGCATTACCGGCAGATGTATCGGCTGGCCACCATACTTTTGCACGATGATGCTGAGAGCAAGGACATAGTGCACGATGTCTTTGCCCAGCTACTTGCATCGCCAACTTTTGAGTTGCACGATCAAACGGCAGCAGCGTTCCTACTCATCAGTGTACGTAACCGATGTTTGAATGTGATACGAAACAGGAAGATTCAGGAGCGAGTTCAACGACTCTATCTCCTTGATCAGGACACCACTATCATTCCACCAGATGGGGGCAACGAGGAACTAAAAGCCCTGTCAGTAGGCATCAGTCAGTTAATGCCGCCTATCTGTCGTGAAATAATAGAGTTACACTTCCGCGATGGACTCACTTTCCGTGAGATAGCCCATCGTCTCGGTGTTAGCGAAACCACCATCTACAAGCATCTGCGCAGTGCACTTCTACAATTACGTGAACACCTAAAAAGAAATTAGTAAGATGAACAAGACCGAACTTTTGTTCCAAATGATGGAGCAGCCCCAGCTCTACACGGCCGAAGAATGGCAGGAAATACTGTCAGACGAAGAATGCCGTGAAATCTATACCCTGATGGCTAAGACCAAAAGTGCGTTCGATTCCCAAAAGGAAATCGACGACAAAACCATCGATATTGAATGGAAGAAACTTACATCATCTTCTAGGCGAAACTGGCTCCGTGTGGCAGCAATATTTATTGGCGTACTGATGCTTTCGGGCATCACCTTTGCTGCTATTCATGTGTTGCATTTTATGATTGTTCCTAAATTCCAACCCGTGCCAACAGAGCAGCCTTTACAAGCCAAGCCTACTGCTACTCATCCTGCAGATGATAATAAAAACGACTCAACTATCGCAATGCAAGCCGTTGTTTTTGAGAATGTACCATTGGATAGCATCATCAAAGAGATCGCATGCTATCATCATCTGGATGTAGAGCTTCAGAATGAAGAAGCAAAACAGCTCCGTTTCTATTTTGTATGGAAACAGGACGATAATTTGCAAGAAGTTATCGAGAAGTTAAACATGTTCGAGCATGTCAATACAACTGTCGAAAACAACAAACTGATTGTAAAATGATGAAACAATTCTTTTTTATTATCATAGCAATATGTTGTTATACTAATATGTATGGACAGCATATCAATCGTAACTACGATGATGTATCCATGTCGGAGGTCTTATGCGACTTGAACCAACTGTCGCGTGACTATAATATTAACTTTCTGTATAATGAACTTGAAGACTTTCGCGTTAGTACACATATTAAGCATAAGTCTTTTATAGACGCCGTTATGCAGATTGTTGGTTTCTATCCAATACGAGTTGTAAAACGTGGAGAGTACGAAATCTATGTTGAATGTGTACACAAGACAGAACGTCATCTTTCAGGAACAATCATCGACGAAAACCGCCAGCCCGTTCCTTATGCCAATGTTTACCTGCTTCATCCATCCGATTCCTCAGTTATCGGTGGAGGTGTAAGTAACGAGGCGGGCGTTTTTGTCATTCCATACGAAATGCCTACAGTATTAGCTCGTGTTTCATATGTTGGTTATAAAACAAAGTATCTATTATGTAATAATGAACACGTAGGCACCATTCAGATTCATCCTGAAACGATGAGCGTAAAAGGTGTTGTAGTAACTGGCGAACGTCCCAAAGTACAACTGAAGGGAAGCTCATTGATGATGAATGTAGAGGGCACAGTGATGGAGCGGATGGGAACAGCAGAAGACGTACTGTCACGTGTACCTACAATCTCAAAAAAAGGAGAAGTCTTTGAAATTCTAGGTAAAGGAACACCTATAATATACCTGAACAATCGAAAACTTTCTGATTTACAAGAATTGAAGAACATACAATCAGATAATATCAAGAATATTGAGGTTGTTCAAAATCCTGGAGCCCGATATGACGCATCAGTAAATGCCGTTATCATCATCCGAACCAAGCGGGCTGCGGGAGAAGGTTTAGGAGTAGAGCTCACGTCATGGAATCGGAAGGGCCATGGTTTCGCTAACAATGAGCGCATTAACCTAACCTATCGCACTGGAAAACTTGAATTATTTGCAAATTTCTTTGGGGCCTACAATAAACGGTGGGAGAAAGGCGAGTTTGAACAAACCGTCTTTGCCGACACACTATGGGTAATTACTAACAAGCATAAGGACAAGGTTTACAATCCATTCCTTGAAGGTCGTTTCGGCTTCAACTACCAACTCAATGAAAACAACTCTTTTGGCGGATTCTATCAGAACACTTACGACTACGTGAAGACCTGGAGCGACTATGATGATGACCTGCAAGCTAACGGTAATATGTATGACCGTTTGCAGAATAGCAGTATCAATAGAGCAAAAGGTGCACCTAAACACCAAGCGAATTTTTACTATTCTGGTAAGATAGGACAGTTTTGCATCGACTTCAATGCCGACTATACCTATCGTGACCAGCGTAATCGCAACCAGCAACAGGAACTGAGCGACGAATACGATGACCGCGACGTAAACACCTATGCCCTGACGCGCAGCCGACTGATGGCTGAGAAACTCTTCGTGACTCATCCATTGGGAAAAGGACAGATTGAGGTTGGAGAGGAATATACCAACACCCGCTGGAACAGTAGTTTTGAGAACGTGGAGGGCTATATAGCAAACAGCAACAACGAGCAGCATGAGCAAGCTATTGCTCCCTTCATGGAATTACGCCAACAGATCGGACGTTTCCGATTGTCAGCAGGTTTGCGCTATGAGCATGTGACGTCGGAATACTTTGTTGGTAGCATTCGTCGCGACGATCAAAGCCGTACCTACAACGATTTCTTTCCATCGGTATCCTTATCAACTTCTGTGAAGAAGGTGCAATTGTCCTTCAGTTATGCCAAGCGCACTACGCGTCCGTCCTACTGGCAGCTTAGCAGTGATGTTGTCTATGAGAACCGTCTGAATATGCAAACAGGTAATCCTTATCTGAAACCCATCAAGTACCATAACATAAATACAATGGCTATGTGGAAATGGCTCTATCTCAATGTAAATTTCTCCCATTGCGTAGATCCAATCCTATACTCTGCAGAAAGTCTGGAGAACGATAGCAAGGTGAACCTCGTGACCTACAAGAACTACGACTATGCCGACTGGCTCACCATTACGCTTGGAGCACAGAAAAGCGTTAAGTTGAGCGGGAGTGCCACATGGACACCACAATACAACATTTCATTGATGAAACCGTGGTTCAAGTCTGAGTTCATAGGTGAAATGAGAAGTTATAACCACCCCATGCTAGCCCTGCAATTAGGCAATATCTTCATACTGCCCCATGACTGGTTGCTACAAGCTGATTTCAATATGCACACGCACGGCTATCAGCAGAACGTCTGGATAAATTGCACTAACCCCATGCTTTCGCTCAGTGTTAGCAAAGACTTTTTCAAACGTCGGCTAAACATAAAACTCTCAGGTAACGACCTCTTCAACGGCGGTATCAACCGCATCACGCTCTATAGCAATCGCATGATGTTCCGTAAGATGGAGGACAATGATTCCCGTTGTGTTACCCTCTCCCTGCGCTACCGATTCAACGTCACCCCGTCTAAGTACAAGGGTACCGGAGCCGGTAATGCTGAAAAGAATAGATTATAATTTCTATCCTGTTTCATCGGGGCAGATGTCGGTTTATATTCGGCGCTGCCCCATTATAAATGATTTCTCTTAACCTGAGTTAAGACCTACACCCTCGGCAACCGATTTGCTTTTCCCTTCGGCCAGCGACCTTTGGTTCTGAGCTTTGCCGAGGTTTTTTGTGCCGTTTTACGTAACTTTGCCAAACAAAACTGATGAACAATGAAGAAAATGAACATCCCCTTCCGCCCAAAAACTATCAAAAAAACAAAAATAATTGAGAAAACATTTGGAGTTGCAACTAAAAATAGTTACCTTTGCGGCGATGAATAAGAAAGATAAACTCATAAAACGGTTTAAGACTCAACCTCGGGATTTTACTTTCGACGAGGTTGTTACATTGTTTCAGGGTTGTGGCTTCGAACTTGAACACAAAGGCTCTACATCAGGCTCGCGCGTCAAGTTCTACAATGCAAAGGACGAGAACTCGTACATCATGCACAAGCCCCATCCGAGCAATATTATAAAGGGGTACATGATGCGCGACATATTGAATTATCTATTAACCAATAATTATATAAAATAAGGAGGATAGTAATATGGGATATTTGAAGTATAAAGGTTACACAGGTAGTGTAGAATATAGCGAAGAAGACAAATGTCTGTTTGGAAAGGTGCAGGGAATGGCTAAGGATAGTATTACCTACGAAGGCTCAACTGTAGAAGAACTGACAAAGGACTTTGAGGAAGCTATAGATGATTACCTGGCATTATGTGAGGAGAAGGGTATTGAACCACGCAAGCCCTATTCTGGTGTGTTGAATGTCAGACTTACCCCAGAGATTCATAGCGGTGCAGCCATAGCAGCCCAGAAAGAAGGCATCACCATCAACGCGTTTATCAAGAACGCTGTTGCACGTGCATTAGGCATGGTGTTGTAAAACCTAACCAAGCCATCAAGTAAAACTCTTAACCTGAGTTAAGACCCACACCCTCGGTAGCCAGATTATGGGCTTTGCCGAGGGCTTTTTCGTGGGACTTTCTGTAACTTTGTGGCTCGGAATGACAAAAGACAGTAGAAAAATGAAGGAAATATGAAAAAAGTTATCGTTTTGCTTAGTTTTTCGGTTCGCTGAATCGTCCTTGTTGTATATGATTAATAATTATGACGAAAAAAGAATTTGAAGACATATACCGTCAGCATTATGCCAAGATGTACCGTCTGGCAAGGACGATGCTCTATGATGCCGACGAGAGCAAGGACGTGGTGAGCGACATCTTCGCCCGACTGTTACGGGATGGTGACAGG